>JAISCA010000006.1 GCA_031265875.1 Propionibacteriaceae bacterium
CCGCCGGGCCAGGGCCCGACGGACGACGAGCCGGACAAATCACGATGAAGACAGCCCACAGGCGCCAGTCGTAAGCCGGGTCACGACCCGTCGACCACCACAAAGACTAAAACGTCGTAAGTCCCCGCTCGGCGACGGGGGAACGCGACCGACCCCGACGACCGAGCAGCTACGACATAGACCCCATCCGTACCCGACCACAGACGACTGTGGAGACACCGAAAGTGACCCTCCAGACAGTAAGGAGTGCCTGTCTCGACCCCCGCCGAAGCTGCGGCAGACCCGTACGGTCCGGCCGCCCGCCAGGGCGACCGGAGGCTGGGGGGATCGGCTTGGGAAGCGACACGCCACAATATCTAGGGAGTTGCAGCGATGTGATTCCCTAGATATTGTGATCCACGCACTTGGGTTCGACCCCTGGGGTCGACGCGAGAGGGAATCCGGTAGAAAGCCGGAACTGCCCCGCAGCGGTGAGTGGGAACGGCCGCCGTCATCGAAGCACTGGGAACCCATCCTGGGAAGCGACGGCCAGTAGGAGTTCTGCCCACGAGTCCGAAGACCTGCCCTGGTGTCGACGCGCGACCTCGCGGGAAGGTGGCGGAGTCCTGCTGACTCCCTCTCGGCCGTGCGCTCACTCAGACCGTCTTCGAGGGAAGGGAAGTCCAAGTGTCTAAGTCCGAGTTCGAGTTCGAGACGCCGACCCACATCGTCAAGCGCAGCGGCGAGCAGGCCGCCTTCGACCTGTCGCGCATCGAGTCCGCCATCACCCGGGCCGGCGCCGCCACCGGTGAGCTGGGCGGGCCCGAGGCCCATCTGCTGGCCCGCCTGATCGCCACCCGGTTGGCCCGGCGGGACCAGCCGCCGCACTTGGAGGAGATCCAGGACGCCGTCGAGCACCTGCTGATCGACTCGGGCTACCTGAGCACAGCCCGGGCCTACATCGCCTACCGCGAGCGCCACCAGCGCTTGCGGGCCGACGCTCGGACCATGGTGGACGTGGGGGCGTCGATCAACGAGTACCTGGAACGGAGCGACTGGCGGATCAACGCCAACGCCAACCAGGGCTACTCGCTGGGCGGGCTGATCCTGAACACCTCCGGCAAGATCACCGCCAACTACTGGCTGTCGCACGTCTACAGCCAGGAGATCGGCCAGGCCCACCGGGACGGGGACTTCCACATCCACGACCTCGACATGCTGTCCGGCTACTGCGCCGGCTGGTCCTTGAAGAACCTGCTGCTGGAAGGGCTCAACGGCGTGCCGGGCAAGGTCGACTCGACCCCGGCCCAGCACCTGTCGTCGGCCGTCGGCCAGATCGTCAACTTCCTGGGCTGCCTGCAGAACGAATGGGCCGGGGCCCAGGCCTTCAGCTCCTTCGACACCTATATGGCGCCCTTCGTCCGGAAAGACGATCTCAGTTACGCCGAAGTGCTCCAGTCCATCCAGGAACTGATCTACAACCTGAACGTGCCCTCGCGTTGGGGCACCCAGACCCCCTTCACCAATCTGACCTTCGACTGGGTCTGCCCGGAGGATCTGCGCGATGAGATCCCCGTCATCGGCGGCCAGGAGATGGAGTTCACGTACGGCGAACTGCAGGCTGAGATGGACCTGATCAACCGGGCCTACATCGAGGTCATGACAGCCGGCGACGCCTCGGGCCGGGTCTTCACCTTCCCCATCCCGACCTACAACATCACGGCCGACTTCGACTGGGACTCCCCCAACGCGGAGGCTCTGTTCGAGATGACGGCCAAGTACGGCCTGCCCTACTTCCAGAACTTCATCAACTCGGAGCTGTCCCCCAACATGGTCCGCTCGATGTGCTGCCGCCTCCAACTCGACCTGCGCGAGCTGTTGAAACGCGGCAACGGCCTGTTCGGATCGGCCGAGCAGACCGGCTCGCTGGGCGTGGTGACGATCAACCTGGCCCGGCTCGGCTATCGGCACGCCGGCGACGAGCCGGGGCTGCTGCTGGCCCTGGACCGCTTGTTGACGCTGGCCCGGGACTCCTTGGAGACCAAGCGCAAGGTGATCCAGCGCTACATCGACGAGGGCCTGTTCCCGTACACCAAGCGCTACCTGATGACGTTACGCAACCACTTCTCCACCATCGGGGTGAACGGGGCCAACGAGCTGATCCGTAACTTCAGCGCCGACGCCTACGACATCACCGATCCGCGCGGCCACCGGCTGGCGCTGCGGCTGCTCGACCACGTCCGGGCCCGGATGCTGGAGTTCCAGGACGCCACCGGGCACATGTACAACTTGGAGGCCACCCCGGCCGAGGGCACGACCTACCGTTTCGCCAAAGAGGACCGCAAGCGCTTCCCCGGCATCCTCCAAGCCGGCACGCCTGAGCACCCGTACTACACCAACTCGTCGCAGCTGCCGGTCGGCTTCACCGACGACCCCTTCGAGGCCTTGGAACGCCAAGACGAGCTCCAGCGCAAGTACACTGGCGGCACCGTGCTGCACTTATATATGTCGGAGCGCGTCTCCAGCGCCCAGGCCTGCCGGGAACTGGTGCGGCGGGCCTTGACCAATTTCCAGCTGCCCTATCTGACGGTGACGCCGACTTTCTCCATCTGCCCGGCCCACGGCTACCTGGCCGGAGAACGCTTCACCTGCGAGCGCTGCGCCGCCGACCACCCCGAGGCGGAGCCGCAGCCCTGCGAGGTCTGGACCCGGGTGATGGGTTACTTCCGGCCGGTCGCCTCCTTCAACATCGGCAAACAGGGCGAATACGCCGAGCGGGTGGCCTTCGAGGAAGCCCTGGTGGCGGTGTGAGTCTGGCCGTCGACCAGACAGTGGCCCGGCCCGGCGGGCTCCTGCGCGCAGGTGGTGATGGGACTGGCCCCGGCGCCTCGAGCTTGGCCATCGCCGGGCTGGCGCCGTTGTCGACCTGCGATTGGCCGGGCCGGCTGGCCGCCACCTGCTTCTTGCAGGGCTGCCCCTGGCGTTGCGGCTACTGCCACAACCCAGGCCTGATCGATCCGGCGGTCCCCGGGGCGATCCCCTGGTCGGCGGTGCGGGACTTCCTAGTCCGTCGGCGCGGCCTGCTGGACGGGGTCGTCTTCTCCGGCGGCGAACCGACCCGGCAGCCCGGGCTGCCGGACGCCGTCGGCCAGGTCCGGGAACTCGGCTTCGGCGTCGGCCTGCACACGGCCGGGGCCTACCCCCGCCGTCTGGCTGTGGTGCTGCCCCAGCTGGACTGGGTCGGCCTCGACATCAAAGCCCCCCAAACCCAGTACGAGGCCATCACCGGCCTGGCCGCCAGCGGCGCGAAGGCGTACGCGGCCCTGGACCTGGTGCTGGCCAGCGGGGTGGCCCACGAGATCAGAGTGACGGTCGACCCGACGGTCCACCGCGGCGCCGAGATCACCGCCTTGGTGGCCGATCTCCGAGCCGCCGGCGCCCAGGCCGTAGTGCTGCAAGAGGCCCGCCCCCTCGGCGCCCGCCCGGACTACGCCGCCGCCCTGGCCGGCCGCCGGCTGCGCGACCTGCTGCCGGAGCCGCCGGCCGACGTAGTGGTACGGGAGTCGGACCCGGCCTGAGTTAGCAAGTATTAGCAAGTAGTTATCATGTAGAGCCTCTGGCATGGATCGAAGCGACATGGCCAAGGTTGGCGATGACCCCACAACGCATCGACATCACACCACTCGTACAGCGCTCTATGCATAGTGTTTATGCAGTGTACGTATACTACTTGTATAGTGTCTGTGTAGTGTATGTGAGGAGCTGCGATGAGTCTCCAGAGTTTGACCGACGAGGCGTTGGTACGGCTACGCGCCGCCGGGACCGACCTCGCCGACGTGGAGGCGAAGAGGGGGCAAGGGGGAGTGCCCAAGTCGCTGCCTGAGTCGTTGTCAGCCTTCTCCAACGGAACAGGCGGTCTGATCCTGCTCGGCCTGGACGAGGAGAACGGCTTCAAACCAGTGCCGATCGACGCCAAAGCCCTGGCCGAAGCGGTCTCGGGATATTGCCGTGACGCCATCGAGCCGGCCATTCAGCCGGAGATCGACATCGTTCGAGTCGACCAGATGCCCGTGGTCGTCGCCTCAATCCCGGCCGGGGATAGGCTGCGGATGCCACCACGTCAAAACTCAAGGCCTGGAGCGTGGCTCCTATCTACGCAGCCACGATGGTGACCGTCATCTGACTTCCTACGAGGCACATGCCCTGGTGGCTGGGCGCGGGCAGCCCCGTGATGACATGGCAGTCGTCCCCGGCGCGACTCTCGACGACCTCGATCCCGATCTGGTGGCCGCCCTGGTGCGCCGTTTGAAAGAGACCCGGAGCGCTGTGTTCGCTCGGGCCAGTGACACTGACGTGCTCCGGTTCGTCCAAGTGCTCGGCCGGGACCGGTCCACGGATGCGGTGACGTTGGCTGGCTTGCTGACCCTGGGTCGTTATCCACAACAATTCTTCCCTCAGTTGGACGTCACCTTCGCGGCTTTTCCGACTCCAGAACCAGGCCGGCCGATGGCGGACGGCACCAGGTTCCTCGATAACGCCTCTTTGGACGGGCCGATCCCGCTGATGATTCAAGAGGCGCTAGCCGTGTTGCGCCGGAACATGACCCGCCGAGCGGTCGTCCAGGGCATCGGGCGCCAGGACCACTGGGAGTATCCCGAGGAAGTTGTACGCGAGTTGCTGGGCAACGCCGTCATGCACCGCGACTACCACCCGCTCACGCATGGCTCCCAGATCAGGATCGAGTTGTACCCCGACCGTCTTGAGGTGATCAGCCCTGGCGGCCTGTACGGCGATGTGCCAGCCGGTGCGCTGCTGCAAGAGGCGGTCTCCTCGTCCCGGAACGCGGCCCTGGCCAAACTGCTGGAGGATGTGACCTACCCGGGGACGACCGAGACGGTGTGCGAGAACCGGGGAACCGGCCTGCTGGCGGTTTCCCACCTCATTCGGCGAGCGGGCATGGCTCAGCCGGTCGTGACGAGCCGAATCACTGAATTCCGTGTCACCTTGCTCAGCCCCGCCGCCGCAGCTCCTACCCAGCCATTGTCCAGCGAAGCCGCTCAAGCGCTGTCGGGCCGGCAGCGACAGATTCTGAACCTGCTGGGCGAGGGCGCGCAGACCACAGCCCAGCTGGCAGCGGCGACGGGTGTCACGGTGACGACGATCCGGCGACAAATCCAAAACCTAGCGGCGGCCGGCCTGGTGGCCCCCACCGAAGCGAGCAAACGGAGTCCCAACAACGCCTGGCGGCTCAGGTAGCGCGTGTCGAAGACGGCCGGGCTCCAGCCCGGCCCGGTAGCGGCGCCAGACGGTCTCGAACTGGTCGTCCGGCTCGGGCAGGGGCCTCCGGTCGCGCCAGGTGACGGCGGTGGCGCCGCTGGCCGGGTCGTGCCGGACTTGTTGGACGACCTGGTCCAGGGCGCCGTCGTCGAGGCGGAAGCGGCAGGCCTCGGGCCAGGGCTCGGCGGCGTCGCCGATCGTCGGGGGTTGGCCGGC
>JAISCA010000031.1 GCA_031265875.1 Propionibacteriaceae bacterium
AGCCGGCTCAGCGTCAAACGCCTCATGCGAGAACCGAACCGGGAACCCAATCGAACCCGACACCAAGTCGGCCGCCGCACCAGTCACAGCCACCGTCGCCTCGACGAAACCGGTCCCCCTGGGCGGCCAAGAATCCAACTCCTCGTAATTGAACACAACCTGCTTCTCCGGCGCCGTCAGGGCACCGTAGGCCGCCAAGATGACCTCCCGGTCGGCCTGCGTCGACTGCGTGCCCAAAGCCGCGATAGCCCGCACCACCGCCTTAGCCGCCTCCGTCATGCTGGCGTCCTTACGGAACAAGAAGTCCAAGAACTCAACCTTCAAATCATTGAAGGCCAGCTCGTACTCCTCCGCCAAAGGCGACTGGTGCGCGATGGCGTAGGTGTAGGCCTCATGGGTCTGAAGGTCGGCGTCGTCGAAGGCCTGACGCAGATCGCCCAAAGCCCAACCCATCGTGCCCGGCCAAGCGTAGATCGCACCCGGCCAAGCCGCGTCGGGATCAGGATCGTTCCACTGGAAGGTGACCACGCCGTCGCCCTGGCCGAAGGTCGAGTACAGGCCGTCGCTCGGCTCGGCCGTCAGATAGACCCGCTGGGCCGCCACCCCATTGGTGTAAGGACAGGCGTTGCCAAAGTGACCGGACGGCCCATTGCCAGTGGAAGCCTCCACACAGGCCTGGTCGTAGACCACATACATAGCGCCGCCGGCCTGGCCGTCGTCGGTGATCTGGCCCCAACCACCGGTCCGCCAGCCGTTGATCCAAGCGCCGCCGTAACCAGTCGACAACCGCCACAGGCCAGGATTGGCCTGCTCGGCCGCCGCCGTCATCGCCATCAAGATGTTGGCCGACTCCGGCACCGTCACAATGCTGCCAGCAGCGTTCAACGTCACACCCGTGCTGAAAACATTGTTACCAGCATCCTCCAACACCCGGGTCCAATAAGCCACGGCCTCGGCCAAAGCCTCCGCCCCTTCGGTCTCAGCGATGGCCGTGACAGCGTGCGGATACTCCTCGGTCAACATCAGATAACGCGACGAATAATACTGACCCGTGGCCGAGGTGCCGACCGCGTTCCGGGCCAAACCCTCCAGATAGAGCTGACGCAACTGCGCCACGGCCGCGGCCCGCTCCTGAGTCAAACCCTTGTCCGTGCTAGGCGGGTTCGACAGATCGTAGACCTTCTCCACCGCCGGCTGACCAGCCACCGTCAAAGACACCCTGACCTGATCGCCCGGCGGCAACGAGTCCACCGGCACTATCACCACACCCGTGGCCGAGGTCAGATCGACCCATTGGACGGAGCCCAACGGCTGGTCCAGGCCCGGGCCGCCGAAGACCTCGACCGAGACCGCCCCGGCCACCCCAACCAACTGACTGACCGGGAACCACAACACCACATTGTCGAAAGCCGACACCGTGTCCAGACCAGCCGCGCAACCAGTCAACTGACTGACACCGGGCCGGTAGTAATGCGACTCGATCGTGATCATGGGCAAAGCGTGACCAGACAGATAATTGGCGTTGGCGTCCGCGCAGGACGTGCCCGCCCCGCCGCCGACCACGAACGGACCGCCGCTGACCGACACGCCGTCGACCGCCCGGACCACCCGCGCCTCAGCGCCGACCAACTCCACCAGGCCCGGGACGAAGACCGCTCGATAGGTGATGTCGAAGTCCAACTCCACCGTCTGCAGGCGCAGATCCAAAGAGTTCGGCAACGGCGTCCACTCGGCGTCCCCAGCCGGCTCGGCGCTGGGCGTGACCTCCCAGCCAGACAGAATCCAGCCCTCACCCGGCTCGGCCGTCACCCGCCAACGGGTCCCGCCCGCCGCCGCCGCACCGACCACGCCCCGCGTCGGATCGTTCGCCACCACATTCAACCGATAAACGGAATCCACCACCGGCTGCGGCGCCCAAGCGATCCGACCGCTCAGGCCACTGACGGTGTACGTCGCCTCGCCTCTTGTCAAGGTGACATTGAAGCTGAAGTCGCCGTCGACGCCGTCGCCGCCGGCCACACCCCAGACCGCTGGGGTGTAACCAGTCACTACGATCTCAGCCGCCGCGCCGCTCAGCTGCGACCGGCCCACCTCGGTGATCAACCGGTCCAACAGCTCCGACTCGCTCAAAGCCCGATCCTGCGGTACGACCCACTCAGCCACCGCCTCGATGACGGCCCGGGCTGACCCCACGTCGGCCAGGTCTGACTCAGCCACCTGATCGGCCGTGCCCTTATGGGCGTAAACCGGCTCGACCACCAAATCACCGGCGAAAGACGTCACCGCCGTGCCAGCCGGAGCCGCAGGCAGCTGAATCGCGGTGGCCCAGAGGGGATAAGTGGTGACGTCGGAGTTGGTCAGCTCGATCGTCCAGCCGTTGTAGCTGGACAGCATGTAGGTCAGACGGCCGCTGGCCAGACTGCCCAACAGATAGGAGTTAGCGCCCCGCTCGGCCTCGAAATCGGCCACCTCGACCAATTCCCCGTTGATCCGGAAGCCGACGAAGGCATAATTCTCGGCGTCGAAATAGGTCGCCAACTGGGTCGGCGCGGTCGCGTTCGCTGTCATCTGAAGGCCGAAGACCACACTGGACGGCAGCGTCGTGGCCTGATCGGCCAGATTGCCATCCAGGAAGCGATCAGCCGTGCTGGGCTGACTGCCGTCCCGGGTGGTCCAACCAGAGAGCAGAGTCGTACCAAAAGCTTGCCCGGCATAGGCGATCTGGGCCGAGTAATCGGCGTTGAAGCTCAAACCACCCTTGGCCTCAGGCGCGGTCTTGACCGTCAGGGCGATGTCGTCGACCCGGGCGAAACGGGCCCGGTAGACTACCGGCTCGTCCCCGCTCACCCGCACCAAGATGGCATAGTCCGGAAGGTGGAACCAGTCAGCCTGTTGCCAAACCAGAGCGTCGACCACCTTGGACTGCCAACCGACATGGACGTAACCAGGATCAGCCGTGGCCCGTAAGACGGCAGCCTCGCGGTTGAGCTGCGTCAGCTCCACAGTGCCGCCCTCGACCGGCTGCACCGTCAGCAAAGATGGAGCCGGCGCCTCCACGAAATAGGCCCGGTAGATGACGTCCTCAGCGGCGCCAGCGGCCGTGTACAGCTCGTACTCGGCCGGCACCAGCCAATCGTTCTGCCAGCCATAGTCCGGCAGGTTCTGGCTGGCTCTGGCCACGGCCCAGGTCTGACCGCCGTCCGAGCTGACCTTCCAATGGTCGAACTCGTAGCCGGCGGTTGGACTGGCCTGAATCACCGCCAGGCCGGAATAGGCCGGATCGACCGTCGCAGCGACCTGGCCCAGGCCGACGCTGTCAGCGGCCACCTCGACGGCGACCCGGGCGAAGACCGCCCGATAACTGGTGTCCACCCCGTTATAAGAATGCGGCTCGGCGACGGGATCGAACCCGCCCCAAGCCGGAAAGTCGCTCCAATCGTCCTCCCCCGGATTCGCCACCTGAGAGTACTGCCAACGGACGAAACCATAGACCCCATCCGCGTCGGACACCGTGCTGACAACCGACAAAATAGCCTGATTGGCGCCATTGCGCTGGACCGCGATCAACCCTTTACTCGTGTCTTGGACCAAGGTCAGCTGGGCCGGGGCTACCAACTCGGTGAAGACCGCCCGGAAGGCCGTGTCACCCGTCAAAGAAGAGGCCGTGTAGCTGATGTTGGTGCTGAGCTGGGTCCAGGCCCCGCCGTTCAGGCTCTGCTCCCAACGGTCGAAAGCCCAAGTCCCAGTGGCGTCCTCGACCGTCGAAGTCACCGCCAAGGCCACCCCGGTGTCACTGGACCGCTGGACCGTGAACGTCCCGCCACCGACCGGCGGGGCCGCCGAGAAGGCGAAGAAACGGGCCTGGAAACGCACATCCTTGCCCCAGTCGCTCTGATTGGACAGACTCACCGTCGCGCTGGCTGGCGTCCGCTGGCTCATCCGACCGCTGGCGCAAGGCGACCAAGTCACGCCGTCGAGCACACTGCAATACCAACCGTCGAAGACATAATCCTGCGTCGGATCCACCGTCACAGCCAAGGCCATCTGGAAGGGGTTGGCCGGGCTCAAGCTCACCACCGGGTCGCTGGCCGCCGCCGCCGGCAGCACCGGGACCGGATCCAACCCAAACTCGACCAAGCTGGCCGAGAAGGTCAAATCCGCCGCCGGCAACCAAGAGGCCAGGATCTGATACACCCCCGGCTGATCAGCCACCGCCGTGCCGGAACGAGAGACCGACTGCACCACGGGCTGGCCCGTGTTCGGATCGTCGTAGGCGTAGGTCAAGAGGCCAACGGTCCGCCCCTGAGACAAGGCCACCTGAACCCGCGCATAGGCCGCATAGGGCCCTTGCGCCAACGTCACCGCTCCAGAGACGTCGGCCGCCAGCGACAATTGGAAATACCTGGCCCGATAACTAGCGGAAGCCGCCGGCGTGACCTGCGCCGCCACCAAAGTCCCATCCGGCTGCTGCACGGCCAACCCGTTCGACGTCACCGCAGTCCAAGTCCCCGGAGCGGACTCGAACTCGAAACCATAGAAGAACCAACCCGGCGCCGGAGCCGGCGCCGTCAACATCAACCGATTCGGATAACCCGGCGACGACTGCACCGCCAAAGACCCCGCCGCCGCCTCCGCCGGATAAATCCCGACTCCGTCGGCCGACCCGAAATACAAAGCTCGGAAGACCAAGCTCTGCGCCAACGGCACATTGTCCAACCCGAACGAACCGTCGCTCCGCGCCGTCAACAGACAAGCCTGGGAGGAACTCGCGGTCAGGCAGGGCAGAGGCGACCAAGTCTGCCCGTCCACACTCTGCTCGAACTGCACGAAACGGAAACCGTCCTCCGGCGCCGGCGCCGTCAACCTGACCCGCTGCGAGTAATCGGCCGAGGCCTGGACCGTGACCTGGCCCGAGGCCGCCCCGGCCGGCTGGATCGACGGATCGGCGACGGCGAAACTACGGTAGACCGCCCGCCACAAGCTGTCTGCCACCACGCCGTTACTAGTTGAGGACCAGCGGCCGACGGCCGGATCGAGTGTTCCGGACCCGGCTGAGACCCACGCTCCGGTGGTCAAATTCTTGTATTCGAAACCGCCGAAGAGGTACCCCTCGGCCGCCGCCGGCGCGCTCAGAGCGAGCGTATACGGACTGGTGGCCAACCGGGCGACTGTGAGATCGCCGGCGGCCGCCCCCGCCGCTGGCAGCAACGGACCCTCGTCACCGGCCGCCGGACCGAAAGTGAAGAAACCGGCTTTGAACCACAGACCATCGGGCCGAGTCGCCGGAATCGTGTAAGCGCTGTGAACGACGCCCTCGGCGTCCATACTGAGACCGCCGCTGACCGCCAACGAATCGCCCGCCGCCGTCGAATACCCATTCCAGTTCCTGGCCACCCAGCCGTCCGCGATCGTGATGGTCCAACGGAAAGCGTCCGCCGTCTCGCCATTGGCCGCCATGGTCATGGTCCCGCCCGGATACTCGACCGTCCACAAGGTCCCCACCGGCGTGGTGGCGGCCAAAGTGATCCCAGCCGCCTCATCCAAGAAAGGCTGAGCCTTGGTGGTCAGATCAGGAGCGACTACGGTCGGCGACGGGGGTGGCTCAGGCGGATCGTCCGCCCACGCCTGAGACTGGGACAAACCGCCCCAGGCCAAAGCCAGTGCCGACGCCAAAGCCAAAACACGCAGAGGCCCGGACCAAGGCCGAGCGCGACCATTCACAGATGGGGTACGAGAAAAAGAGGACACCAGGGTGGCCTTTCGGTGAGCGATCTCGAGGACCGCCCCACCGGGCGCCCCCGCAGACCTCGGCGGGTTGAAGAACGCTCGCTGCCAGTTGGTGTTCGGGCTCACTCAGCCACTGAATCGTGACCGTCGTCTACCGTTGCGGGTCAGCGCCGGGTTTGGACCGGCTTCCCCAACAAACAGCGTATTCAATTGTGCATCTGGCGACAGCCCAAGGCCGACGAAGAAGGCCAGACGTTGGGCACGCTACGCTCCCGGCCGGGCCCTGTCAATCAGACGACGAGACCACCGCCCAGACGGGCATTCGACTATGAGGCGGTCCGTAGAGCAACGGCAAATAACAATAAAACTAGGCGGCGAGAGTGGGATTCGAACCCACGGGACGTCTCCGCCCGGCCGCTTTCAAGGCGGCTGCACTCGACCACTATGCGATCTCGCCTAAGTCTCCTGAGCCATCGTAGCCCGAGGCCGGGCGGGCGGACCCGATCCGGCGGCGGTGTCCGGACGTCCTCCAATTGGGGACACAGCGCTAGACCGTGGCAGGCTGGCCCTATGCGTGCCATCACTGTCAGTCAGCCGGGCGGGCCGGAAGTCCTCCAGCTGGGGGAGGTCCCGACGCCGCAGCCGGGACCGGGCGAGCTCCGGATCGCGGTCCAGGCGGTCGGGGTCAACCGGGCCGACCTGCTGCAGCGGCGGGGCTACTACCCGCCGCCGCCGGGCATCTCGGACATCATCGGGCTGGAGGTGTCGGGACTGGTCGACGCGGTCGGCCCCGGGGTCGAGGATTGGCGGGTCGGGCAAGCGGCGGTGGCCCTGATCGCCGGCGGCGGCTACGCCGAGTACGTCGTGGCCCCAGCCGGGCAGTGCGCTGCCCCGCCGCCTGGCCTCGACCTGACCCAGGCCGCCGGCCTGGTCGAGGTGGCGGCCACGGTGGTGTCGAACCTGACCCGGGTGGGGCTGGCCGCCGACGAGGTCTTCTTAGTCCACGGCGGGGCCGGCGGCATCGGTAGTTTCGCCATCCCCTACGCCAAGGCCCTGGGGGCCCAGGTCTTGACCACGGCGGGCTCGCCGGCCAAGGCCGAGCACTGCCGCCAGTTGGGGGCGGACGCCGCCTTCGACTACCACGGGGCTTGGGCCAGCGAGGCCCGGGCGGCCAGCCAGGGGCACGGCTGCGACGTCATCCTCGACATCATCGGGGCCAAGTACCTCGAAGCCAACGTCTCGCTGCTGGCCCGCCACGGCCGCCTGGTCGTCATCGGGCTGCAAGGTGGACGTAAGGGAACTCTTGACATCAATCAACTCTTGACTAAGTCGGCCAGTCTGAGCGCCACCAGCCTGCGCTACAGCCCGGCGGCGGAGAAAGCCGCCGTCATGCGCCAGTTGGAGACCCAGGTCTGGCCCTTGTACACCAGTGGCACCCTGCCGCTCATGCCCCAGACCGTTTTCCCGATCGAGCAGGCCGCCGCCGCCCACGCCCGGCTCGACTCGGACGACCACATCGGCAAGGTCGTGCTGGTCTGGTGAAGCGGCACCGGGCGGACCCGCTCGCAGCCAGGTCTGACCCGGCGCTGAACCACCACCGGCTTCGTTCCACCGGACCCAGCCCGGACCAGCGCCGCCGGCGCCGGTCCGGCGATCAGACTAAATTGGGGTTGTAGCGCAGCGGGTTGGGCGCGCCCGAGCACTCCATGGCCACGCGCAGGTCGGCCACCCGGCCCTGCTCCCGCAGCTCGAACAAGCGGGGCACCACCAGATCGCGCAGGCGCTGCGGACTGATCGTGTTGATGTACAACTTGGTGCCGCCCTCGAAACCGGCCACGGTCGAGACCCGCCACTTCAGATTGACCCGCCACGGCATCCTGAGGTCGAGGTCGGGCGGCTGATGGTGCCACTCCTCGTTGCAAGGCACCTGGGAGCCGGTGGCGGCGTGCAGGGCGTGGATCAGATCGCTCATCCGATCGACTTCGGCTGGGTGTTGGCGCCAGGGCAGGGGCTCGGCCGACTTGGAGTAGACCTCGATGGTCGGGTAGCGGTGCCCGAAGCCGGCGTAGGCCACGGCCGCCTCGTTCTCCGCGATCAGGAGATTGTGATAACTGGCGTAGTTGACCCCGGCCTCATTGAAGAGATTGGGGTTGTCACGCAAGCGACCCAAGGTCAGATCGACGTTGGTGCCATGCTCGTCCACCGCCACCAGTTGTTTGTGCAGGTGGTCGAAGGAGGCCCCGGCCGCCTTGAGCCAGTTCTGGAAGACGGCCACGTAACGGACATAGCGGTTGGTCTCGTACAACCGCTGGGCCGAGTCGATGGTCAAACCGATATAGGCCCGGTGCTCGTCCGGCGTCAGATCGCCCGAGCCGGCCAATTGCGAGTCGTCGCTGGCCTGATCCAACCAGTGCCGCCGGGCGATCACGACATCGTGGCCGCCGCCGAAGAAACCGGTCGCCTGGGCCACCAACTGGTCCTGGCTCAGAGCCGCCAGCTCGGCCTCGGACCAACCGGCGGCGCGCATCTTCCTCTGCTGGACCTCGACCACATGGCGCAGACCGGCCGCATCGCTCAAATAGGCCTGCCGGATGGCCGCCACCGCTTCCGGCAGCGCGTACTCGTAATTGTCGTGCCAATAGTCGTAGGACAAGATCTCGAATAGGTTCGGCACCACCCTGAACTCGGCCACGGAGTCGAACAGCTGACCCGCCGGCAGCCAATCCAGGCGCTGCCAGCGGCCGTCCCGGCGCACCAAGCGGGACTTCTCCGGCGGGGTCTCCAGGTAGCGCTCCGGGCAGAAGGCGCAGGCCCGGCCGCGCTGCTCCGGCGGGATCGCCCCAGGTGGGCGGGCGGGATCGGTCAGCGGCCGGTCGGCCCGGCCGGACACGGTCCAAACCCGGGTGCCCGTGAAAGGGTTGACCTGCTTGATGGTGCCGTCGGCCATGCGCTGGAGGTAGGCGGGCTCGATCATATGAGGCTGGACCACGAGCAGTGATCCTACCGACCGCTGGCCCGGCGCCGAATCTGACCGTTTGGACGGGGCAGTACGCTAGGCGCCATGAGTGAGACCCCTGACCAGGCCGGCGTCATCTTGAGCCAAGGGCCCGACGGTGAGATTTATCTGCTGCAGCCGAACGGCGACCCCAGCCCCGCCCAGGCTCCGGCCGAGGACGAGTCAGTGGTCGAACCAGCCAAAGTGATGCGGATCGGCCGCATGATCTCCCGCCTCTTGGACGAGGTCAAAGACGCTCCCCTGGACGACGTCTCGCGGGCTCGCTTGCGCGAGATCTACACCCAATCGATCGACGAGTTGGCCGGCGGGCTGGACGCCGAGCTGGCCGACGAGCTGAGGCGCATCACCTCGCCCTTCGCCCAGGACTTCGACCCGACCGACGCCGAGCTGCGTATCGCCCAAGCCCAATTGGTGGGCTGGCTGGAAGGCCTCTTCCAGGGCTTGCAGACCGCTCTAGTGGCCCAGCAGATGGCGGCCCGAGCCCAGGTCGAGCAGATCCGGCGGGCCATTCCGGGACGGCCCAGCGGACCCCAAGCCGAGGCCGGGGACCAAGCCACCCCGCCGGCCGGCCGCGGCCCGGGCAACGGCTTGTACCTCTAACCCAGCTGTTCTAGCCCGCCCAGGTACGGCCGCAGGGCCTGGGGCAGATAGATCGAGCCGTCGGCCCGCTGGTGGTTCTCCAGCAGAGCGATGATGACACGGGTCATGGCGCAGAGGGTGCCGTTGAGGGTCGCCACCGGGCCGACGCCATCCTCGTACCTCGCCCTAGTGCCGAGGCGGCGGGACTGGAACTCGGTGCAATTCGAGGTCGAGGTGATCTCGCGGTAGCGCTCCTGTGACGGCACCCAAGCGTAACAATCGTACTTCCGGGCCGCCGACAGGCCGAGGTCGCCGGCCGGCACCTCCAGCACCTGGAAGGGAATCTCGAGAGCGGCGATGAACTCCTTCTCGTAACCCAGCAGGCGCTGATGCTGGGCCTCGGACTGGCCCGGCGCGCAGTAGACGAACATCTCGACCTTGTCGAACCAGTGCACCCGGAAGATACCTTTGGTGTCCTTGCCGTACGAGCCGGCCTCGCGCCTGAAACAGGGGCTGTAGCCGACGTAGCTCAGCGGTAGGGCGGCGCCGTCTAGAATCTCGTCCGAGTGGTACGCCGCCAGCGCCACCTCGGAGGTGCCGACCAGGTAGAGGTCGTCCTCCGGCAGGTGGTACACGTCCTGGGCGGCTTGACCCAGGAAACCGGTGCCGTCCATGGCCGAGGGCTTGACCAGGGCGGGCGGCAGGATGGGCTTGAAACCCCAAGACATGGCCTTGGCCATGGCGAATTGGATCAAGGCGAACTCGAGTTGAGCCCCCACCCCGGTCAGGAAGTAGAAGCGCGGGCCCGACACCTTGGAGCCGCGTTCGATGTCGATGGCGCCGAGGGCCTCGCCCAGTTCGACGTGGTCCTTGGGGCTGAAGCCCTCGGCCGCGAAGTCACGCGGGCGACCGATGGTCTCCAAGACTTGGGCGTCGTCCTCGCCCCCGACCGGCACGTCGTCGAAGACCGGGTTGGGCAGCAGACGCAGCGCCTGGCCGAAGTCGGCCTCGGCCGAACTGGCGACGGCCTGGGCCTGTTTGACCTGCTCGGCCAGGGCCTTGGCCTCCTCCAGCAGGGCCGGCCGCTGGTCGGCCGCCGCCTTGGGCACCTGCTTGCTGACCTCCTTCTGCCGCGCCCGCAAGGCCTCGAAGGCGGCGGCGCTGGAACGCCGCCGTTCGTCGGCCTCGATCAGACGGTCCACTAGCTCGGGCGACTCGCCGCGAGCGACTTGGGCGCGGCGCAGACGGTCGGGTTCGGTACGGAGCAGCTTGGGATCGATCACCCGGTCAGTCTAGTGTCCCCCGCCGGAGCGGCCTGGAACGGACAACCGGCCTGATTGGCTGAAGCGGACCGGGCCAGGCCAGGGCTGGGGCCGAAGTGGAAGAATGGCCGGCATGACTGAGGCAGGCCGATGAGCCCAACGCTGCGGCGACGCCTGCTGCTCGGTTGCCTGATCGGTTTCGGACTGTGGACCGCCGCAGTCCTGGCTTGGCCGGATCTAACGGCCTGGGACCGGGCCTGGTCCGGTCCCAGGCTCGACCCGGATTCGGCTTGGGGCCAGATTCTGTCCGCCCTGGCCTTGGTCAGCTCGCCGGTGGTGGTCGGCGTCGTCATCGCCGTGATGTCGGTGTGGGCTTGGAACCGGGGTCTGCGCCGCCTGGCCTGGTCGATGGCGGCCACCATCGTGGTCGGACCTCTGGCCTACTTAGCGCTCAAACGTCTTTGTCACCGGGTCCGGCCCGACTCGCCCTTCGCCGACAACATCGCCCAGGGCGGCTGGGCCTATCCCTCCGGCCATGTCGCCATGGTCACGACCCTGGCCATCTTGGCGGTGTTGCTACGACGCCAGCAGCGCGGCGCCATCGCCTCGCTCTGGTTGGCCCGCTTGAACGGACTGATCGGCGTGGCCGTGGTGGCGGCGGACCGCTGGGCCATGCGGGCGCACTGGCCCTCCGACTTGGTGGGCGGCGTCCTGATCGGCGCCAGCGTCGCCCTGGCCGTTTGGCTGGTCTCGGAACGGGCGGACCCCCGGCCGGCTGAGACCGGCGCGGTCAGCTCGCGTCAGGCCGCCGTCATCTACAACCCGACCAAGCTGACCGACTTGGGCCTGTTCCACCGTCGCCTCGACTATGAGTTCCACCAGCGCGGCTGGAAACCGGCCTTCTGGCTGGCCACCACTCCAGACGATCCCGGCGGTTCGATGGCGCAGGCGGTCCGCCAGCGCGGCGTCGATCTGGTGTTGGCGGTGGGCGGCGACGGCACGGTCCGGGCGGTGGCGGCCGAGTTGATCGGCTCTGGGTTGCCCGTGGCCATCATTCCCAGCGGCACCGGCAATATCCTGGCCCACAATCTGTCCATCCCCTTGGACCAGGACGGCGCCTTCCGGGTCGCTTTCGAGGGCGTCCCCAAGCTGATCGACTCGGTCAAGGTGACCGGTCCCGGCTTCAGCGCCCACTCGACTGTCATCTCCGGGCTGGGGGCGGACGCCGCCGCCATGGAGGCGACCAGCTCCGAGCTGAAGCAGACCGTCGGCAACATGGCCTACGCCTTGTCCATCTTGCAGAATCTGAGCAACGACGGTATCGAGGTCACGGTCCGAGTCGACGACCGGCCGCCGGTGGTCCGCCGGGCCCTGTCGGTGCTGGTGTCGAACGTCGGCGGCGTCCAGATTCCGATCCAACTCTTCCCGGCCGCCTCGCTCGACGACGGCTTGCTCGATCTGCTGGTGGTGGCCCCGACCAAGGTCGTCGACTGGGCCAAGATCGTGTCCGGCCTGATCGCCGGCAGCGTCGCCAAACCGGAGCTGCCGGAGGGATTGAGCGGCCGCTTGGGCCAGTCCGGCCAGCCCCTGGAGTACGACCAGGGCCGTCGGGTCAGGATCGAAGCCAGCCCGGCGACGATGTGCCAGGTCGACGGCGACGTGGTCGGCCCGACTAGCTGGTTGGAGGCCGAGTCAGTGCCCCAGGCCTTCCTGGTCATGACGCCGCCCGACTGAGACGGGGAGCGCCTCTTAAGTCAAGTGCCCGTGTGGTTGGGGCCGGGCCGGCTCCGGCGGCATCAGCGGTAGCCTTGCGCTCGTGCTTGGATACTTCGGCCCCGCGGGCACCTTCACCCATCAGGCCCTGCTCAGCTTGAGCTACGACGAGGAGACCCGCCCCTTCCCCACCGTCGGAGCCACCCTCGACGCCGTCCGCCACGGCTCGGTCCGGGCCGGTCTGGTGCCGATCGAGAACTCGGTCGAGGGCGGCGTCTCAGCCACCATCGACAATTTGGCCCAAGGCAAGGCGCTGGTCATCGTCAGCGAGGTCCTGCTGCCGATCCAATTCGGTCTCTACGCCCGCCCCGGCGCCAGCTTGGCCGGCGTCGAGCGGGTCATCACCCACCCCCACGCCGCCGCCCAGGTGCGCGGCTGGCTGGAGCTCAACCTGCCCCAAGCCCAGGTCACCGAGCAGGGCTCGACCGCCGCCGCCGCCGCCCAGGTGGCCCAACCGGACTCGACCTTCGACGCCGCCGTCTGCGCCGACGTGGCCGGCCAGCTCTACGGCCTGGAAGCCTTGGCCCGAGACATCGCGGACAACGCCGAGGCCGTCACCCGTTTCGTCTTGGCGGCCCGCCCGGCCGCGCCGCCGGCCCCCACCGGGCACGACAAAACCAGCCTGATCTTGCACATGCGGGACGACCATCCCGGCGCCCTGAGGCAGATGCTGGAGCAATTCGCCCTGCGTGGGGTCAATCTCTGCCGGATCGAGTCGCGCCCGGCCAAGGACAAACTGGGCAATTACTACTTCAGCGTCGACGCCGAAGGCCACATCGCGGACGCCCGGCTGGCCGAAGCCCTGCTGGGGCTGCACCGGACCTGCAAGCGGGTCGACTACCTGGGCAGTTACCCCAGGGCCGACGGCACCGAACCGGTGGTCAAAGCCGGCTTCCGGGACTCCGACTTCGCCAAGGCCGCCGCCTGGCTGAAGCGGTTGTACGACCCGGAGGCTTGAGTCACTCGACCAAGCCGGCGAAGAGCGGCGTCGAGAGGTAACGCTCGCCGAAGTCCGGGGTGATGGCCACGATCAACTTGCCGGCGTTGGCCGGCCGGGCCGCCAACTCGATGGCGGCCTTGGCCCCGGCGCCGGCCGAGATGCCGGTCAGGATGCCTTCCTCGGTGGCCAGGGCGCGGGCGGTGGCGATGGCGTCGGCCGTAGTCACCGTCAGGACCTCGTCGATCAAAGTCCGGTCCAAGACCTCGGGCACGAAGTTGGCCCCGATGCCCTGGATGCCGTGGGGACCGGCCTTGCCCTGGCTCAGCAGGGGCGACTCGGCCGGCTCGACCGCCACGATCTGGATGGCGGGGTTCTGTTCCTTCAGGTAGCGCCCGGCGCCGGTCAGGGTGCCGCCGGTGCCGAAGGGCGAGACCAAGATGTCGATCCGCCCCTCACTGGCCTGCCACAGCTCCGGCCCGGTGGTGTCGTAGTGGACCTGGGGGTTGGCCAGGTTGGCGAACTGGCGGGCCAGGACGCCGCCCCGCTCGGCCGCCACCCGCTCGGCCGTCTCGACGGCTCCGCGCATGCCGTCGGCCTTGGGGGTGAGGACCAGCTCGGCCCCGTAGGCCCGCAGCAGCGCCCGCCGCTCCAAGGACATCGACTCCGGCATGGTCAGCACCAGTTTGTAGCCCCGGGCCGCCGCCACCCAGGCCAAGGCGATGCCGGTGTTGCCGGAGGTGCCCTCCACGATGGTGCCGCCCGGCTTCAGCTCGCCGGATCGCTCGGCGGCGTCGATGATGGCCACGCCGATGCGGTCCTTGACCGAGTTGGCCGGGTTGTAGAACTCGAGTTTGACGGCCACGGTGGCGTTCTGGCCGGCCAGACGGTTGAGCTTGACCAGAGGCGTCTGGCCGACGGCTTGAGTGAGATCATCCAAGATGGGCATGTTCATTCTTTCTACTGTGGAAGAGCGGGGGTCGGTCGATGGTTCCAGGGACGGGCGCCCGGCCTGGACCCGGCGATGGGTCGGGCCAGACGCCCCCACGACAGGAGTCACAACGAAGCGGGAGCGGGATCACCATCGTCGCAGTCCTTACCTGTCGGCCGGCTGAATTGGCGTCACAGTAACAGATTTCACTCTCTGCATACAAGCGCGTACGCCAGTCGACCATATCCACCCGCGCCCGCGGCCCGGACGCAACGACCGCCCTATCGGCAGCGGCGTCGTCGGCGAGAGGACGGTTCCAGCGCGCGACGCGCCGGTGAGGGGCGTCGTAACCACCCTCTCGCCGAGCCTGCCATAGCCGGGAGACGCGATTACGACCAGCCACCGGCCCCGCTGGGGCAGGCGGAGCCGTGAGACCGACCGCTAAACTGCCCGGAACCGCCAATCACCCTCGTCGTCGTGGGAAGGAGATCATCGATGGCCGACGCGGCCCGCGGTTCGGCGATGGCCCGGACCACTTTGGCCAGCCTGAGACAGAAGATCGTGTCTGGGGAATGGCCGATCAACTCGCGGATCCCGAAAGAACCGGAGTTGATGGAGCTGATCGGCGTCGGCAAATCGACCGTGCGCGAGGCCGTGCGTTCGCTGGCGAATCTGGGGATGCTGGAGACGATCCGGGGGGTCGGCACTTTCGTGCGCTCCCGCGCCCCGGTCAGTTCGGTGTTGACTGAGTACCTGGGCGATTACGACATCGGGCAGATGCTGGCCTACCGGCGGGCCCTCGAGATCGAAGCCGCCCGCTTGGCGGCCAGGCACAGCACCGAGGCACAGATCGAGCGGCTGCGCCGGGCCCACGAATTGGAACGGCGGCCGGACCCGGCGCGACCGCAGACGATCGAACGGGGAACCACTCCCGGTGCCTTCCACCACCTGGTTTTCGAGGCGGCCGGCGTCGAGTTGCTGGCGGTGCTCTATTCCGGCTTGATGACCGCGATCCGTACGACGGCCCGCCGGGACGGCGTGGTCCGTCGAGCCGACGACGACTCGCGCCAACGCGAGCACCAGGCCGTCTTAGTGGCGATCGAAGCCGGCGACCCGCTGGAGGCGGCGCGGGCCATGGCCCAGCACGTCGATCACGACATGCGGGCGAACGGATCGGCCTGTGACCCAGCGGCTGTGACCGTCCGGTCGCAGTCCATCCCGGACTGGACGCCCGAGGTCCTGACCGACCGGTAACCCGACCGTCCGCTCAGGTGTCGGCGGGCAGTAGGTGGCGCAGGCCGTCGGCCAAGCCGCCGCGCCAGCAGGCGTAATCATGGCCGCCGTTGTATTCGACGAAGCGGACATCCGCCCCGGCGGCGCCCATGAGCTGGGCCAGTCGCTGGTTCGGCCCCCGCAGGACCCATTCCTGGGCGCCGACCTCGATGTAGGCGCGCAGCCGGCTCAGATCACGACCGGCCAGCGCCGGGCCGAGGTCGGACTGCCAGAGCGAGGCGGACTGGGCCAGCGCTCCGCCCACCGCCGTCGGGTGCTCCAAAGCCGCCCGCAAAGCGGTCAGACCGCCCAATGACTGACCGGCCACGATCACATCGGCCGGATCGGCTGACGCAAGATACCGTTGACGCGCCCAGGGCAATAGCTGGCGCACCACCCAATCGGCCGTGCCACCGGAGCCGTCCATCTCGGCCCAGCGCCGCTCGCGCCCGCCCGAGTCCGGCATCAGCACCAAAGCGGGCCGGATCAGCCCGTCAGCCAGCAGATTGTCCAAGGTGCAGGTGGCGTCCTGACTGGAGTTCCAGACCTCGCCGTCGAGCAGCACCACCACCGGCAGCCGGCCCGCCGCTCCGTCCGGTCGGCCCACCGCCGCCAACCGCTCCGTCTGGTCGGCCGGGTCGCCCACTGGACCCAAGCGCTCCGCCTGATCGACCGAGTCGCCCACCAAGCCCAAGCGGTCCGCCAAACTCAAGCGGTCCGCCTGTCCGGGCGGCTGGTAGACCCAGACCCGGCGCCGCCCTGGCCCCCATTCGGCCGTCACCCGCCCGCGCGCCCGCAGCGAGCGGGGCCGCAGCCAAGGCTGGGCCGGCGCCTCGGGCGACTCCACCACCGATTGCACCACCCCCTGGCGGTTGCGATTGGTCCCCGGGTTGCGCGGATCGGCCCGCCCTCGGTCCAAGGCCGCCCGGATCGACGGCTGGTCGCCCTCGCCCCAGGGCCAGTCCTGGCCGGGATAGCGAGGCAAGAAACTGTACGAGGCCCGCCAGTCCGCCCCCATCAGATAGGACAGATGCCAAAGGTCGCTGTCGGCCACCCGTCGCATCAGACTGGCCGCCAAGTCGCGCTCGTCGGTGATCCGGTTGACGAACAGCAGCACCTCGGCGGCCTCCGGGTCACGCCACAGGAAGGTCACGATCAGACCACCGCCCGCGACCGCCGGCCCCGGCTCTTCCAACAGGGGCCAGGACTCGCCCTCGTGGGCGCGCCAGAACTGCTCCACCCGCGACCGGGCGGCGGCTCGGTCCAGCCCAGCTGATTCGGCCATCAGCGCGGCCAGGCTCGGACTGACTGTCACTGGCGCGGGGGCCGGACGGGGCAGCTTGGGCGGTGTGCGAGGCGCGCGCGGACCGTTCATCGGGCGTCCTCCCCCGCCGCTCCCCCATCTCCCGCTGTCCCCACGTCCCCCACCGGCCCCGCTCCCACCGCGTTCCCCGTGACGTCGTCCTCCTGAGGCACCACGATCGGGCGGCCCGAGACGGGGTCTACGATCAATTGGCAGGGCAGGTTGTAAACCTGCTCGATCAATTCGGCGGTGACGACTTCAGCGACCGGACCTTGGGCCACGATCGCGCCCTGCGACATGACGATCAGCCAGGTGGCGTAACGGAAAGCCAAGGTCAACTCATGCAGGACCACCACTACGGTGAAACCTTCACGCTGGAGGGAGCGGGCCAGGTTCAAGACCTCGACCTGGTGGGCGATGTCGAGGTAAGTGGTCGGCTCGTCCAGCAGCAGGATCGGGGTCTGTTGGGCCAGAGCCAAGGCGATCCAGACCCGCTGGCGTTGACCGCCGGACAGCTCACCGACCAGACGGTCGGACAGATCGGCCACGCCGGCCCGGCTCATGGCCGAATCGACCGCCCGTTGGTCGCGGTCCGACCATTGCCGCAAAACACCTTGATGGGGGTAACGTCCCCGCGCCACTAGGTCCTCGACCACGATGCCGTCCGGCGCGATCGGTGATTGCGGCAACAGACCGAGTCGACGGGCGACCTCCTTGGGCGGGTAAGCGGTGATGGCCCGGCCGTCCAATTCGACTTGGCCGGTCCGGGCCGGGAGCATCCTGGCCAGCGCCCGTAGCAAGGTCGACTTGCCACAGGCGTTCGGTCCCACGATCACAGTCAGTTGACCGGTCGGGATGGCCACGTCCAGGTCGGCGATGACTCTCTGATCGCCGTAGCCGACCGTCAAGCCGTGACCGCTCAAACGAGCGGCAGCCGGGACCGGTGGGACGGCCGACGGAGCCAAGGGGTCGGCCGCCGGAGCCGACGACGGGACAGCGGGCACAGGTGACGGACTCATGCGGAGTCTTTCCTCCATTCGCGGGCCAATAACCAAATCAAGTAGACGCCACCGAGCGCGCCGGTGACCACGCCGACCGGCAGCTGGGTCGGAGCGAAGATACGTTGCGCCACGATGTCGCTCACCAATACCAGCAAGGCGCCCATGATCCCGGCGGTGGCCAGGCCCGGGCCACTGGCGCCGCTCAGGCGGCGAGCCAATTGAGGGGCCGCCAGGGCGACGAAACTGATCGGCCCGGCGGCGGCCACCGCCAAAGACACCAGCGCCACGCCGACCAGCACCAGTTCCAGGCGGCGGCGCTCGACCCTGACGCCCAGGCCGGTGGCCAACTCGTCCCCCATCGCCATGGCCCCCAGGGGCCTGGCCAAGGCCAGCGCGGCTGGCCCCAAGACCGCCACCGCCAGAGCCACCAGTGAGGCCTCGGCCCAACCGGTGGCGTTGAACGATCCGGCCAGCCAGACCGCGGCGGTCTGAGCGGCGGCCAACGAGGCTCGGACGATCAACAGCGCGTTGAGGCCTTGGAGCAAGGCCGCCACCCCCACACCGACTAAGACCAGCCGGAATCCGGCCAGCCCGCGCCGCCAGGCCAGGGCGTAGACCACCGTGGCGGTGGCGAACCCGCCCAGGACCGCCCCGACCGCCACCGCCGCCGGCCCGCCACCGAAGACCATGATCTGCAGCAGAGCTCCGGTGGCCGCCCCGGTGGTGAAACCGATCACGTCCGGGCTGCCCAGTGGATTGGCCGACAAGGACTGGAAGATGCCGCCCGACAAGCCCAAGGCCGCCCCCACCAGCCCGGCCGCGACGACGCGGGGAGCGCGCTGCTCTTGGACGAAGAACTGACCCAGGGGATCGTCGCCCCAGCCCAAGAGCGCCCGCAGGGCCTCCGATGGGGTCAACGGATAATCGCCGATCAGCAGCGCTCCGGTGGCCGCCACCACGATGGCCGCCCCTAGGGCGCCGCCCACTAGCAGGGAGCGCCGCTCCACTCTGAGCGCCACCCGGCCCAGCCGGATCGTCCGGCGCCGGGGCCTCGCCCCGCCCCTGGGTCGAGTGCGGGAGGCGGTCACAGCGCCTCGATCCGGCGCCGCCGCACGATGGCGATGAAGACCGGCCCGCCCAGGATCGCCGACACGACGCCGACTTGGATCTCTTGGGGGGCGATGACCAGGCGGGCGCAGACGTCCGCCACCAGCAGTACGACCGGGGCGGCCAGGGCCGAATAGGGGATGGACCAGCGGGCGTCGGGGCCGCCGATGGCTCGGGCCAGGTAAGGGACGCCCAGACCGATGAAGGCGATCGGGCCGGCGGCGGCGGTGGCCGCCCCCGCCAACAGGGTGACCGCGATCATGGCCAGGGCGCGGGTGCGGGCCAGGCGGACGCCGAGGGCGCGGCCTGTGTCCTGGCCCAAGGCCATGGCGTTGAGGGCCGGGCCGGTGGCCCAGGCGACCACCAAACCGAGCCCGATGAAACCTGAGACCACCGCCAGGACGGGGTAGCCCCGCCCCTCGACCGACCCGGCGGCCCACAGCCGGAACTCGTTATAGGCCGCTTGATTGGACAAGATGACCATGTCCACCAGCGCCGATATGGCCATCGAGATAGCCACCCCGGCCAGAGCCAGCCGCACCGGCGTGGGCGACCGCCGGCCGGCCCCGCCCAACAGGTAGACGGCGACCGCGGCCAGGGCGGCCCCGGCGAAGGCGAACCAGAGGTAGAACCAGATCGAAGCCACCCCGAACACCGCCACCGCCAGCACCACCGCCAGCGAGGCGCCGGCGTTGACGCCGAGCACGCCGGGGTCGGCCAGGGGGTTGCGGGTCAGCGATTGCATCAACGCGCCGGCCACCCCCAGCGCGGCGCCGACCACTATCACCAGCAGCGTCCGGGGCACGCGCTGCTGATGGATGATGATCGACTCGAAACTGCCGTCGGGTTCCAGCAGCAAGGACCAGACCTGGCTCAGCGGCAGGTGGTTCGACCCCACCGCCACCGACACCAGCGCGGCTACGACTATCAGCGCCAACGCCCCGACCAGCCCGGCCGCCCGCCGAGCCGGCTGGTTCGGGGCCGGGCCGGCGGCGCCTGAGAGGTCCGGGCCCGTGACACGGACGTCCGCAGCGCTCCGGTCCGAGGAGCCACCGTCCCCGGCCACCGTGTCCGGGCCGGCTCCAGCCGGGACGCTGTCGTCCAGGACGCTGAAGGTCATAGGCCGGAGGTTCCCGGCCCGGCCTGATCGTCTAGGCTCTCCCCCGAACCAGCTCCATTCCCGGAGTCAGGCCCATTCCCGGGGTCAGGCGTACGCCCGGGATCAGGCCCGTCTGCCGGACCGGACACGTCCCCTGAGCTGGGCTTCTCCTCTGGACCGGACCCGTCTCCTAGAGCGGACCCATTCTCTGGAACCGACCCGCCCCCTGGAGCGGGTCCTTCAGCTTGATTGGACTCCCTTGGGCCGGCCCCAGTTCGGGCACGTCCCCGACGCCAGACCAGCGCCGCCGCCGCACCGGCCGCCAAGACAACCACGGCGGCGCCGATCAAACCGAACCGTGGCTGCGAGCGGGCGGTCGCGGGCGGCGCGATGAGTCCGTCGGTGGGCTCCGGACTAGACGTCGGGCCCGTGGCCCCGGCCGCCGGCGACCCGGCCGGCGAGGCCGACGAATCTGGGACCAGTCCAGGGTCGATCCCCAGCACGCCGCCGGGACCGCCGACCTGCTCCGCTCCCTGGCCGGTGACCGCCCCAGCCTCGGGTCCAGCGGCCGAGCCCGACCCGGCTCCGGCATTCCCAGAACCAGTGTTGCCGCCGGACCCGGCCGCCACGACTATGAAATCGGCTCCGCCCCGACGGGTGAAACCGATCACGCCCTTGTTCGGGTCGGACGGGTCGACGTAGGCGGAGGCCAGGAAGCGCAGCCAGTGCTCGCCCGGCGTGATGTCGCAGGGCAACTCGAAGGAGCCACTGACCCGGCCCGAGTTGGGGATGGCCTGGCTGTGCCAGACGCCCGAGCCTTGGACCGAGGTGTCGCCGTAACCGATGCCGTCGTCGATCTTGACGTAGACGGTCTCGCCGGCCGGGTAACCGGAGACGCTGAAGTTGATCGTCGCGCAGGGGGCCAGGCTGGTCGGCCAGACCGACGAGGCCGTGCCCGGGGTGTCCGCCCCCGCGCCGTCCGGTGGCAGAGCCGGGACGACGGGATGGGCGGGCAGGGGCGCGGCCAGCGCTGGCTGAGCCCCACCGGCCAATCCGCCGACCGCCAACCCGAGCGCGACCAGCCAGCCGCCCAGACCGCCGCGACTAGCTCGACTGCCGGGCCGGGCCGAGGACCCGCCTGAGGCGACCGGGTCGGAGCGGCCCAGCCGCCCGCGGGCGGCTGGGAGCGAGGCCGACTGGGTCTCCTCCGTCCTCTCGGCCACTGGTCTTCCCCGGCTAGCCTGGACGCTCATGACGAGACCCGGCCAGTCCGCCGCCGGCGAACGATCAACCAGGCGCCGGCCAGCAGGGCGACGGCCAGCGCCACCGCACCGGCCAGCAGCCAGAGGTCGTCGGCGTATAGCTGAATGACCGGCCGGGCCGAAGAGCCAGAGTCCGGGTCCGGGGCGGTCCCGGAGCCGGTCTGGTCAGGGGAGCCGGTCTGGTCCGGGCCGGTGGCCGGATTCCCCTGACTGGTGTCGGTCGCGGTCGGAGCCGCGTCCAGTCGAGCTGCGACCCAGCCGATCAGGGCGCCCGTCGCGTCCTGGGCCACGACTCGATAGTCGCCGCCGGCCAAACCGGCCAGATCGACCCGGACCTGCTGGTTGGAGTCGACCTGGATCCAACCGACCGGGATCGCGCCGGGATAGACGTACAGGTAGCTCCAATCCCCGGCCTGGGCCTGGGGCAGGGTGACGGTGGCCACCGTGCCGCTTTGGAGGCCGCTGGCGGCCCCGCTGTTGGCGCCGATCAAGGCGCTGGCGTCGGCCACCGGCGGGGCCGGGATGAAGGCCGGGGCCGTCGAGTTGGCCGTCGCGGCACTGGTGGTCCGCTTGACCACCTGGTAGATCGGCCGGGTGATCGTCGTGATTCCAGCGGCGCCGGAGCCGCTGTCGTCGACCGGCGGGGCTTCGACGGTCAGCCAAGCCCAGCCCAGCAAACGGCCGGTCTGACCCTGAGCGCCGGATTGGGCCACCATCTTCAACTGCCCGACCGGCAGCGTGATGCCGGCCAGGGAGGCGGTGACCCGCCCGGCGGCGTCGGCCTGGAACCAGGTCCCGCCCCACAACAACCGGGGCGACCCGTCCGGCAGGTAAGCCGACAGGTAGACCCAGTCGCCCGCCTGAGTCCCCGGCACGGTCACGGTCAGAGCCGGGCCGGCCCGGGCCACTGTCACCGCGCCGCGCTCCGCCTCCGACAGTTCTTCGTCGTACTCCAGCGGGTCGGGCGCCCCGTTGGGCGCGTATTGGCCGACCACGAACTCGGCCGACTCGATGGTGCGGACGGTGTCGCCGGCCTTCAGTGAACCGGTCAACAGTCGCAGGGTGTGGGCTCCGGCCGGGAAGGCGGGGGACGAGCCATCGGTCCCGGCAGCGGTGCCGTCCGGCAACTGCAACTCGACGCTCCAGTCGCCGGTGGCGGCGTCGGCCTCGACGATGGCCCAGACGCTGAGGTTCTGGTGGATCTGGTCGGTCAAGTGGCTGTAGGCCCCCTCGTCCAGCTTGATGGTGACGACCGAGCCGCCTCGGTGCTCCGCCGGATGGCACCAACCCGTGCCTGAGACCTGGAGCCGGCCGCCCAAAGCCACCGTCGAGGCGCCCAAGGTCACCTGCGGCGTCGGCGTCGAGGGCAGGCAGGTCGGCTGATCGTCGCCACCGCCGTCCGGATCGGTGTAGGGCGTCCCGCCCACCACCAGGAAGTCGGTGGTGACGGCCCTGGTCACGTCGGCCAGGTCGAAGCGGCCGGATTGGAACAACACCGTCAGGTACTGCCCAGCCGTCAGGCCGGCCGGCGCGTCGATGACGGTCTCGAAGTTCCCGTCCGGGCCGATCACGATCACATTGGGGTGGTCGTCCGGGTCGGACGGCGCCAGCAGGGCCCAGATCGTGTCGTCGCCGGTGGCGGTGGGGTGACGCACGATCCCTGAGCCCGAGCGGGTGTATTGCCGGGAGTCGCCGTAGTTCAGCTTCAAGGCGATGGTCGAGGCGCCGGTCCCGGCCTGGTCGACCCAACCGTGGCCCTTGATCCGGATGGTGGCGCCGTCCCCGGCCGCCAGCTCGTTCTCCACCCAGGCGGTGGCGACGCCGCCGCTGATCGGATCGGTCACCGTCAACGTCTGATGCCCCCAGACCGGCGGCTGGTCCGGACCGGTGACGGTGTCGCCGGCGATGGTGAAGGGGATCGACTCGGTCCGGATCTTGTCCCCGCTCAGGAGCGACCCGGTCAGCAGGCGGACATTGTGGCTCTGGCCCGGCAACCATTCACTGTTCGAGTTGGCCGGGGTCGGGTAGGGGAAGGTGGCGGACCAACTGCCATCCGGGTTGACCGCCACCGCCGCCCAGATGTCGCTGGCCAGGGTCTGACCGGTCTCGGGGTTGACCTGGGCCGTGACGCCCCTGACCGCGCCATCGTCCAATTTGACGGCGATGACCGAGCCGCGGGTGCCGCTGGTCGTGACCCAGCCGGCGCCCGAGACCGTGATGTCGGCGCCCGCCTCCACCATGGTGGGGCCGGTGAAGGTGACCGAGGGGTCGGCGGCGCTGACGTAGGTCCGCTCGGTCGGCGGCGGCGTCACCGTCAGTACGACCGGGTCGGTCTCGACGCTGCCGGCGGCGTTCGTGAAGACGGCCTTGTAGAGAGTGCCGGACATCGCCTCCAGGGTGTTGGTCAAGGTCAAAGTCCGGGCGGTCGCCCCCACCACGATGGCCCAATCGGTTCCGTTGGAGCTGGAGTGCCACTGGACCGACGGGGCCGGAGCGCCGGAGGCGGCGGCCGTGAAGCTGGCCGTCTGACCTGTCTCTATGGTCAAGTCCGCCGGTTGGGCGGTGATCTGCGGGGCCTGGGCCGAGCTTGAGACGGACAGCAGGGCCGCGCCGCTGCGGACCGAGCCGAGCTGGTTGGTGAAGACGGCCCGGAAGACGGCGCCATTGTCCGCCTCGGTCACATTCTGGACCGTCAGGATAGTCGCGGTGGCGCCGGGGATGTCGGCGTAGTCGTCGTCCAGCGGAGCCCGCTTCTGCCACTGGATGTCCGGGGTGGTCACGCCCGTGCCGGCGACCGTGAAGGTGACTGAGTCACCGAGGGCGACCGACTGATTGACCGGGTGGGTGGTGACGGTGGGCGCCTCAGGGGAGCCGCAGTGCACCATCACCCAGTCGCTGGTGGCGATCCCCGCCGCCGTCCAGGCCCAGAAGCGGAAGACGCTGCCCTCCTGGCAAGTGGGGGCGGTATACTTCAGCGGGAGAGTGTATGTGTTGCCATCCTGGACGCCAAGGCCGGCGTCGGCCTCAGTCGGGGTGCTGAGGTTGATCTTCCAGGACCACCGGTAGTGGACCGGCCCCGGGTTGTCGGCGATCTCGACCGAATAAGAATGCTCCAACTGCTCGGTCGCCCAGGTCTTCTCGGTCGGCTGGACGATGATCTCCGGGATGACGGCGGCTGGGTCCTCCACCACCGTGACCGGGTCGGTGTCGAAGTCGAGAGCGCTCCCGGTGGGGTAGACGCCCGCCACACCGTGGATGTGGAGCCTCAGTCGGGTCTCGCCCAGGGGCGACAAGCCATCCCCGGGCAGCATGTTGTCACTGTAAAGCCCAAGGCTCAGCTTCACCGGCAGGTCGGTCAGAGCGCCATTGGAGTCGGTCGTGAATCCTTGGCTTTGCTCCACCAGGGTTCCATTACGGTCGGACCAGCCCACGCTCACCGCCTGGCCAGCGGGCAACCCAGTGGCCGACAGATGCACCGTGCCGCCCCGCTCTACAGTCTCTTCGGCCAGGGTGATCTGGGCCTCCCACATGGTCAGGGTGGCCGGCTCGGTCGCAGTGGCGCCGGCACTGTTGCTGAATACCACCCGGTATTGGGTGCCATCGACCGGTTTGAGGTCGCTGTCCCTTATGTGCAGGGCGTAGGAGGAGGAGACCTGGGTCGCGGAGCCGGTCAGGCTGGTCGCCCCGGTGATGTCGGCCCATTCCCCGCTGGGAGCCTTGACCTGCCATTGGGCGCCGGTGGCGATCGGTTCCGCCGTGGCGCTCAACCTCACCAGGGAGGTCAGTCGGGTGGCGATCAGATCGGAGGGGGAGGTGTAGATCGCCGGCGGCAGATCCGACGAGTTGACGGTCAATCTGGCCGGGTCACTAGTCGCAGAACCAGCATTGTTTACCACCACCGCCCGGTACAGGTTGCCGGACTGGGCCAGCGTGGTGTTCGCCAATGACAAGGTGGCCGAGGTCGCATCGGGCAAATCCACCCAGGTCGTGCCGTCGTCCGCGCTGGACTGCCAACTGAAGCTGGCTCCCATACCCCCATCGGCGTCCACCACGGTGAGACTGGCGGTTTGTCCGGCGAACACGGTCCGGTCGACCGGATGGGTGGCGATAGTCGGTTGGTGCAGCAGTGCCGTCCAAGTGGTCTGAGTCGACGTCAGTGACCGCTCGTCGCCCTCGGCGTCCGTCCACGATATAACCACATAAATCCTGAGCTTATTCCAATTGTTCCACTGGGTGTTGTTGTATTCGCCGTTCCTGATTTGAGTCCAGCTCGCCGTGAACACTCCGTCTTTTTCCGCCTGACTAAGAGTGATACCGCTATTGCTCTTAGAGATAACTGTGAAAGCGGCCTGCTCGGTTTTATTACCCGGCTTGTAATACCACACGACTACGGCGTCAGCGGGGATGTTCGCGGCTTCGACGCTGGAGGCGAAAGTCGGGAGATCTCCCAGCGCGCCCGTCGCTGTCGCGGGCAGGTCTTGGATGAAATAGGCCGTCGGAGCAGCGTTGGACGACTGAGCGTCGACCGTCGAAACAGCCGTCTCGCCCTCAGCCGTTGACACTTCCTCCGAATTAACGGTGTCCTCCGGATCGACAGTGTCCTCCGGATCGACGGTGATCGTGACATCATCGCTATCGCCGCTGTGAGTCGCACTGTCACCTGAATCGCCGTAAGCCGGCAGGGACAGTAATGACATGATCAAGGCCGTCACCAAGATGACCGCCAAACCGACGAATGTCCGGCGGTACCGAGTGCGGGTGACGAGTGAGGTGACGTTCATAGTCGGGGTTCCTTTGAAGAGATTTAACTCGAAGGGGTTTGACCTATACGTTTGGCACCGATGCGATCAAAGATCGTTTAGCGCTTTCTGACTTACCCAGATTCGCTGGTGCGGGGACGGATATTGATCCGCCCCCGCACCCTTGCTGGATCAGGAAACCGTGAACACGGCGCTCAGAGCCACGCCTGCCCGGTCACCGGTTTGGAGAGAGCCCGCCAAGGCCCGAACTCGGTAGCTGCCCGTTCCGAACTCCGGGTTGGAGCCGTTCGCACCCGTCGTGCCGCTGGGCAGAGTGATAGTGATCGAAAAATCACCATTGGCATCGGGCCGGGCATAGGCCCAGATCGTCAGATTCGCGCTGATGTCAGGATCCGCCGGATAACCAGGCAAATGGTTATACGTGACCGAGCTATCAGAGGCCTGTTCGATCTTCAACGCCACGATCGCGCTGGCGGACACATTGGTCGTGGTCCAGCCCGAACCGGTGACAGTCAAGCTGCCGCCGGTGACGCCGGAACTGGCGGTGGTGACAGTGACCGATGCTGGAGTCGTGACCGTGATAGGAACATACAGTTCCGTGAACGCGCTATCGATGAAGTACAACTCGTATTCACCTGTCGTCGGGAAGTTGCTGACCGCTATCGGCACCCTGGTGTAGTCCGGCGCGACCGTTCCGGTGTCGCCGTTTTCATCTAGAGGGTAGCTGCGCAGCAGCGGCCCGGTATCATCGCCCAAGTAGACGTAGAGCGTGCCTTCGGGATCGAAGCCGGTGGCTTCGAAGGTCCACTGACCGCCCTGTGGGGCGGTGTAGTCATCGTTCACGTTGGTGACGCAGGGCTCGTCGGGCAGGCATGTCGGGTCGTCGGCCTGCGCGGCCGGGCTGCCCAGCCCGATGAAGCCGAGGCCCATCAGCCCGGCGGCCAGAATGGCGACGGCTTGGCGCCACCAGCTCCGCTGGCTCGGGCCAGCGGTTGCGATCGTAGTTCTCATGGTCTTCCTTTCGGTTTTCTTTCTTGGTTCTCGGGGTCCCCTGGCCTGACGCCGGGATTCCCCACGTCATATAGTCAATGTTCGCTTGACGTCATCCAGGATTCGGTTCATCAGGAGCGGGCCGCCGGTCGAGGTCCAGGCCGAACCGTCGACCAAGATGATGTGGCCGTCTTTGTAGGCGGCCAGCTCGGTGAAGCCGGGCACCGCGATGGCCTCGGCCAGGGCCCGGGCGGCCCCGGAGACGTCGGCCGAACCGCCGGCCTGGGGATTGGCCAGGCTGGAGCCGCCCAGCGTGCCGAAGAACATGTAGTCGGCGTCGGCGTCGCGCAGGTTCTCCAAGGACAGTGGCTCGGAGTGCCCCCGGCCGACCCGGTCTTGGCTAGGCGGGCGGCGCAAGCCGAGATCGGTCAGGGCCCGGCCCGGCAGCAGCTCTTTCAGGATCAGCGAGGCCGAGCTGCCCTGCCAACGCACCACCGAGAAGGTCTGATCCCGATAGCCGCTCAACGATTCGGCGTATTCAGCGGCCTTGGCGTCGTACTGGGCGATCACCCGCTCGCCCTCCGCCACCAGGTTGAGCGCCTCCGCCACCAGACGGAAGTTGTCCCGCCAGTCGCCGCCGGCGTAACCGGTGTACACCACCGGCGCGATCCGGCGCAGCGCTTCGATCACCGGTGGGTTGTTGTTGACGCTGGTGCCGTCAACCAGGATCAAGTCCGGCCGGGCGGCCCCGATGGCCTCGAAGTTGGGTTGCGCCACCCCGCCCAGGATGGGCAGGTCTTGGGCTAGGTCGACCAGGTAGTTCGGCACGGTCTGCTGTCCCCGACCGCTGACCGTCCCGATCGGTTTGAGGCCCAACGCCAGCACGCCGTCCAAGGTCGGCTCGGACAAGGTCACCACCCGCTCCGGATGGATCGGCGCCCGCACCTCGGTCCCCTCGACGTCGATGACTGTACGGGTCTCGCCCTCGGACGCTCCGGCGCCCGGCCCCGACGCGACCGGAGCGCAGGCGCTCAAGGCCAAGACCGCGACCAAGGCCAAGAGCTGGGCTAGGACGGTCGTCGAGTGGCGCCCAGGAGTCGAAACTGGTCCGGCCGCCGAGCGGCGTTCCCCGGTCGGGACGGGTCCGCTGGCTGGTGGCGTCACAGCGGTCATGGGCTCTCTCACTCGGCGGCACGCCCGTCCGCTCCCCTGGCCTCCGTCACCACCGAATCGGGTCGACCCCGGTTCGGGCGGGTGGCGAGTCCCGGCGGGCGGGCCGGTCGCGCCTGTTCAGCGTGGGCATCGTCAGACTGTATTCATCTGATGTGAGTGAGGCTAGGCTAACCTTTTCGCACTGTCAAACTTGCGTTATTCGTTAGGCCGGAGACGGGACGGTCCTCGTGCTCGCTGTCGTCATGGTCGCCGCCGGGGATCGGGTCCAACACCGGCTCACTAGTGAAACTGGTGCAGCCACAGGGCGGTGATGGGAAGGATGTGCAGCCAGTCGTGGAGACGGGCGGTGGTGTCGCCGGCATGGAGCAAGACCCCGGTGATACCACGATCAGCGAAACGTTCGTGCAGAACAGTGAGATTGCGCCAGTGCTGCCGAGTGGGGGTCGTGGTGGTCTTGACCTCGATGGCGATCAACCTCCCATCGTCGGTCTCGATCATCAGATCGGCTTCGAGGCCGTCGAGGTCACGGAAATGGTACAAGGTGTTCGGAGTCACGCTCCACAAGCGCTGCTTGGTCAGCTCCAGAGCCACGAATTGCTCGACCAGAGCGCCGTAGTACTGTTTCCCGCCGGCGGTCACCGCCTTGGCGGCGGTGAAATTACTGAGCCGGGCGCTGAGACCGGTGTCGACCAGACTGACCTTGGGACGGTGCATCAGACGGCGATGTGGGGACCGGTTCCAGGCCTTGTACTCCTGGACCAAGCGCATCGTCTTAGCCAACCGCAGATAGACGTCCACGGTGGACTCGGCCACACCCAGGTGACGGGCCAGACCGGCCTTGACCAGTTCGGTCTGCCCCAGAGTCGCCAAGTAGGTCAGCAGAGCCGACAACTGATCGGCGTAACCACCGCCTCTCAGCTCGCGGGCGTCGTGGCCGGCTAGGCGAGCGACGTAATCGCTCAGCCATTGCCCCGCCCTGCTGGAGCTACGGGCGCAAGCCTCCGGGAAGCCTCCCCGGATGACAGTCTCAGGCTCCAAAGCCGGAAAACCATCCCCGGGAGCCCCGGCCAGCAACCAGGTCACGAAGTCTTCGCCGGTGGGGCGCCGCGCCAGTTCGCCTTGGCTGAACGGCATCATCTCGACGGTCTCGGCTCGTCCGGCCAGCGAGTCGCCGACGCCCTTGACCTGCAGCAAGTCGGCGGAGCCGGTGAGAAGGAAACGCCCTGGCCGCCGGGAGGCGTCCACGTTGGCTTTGAGCGGGAGGATCAGCTCCGGAGCCCGTTGGGCTTCATCAATGGCCAGCAGACCGGCCGGGTACTGGCCGATGACAGCTTTGGGGTCGTCCTGGGCCAGGTCGAGGGCGAGTGGGTCATCCAAGGTGATGACTCTGGCGTCCCGGCCTGCCGTCACCATCTGGACGAGCGTGCTCTTACCCACCTGCCGAGCGCCTTGGATGACGACCACGGGTGTGTCGCTGAGAGCCGTTTCCACCGCCGTCAGGGCGAAACGAGGTCGGAGGGCGTCATCTGTCATACCTCAATCATGCCACCCACTCGAAGATTTGAGGAGCTTGACTCGAAGATTTGAGCTACTTAACTCGAAGATTTGAGCTAAGAAAATCGAAGATTTGAGGACTATGTCACTTGCTGTACGACTGAGTCAGTCGGTCGGGCTAGGCGGGCAAGGGTCATGACGGGGCGGTCCTCGTGCTCGATGTCGGCGTGGTCGCCGCCGGGCTCGAAGCGGAGCAGACGCAGGCCATTGCAGACCACCAGCAGGGTCGAGCCCTCGTGGATCAGGACGACCGGGCCGATGCTGAGGTCGAGCAGGGCCAAGGGGGCCAAGACGGCCACCACCGCTAGGGCCAGGATCAGGTTCTGACGCACCAAGCGGCTGGTGGCCTGGGCCAGACGGCGGAGGAAGGGGACCCGGCCGAGGTCGTCCGACATCAGGGCGATGTCGGCGGCTTCCAGGGCCACGGTCGAGCCGGCCGCGCCCATGGCCAGGCCGAGGTCGGCTTGGGCCAGAGCGGGAGCGTCGTTGACGCCGTCGCCGACCATGCCGGTGACCCGGCCTGACGCCCCCAACTGGCGGATCACGGCCACCTTGTCCTGGGGCAGCAGACCGCCCAAGGCACGGTCCACGCCGACCGCCCGGCCGACCGCCTCGGCCACGGTTTGATTGTCGCCCGACAGCAGCACCAATTCGCCCACCCCACCCTGGCGCAGGGCCTGGAGGGTGACGGCCGACTCTCGACGGGGCGAGTCCATCAGACCGATCAAGCCCAGATCGGTCTGGCCCCGCCGCACCGCCATGACGGTGCGGCCCTGGGCCTGCAAGCCGGCGGCCGCCTGGGCCAGGTCGTCGGACAGAGGCCGGCCGGACTCGTTCAGCCAGCGGGGCGAGCCGACCAGGACTGGATCGGGGCCGATCCAAGCCCGCAGGCCCCGGCCGGGGACCGCTTCCAGTCCGGTCACGGGAAGAATCCGACCAGTCAAAGGCGGACCAGACGAGGGCCCACCGGCCCCGAGCCGACCGGACGCGCCCGGATCGACTGGACCCTGACCAGACGAGACCGGACCGACTGGACCCTGACCAGACGAGACACGGTCGGATGGGACCTGATCGCCCCGGATCTGACTGGCCAGGCCGTGTCGGACGGCCTGGGCCAGCGGATGGTCGCTGAGAGCTTCGACGGCCCAGACGGTCTCGACCAGCTCTGGTCGCTCGACCCCGGCGGCCACCACCACATCGGTCAACTGGGGCTGGCCCCAAGTCAAGGTGCCGGTCTTGTCGAAGGCCATGGCCTGGACCCGGCCCAAGGCCTCCAGGGCGGCGCCGCCCTTGACCAGAGCGCCGGCCCGGGCCGCCCGGGCGATGGCGGACACCAGGGCGGCCGGGGTCGAGATGGCCAAAGCGCAGGGGCTGGCCGCCACCAACACCACCATGGCCCGGTGGAAGCTGACGCCGAAGGCCTGGCCCAGACCGATCCAACCGATCAGACAGATGACCGCCACCGCCGCCAACACCACCGGCACGTAGACCCGCTCGACCCGCTTGATCCGCGTCTGGGTGGGCGACTGACCGGCCTCGGCCTGTTCGATCAAGCTCGCCACCCGAGCCAAAGTCGAGTCCTGGGCCGCCGCCGTCACCACCAGTTCGAAAGCGGCCGGCCCGTTGACCGTGCCGGCGAAGGCACGGGCCGACTTGGGCGCGGCGCCAGGATCGATCGACCGATCCGCCTCCATCGCATCAGCCCTGTCGAACGCCCCGGTCGGACCGTCCAGGACGCTGGGATCGGCCACCAGGGCCACCGCCTGGGGCCAGGGCCGTTTCTCGACCGGGATCGACTCGCCGGTCACGGCCGATTGGTCGATCACGGTTCGACCGGTCAGGACTAGACCGTCGGCCGGGACTCGGCTGTGGGGCCGGACCGATACGACGTCGCCCGGTCGTAGCCGCTCGACCGGGCGTTCCCGATGGGTCTTCGGCCCGGTCTTGAGCCAAGCCGTGCGGGGCGCGAGTTGGCCCAAGGCCGCGATCGAGCGGCTGGCCCGAGCCATGGCCAACTCTTCCAAGGCGTGGCCCAAGCTGAAGAGGAAGAGCAGCACCGCGCCTTCGGCCAGCCGGCCCACGGCCACGGCTCCGACGGCGGCCAGCAACATCAAACTGTCGACCTCGAAGCGCCCCCGCCGCAGCGAGCCCCAGGCCTGACGGGCGGTCAACCAGCCGCCGCACAGACAGGCCACGACGTAGGCCAGGGCCGGCCCGGGCCGAGCCGCGCCGATCAGATGTTCCAAAACCAGACCGGCGCCGTAAGCCGCCCCGGCCGCCAGGGCCAGACCCAACTCAGCCCGGTGGCCGCCGCCTCCTTCGGCTCGAGGACGCCCGGAAGGCTCGGGTCGGACGACGTCGGACCGCTCGGAACGAGAAGGCTTGGGCAGAGGACGTGCGGGGCTGGAAGCGCCGGCGCGCCCCGGGTGACCAAGGGGGCTATCAGCCGCCCGCCTTTGGCTGGGCTCTACGTTCATCATAACCTCACCATATCATGATGTGCTGATATGAAAATACAAAGCCGACGGCGCCGATCCGTGCTTTACTGGTGCGCAATCGACATGGAGGGGGTGCGATGCGGCTGTCGCCCGAAGAGGCCGAGCAGGTCGCCGAGACCATGAGCGGGCTGGCCACCCCGGCCCGCATCCTCATCTTGGCCCGACTGCTCGAGGCCCCCGCCACGGTCAGCCAGCTGACCGCTGAGCTGGAGTTGAGCCAGACCGCCGTCTCCAACCACCTGCGCATCCTGCGCCACCTCAACCTGGCGGCCGGCTCGCGCCAGGGCCGTAACGTGGTCTACCAGCTCCAAGACGACCACGTCCGCGCCATGGTCCAACAGGTCCTCAGCCACACCCGCCACGCCTGAGCCGACCGATCGACCGGGCGTCGACTGGCCCCTCGGACGGACGGCGAAGCCGGGCGCCTCAGGTCGAATGCCGCGTAGTGGTGGGGGTGACCAAACCGCGCCCGGCCAGTAGTCTTGGCGGCTGAGCCGCGATCGTCGACCTTTCGGGTCTCAACACTTCAATCGGCTCACCCACAAGCGCGAGCGTTTGACGTTCGCCTCAATCAGGCATAGCCGTAAGGAAGTCCAATGGGGCCTGTCCGTCCATCCTCGGCCAGGGTCAAGCGCGGGCGTCACGACGCCGAGCGCATTGAGCTGCCGAATGATCTCAACGCCCTTTTCCCGTACATCATGAAGGGCCGTAACGATTCCATCGCCTACTACCCGATCACGATCGAAGTCGACAACCTGCTCGAGTACATCGAGCGCAAGGCCGGCACGGATGAGGCCATCACCTTCTTCCAGGCCATCTTGCTGGCCCTGACCAAGATCCTGCGTCAGAGGCCTTGGTTGAACCGCTACATCATCGGCCGCCGCCTGTACCAACGCCACGACGTCGTGCTCGGCTTCATCGCTCGTCGCGCCTTGACCGAGGACAGCCACGAGACCAACGTCTTGGTCCGCATCCAGCCCGAGGACAGCCGGCGCCAGGCCATCGACAAGATCACTGGCCGCATCCGGGAGGCCAAAGCCGGTTCGGCCAAGGCCGACGACAAGGTCATCTCCGCCTTGATGCGCCTGCCCCGGAGCCTCCTGCGGGTCGTCGTCAAGCTGCTCGAGCTGTGGGACTTCTACGTCGACACGCCGAGCTTCCTGCGCGGAGTCGACCCTCTGCACTGCAGCGCCTACCTGGCCAACGTCGGCAGCGTCGGCCTGGGCGCCCCGTACCACCACCTCTTCGAGTGGGGCACCTGCTCCCTCTTCATCACCATCGGCCGCATCGAGCCCAAGGTCTGCGTCGGCCCGGACGGCCAACCCACCGTGCGGCGGGCGGTCGACCTCAAGATCGCCTTGGACGAGCGCATCGCGGATGGCTTCTACGACGCCCGCTCGTTGGAACTCTTCACCCAGTACCTGAGCCATCCTGAACTCTTGGAAGAACTCTGAGGAGCCCTGGCCTGTACTCTGGTGGGGACACCCCAAATGGAGGTTCGTGACTGTGACGGCCCTTGAACGACCGTGGTTGAAGTTCTACGGCGACACCCCCGCCGACATCGACGTGCCGGACGCGACGATGTACGAGACGCTGGCCAGTTCGGCCGAGCGTCACCCCGGCCGGACCGCTCTGGTCTACATGGGCAATAAGTTCACCTACACCGCCCTCCTGCGCGAGGTCGTCCGCTGCGCCAGCGCCTTCAGCGCCCACGGCGTCCGGGCCGGCGACACCGTCCTCTTGGCTCTGCCCAACATTCCCAACGCCATCATCGCCTTCTACGCTCTCAACCGGATCGGAGCGCGGGTGGCCATGGCCCACCCCCTGTCCTCGCCCACCGAACTGGCCCACTATCTGAACGAGACCGCAGCGACCTGGGCGGTCACGGTCGACATGTTCTACGGCCGCTTCCAGCCCATCCTGGAGCAGACGCCGGTCCGCCGCCTGCTCATGACCCATTTCTCCGACTACCTGACCCAGGCCAAGGCGATCGGCTTCAAAGTCACCAAGGGCCGCAAGATCGCGCCGGTGCCGAAAAACGACCCCACCATCGTGAACTGGCGCGACTTCTTGCGCGGAGCCGGGCCGGACCAGCCTTACGAGCGTCCCCTCGCCCCCACCGACGGCGCGGTCGTGCTCTTCAGCGGCGGCACCACCAATCTGCCCAAGGGCATCGAGTTGACCTCGGCCAACTTCAACGCCCTGGCCGTCGCCATGACCCTGATCACGCATTTCTCGTATCAGCACTCGGTCTTGGCCATCCTGCCGGTCTTCCACGGCTTCGGGCTGGGCCTGTGCGTCCACACCGCCATGTGCGCCGGGGCCAGCTCGATCTTGGTGCCCGAGTTCTCGGCCCAGATCTACATCGACAATCTGATCAAATACAAACCGTCTTTCATCGCGGGCGTGCCGACCCTGTTCCAGGCCCTGTTACGGGAGGAGCGCTTCGCCAAAGTCGATTTCTCGGGTCTGATCGGGGCTTATTCCGGCGGCGACTCCTTGACGGCCGACATGAAGCGGCGCTTCGACCAGGCCATCGCCGACCAGGGCGGCCAGGTCGAGTTGGTCGAGGGCTATGGCCTGACCGAGTGCGTGACCGCCTGCGTGGTCTCCCCGGTGGGCCATTACCGTGACAATTCGATGGGCGTGCCGATGCCTGGCATGTTGGTCAAGGTGATCGATCCCGAGTCCGGCCAGGAGTTGGAGCCCGGCCAGACCGGCGAGATCTGCATCGCCGGACCGACCCTGATGAACTGCTACATCAACGACCCCGAGGCCACCGCCGAGACCCTGCGCCGTCACGCCGACGGGCGGCTCTGGCTGCACTCCGGCGACGTCGGCTCGATGGACGCCGATGGCTTCGTCTACTTCGTCAACCGGATCAAGCGCATCATCAAGGTCTCTGGTGTGACGGTCTACCCGACCCAGGTCGAACAGATCCTGGAGTCGCACCCGCTGGTCTGGCGGGCCTGCGTCATCGGCACTCCGGACGACTACCAGATCTCCAGCGTCAAGGCCTTCGTCGTGCTGTCCGACCGTTCGGACGGCTCCGACCAAGTGCGGGACGAGTTGATCGCCTACTGCAAGAAGCACCTGATCAAGTGGGCGGTGCCGCGCGACGTCGTGTTCTGCCCCGAATTGCCCACCACCTTGGTGGGGAAGATCGCCTACACCGAGTTGGAGCGGGCCGAACAGGCCCAGCCTCCGACCGACTGACCGCGCTCAACCGGCCGAGACGGCGTTTCAGCCCTGTAACAAGTTTCAGAAGTTTATGAAACTTCAAGAATTCGGCGCCTTTCAGGCCCTATGCTCAGCACCACGTCCGGACCATCGCCTATGTTCCATACTTTTATCGCACCTCTACCGCACCATCCAGCCAGCCGGACGCCACTGGCGGCCCAACCACCGAAGACGGCGGCGGCCCCGCACCCTAGGAGGTCTTGTGAAGCTCTCGATCCGCGCCGGGCTCGGCGTCGCCTTGGCGGCCGCCCTCAGCCTCGGCTTGACCGCCTGCGGCGGTGATTCGCCCTCCGACGACCCGACTGGTGGCGCCGACAGCGCCAGCATCGTCGTGGCGACGGAGACGATCGACCATCTCACGCCCGGCAACCACTACTCCGCCTACATCGCCATCCTGTCCCTCTTCACTCCGCTGACCAGCCTGACCCAGGACGAGCAGCTGGAGTACCAGCAAGCCGAGTCGGTCACCTCGGACGACGGCATCACTTGGACCATCAAGCTGCGCTCGGGCTGGACCTTCCACAACGGCGAGCCGGTCACCTCCGACTCGTACATCGACTCCTGGAACTACCTGGCCTACGGCCCCAACGCCTGGGTCAACTCGGGCCAGTTGCGGGGCGTGGTCGGCTTCGACGAGATGCAGGGCGACAATCCCACGACCAAGACTCTGTCCGGCTTGAACAAGGTCGACGACCTCACCTTCACGGTCCAGCTGAAGACGGCCGATCGGCAGTTCCCCTTCCAGCTGTCGGACGGCCAGACCGGCCTCTACCCGCTGCCGAAGGCCGCCTTCGAGGACCTAGAGGCCTACGACCAGTTCCCGATCGGCAATGGCCCCTTCCAGATGGCGACCGCCTGGACCTCGGACAGCTCTGACATCGTGGTCAAGGCCTACCCGGACTACAAGGGCACCAAGCCGGCCCTGGAGCAGATCACCTTCCGGCCCTATCAGGACACCAACACGGCCTACACCGACGTCCTGGCCGGCAATATCGACGTCGCCGCCGTGGCCAGCGGCAAGAACGCCATCGCCCAGCAGGAGCTGGGCGACCGGCTGCACACGCTGGACGCTCCCGGCGTCGACCTGCTCGGCTTCAATCCCAACGATCCGCGTTTCGCCGACGTCCGGGTGCGCCAAGCCTTCTCCATGGCGATCGACCGCGCGGCCATCAACCAGGCCATCTTCTCCAACTCTCAGATCCCGGCCACCTCGCTGACCTCGTCCTCCATGCCGGGCGACCCGGCTGGCGTCTGCGGTCGCTACTGCGAGTTCGACCCGGCCGGGGCCAAGGCCCTGCTGGCCGAGGCCGGCGGCCTGACCGGCCAGGTCGTGCTGTTGTACGTCGGCGGTTGGGGCCAAGAGGACCTCTTCCAGGCCTACGCCAATCAGCTGCGCCAGAACCTCGAACTCGACGTCGTGGCCACTCCGGCGACCGACTTCGCCGAGTTCCAAGAGCGCCTGCAATCCGGCGACTACGCCCTCAACCGGGCCCGCTGGGGCGCCTTGTACCCGAGCCAGCAGGACACCCTGCACTCGCTCTACACGGCGGCCGGCGACGGCAATTTCGCCGCTGGCGGCTATCACAACGACGAGGTCGACGCCCTCCTGGCCCAGGCCGACGCGGCCGACACCATCGAGGCCTCCTTCGCCATCTACCGCCAGGTCCAAGAGCGGATCTTGGCCGACTTCCCGGTCATCCCGACCTTCGGCAACCGCTACCTGTGGGCTTGCAGCGAACGCATCGACCAGGTGCCTTCAGCGGCCGGCACCGTCTACTTCGCCCGCCTCACCCTGAAGTGACCCGCGTCACCTCGAAGTGAACTGAGAACGAAGTGTCCCAACCCGACACCGTCCAGGTCGGCTCGCCGGAGGACATCCTCCGGCGAGCCGCCGCGGTGCCGCCCTTGGACGGCTTCCCGCCCTTGGACGACCTGCTCCGGCGCTTCGACGCCGTCGCCTCGGCCCACCCCGACCTGATCACCCGCCGCCGGGCCGGCACCAGCCGGCTGGGCGAGGCCATCCCGGTCTACGGCCTAGCCGGCGGCCAGCGCCACCACCTGGTGGTGGGCGGCGTCCACCCGAACGAACCCATCGGCTCTTGGACCGCCTTGCATCTGATCACCCGACTGGCCCAGGACACCGCCTTGCGCGAAGCTCTGAACGCCTCCTGGCAGATCGTGCCTTGCATCGACCCGGACGCCTACCGCCTGAACGAGGATTGGTTCGCCGATCCGACCGACCGGTCCCATTACGCCCGTCACTTCTACCGCCCGGCCGGCGACGAGCAGGTCGAGTGGACCTTCCCCTTCTCCCACAAATCGGCCTACTTCGACCGTATGCTGCCCGAGACCCAGGCCTTGGCCCGGCTGATCGATCAGACCCAGCCGGAGTTGTACGTGCCCCTGCACAACTGCGAGATGGGCGGCGTCTACTACTACCTGACCCGGCCGGTGCCGGAATTGTACGATCTGCTCTCACTGTTGCCCGGCCAGCTCGGACTGCCCTTGCACCAGGGCGAGCCGGAGTCCGGCAACCTGGAGGCGCTGGCGCCTGGCATCTACGCCACCGGCGAGCTGGCCCAGGCCTACGACTGGGCCGAGGCCCTCGGCCTGGACCCCTACCCGCCCGGCTCCGGCGGCGCCTCCTCAACCGAGTACGCCGGCCGCTTCGGCACGCTCGGCCTGATCGCGGAGCTGCCCCAGTGGCGCCATCACCAGGCCGACGACACCCGCCCGGTGGCGGAGTCGTACGCCGACCTCTTGACCCGCACCGGCCGGCAATTGGCCGAGCTGAGCGACGTCCTCTGCCAGGTGCTGGCCGAGGCCGAGCCGTACCTCAAACTCGACACCCCCTTCCTCCGCGGCGCCCGCGCCTTCGCCCTGGGCATCGCCCAGTCGGCCGAGACCAGCCTGACCCGGGCCCAACAGACCAGCAGCCAACGTTTGGCCAGCGTGGCCGAGCGCTTCGGCTGCGAAGACGTCGTGCGCATGTTCCGCTTGCGCTACGGCGGCATGACTTGGCGGGCGCTGGCGGCCGAGGTCCAAGCCGGTGTGGCGGCGGTCGAACTGCGCCGTTTGGCGGCCCGGATGGCGACCCACTTCGCGGACTGGGCGGCCGAAGCCGAGACCCTGGACGGCGCCGAGCCGATCGCCATCCAGGACCTGGTCGGAGTGCAGTACGGCGCCATCTTGGCCGGAGCGGCCTATTGTGAAGGTCTGCTCTGACGATGGCGACGGCTCTTCGATGGGGTAAGCGCCTGGGCGGTCTGGCGATCGTTTTCCTGGGCGTCACCTTCATCATCTACCTAGCCGTCTTCGCGCTGCCGGGCGACCCGATCCGGGCCTTCGCCGGCGACAGGCCCATCTCGGACTCCGTGGTGGCCACCCTGCGGGCCAAGTATCACCTGGACGACCCGCTCTGGCGGCAGTATCTGGACTACCTGCTGGGGCTGTTCCAGGGCGACCTGGGGACGACCTTCAACGGCCGGCCGGTGGCCGACCAGCTGGCCGCCCGCTGGCCGGTCACCATCACCTTGGCCCTGACCGCTTGGGTGCTGGAGATCGTCTTCGGGCTCGGCCTGGGCGTGGTGGCGGCGCTGAAGCGGGGCAGCCTGGTCGACCACGGCCTGCTAGCCGTCACAGTGCTGGCCAGCTGCGTGCCCATCTTCGTCTTGGGCGTGCTGTCGCAGCAGGTCTTCGGCGTCAAGCTGGGTTGGCTGCCGGTGGCCGGCGTGCGGTCAGGCTGGCCGGTGTCGTACATCCTGCCGGCCAGCATCATCGCCGTCTTCGGGCTGTCGGCCGTCTCCCGCCTGATGCGTGGCGCCATGGTCGAGAACCTGGGGGCCGATTACGTCCGCACGGTGCGGGCCCAGGGCTTCGGCGAGGGCCGTATCGTCGGCCTCCACGTCATGCGCAACTCGCTCATCCCGGCTTCGACCTACCTGGCCACCGACTTGGGCTACCTGCTGGGCGGTTCGGTCATCATCGAGGGCATCTTCAACCTGCCTGGGGTGGGCAATCTGCTGTTCGAGTCCATCCGTTCGCACGAGGGCCCGACCGTGGTCGGCATCGCCACCGCCTTGATCGTGGTCTTCCTCTTGACCTCGGTCTTAGTCGACGCCATCCACGCCCTGCTCGACCCCAGGGTGCGCCGTGGCTAGGCCGGCGCCGGCCCAGCGCACCCGCCGCAGCGGGGGGCAGCGGCTGCGCCGGGACTGGACCTTCGTCGGACCGGCGGTCCTGATCGGCCTGCTCCTAGTGGTGGCCCTGGTCCCCGGCTTCTTCGCCGGCCTCTTCGGCCACGGCGATCCCCGCGTCTGCGACCTCTACTCCAGCCAGCTCGGACCTAGCGCCGGGCATCCCTTCGGCTTCGATCTGCAAGGCTGCGACGTCTGGGCCAATGTCATCTACGGCACCCAGTCCTCCATCGCGGTCGGTCTGATGGCGACCGCCATCTCCGGGGTCATCGCCGTCGTCTTGGGCACCTTGGCCGGTTTCAACGGCGGCTGGGCCGATTGGCTGATCTCCCGGCTGACCGAGGTCTTCTTGGGCTTCCCCTTCCTGCTGGCCGCCATCGTGGTGCTGAACTCGATCGGCCAGCGCACCGTCTTCACGGTGGCGGCCGTGCTGGGGCTGTTCGGTTGGCCCACCATGGCCCGGCTGGTGCGGGCCTCGGTCCGTCAGGTGCGCTCCCTCGACTACGTCCTGGCCGCTCGCACCATGGGCCTGGGCGTCTGGCGTATCGTCACCCGCTACGTCTTGGCCAACGGTTTGACGCCGGTTCTGATCCTGGCCACCATCTCCATCGGCACCGTCATCGTGGCCGAGAGCTCCCTGACCTACCTGGGCGTCGGGCTGGCTCCGCCGGCCATCTCCTGGGGCTTGCAGATCGCGGACGGCTCGCGCTACTTCCAAACCGCTCCCCACATGATCGTCTTCCCCTCGCTCTTCTTGTCTTTGACCGTCCTGTCCATCATCATGCTGGGCGAGGCCCTGCGCGCCGCCTTCGACCCCAAGAGGTTGCAATGACTTCCACCCGACCCGCCGTCGACGCCAAGGAGCTGGCCCGGCGCCAGTTCGCCGAGGACCTCTCCTTGATCTGGGAGATGGCCGGCACCTCCCGCATGGACGGGCGGGTGCTGGGCTATCTCATGATCATGGACCAGCCCTACATCTCCTCGGCCGACTTGGCCCAGGCCCTGCGCGCCTCGGCTGGGGCGGTCTCGATGGCGACCCGGCGGCTGGTCGACATGCGCTTCATCCGGCAGCACTCCATTCCGGGCGACCGGCGGCACTATTTCAAGGCCGAGGACGACCCTTGGGGCAGCTTCCTGAGCAACGAGCACCGCTATTTCGACCGCGAGATCGAGACCCTGGAACAGGCCATGGAACTGCTCGGCCCCGATGAGCCGGCGGCCCGGCGGCGGCTCCGCAACGGCCGCGACTACCTGGCCTGGATCTCGGCCTATCACAACAAGATGCTGGCCGATTGGGAGTCCCACAAGCGGGAACGCGACGCCCGCGAGCGGGCCGGGACGGCCGATCTGGCTGACCTGGCCGACTTGATCGACCGAACCGATCAGACCGACCTAGCTGACTCAGCCGAGTCAGTGGGCTCAGCTGACCCAGCTGAGCCAGCGGCCCAGGACTGAGCCATGGCCGACTGCCTGCTCCAGATCGAGGACCTCGACGTCAGCTTCGACGTCGAGGGCGAGACCGTGCTCGGGGTCAGGGGCGTCAGCTTCGACGTGTCCGCCCACGAGGTGGTGGCGGTGGTCGGCGAGTCCGGTTCCGGCAAGACCGTGACGGCCATGTCCGTGCTCGGACTCCTGCCCCATAACGCCAAGGTGTCCGGTTCGGTCCACTTGTTGGGCCAAGAGGTCGGCCGGCTCAACCCAGCTCAGCTACGACAGTTGCGTCGTTCCAGCGTCGGCATGATCTTCCAAGACCCGGTGGCGGCCCTCAACCCGGTCTTCAGCGTCGGTTTCCAACTCGGCCAGGTGGTGCGCCTGCATCACCACGACCTGTCCCGCGAGCAGGTCCGCCAGCGGGTGGTCGAATTGCTCGACCTGGTCGAGATCGATCAGCCCGAGACCCGGCTGAAGAATTACCCGCACGAGTTCTCCGGCGGTCAATGCCAGCGCATCGTCATCGCCATGGCCATCGCCGGGTGGGGTCAGCCGACCAGCGGCGACGGTTCGGACCCGGCGGAACCCGCTGGCCAGCCCCGGCTCCTGATCGCGGACGAGCCCACCACCGCCTTGGACGTCACGGTCCAGGCCGAGATCCTGTCCGTCCTACGCCGGATCAAGGACCGCCTAGGCGCCTCCGTGCTGCTCATCACCCACAATATGGGCGTGGTGGCCGATCTGGCCGACCGGGTGGTGGTGATGCGTGCGGGCGAGGTGGTCGAGATCAACGATTGCGCCAAGTTGTTCGCCCAACCCGAGGCCGACTACACCAAGGCCCTGCTGGCGGCGGTGCCCAAGATCGGCGCCAGCGCGACCGCGGCCCCGCCAGCGCTGGAGACGCGCCCCACCGTCCCAATCCCTCCGCCGGACGGCCCCGACCCAGCCTCACCCGCCCCGACAGATCGCATTGCCCCAACCTCACCGACCATCCCAGCCGACCGGCGGACTGACCCCATGGCTCCAGCGTCCCCGCCGCCCGCCTTAGAGGTGACCGACTTGGTGGTGTCCTACGGCCGGGGCAAGCGGGGCCGGACCGAGGCCGTGGCCTCGGTCAGCCTGTCGGTCCAAGCCGGCGAGATCGTCGGTTTGGTGGGCGAATCGGGTTCGGGCAAGACCACCTTGGGCCGGGCCGCCGTCGGCCTGGCCCCGATCAGCGGCGGCCGCGTCCTGATCGAGGGCCAAGACCTGGCCGGGCTGAGCCGGTCCCGCCGCCAAGAGCTGCGGCGCCGGGTCGGGGTCGTCTTCCAGAACCCGGCCACCTCGCTCAATCCGCGCTACTCCGTCGGCGCCACCGTCACCGAGCCGTTACGGGTCTTGGGCGGGCTGGCCCCGCCGGAGGCCCAAGGGCGGGCGGTCGAACTGTTGCGAGCGGTCGGCCTGGGGCCGGACTGGCTGGACCGTTACCCCCACGAATTGTCCGGCGGTCAGCGTCAACGGGTCGCCATCGCCCGCGCCGTCGCCCTCGACCCGGTCCTGTTGATCGCGGACGAGCCGACCAGCGCCCTCGACGTGTCGGTCCAGGCCCAGGTCTTGGACGTCTTCCGCTCCCTCCAGGCCCGGCTCGGTTTCGCTTGCTTGTTCATCAGCCACGACCTGGCCGTGGTGGACTCCCTCTGCGGCCGGGTGGCGGTCATGCACCAGGGCCGCCTGGTCGAGGTCGGTCCGCGTCAAGCAGTCTTGCAGCGGCCCCGCCATCCTTACACCCGTCGCCTGGTCGAGTCCGCCCCCATCCCGGACCCGGTCCGCCAACGCGCTCGGCGGGTCGCTCCGGCCGACCCGGCCGATCGGACCGACCCGACCAGGGACCACTCCGTATCTTCCTAGGAGGCACTGTCATGCTGACCCTGCGCCATGTCCGTCTACCCGGCCGCGATGGTCTCCACGACGTCCTGATCGAATCTGGCCAGGTGGCGGAGGTCCGTCCCCCGGCCGAGGCGGCGGGCGCCACCGTAGCCGACCTGGCGGCCGGCCTGAGGGGCGATCCCCAGGCTGGCCAGGGCGCTCGGCCGGGTCCCGCGCTGGAGGCCGACGGGCGCTGGCTCCTGCCCGGTTTCTGGGACGAGCACGTTCACTTCCGGCTCTGGTCCGAACTGTCCCGCCGGCTCGACGTCAGCCAGGCCGCCTCGGCGGCCGAGGTGGCCCAACTGGTCCAGGCCGGGTTGCCGGCGGCCGGGGCCAGCCAAGTGATCGCGGCCGGCTTCCGTGACGGGCTGTGGCCGGACGCCCCTCGGCGCGAGCTATTGGACGCTGTGACCGCGATCGAGGTCTACGTCGTCTCGGCCGACCTGCACTCGATCTGGCTCAATTCGCCCGCCCTGGCCCGCTTCGGCCTAGCCGACCACCCGACCGGCTTGCTGCGCGAGGATGACTGCTTCAAGATCGCCTGGGCCCTGTCCGACGTGCCGACCGAGGTGTCCGACGCCTGGGTCCAGGAGGCGGCCCAGCGGGCGGCGGCCCGGGGCCTGGTCGGATTGGTCGACCTCGACCTGACCTGGTCCCTGGACGATTGGCGGCGCCGGGCGGTGGCCGGCTTCGACCAGGTCCGGGTGGCCTGCGGCGTCTTCGGGGAGGCTCTCGACCAGGCCGTGGCCGCCGGGCTGCGCTACGGCGATCCGCTCGATCAGAACGGCTTGATCCGGGTCGGCCCGCTCAAGATCGTGACGGACGGCTCGCTCAACACCCGGACGGCCTGGTGCTTCGACCCCTATCCCGGCCTCAGCGGCGACGAGGCCAGGGGCCGGCCCAGTTGGGCCCTGGCCGATCTGATCGACCTGATGCGGCGGGGCTGGCAGCACGGTCTGTGGCCGGCCGTCCACGCCATCGGCGACCAGGCCAACGCGGAGGCCTTGGACGCCTTCGCCGCCGTCGGCTGCCCCGGCCGGATCGAGCACGCCCAGCTCCTGCGCTGGCAGGACATCCCGCGCCTGGCCGAGTTGGGCCTGATCGCCAGCGTCCAGCCCGAGCACGCCATGGACGACCGCGACGTGGCCGACCGGCACTGGGCCGGGCGGACCGAGCGGGCCTTCGCCTGCCGCAGTCTGCTCGACGGCGGCGTCCGGCTGGCCTTGGGCTCCGACGCCCCGGTCGCCCCGCTCGACCCTTGGATCACAGTCGCCGCCGCCGTCGCACGCAGCCGGGACGGACGGGAGCCCTGGCACCCCGAACAAGCCATCCCCCGCGCCGCCGCCTTGGCCGCCTCAGCCCGCCAACGGGCAGCAGTGGCCCCAGGGCAACCGGCCGACCTGCAACTGATCGAGCTGGACCCCTACCAGGCCAGCCCCGACCAACTCCGGACCATGCCCGTGGCCGCCACCTGGCTGGGCGGGCGCTGCACCCACGTCGGCTGAGCTCCCAGCCGACGATGTGACCACCACATCGGCGATGACGTGTCGAAACGCCTGTCTGACGAGAAACCCGCTCCGCCGGCCACTCGAGGTCGCACCGCATGATCGCACTTGTACTATCATGCTGAGAATGCGATGATGAGAGAGGATGACATGGGCAACTACTCTCGCTGGGAGGACGCCAAGAAGGCGCGACCCCACACTGCCGCCGAGCGGCGGGCAGCCATCGAGCAAGACCTCGATCTCGGTCAACTCATTTACGACCTACGCACCGCAGCTGGCCTCAGCCAGCGCGAATTAGCGCTCAGAATGGGCACGACCCAGTCGGTCATCTCCCGTCTCGAAGAAGGCGGCGGAGCACGTAACCGCATGGACACGCTCGCCCGTGTGGCGACAGCGCTCGGACGCCACCTGATCGTCTCCTTCCCTCAGCAGCTCCCCGCCGAGCTGAAGGACGCCGTTCGAGTCGCCTGACGACGCTGGAGCGCCTGGCTCGGATCCGCCGGGAACGATCGCTTCCACTAAGCCAGGCGGTACGGCTCCAGCGCCTCGAAGTCGGGGTCCAGTCCGGCCCCTGGCTGCTCCGGGATCAGGACCGTGCCATGATCGGTCATGACCGGCGGGTTCAGGTAGGCCCGGCTCTGCATCGGCTCGATCGCCGGCGGATAGAACTCCAACAGCCTGGCGTTGGGGATGGCTCCGAGCAGCTGCAGGTGGGTCTGCTGGTCGCCGTGCGGGGCGACGTCGACGCCGTGGGCCTGGGCCAGGGCCGCCACCTTCATGAACTCGGTCGCCCCGCCCATGTAGCGGGCGTCTGGATTGATGATGGCGATCACGCCGGTGGCGATCAGATCACGGAAACCATACTTGGTGTATTCGTTCTCGCCGGCCGCCAGCCGGATCGCGCTGTGGGCGGCGATCCGGCGGAAGCCGTCGTAGTCGTCCGGGGGCACCGGCTCCTCGAACCAGAAGGGCTGGAAGGGCTCAGCCCGACGAGCCAATTCCACCGCGTCGTGCCAGCTGTAAGCGCAATTGGCGTCCAGCAGTAGAGCCACTTCGTCGCCGATGGTCGCCCGCACCGCCTTGATCCGGGCGATGTCCTCCAGCACGGAGACGGCTCCGACCTTCATCTTGACCGCCTTGGCCCCCAACTCGACGTAACGGGCGAATTCCTCTCGCAACATCGTCATCGACTTGCCCTGGCCGTAATAGCCGCCGGCGATGTAGAAGGGGATCTCTTGACGGTAGCCGCCCAGCAGGCGCGACAGGGGCAGCCCGGCGTACTTGGCCTTGACGTCCCACAGGGCCAGGTCGATCGACGACAGGGCGCGGGTCTCGTAGCCCCGCCGTCCGGACATCTTGGGGCTCCACAGACTGGCCCAGATCGCCTCCGTCATGGTGGCGTCGCGGCCCACCAGACGGGACAGGAAGTCGGCCCGGAACTCCCGCTCGCCCGGGCGGGGCCGGCCGATGCCGTAACCGGTGACACCGGCGTCGGTCCTGATCTCGACCACCGTGATGTCGGAGGTGGCGTAGGTATGGGAGCCGTTGCTGATGGGACGCTCGCGCAGCCACTCGTAATCATGGGCGATGGCTTGTGTGATCGTGATACCCGACTGTGGCATAGTCTCTCTCCTGCTGTGGGACCGGTTCCGCCGGGCTGGGGCGACCGCGTCGGACTTGCCACCGAGTGAACCCGGAGCGCTGGCCAGCGTCAACGGAAATTATCTGACAAGCCCCCTGGAATCGATTGCCGACGGCCCTCAGAGTCCGCCGGGCGGAGCCGTCGATCCGCGCACCACCAGGTCGCCCGATATCCAGATCCGGACCGGACGCCCATCCTCTGGTGGGCCTTTCTCGATCCGCGAGGTCAGCAAGAGGGCGGCTGTCATGGCCATCTCAGGCAGGGGCAGGGTGTACGTGGTCAGGGGCGGCGATATCAGCTGCCCCCACTCCGGGTCCCCGAAAGCGGCCAAAGAGACCCGCTGGGGAATCAAGACGTTTTGTTCTTTGGCCGCCATCGCCACCCCCAGGACGAACTGGGCGCTGGTGGCGAAGACCGCCGTGACTGGCGGTTCGACCGCCATCAAGGTCTCGAAAGCGCGATGACCCGCCGCCGGTGAGTACTCCCCATGCACCACTCGCAGAGCCTTCGGCCCCAGGCCGGCGGCGACCAAGGCCCGCTCGGCCCCGGACAGCCGACGCTTGGTTGAACTGGTCTCGGGCGGCCCGGTGATGACGCCGATCCGGCGGTGGCCCAGGTGGATCAAGTGCTCCATCACCCGGTAGGCGCCCTCCTCGTCGTCGTAGAGCACCCCGTCGTAACGCTCGGCCTGGGAACGACGCAAGAATTCCAGCACCGGAATGGAACGGGGGCCGGCGTTCAGCACGTCCACGCTCATGGCCGAGGTCGGCACCCGCAGCACACCGTCGACTTGCTGGAAGCGCAGACGGTCGATACAACGCAACTCGGTCTCACGGTCGTAGCCAGTGACGTAGAGGACGGTGCCATAGCCCAGCTCTTGGAACTTCCGCTGCAGTAGGACGGCCGACTCGCTAGAGAAAGAACTATTGCGCATGTCCGGGATCAAGACCCCGATGGTGCGGGTCTGATTGCGCCTCAGACCGCGCGCCATCGAGTTCGGCACGTAGCCGAGCTCGCGGGCGATGGTTTGAATGCGCTTTCTCGTCTCGTCCTGAACGTGGTGGTGCCCGCTCAGCGCGCGTGAGGCGGTCGAGATCGACACCGAGGCCCGGACGGCGATGTCCCGTAGGGTGGCCATCCGCAAACGATACCAGCAAAATTGCAGCCATTTACTCATTGAAGGCTGAGGCTCGAGCGTGTTTATCTGGCATCACCTCACCAAGGCGGTGAGACGTCAGGTCCACCGACGCACGGCCACCAGTGGCGATCCATCCGATCCAGAACGACTCCATCACCATCGAGCGAGAACGAGGGGGACCCCGTGCCCAGTGTCACTCCGACCGCCGGGCGAGTGCCCGAGACCGGCATCCGCCATCTCTACCAGTTGGAGTCGCGCTGGCAAGCCTGGTTGGACGTCGAAGCGGCTCTGGCCCGGGCCCAGGCCCAGCTCGGCCTCATACCAGCGTCGGCGGCCGACCGCATCGCCCAAGTGGCCCAGCTCGAAGCGCTGAACCGTGACGCCATCGACGCGGCCACCCTACGCACCAGCCATCCGCTGGTGCCATTGGTCTGGGAGTTGGCCCGCGTGGCCGGAGAGCCGGCCGGCGGCTGGGTCCATTGGGGCGCCACGACCCAGAACATCGTCCAGACCGGCGACGCCCTGGTGCTGCGCCGGGCCCACCGCGTCTTCCTCGGCCTGTTGGCCGACTGCCTCTCGTCCGCCGCCGACTTGGCGGAAGCCCACGCCGAGACGCCGATGGCGGGCCGCACCCACGGCCAGCACGCCGTTCCGACCACCTTCGGCTTCAAGGTCGCCACCTGGGTCGACGAGTTGTCCCGCCAGAGCGAACGCCTGCGCCAACTCGAAGGACGGGTCTTCGTGGTCTTGCTGGGCGGGGCCGTGGGCAACTTCGCCGCCACCGGCCCAGACGGCGTCGCCGTCCAGCGGGCCGTCGGCGCGGCCTTGGGCTTGACGCCGATGCCGGTGCCGGCCCGTAGCATCGCCGATCACTTGGCCGAGTATGTGACGGCCCTAGGGCTGCTGGCCGGCACCGTGAGCAAGATCGCGCGCGAGATCTACACCTTGATGAAGACCGAATTCGGCGAGGTCGAGGAGCCCTTGCCGAATGGCACGGTCGGCAGTTCGACCATGCCGCAGAAGCGCAACCCCCAGCTCTGCCAAGACATGATCGCCAGCGCCGCCCAAGTCCGAGCCGCCGTCTCACTGGCTCTGGAGGGAATGCAGATCGAGCACGAGGCCGACCGCTCCCGCAGCCTCATGCTGCAGGAGGCGACCCAGGTCGCCTGCGTCGCGACCGGCGACATACTGGCTCGTCTGAGCGTGGTTCTGGCCGGTCTGAAGGTCGACGCCGGCCGTATGCGAAGCAATCTCGACTTGACTTCCGGTTTGATCATGAGCGAAGCCGTCATGATGGGCTTGGCCGTGCGGCTGGGCCGGCAACGGGCCCACGATGTCGTGTACGAGGCCGGGCAGCGCGCGGCGGTCGAGGGCCTCGACTTCGGCGACATCTTGCGGTCCGACCCGCGCATCCAGGCGGTCCTGGACGAGCAGGCCCTGGCCGACTCGCTCGACCCGGCCCACCACCTGGGCCAGTCGCCGGCTTTGGCCCGGGCCGCCGCCGCCTGGGGCCGGCGCGCTGTGGCCGAGCTGCGCCAGCACCTGGCGGCGGAGATGTCAGGCGATCCCGATGACTGATCGAACCAGCCCGCCGCCCGACCAGCCGGTCCGGCCTCAGCGCACTCGGGGCGAACGCATCGCCGCCGTCGGCCTCATCGTGGTCTGCGGCGCCATGTTCGTCCAAGCCCTCGGCTACGGCCTGTGGCAACGCAATCAGCCCGGCCCGGGCCTCTTCCCGGCGCTGGTGTCCGCCCTGATGGTGGTTCTGAGCCTGCTCTGGCTGATCACCAAACCCGCCCCGCGCCCATCCGACGGCCTGTTGGGCGCGGCGGTGGCGGCGGAAGAGGCGGCCGAGGCGGCCGAGGCCAGCCGCATCGAGCGAGCCGGACGGCGCACCATCGTCTTCACCATCGTCTGGGCCCTGATCCCGATCTTCGCCCTGGACAAGATCGGCTTCGTCCTCACCACCACCGCCTACGTCGGCGGCATGCTCATCTTCATCGCCCGGATACGTTGGTGGCTGGTTCTGCCCATCACCGCCGTGGTGTCCGTCTTAGTCAACCTGGGGGCCGACCGCATCGGCATCGCCCTGCCCGATCCATTCCGCTTGCTCTGGCTGCTGGGGGTCTGATGGACATTCTGAAGGATCTTCTGCTGGGCTTCTCACACATCCTGACGCCCCAGATCCTGGCCTTCGCCGTGCTCGGTTGCGCCCTGGGCATGATCACTGGCATCTTGCCCGGTTTCGGCCCCTCGGCCGCCACCGCGCTGCTGCTGCCCTTGGCCTTCGTGCTCGAACCGACGGCCTCCATCGTCATGATCGCGGCCATCTACTACGGCTCGATGTACGGCGGCACCATCACCTCTGTGCTGTTGAACATCCCCGGCGAGGTCTCCTCCGTCGCCACCGGCATCGACGGCTACGAGATGACGAAACGGGGCGAGGCCGGCAAAGCCTTGGCCATCGCCGCCGTGGGCTCGTTCGTCGGTGGCAGTCTGGCCGTCATCGGCGTCCTCTTCGCCAGCCCCTTCGCCACCTTGGCCATCAAACTCAAGTTCACGGACGTCTTCGCCCTCTCCCTGCTCGCCCTCATGCTGGTCATCGGTCTGGCCGGCTCGTCCATGATCAAGGGCTTGATCTCAGCCGCCTTGGGTTTGCTCATAGGCACGGTCGGCCTCGATCACTTCACCGGCAGCCCGAGATTCACCTTCGGCACCTTGGCCTTGTCCAGCGGCTTGAACTACATCGCCATCATCATGGGGCTGTTCGGGCTGGCCGAGATCTTGGAGAACTTGGGCAGCGGCAAAGTGCCCGACTTCTCAGCCAACATCGGCTCGCTCAGGCTCAAGTGGCAAGACATCCGCGACAGCCTGGGCTCGATGGGCCGGGGCACGGTGATCGGCTTCTTCTTCGGCCTGGTACCGGGGTCGCCGGCCGCGGCCAGCGCCTTCACCTCGTACGCGGTCGAGAAGAGGGTCTCCAAACACCCCGAACGCTTCGGCCATGGCGCCATCCAGGGGGTGGCCGGACCGGAGACGGCCAACAACGCCCTGGGCATCTCGAACTTCATCCCGCTGCTGACCCTGGGCATACCGTCCTCGGCCACCATGGCCATCCTGCTGGGCGCTTTCATCATCAATGGCTTGCAGCCCGGACCGCTGCTCTACGCCCAACACCCTGAGATCGCCTGGGGCATCATCGCCAGCCTCATCGTGTCCAACGTCATCCTCTTCATCATGGCTCTGCCCTTGGTCCAGGTCTGGGTCTCGATCTTGCGGGTGCCGACCTTGATCCTGTACCCGGTGACCCTCGGCGTGATGTCGGTCGGGGCCTTCCTAACCAACAACAGCACATTCGACATCCTGGTGATGTGGGTGTCAGGGCTGGTCGGCCTGGCCCTGCGCAAGCTCGACGTGCCGTTGGCCCCGGCCGCCCTGACGCTGGTGTTGGGACCCATGCTCGAAGCCAACTTCCGCCGGGCCCTGTCGCTCGGCAATGATCCCGTCCAAACCTTCCTGGGCAGCCCCGTCTCGGCTTCAGCCTTCGCCCTCATCGTCGTCGTCTTCCTGATCCGGGGCGTCCTGACGACCCGATCGGCCTTCCTCCGTCGTAAGAAGGCCCTCGTGCCCGTCGCCGGAGAGGAGGTGTGAGACCTGACCCCATGACCGCCCAGAAGCGGTCGGCGCCACTGGCGCACCCACGTGAACGAACCTCAGACTCGCGGATCTCCGCACCGATAGACAACGGAGTAACTACCAGTGAAAAAGTCTGTTATCGCCCTTCTTTTCGGAGTCCTTCCACTCCTAGCCGCCTGTGGCGCTCAGTCCGATGGCGGCGACCCGACCGGGGGCGTCCATTATCCTGACAATTGCAGAACCGTTCAGATCATCGTCACCTTCTCCGCCGGTGGAGCCTCGGACACCAATTTCCGGCTCCTGGCGGAATATTTCAAAGACGAGTTCCCTGGCACCGATTTCCAGGTCGTCAACGTGCCCGGCGGCGGTGGTGCCACGGGCATCAACCAATTGCTCAACTCACCGGCCGACGGCTGCACCATCGGACACACTTCGATCCCGTCGCATCTGGCCTACCTACTGCCCGACTCGCCCGCCACCTACACCAAATCCGATCTCCAGTTCGCCGGTGGCTTCGGCCTCGAGCCCCAATTGTTGGTGGTGGCGGCCGACTCTCCGTACCGAACCTTCCAAGACCTGGTCGACGCTGGACGCACGACCGGCTACCTCAACGCCGTGGCTGACTCGCCCACCGGCACCGACGCCATCATCAACGTCCAATTCGCCGACGCCTCCGGCATCAAGCTGCGTCAGACCGTAGTCGACGGCTCGGCCGAGAAGGTGGCCGCCCTGCTCAGCGGTCAAGTCGACTTCGCCAACGGGGCCATCGGCGGCGTCCTGCCGTCGGTCCAGTCGGGCCAACTGCGCGCTCTGGCGGTCTGGTCGGAAGAACGGGCCAGCACTCTGCCGGACGTCCCAACGGCGACCGAGCTCGGCATTCCCACCGTCGTCGAGGTGCGTTTCGGCGTGATCATGTCGAACAAGGTCTCCGCCGAGGTCCGTCAGACCTTGGAGACCGCCTTGCACGACATCACCCAGAAGCCTGATTTCATCCAGACCATGGCCAGTTACGGCAATGACACCGTGTTCTTGACCGGGTCTGAGTTCTCGGTCGTCTGGGACGAGATGGGCCAGACCTTGACCGGTCTCGACTTCAGCAGTCTGGGCTGAGCCCGGCCACTGGGCGACGTCCGCCGTCGTTCGACCGCTGAATCGGTGTCGGGGCCGGATCCCGCTGGGTGATCCGGCCCCGACGCCACCAGGACCTGTTCGATCCGCAAATCCAGCCCAGCAAGTCTCGGAAACGATTGCAGACTGTTTTCCAGGTCTGTCTCCTTGACCCGTCCCCGGCCAGCCAGTTCATACTGGTTCGTATGACCTTACGATTGCCGCCCCGAAGGGTCCAGCTATCATCGAAATCTCGGCTCGGGTTTGAGCGCCCGTCCTCATCCCGCTTCGCCTGTTTGCTATTTGCTATACTATAATCGAAATCTCGGACCGGCTCGGAACCCCGGCGCCCAGACCGACCGACGTCGATCGAACCTTTCCATCGGACCGGCTCGATCGTCATTCCAACCCATCGGCCGCCCTGACCAAGGAGACATCTCTTGTCCACGCCCCGCCTCACCCCAGGCCCGACTAGGCCCGCGGCCGATCGTTCCTCGGGCCTACCTGGAACCCGCCATGTCTGACCATCTGACCCAATTGCGGCTGAAGCGCCAGCAAGCCGTCCAGGGCGGCGGCCCGGCCCGCGTCGAGGCCCAGCATCAGCGCGGCCAGTTGACCGCCCGCGAACGGCTGGCCATCTTGTTGGACGAGGGCTCCTTCCAAGAGCTGGGGGCGCTGGCCCGGCACCAGAACACCGATTTCGGCATGGCCGACCGGCGCTTCCTGGGTGACGGCGTGGTGACCGGCTTCGGCAAGATCAACGGCCGCCGGGTGGCGGTCTACGCCCAGGACTTCACCGTCTTGGGCGGGTCCTTCTCCCAGGTCCAGTCCCAGAAGATCTGCCGCCTGCAAGACCGGGCGGTCGAAGCCGGCATCCCCCTGATCGGCTTGAACGACTCCGGCGGCGCCCGCGTCCAAGAGGGCATCCAGTCGCTGGCCGCCTACGGCGAGATCTTCTACCGCAACGTGACCGCCTCCGGCGTCGTTCCTCAAATCTCCTTGATCATGGGGCCGTGCGCCGGCGGAGCGGTCTACTCACCGGCTCTGACCGACTTCGTCATCATGGTGACCGGCACCTCGCACATGTTCTTGACCGGCCCGGAGATCATCCAGACGGTGACGGGCGAGGCCGTCACGGCCGAGGACCTGGGCGGCGCCTGGGTCCACAACAGCCGCAGCGGGGTGGCCCACTTCGCGGTCGAGTCCGACCAAGAGGCCATCGTCTTGACCAAGCGGCTGCTGGCCTATCTGCCCCAGAACAATTCCCAAGACCCGACCCCGCTGACGCCGTACGACGACGCCGACCGCTTGGAGGAGGCCCTCAACACCATCGTGCCGTCGGACGAGAACCTGCCCTACGACATGCGTCAGGTGCTCAGCCTGGTCTTCGATCTGGACTCGGTCTTGGAAGTGTCGAGCGACTTCGCCCCCAACGCCCTGACCGGGTTGGCCCGCTTGGACGGTCACGCCGTCGGTCTGGTGGCGAACCAACCGGCCCACTTGTCGGGCGTGCTCGACATCGACTCCTCGGACAAGATCGCCCGCTTCGTCCGGCTGTGCGACTCCTTCAACATTCCCCTGGTCACCTTCGTCGACTGCCCCGGCTACTTGCCCGGCGTCGACCAGGAGTACCACGGCGTCATCCGCCACGGGGCCAAGATCATCTACGCCTACTCCCAGGCCACCGTGCCCAAATTGGCCGTCATCGTGCGTAAAGCCATCGGCGGCTCGTACGTCGCCCTCAGCTCGAAGCAGATGGGCAACGACATCGCCTTCGCCTGGCCCACCGCCCAGATCGCCGTCATGGGAGCCGAGGGGGCCTTCCGTCTGCTCGGCCGCAAGGCCGCCCAAGCCAGTCCCGATCCGGCTGAGGCCGAACGGCAGTTCCTGGACGATTACCGGGAGAAGTTCTTCAACCCCTACCACGCCGCCGACCTGGGGCAGATCGACGAGGTCATCGAGCCCCGGGAGACGCGCCTGCGCCTGATCCGCGCCCTGGAAGTGGTGCGCACCAAAGTCCAGACCGGCCTGCCCAAAAAGCACGGCCTCTTCCCGGTCTAGGCGGTGGGAAGTGTCTGAGATCGGCTTCGGCCTCCAGGTCACCGCCCTGGGCATGGGCACGGTCATCGCCATCCTGGTGGCTCTGATGCTGGTGCTCCGGGCCATCGGTTGGTGGGACCAGCGCAGACAGAGCCGAGCCGAGGCGGCCCGGGCCGCCGCTCTGGCCCAGGCCCAAGCCGAGGCCGACGCCAGCTGGCCCGGCCAAGGCGACGACCCGGCCTTGGTCTTGTCCGGCCCGGCCGCTGGCCGATTGAGCGACGAGGACATCGCGGCCATCACCTTGGCCGTGGTCAGTCACGCCCGCCTGCGCCGTCTGCAAGGCGCCCCCGAAGTGCGGGCCCATACGCCGGGCAGCCATCTGTTCGCCTCCCGTTGGGTGGCCAACGGGAGGGCCAGCCAACATCAGCCGTGGAGACGAGGGAACTAGATCATGCGTCGTTACGTCATCCAGATCGGTGACAACACCCACTCCGTCGACGTCGAGGAACTGGGCAGCCAGACCTTCAACGTCGCCTTGGCCGACGGCCGCCAGTTGACCGCCCGCCTGCTCGACGACCACGACCTGGGTCAGTCCCAGCTGACCGCCGGCCTGGAGCCAGAGCCGGCCGGCCCGCCCGGCCCCGGACCGTCCGGCCGCGCCGTCGCCGCTGACTCCCCCGGCGCTGGAGTCAGCCGGGCCGCCGCCGCCCGAGTTCCCAGTGGCCCCGCCCGGACCACCGGCGGCCCGGCCGCAGGGAGCCGGAGCGCGGGCGGACCCAGCCTGTTCGAGGCCCCCATGCCTGGTGTCGTCTTGTCCATCGAGGTCGCCCCCGGCGCTCCCGTCCGGCACGGCCAGACCCTGTTGGTGCTGGAAGCCATGAAGATGAAGAACGAGCTCAAGGCGCCGCGTGACGCCATCGTGGCCGACGTCCTGGTGGCGGCCGGCCAGCAGGTCAAGCACGGAGATCCGTTGATCAAATTCGAACAGGTGCAATCGTGACCCTCGACCGCCTCAGTCAAGTCTTCGAAGGCTTGACCCACATCACCTGGCAGTCCCTGGTCATGATGGCCATCGGCGGGCTGTTGATCTACTTGGCCGTGGCCAGGGAATACGAACCCTTGCTGCTGTTGCCCATCGGGGCCGGCGCCATCTTGACCAATCTGCCCCTGTCCCCCCTGATCGGGGAGGACGGGCTGCTGCACATCCTGTACAACGTCGGCGTCGGCAACGAGTTATTCCCCCTCTTGATCTTCGTCGGCATCGGAGCGCTGACCGATTTCGGGCCCTTGCTGGAGAACCCCAAGATGGTGCTGCTGGGCGCGGCCGGCCAATTCGGCATCTTCTTGACCTTGATCTTGGCCCTACTGCTCGGCTTCACCCGGGAGGAGGCGGCCTCCATCGGAGTCATCGGGGCGATCGACGGACCGACCTCGATCTACGTCTCCGGCATCCTGGCCCCCCACCTGTTGGGTCCGATCACGGTGGCCGCCTACAGCTACATGTCCCTGGTGCCGATCATCATGCCGCCGGTCATGCGCCTGCTCACGACCAAGGCCGAGCGCTCCATCCGGATGCCCTACTCACAGCGTCAGATCTCACAGCGCACCCGTATCCTCTTCCCCATCATCGTGACGGTCGGGGTCGGCTTGCTGGTGCCCTTCGCCACGCCTCTGATCGGCATGTTGATGCTGGGCAATCTGATGCGCGAGTCCAAGGTGGTCGAGCGCCTGACCCAGGCCTCGGCCAATGAGATGGCCAATGTCGTGACCTTGTTCCTCGGCCTGGCCATCGGCTCGACCATGCGCGGCGACGCCTTCTTGAAGCCCTCCACCTTGGCCATCCTGGGGCTGGGCCTGCTGGCCTTCCTGCTCGACACCGCCACCGGCGTCCTCTTCGGCAAGCTGATGAACGTCTTCACTCACGGTCACTTCAACCCCTTGATCGGCGCCGCCGGCATCTCCGCCTTCCCCATGGCCGCCCGGGTGGTCCAGAAGGAGGCCTCCCGCGAGGACTTCTCCAATTTCATCCTGATGCACGCCATGGGCGCCAACGCCGCCGGCCAGGTCGCCTCCGTCGTGGCCGGCGGCGTCCTCTTGGCCCTGATGGCCTGAGGCAGCTATCGCGAGCTAGCGCTTACGACCCTAGCTTCGGCGTGTCCTTGTACGAGACCGCCCGCTCGGCGATGGAGCCCGCCGTGAGCGAGCGCTTACGACTGCAGCTGGGTCTGGGCCGTCGGGTCGGCGGCGCCTTCGATGTCGAAGCGGGGCAGGAGGCGGTCCAACCAGGCTGGCAACCACCAGGCGGCGGGGCCCAGCAGTCGCATCAGGGCCGGCATCAGCACCAGCCGGACCAATAAGGCGTCCGCCACCACGCCCAAGCCCAGGCCGAAGCCGACCGATTTCACAATCGTGGAGTCCGACAGCACGAAGCCGCCGAAGATGGCCACCATGATCAAGGCGGCGGCCAGCACCACCGGCCGCCCGGCCGCCAGGCCCCGGCTGACGGCCTGGTCGGCGCTGACGCCGCCGGCGTAAGCCTCCCGCATGCCGGAGGCCAGGAAGATCTGGTAATCCATGGCCAAGCCGAACAGCACCCCGGCCAGGATGATGGGCAAGAAATTGAGCACCGGACCGGTCGAGTGCAAGCCCAGGACCGGCCCGGCCCAACCCCACTGGAAGACCGCCACCAGCGCGCCCAAGGTGGCGAAGAGGGACAGAATGAAGCCGCCGGCCGCGATCAGGGGCACCAGCAGGGAACGGAACACCAGCAGCAGGAGCAGCAGCGACAGCCCCACCACCACGGCCAGGTAGACCGGCACCACGTCGCCCAAGCGCTCCGAGAGGTCGATGTTGATGGCGGCCTGCCCGGCTACGCCCAAGGCGACGCCGTCAGTCGGGCTGGCCAGGGCGCGCAGACGTCGCACCAATTCGGCGGTCGACTCGTCGTTGGGACCGCCTTGGGGCAAGACCTGGAAGGCGACCAGGGCGCCCGAGTCCGAGACACCGGCCAGAGCCACGCCCAAGACGCCGTCCTGCTGGCCCAGGGCCAGGGCCACCTGGGCTTGGGCGGCCAGGCGCGAGGTCTCGTCCAAGCCGGCCGGCAGATCGGCCGTCACCAGCAGGGGGCCGTTGGCGCCGGGGCCGAACTCGGCCGCCAAGATGGCGTCGGCCCGTTGGCCCAGGGAGCCCAGCGGCTCCGAAGAACCGTCCGGCAGCCCCAGTCGCAGGGACAGGGCGGGGCTGGCCACGACCAAGAGGACGGCCGCCACCACCAGGGCGCGGACGATGTCCCGCCCCTTCCGCCGCCGGCCGGCCGGGGCGGACGCCGTCGTAGCGGCGGCGTCAGCCGGGCCAGGAGCGTCAGCCGTGGCCGGATGGCCATTCGTAGCGACGGCGTCACCCGTACCGACGACGTCTTCCACGCCTTCAGCGTCAGCCGGGTCCTGAACCCGTCCTGATCCGACGGCCCCCGGGTCCACCGCCGCGTCGGACCCGGCCAGACTCGACTCGGACCCGGTCGGGCGCAGACGCCGAGGCAGGACCCGCCAACCCATCAGACCGAGTAGGGCCGGGGTCAGGGTCAGGGCCACCAAGACGGCCAGGGCCACGGCCGCCGCCGCGATGGAGCCCATCAGGCCGAGGAAGGGGACGCCCGTCAGATTGAGGGCGGCCAGCGCCACCACCACGGTCGAGCCGGCGAAGACCACGGCCGTGCCGGAGGTCCCATTGGCCGCGCCGATCGACTGAGTCAGGTTTTGGCCGGCCAGGAGTTGCTGGCGGTGGCGGTAGATGATGAAGAGGGCGTAGTCCACCCCCACGGCCAGCCCCAGCATGACGGCCAGGATCGGCGTGATCGAGGTCATGGTCACGACGGAGGAGAAGGCCAGGGAGCCCAAGGCGACCACCGCCACCCCGGTCAAAGCGCCGATGACGGGCGCCGCCATGGGGGCGAGAGCCCGGAACATGACCACCAACACCAGGGCGGCCAAGCCCAGACCGACCACCTCGCCCCAACCCAAGATGTCTGGCACGTCCTGCGACAGATCGACCGAGACGGCCACCTCGATACCCTCCCAGCCGGCTTCGGTGAAATAGTCGATGGCGGCCTGCTTGGAGGCGCTGTCCAAGTCGAGCCTAGGCTGCGTGAACAGAATGGTGACCTGGGCGGCCCGACCGTCCGGGCTGACCAACCGGATCGGATCGGCCAAGTCGAGCAGAACGGCGGCAGCCTCTAAGGCCGGCGCCCGAGCCTCCAACTCGGTTCGACCAGCGTCAATCAAAGCTTGCTTGGCTTCCAGCTCGGCCCAGCCGGCCGCCAGTTCGGTCCGGCCGGCCTCCAATTGGGCCCGTTCGGCCTGGAGGCGAGCGGGGTCGAGCCCGGCGGCGGCCTGGTCCAACTGGGCCTGGGCCTGGTCCAACTGGGCCTGGCTCTGCTCCAGCAGGGCTCGGCCGGCGTCCAATTCGGCTTGCCCGGCTTCCAGCTGGGCCCGGCCCTGCTCCATTTCCATCAGGCCCTGCTCCAGGGCCTGTCCCTGGGCCTGACGTTCAGCCTCGCTGGCGAAGGGGTCGATCACCTGGGCCACGTCCGGCAACCCAGCCGCGCCGGCCACAGTCCGGCTGATCTGATCCCGCAGGGCCTGGCTGAAAGGCTGCCCGTCGCTGGTGCGCAGCACGATGGCGCCGGAGGCCCCAGCGTACTGCGGCAGCTCGGCGGCCAACTGGTCCACCACGGTGGCCGACGGCAACCCCGGCACGTCGAAGCTAGACGTCAGTCGGCCGTGCCCCAGGACGAAGGCGGTGGCGGCCAAGATCAGCGCCACGGCCCAACCGCCCAGCACCAGCCCCGCCCGTCGGGCCGCCGCCCGCCCCAGCCGAGTCAACCATCGCGCCATCGCCTGCTCCTTCTCCGACACCAGTCGCGGCACTCATTCCACGATTAGCGAGACGGACCGGTTCGTATCGTTGACTGACTATACAATGTTGCAGTGCCCGATAGTCAACGCGGTCCCCATGGCCCTGGCCGTTCCGCCGCCTCCCGCCTCGCCATCCTGCACGCCACGGCCCGCCTGTTCGCAGAACGGGGTTACGACCACCTGACCATCGAAGGCATCGCGGCGGAGGCCAAGGTCGGCAAGCAGACCATCTATCGCTGGTGGGACTCGAAGTCAGCTCTGGTGGCGGAGTGCCTATTCGAGGGGTTCATTCTCGCGACCGCCCTGACGCCGCCCGACAGCGGTGACATCCGGACCGATCTGACGGCCTGGATGGCGGAGGTGCTGGCCTTCCTGGATGATCCGGCCCACGCCTCCATGCTCCGTTCTCTGATGGCCGCCGCCGCTGACAACGAGCAGATCGGCCGCCTGCTGGGCGAGGTCCTAGGGGCCGGGTCGGTTCTGCACGACCGCCTAGAACGGGCCGTCCAAGCCGGCCAACTGCGCCGGTCCACCTCCCTGCCCGAGTTCGGCAAGGCCCTGATCGGCTTCGCCATCTTCCACGCCCTGGAACGCACCCCCAGCCAGCCCGACCTCTCCCGCCGCCTGATCGACGCCCTCTTGCCCTAGCGCCCGGTGCCCGGCACCCGGCGCCAGACGCTGAACCAGTCGTCGCCGAGCGGTGGGTTACGGCCGTCGACACGCCGGAAGCGAGTGCCGTAACAGCTCGTTCGCGTCGCCACACCGAAGCGCCCCCGCCACCGCGTCGGATCAGATCCGTCGCACCGCCCCAGCCACCGCGTCGGTCAGGCGACGGACGTCGGCGGCGTCGTTGTAGATGTGGGTGGACAGCCGCAGGATGGTGGGGCCGGTCGGATCGGTCCCGACCCAGGCGACGACGCCCGCCTCGGCCAAGGCCTGTTCGAGGACGGCTGGCGTCGTGTCGGGCACGACGAAGGCTCGCAGCCGGGGAGTCCTAAGAGTCGAGTCGCCGGTCGGCACGAGCCCCAAGCCAACCAGGGCGGCGGCGCTGGCGTCGGCCGTGGCGACGGCCTGGTCCAACAGCCCGTCAGCCCGCCAGCCCGCCACCGCCGCTAGGGCAGGCTCGACCATGAGCGCGGGCGTCGGGTCCCAGGTGCCCCGCCAAGAGAAGCGCTCGGCCAGGGTGGCGGTATCCCGGCGCAACGCCACCAAGGCCGGTTTGACCCGGTCGGCCAGCTGGTCGGCCACCCAGAGGAATCCGACCGAGCGGGGGCCCGGCAGCCACTTATGCGCGGAAGCGAACAGGGCGGCGCAAGGCGGGAGGCTGAAGTCGGTCGGTCCGTGACCGACCACATGGGCGGCGTCGACGATCAGGTCGATGCCGCGTTCGGCGCAGAGGGCCGAGGTCTCGGCCAAGGGCAGGCTGAGGGCGGCCGTGGAGGAGATCGCGCTGAGCACCAGGACGCCGATGTCCGAGGGCAGGCGCTCGAGCCGGGTCAGGACGGCCTGCCGCGTCGTCGGCAGAGGCAAATCGATGACCAAGGCCGAGGCTCCAGCCCGGGCGCAGGCCAACTGCCAGGCCACGACGACCGAGGAATACTCCAGCGACAGCAAAGCCACCCGCCTGGACGGCCCCAGCGGCCAGGACGCCGCCAAAGCCGAGTTGGCTTCGGTCGAATTCATCGTGATGGCCGCCTGGCCGCCGGTCAGACCCAGGCTGGCCTCGATCCGGCTGGCCGCCGCCCGTAGCCCAGGCACCAGATGATCCGGCATCCCGGCCGTGTCGGCCTCGAAGCGGTGCCGCGATTCCTGGGCCTGATCGAGCAGGGCCCGCGACGGCGTGCCGAAAGAAGCGTGGTTGAAGTGCGTCCGACCGCGATCGAGCAGGAATAAGTCGATCAGCTCATTCGACATCTTGGGTCTCCCTCTCCGGGGCTCCTCCGACTCTAGGACAGTCCCAGAGCGAGAACGCGAGTGGTCCGGCGGGGCGCCCGGGCTGGGATCGGGCGCCTTCCAGGGGTGGGACGACCCGGGCTGGAGTCAGCCTACCCTCCACAGCTCGGGGCGACAGCCCATCCGATGGGGCCCAGCGCCTCCCTGTTCGACCCCCACCACCTGACCGATGCCCTGTCGTCCTAGCGCCCGACCCCACCACAGGCCGGGTTCGGCCGGTCGAACCGGATCACGATACGTCTGAATTACGTGCTGCGCTAATCTGCCGCATGTATATGACGCATTGATACGATGCAGTCATGAGACGTACGACTGATCTACGACCCGCCACCGACCGTCGGGTGGAGCGGCTGGCCACCGCCACCGGCCGATCGATCTCCACCACCATCGCGGAGCTGGTGAGCCGGGGACTGGACACCTTGCCCCCGGACGCCCCACCGACCGACCCACGCACCGGATTTCCCGTCTTCAGCTTCGGGACCTCACTCACTGTCGAACAGATCTCCCAACTCATAGAGGAGGATTAGGGATGACGGTGCTCTTAGACTCGAATGTGCTCATCGCGCTGAGCTATCTGGAACATCCGCACCACGAGACGGCGGTACAGGCGCTGGGGCACTGGGACGATTTCGCCACCTGCCCAGTGACAGAGGGAGCGCTCACTCGCTTCCTCATCCGCATGGGTGAGACACCCGTCAACGTCACTGCAGCGCTCAAGCAGATCGGTTCGCTTCCAACGCACCAGTTCTGGCCCGACGACCTGCCCTACGCGGACGTCGACCTGGCGGGCCTTCGAGGACACCGACAAGTGACTGACACGTACCTGGCGGCGCTGGCCGCCCACCGTGGCACCAAGCTGATGACCTTCGACAAGGGGCTGGCGGCGGCCAATCCCAAGACCGCCCTGCTGCTGACGTAGCCGTCGCGGGACCGGTCGCCGCCGAGCGGACGATCTCGGACCTCGACACGCCGAAACTAGGGGTAGGAACTATCCGCTCGCAAGATCCCGCCGGGGTGGATCGAGGCGGTGGACGCCGCGCGGGCGGTAGCCGAGCTCGGCGGCCAGGCCGAGCGTGGCCGCCATCAAGTGGACGATGCTCAACCACATCTCGGAGCCTTGGAGGCTCGGCCTCCCCTCCTCGGGGTCGAAGGCGAAGCCCCGCCCGGGCGACCAGCGGGACAGGGTCTGGTTCAATCGTCGTTCCATCCACTGCTCGACCTGGTCTAGTTCGGTCGGATCTAGTTCAGTCGGGTCCAGCTCGATCTGGTCTAGCCCAGCCGGACGCGGCTCGATTGTGACCGCCTCGACTCGGCCGGAACCGACCGAGGCCGGATCGATTGAAGCCGGATCGATTGAGGCCGGATCGTCTAGGGCCGATGCGGCCGGGGCCGACTGGCCGCGCTCCTGCCGGAGGCACAGCCACAGCGGGTGTACGACGTCGAGCACCGCGCAGGCCGTGCCCCGGCCCTGGCCGAAGACAGCGTCGTCGTGGCAGTGCCTCCAGACCGTGGCGCGGGCCGCCCCCGGGTGGGGCAGGGGCCGGCCGAATTGGGCGTAGGTCCCTCTGGTCAGGCGGTAGAACCCGTTGACCGGCAGCAACCAGCCCCGCTGACCCGGCTCCCCCCACAGGCCGCTGACCGGGTCGCAACGCCGGTCCAACCAGTCGAACAGCGTCTCCACCGGGGTGGCCAGGCCGAAGTGGCGGGCGTTGGCGTCGAGGCAGGAGGCGTAACAGTCGACCCAGTGACCGGCGTCCCAGGGGTCGCTGGCCCAGGCCTGGGCGTCGAGCAGAGGAACGAGCCGCTCGGCCGTGATGGCGCCGACCTCGTGGACGGGCCCGGGCAGGTGGGCGCCCAAGCACTCCAAGGCGTAGTTGACAGCCATGGTGTTGTACCGGTCCGGCCCGCCGGAGGGTACGGGCAGGTCGGTGTCGGCGGAGGGAGTGGGAGCCGGTGAAAGGGGAGCCGCTTCGTCGAGGCCCCAGGGCGGATCGAGCCGGCGGTCTGCGGCCAGGTGCTCCCCCACCAGCCCGCTGACCGGGTCCTGGCAGGAGCCCAACAGCTCGACCCAGCCCGCCCGCGACCTGCCTGGCGGCAGGGTGTCGAACATGGCCGCGATCTCGACCGCGTCGCAGTTGGGCCGCACCCGCCGGGCCTGTCCCGGCTGGTCGACGAAACAGGGGCCGTCATCGGCGCTGGCCGCGTACCGCTCGAAGAGTTGGGGCAATTCGGCCTGGACGGTGGCGCCGAACTGGCGCAGACGGGTGGACAGGTCCATGAGTTGGCTTTCAGGTACCGGACGGGGCGTGATCGCCGACGGCGGGGCGTATCGGCGGTTGGCCCATAGCTAGCCCCTCGGGCAGCGATAAACGAGTGTAGGCACTGGGGCTGAATCCGATTCCACCGATCGTCCCCGCCATGGGAGCGGCAGACACCAGCGGGTGACTCGGCGGTCTGGGGTGAGGGGACGGGCTGGGACCGTGGAGCGTCGGCGATCGGCTCACGGCTGGCTCCTTAGGCGCAGCAAGCGGGCGGGATTACCGGCCACGATGGCAGTGTCTGGCACATCGTGGGTGACCACGGCGCCGGCGGCCAGGATCGTATGGTGGCCGACTTGGACCCCGTCCAGCACGGTGACGTGCGCGCCGACCCAGACGTCGTCGCCCATCAGGACGCCCCGGCTGGTCAGCGGCTGACGGAAAACCGGCCAGTCCAGCCGCTCGAAGCCGTGGTCGAACCCGATCAGGGCCGAGTAGGCGCCGATCCTGACCCCGTCGCCGCAGACCACCCGTCCCCGCAACGAGGCGAAGGAGTTGACCGAGCAGTCGGAGCCGAGTCGGACCGGTCCGGTGACATAGGCCTGGCCGGCGATGTACGAGCGGGGGCCCAGCTCGACCGGCTGTTCGGCCGTGGCGACGACGGCGGCCCGCTCCGACACGTAGCAGCCCTCCCCCGCCACCAGCCCCTGGGACCGAGTCAGAAAGGCCTGGTAGGCCAGCTGCTCCGCCTGTTCTTGAGGCGTCGACTCGGCCCAGAACAGCCACGGACAAGCGTCGAAACGCTGCCATCGGGCACGGGCGGCGAACACCTCATCGGGCACGCGGTCATTATGGCGCCGGGCGTCTGCGGGGTGGTAGGTGAACCAACGTCGCCCAGGTGACGATGACTATAGGACTCAGATTCGCAGTCCACCTCTAGCTCCACCCAGGACCGCTTCCTTCCTCGCCGGGCGCCTCAGGCGGCGTTGGCGTCAGCGGTGTCTACGCCCAGAGCCGCGAGGGCGTCGAGCAGGGTTCTGTCACCGCTCACGGCCACTAGTTCGTCGGATTTAAGCGCCCAAGCGGTGGCGGCGTGGACGGCGTCATAACCTCGCAACGAATGGGACAAAGCCAGACCGGCGGCGCTGTCAACGATTTGGCGGGTGACGATGGACAGATCGAGCTCTTCGATCCGGCGGGAGAGCGACTCGACCGTCGCTTCGTGCTCTTCCGCGGTCAAACGCCCCATCCGCAGCGCCATGGCCAGAGCGGCCTGCGCCTCCGCGATGACCAGCACCGACGAGACACGTACGTCGCAGCTTCGCCAGAGCTGGGCGCAGCGAGCGCTGCTCGGCTCGGCCACCGCTAGCGGCACCACCGCTGAGGTGTCGAAATAGCCGATCATCGGCGCTGCTCGCCCACCAGATCACTGACAGTGCCCCGCGTAGCCACCGGCGGCTCCAGATCTGAAGGAAGCCTGGCGGCGGGCTGGATCACGCCCTGGGCGACCAGACGCTCATAGGCCGACTGGCCGGTCATCGGCACGAGACGGGCGACGGGCTTGCCGTGCTCAGTCAAGGTGTACTCCCGGCCGGTCTTGACCGCGTCAACGTAGCTAGACAGATTGGCCCGTAGTTCCCGCAGACCAACCGCGTCAGTCATTCCATCTATTGCAATAAGTGACATACGAAAAGTGTACACTTTTGACGATCGATCGGCGGGCGGCAAAACCGAACGTGACCCTAGTGGGCTGTCGCCCACTAGGGTCCCCCGCCGTATCGCTACTCGGCCGGGACCGGCGTCCTTCCGATTCCTCTACGAACTCGACTGCGGATCCGCTTGTTGCCCTATCGGCTCCCAACCAAGACCATAGTCATAAGCCGGCGATCTCCCGCAGGGCGGCCACATGCCCGGCGAAGGCGGCCCGGCCCCGGACGGTCAGGGCGGCCCAGGTCCGGGGCCGCCCGCCGGCGGCGCCTTTTCTCAACTCGACGTAGCCCGCGTCCTCCAGCCGCGCCAGGTGCTTCGACAGCACCGAGTCGGCCACCCCCAACTGGTCGCGCAGGACCGCGAACTCGACCGCCTCCACCTCCGACAGCGCTCCGCAGACCCTCAGCCGCACCGGGGCGTGGATCTCGGCGTCGAATCTCGGCTCGGGTCCGCTCATGCGTCCGCCAGATTCCGGCGGGACTCCACTCGGTGGGTCACGAGCGCCACCAGGCTGAGCGCCGCCCACAGGCCGAACCCGACCGCGGCGGCCCAGGCCGATCCCCGGAGCGGGCCGTCCGTGCACAGCAGTAGCGCGACCACCGCCAGCGCGCCGCCCACGACCGCCAACCCGACCTGACGCCAAGTCCAGCCGGCCTTGACCCCACGGAGGCGCGTGAACCGGACGCCCAGCAGCACTAGTTCCAGTGCCAACACCAGGTAGACCACCACTCGGGCCCAGGTCACCGGCAGCGCCTGGACCGCGCATACGACCCCGACGACGGCGCTGATCGAAAGTATGAACCAGGTCGGCGGAGCGACCGAGGCGCGCATCTCGCGCTGCCCCGCCGCCACTTGGCCCAACGCTTGGGCGGCCTCCCGGGCGTCCAGCCCGGAGCCGTCCGCCGCCTGGCTCTCAATTCCGGCGCTACGGTCGTCGCCAGCGCCGGGGAGCTTCGCTTCATTTTCCATAGTGGAAAGTGTACCCCATACTTTCCATCTTGGAAAGTTAATCCCGAGACACTGTCGGAACAGCGGGCAGACACACCGTGACACTGAGGCCGCCATCGTCCAGGGGAGTGAGAGCGAGCGTCCCAGCGTGGGCTTGGACGATGCTCTTGATGATGGCCAAACCCAGACCGACGCCGGCTTGGTCACGGCTGATACGGCCGGTGCCGCGTTGGAAGGCTTCGGTCAGGGTCGGGATCAACTCTGGGTCCAGCCCGTCGCCGCTGTTCTCGACTGTCAACGTCACCTGATGGGCGGCGACGCCGACGCCGACCTGGACGGAACCGTGGGTGGGGAGGTTGTGGATGATGGCGTTGTGCAGGAGGTTAGTGGTCATCTGCAGCAGGAGGGCAGGCGAGCCGCTGACGGTCGTCATTTCACTGGAGCTAGTGTCCTGCGCCGGGACCTTGTCGACAAGAGGTTCCTTGGTCTCGACCGTGACGCCACGCTTCTCCGCCAGGGGCATGAGCGTCTCGACGGCCTCCTCCACGATCAAAGACAAGTCGACGGGTTCCTGGCTGAAAGACCCTTGGTCGGCCCGGCTGAGCGTCAGCAAAGCTTCGGTCAGCTCGATGGCCCGGGCGTTGACGGCGCTCAGACGCTCGTGCAACTCGCCGCTGTCCATGTCCGGATCGTCGCGCGCGACGTCGAGCAGCGTCTGCGTGATGGCCAGCGGGGTGCGCAGCTCATGGGAGGCGTTGGCCGCGAAGCGGCGCTGCTCGGCGTCGTGCGCCTCGAGCCGGGCCAGCATGGCGTCGAAACTGTCGGCCAGGGCGCGAAACTCGTCCTGCCGGCCGGGCAACTCGATCCGGTGCGACAATGAACCTTGGGCCACCGCTTGGGTGGCGTCGGTGATCCGGGCCAAGGGCGCCAGCATCCGACCGGCCAGGAACCAGCCGCCCAGCAGGCCGACCACCAGCAAGAACAACAACACCACAACCGCCACCGATTCGAAGACTCGTAGCAGCAGGCGCCGGTTGGGGAACATGTCGCCCATGACCGGGATGTCAGAGAGGTCGGTCGGCCCGGGCACGGGAATGTGACCCCTCAGGAGCAGCCAGACCACGGCGATCAGCAAGGCTCCGGCCAGCGTCAGGAGCCCGGCGTAGCTGAGGGTCAGTTTGAGGCGGACGCTCAGCCCTGGCCGTCTAGAAGCTCCCACCAGTGTCCTCCCTCCGCCCCGCTCCGGTCCGGTACTTTTCGGGGACCCTGGAACCACCCCCAGAAGTGGGCTCATTCGTCGGAGTTGCCTAGTCACCGCTCACCCGACTTCCGCCCCGGGGTCGATGCGGTAGCCGACGCCGGGCGCCGTGACGATCAACCAGGGTTCGCCCAGTCGTTTGCGCAGGGCTGAGACCGTGATACGGACGGCGTTGGTGAAGGGATCGGCGTTCTCGTCCCAAGCCCTCTCCAGCAATTCTTCGGCGCTGATGACTCCGCCTTGGGCGGCGACCAGGACTTCGAGCACGGCGAACTGCTTGCGGGTCAGCGCGATGTAGCGGTCGGCCCGGTAGACCTCGCGGCGGAAGGGGTCCAGCCTGAGATCGGCGATCTCCAGCACCGGCGGCCGGTGGTTGGCCCGCCGGCGGTCGAGCGCTCTGAGCCTGAGCACGAGCTCACGCAGGTGGAACGGCTTGGTCAGGTAGTCGTCGGCCCCGAGCTCGAAGCCGGAGGCCAGATCGTCCAACCGGTCGGCGGCGGTCAGCATCAGGATCGGCGTCCCGGCCCCGCCGGCGACGATCTGTCGGGCGACCTCGTCGCCGGAGGGCCCTGGAATGTCGCGGTCGAGCACGACGATGTCGTAAGCGTTGACGGCTAACAGTTCCAAAGCTTTGTCGCCGTCGCCGGCGATGTCGGCCGCTATCGCCGCCAGGCGCAGCCCGCCGCGGATGGCCTCGGCCATGTACGGCTCGTCCTCGACCACCAGCACCCGCATGGCTGCCATGCTATTGGCCGGCGCCTATCGCCGGCGTATCGAAAATCACATACGCTCTGGCGACAGCGGCTGGCTTTGAATGGCCGCATGAGAAGCCGAACCAGAGGACGTACGCCCACCAGCGGATCAACCCGGGCCCGCCGGACCCTCAGCCTGGCCGCCGCCGGCCTGACCGTCGCCGCCATCATCGTCGGCGCCGTCGCCGCCCGATCGACGCCGCCAGCGCTCCTCTCGTCCGGCTCAGCCGACTCATCCGGCGCAGTCCCATCCGACACGGTTCAGCCCAGCGACCACGACCGCCCAGCTGGCGCGACCGACCCCTCCTCGTCCGGCCCGTCGGACGTCTCCAGACCACTCGGCCCGGCCGATGGCGACCCCGGTCAGCCCGGCCGGACCCTGCCCGGAGGCGACGGAATCCGGTCCGAAACCGACGGCGCCCTGCCCGAAGGCGCCACCGTGTTCGACGAGTATCCTGGCCTGGCCAACCTCGACCCCGCTCTGCTCCAAGCTTTGCGCGCCGCCGCCACGACGGCCGCCGGCGCCGCTGTCACCTTCTATGTCACCAGCGGCTGGCGGTCGCCGGAGTACCAGAACCAATTGCTACGCGAGGCGATCGTCCAGCACGGCTCGGCCGAAGAGGCCGCCCGCTGGGTCGCCAGCCCGGACAAATCCCTCCACGTCTCAGGCGACGCGGTCGATCTGGGGGAGGAGGCGGCGGCTTGGCTGGCTCAGCACGGCCCCTCCTTCGGCCTGTGTCAGGTCTACCTGAACGAGCCTTGGCATTACGAGCTACGCCCCACCGCCGTCGAGCGCGGTTGTCCACGCCCGTACGCCGACCCCACCCAAGATCCGAGGCTGCGCTGATGGGCGCAGCCCAGGGCAGACCTCTCGTGGAGTCTGCCCGGATGGTAGATTGATCCGGCGACGAGTTGTGAAGGTCACGTAAATCCAGTTGACCTGAACGGCTCGTTTTGTTTTGCCCAGGCCTGGGTTGGTTATTAGAAAAGGAAATATATGTGGTTGACCCCGCGTCCCGTTGACCGTGTCTCTGGCCGACTGCTGGTGGTGGTCGCCTTGTTGGCGGCGGTGGCCCCTTTCGCCACCGATGTCTACCTCCCCGCCTTCCCGGCCATGACCGGCGAACTGGACGCCTCCGCCAGCCAGGTCCAGTTGACGTTGACAGCCTTCCTGCTGGGGGCCGGGCTGGGCCAACTCGTGTTCGGCCCCTGGTCGGACCGGGTGGGACGGCGGCGGCCCCTGATCGCGGGCACCGCGGTCTGCGTCGTAGCCGGGCTGGCGGCGGCCGGGGCGCCGACGATCACGGTCCTCATCGCGGCCCGGGCCGTACAAGGCCTGTCCGGCGCGGCTGGCATGGTGTTGGGCCGGGCCATCATCTCCGATGTGGCCCGTGGGCGTGAAGCCGTGCGGGCGTACAACCTAACCAGCGTGGTGATGGGCGTCGCGCCCGTAGCCGCCCCTCTGATCGGCTCGCTGCTGGCCGCCGCCCTCGGTTGGCGCGGCTTGCTCCTGATCGTCGCCGGCGTCAGCCTGGTGACTCTGGCGGCCGTGATCGTCGTCGTGCCCGAGACTCACCCCGTGCGAACTGGCGTGCCCGAGACCCACCCGGTCGGAGCCGCCGGGTCCACCGAGCGGCCCGCCCGCCGGACGACCGGCCTGACCTCCGGGGTGTTCGTGGGCAACACGCTGACCTTCGTCCTGGCCTTCGCCGCCATGATGGCGTACATCTCCGCCTCGCCCTTCGTCTATCAGGTGATGATCGGAATGGACCAGGTGACCTACGGCCTCCTGTTCGGTGGCACCGCCGCCGCCATCACGGTCATGAGCGTCGTCGCCGCCAGAATGACGCGCCGCTTCCACGCCACGCAGATGCTCCGACTGGGCGTGCTCGTCCTACTCGGTTCCGCCGTGGCCCTGACCGCGTTCGTGGCCTGCGCCCGGCCCACCGTTTGGCTGATCGCCCCCCTGTTCGTCGGCGTGGCCGCCATGGGCTTGATCTTCGGCAACGCCACCGCGCTGGCGCTGAGCGCCGTCCCCCATGGCCTCGGCACGGCCTCAGCCATCCTGGGCGCCAGCCAATTCGCCGCCGGAGCGCTGGTCTCCCCTCTGGTCGGCGTCGCCGGAGAGCACAGCGCCATCCCCCTCACAGTCGCCTTCGGCACAGCGGCCGTCCTAGCCGGTCTGGCTTGCGCCGGCGCCGCCCGCGCCCACCGCCGCCGGCCCTAGACGCCCAAGGCCACGCGGCGCGCGTCGGAACCGCCCGCTCGCCGACAACGTCGATCTCGAACGGGAAGTTCCAGCCGACGACACGCCGGAATCAGCGTTGGAACCGCTCAGTCGCTGACAACACCTTCACCGAGCGACGACTTTCGTACGCCCGCCCGCCGAAAAAGTGGGTTTAAACCCCCTGTGACTCGGCGACGGGGACGGACGCGACCGACGATGATTGAGCGAACGTAGGGACCGTCAAGCGGCTAGGTGGCCTAGAGCGATCACTTGGACGCTGTCATCGCGACGGTAGCTGGCAGCGCCAGCCGTGATGACATTCAGCGAGGCCAACTGCGACCATTTGTCCGCCGAGACCCGGTTGCGCAGTCGCGCTAGGTTGGCCGCCGCTTGGTCGATGCTGGACTCGCCTCCGAGTTTGACTTCGTAGGCCGTCCAAGCGCCGTCCGGACGTTCGATGATCGCATCGACCTCGAGGCCTTCGGAATCACGGTAGTGGAAGACTTGCGCGTCGATCGTGTCGGCGTAGACGCGTAGATCGCGGATCGCCAGCGACTCGAAGAACAAGCCGAAAGTCTCCAGATCATTGAGTAGCGAATCTGGTGTGGCTCTCAACACCGCCGCGCCGAGCGACGGGTCCACGAAATGCCATTTTGGTTTCACCCGCAGAGCGATGCTGGATCGCAGATGAACCGGCCATGCGGTCAACTCGTCCAGGACGAAAACCTGCGTCAACTGGTCCAAATACTTACGTATGGTCTGCGGGCTGGCCCCCGCCCCATCGAGCTGCGCCTCGGAGGCCAACTTGACCCGAGACGCCTCAGTCGAAGTGTTCCTGGCCAGCGCCTTGAGCAGCGCCGCCGTCCGGGTCGGATCGGGCGGAGAGTCCAGCGCCCGTAGATCGACGCTGGATAAGTTGTCCACATAGTCCGCCAGGCTGTCGGCGGCGTCGGCGGTTGGCAAGTCCACCAGACCGGGCCAACCGCCACGGACTATCAAACTGGCGTATTCCGCTACCGTCGGGCCGCCCAAGGCTCCGGAATCCCAGTCCTCCCACAAGGATGAGAACCGAACCTTTCCAGTGGAGTCACCGCTCTCCGACAATGACATAGGCCGTAACGTCATTCTGGCGATACGGCCGGCCCCACTGTGGCGGGTCAGATCGTCACTGGGGGCGGCTGAACCCGTCAGGATGAACTGACCTTTGGTCTGCCGGGCGTCGATCTCATGCCGCACCGCATTCCACACCTCGGGCGCCATCTGCCACTCGTCTATCAGCCGCGGCACCGCGCCGTCCAGCACGGCAGCGGGCTCAAGCTGCGCTAGACGATATGAACTGGGATCATCCAATCGGACGCTGCTGGCCACATGCTGCAACGCTGTCGTGGTCTTGCCGACTTGACGGGCGCCCCGGATCAAGACGCCGCCAGAGGAACGGAGCTTACGGTCAATCCTCGCGTCAATCAGACGAGACCGATACAGTGCCATGGAGTTAATATTACGCCTGGATCACGGTTTTGAAGGAAATCCAGTCAAGGTTTTGAAGGAAGTCGGATCACGGTTTTGAAGGACCGCCGCCGGCCAGGAACCGCTTGCCTAAGCCCATCCTCGCCCCCGGAAGGACGGCTTCGACAGGTGCCCGCCCGACTGGTTCCACTCGGTCGGGGCCGACTAGTCGCCGTCGGGTCACAGCCTCAGCAGACCGCCGTCGACCGTGATGTTCTGCCCGGTGACGTAGGAGGCGTCGCCGACCAGGAACCGTAGCGCCCTGAAGATGTCTTCCGGCGTGCCCAACCGGCCGTCCGGAATGGTGGATACGACCTTGTCGTAGTTGGCCTGGTCGCGCAGGGCGTACCGCTCCATCACCTCGTCGGTGCCGATGAACCCAGGCGTGACCGTGTTGACCTGGATCCGCGGCGCCAGTTCGAGAGCCAGGCAGCGTGTGAAGGTCATGATGCCGGCCCGGGCCGTGCAGTAATTGACGCCGTTGTCACGACCCTGGAAGGCGGTCGGGGCACCGATGTTGACGATCTGGCCGCAGTCGCCCTGGTAGCGCCGGGCGAACTCCTGGCTGCAGAGGAAGGCGCCGGTCAGGATGGTGTCGAGCACCAGCCGCCAGTCCTCGTCGCCCATGCTCAAGAAGGGGCCGTCCTGGTTGACGCCGGCCATGTTGATGAGGACGTCGCAGCCGCCGAAGCGCCGCTGGACGGCGTCGAACATGGCCTGAACCTGCCCCCGGTCGGCCACATCGGCCTGACAGACCAACGGGTCGGCCCCCGGCACGGCCGCCCTGATCCGGGCCGCCCAGGCCGCCGCCTCCGCCTCCGACCGGGCGTAGTTGACGACGACGTTGTAGCCTTCCTCGGCGAAACGCAGGGCCGCATGCGCCCCCAGCCCCCTCGACGACCCGGTGATGAGCACCGTCCTTTGGTCCATCGACGCCTCCCAGCTCAAGTCGTTCCAGTCGTTCGGGCGTGTGACCCGGCGCGCAGGCGCCGCCCGACCGCCCGCGCCCCGAGCCTATCCCCTTCCCCTCGTCACCCACCCGTTGAGATGTTAGATAGGACTCCGTTGAGATGTTAGATAGACGACGTTAGCTACGTACGCGATGGCGACCACGCTACCGCCGCGACGAGAGTACGTGATCGTCCCCCTCGTCTTCTTGGGACCTTGAGCGCAGCATGACACAGTCACGTTCCTTGTAGTCAAGACGCCTGCGTGGAGCCAGCACGGAGAACCAGCATGCTACACCTAGTCATACTTTTCGTATGACGGACGATATAACAATGATTCGAGTGCCGACTCGCATGCGAGACCGCGTGAGGCAGACCGCTCGATCCAGTGGCGCGACCTTCGGACAAGTCATCGAACGGGGACTGGACCTGATCGAACGCGAGGAGTTCTGGGAGAAGGTCGCCGCCATCGAACCCGACGATGACTAACAACGCGAGTTCGCCGCCTGGGACGCCCTGCGCTCCCTGATCGGATGCTGACCGGTCACGACTGCTTCACCCGCGCCAGAGGGCGGCGATCGGCATGGCCGTGAGCTGGGGGCCGAGCGGGAAAGTCGTCGTCCCAGTGTGAAGTACGACGCCTCTGACGAAGGTTGATCCAAGCCGATCACGGAGCCAGGCCAGGTGGCGGGCGTCATGGGCGGTGACCGTGTTCGCGGCCTTGACCTCGACGCCGACGATCTGACCGGAGACGGCCTCTAGCACGAGGTCCACCTCATGCTGTCCATTACTGTCACGCAGGTGGTAGGCCGTGACCGGTGGGGTACGCAGACGCAGCCAGGGACGCAGTTGCGCCATCACGAAGGTGTCGATGATCCGCCCCAGCCGGTCGCCGCTCCTAAGCAAGCCAGCCTGGTCGTCACCCGCCAGATGAGCGGCCATGCCAGCGTCGACGACATGGTACTTGGGCGTCTTGACCAGCCGTCCCAGCCGGTTCACTCCCCAGGCGGGCAGGCGTTCGACCATGCGCAATTCCTCCAGCAGGTCCAGGTACGACTTGACTGTGCGTTGATCCAGATGCGAGAACTCCGCCAGGGCGCTGATCGACGGCAAGCCCGCCGTGTTCAGAGCGACCGCCCGTACCAACGCCGCCATCGCCGCCGGGGAACGGACGGTGTCGAGTTCATTCACATCATGGTGGACGAGCTGCTCGACGTAGCCCTCGTACCAAGCCGCGCGAGCCAAGACGCTGAGGCCGACGGCGTCGGGGAAACCGCCGCGCACCGCCAGGCCAACGTAGTCCACCAGGTCGGGCGCGTCCGGCAACGTCGCCGTCGGCGGGTCGTCCTGGCCGAACAATCTATCCAACGCCGAAGCCGCCGCTGGCGACTGTTCCAACTCGCCCTGGGTGAGACCGTACATGGGCAAGGGCACGATCCTGCCCGTGGCGGGCCAGCCATCCACGGACAGCCGGGAGCGGACACTGCCGGTGACGAGGAAACGGCCGGCCCCCGATCCTTCGTCCACGGCCCGTTTCACCGCCGCCAAGGACTCAGGGACGACCTGCCATTCGTCAATGAGGACGGGCGGGGTCTGCGCCGCCAAGACGGCGTCGGGGGCCGATCGAAAGGACGCGGCCTGTTCGGGGCGATCCAGACGCAATGACGACGACGCCCGTCGTAAGGCTGTGGTGGTCTTGCCGCAGGCCCGCGGCCCAGTCAACATGATCGCGGGCAACTCCTGCGTCAAGGCATCCAGGATAAGGTCCACCGATCGGGGGATGTAACCCCTGTCAGCCATGCCTCCACCACCTTCTAATGTCAATTTAGCAGAGCTACTGATGTCACTTCAGCATACCTGCTAATGCTGTTTTAGCAGACACCGTGATGCTGATCCAGCAGAACTGGCGGGCGTCGTCTGTGGTTCCATCCGCGCTGAGCGGTTCGGACAGCCTCTGGCAGCGATTCGATGGACACCGACTGATCCCGCCACTGCGGCTCGTCATCACACACTGCCGGGTGATCGACCTGGGCCCGCTGGACGGTTGCTATCTCTTCGTCGCTCACCCTGTTGAGAGCGGCCACAAGCCCTGCGGCGCCGGCCCCGTCCCCGTCGGCGGCCCAACCGGAAACTAGCGGTCGTGCTTGAGCAAGTATCGGTTGGAGACGACCTTGAACGAGGCCTCCACCTGGACGCCGCTGGGCAGGTCGACCCAGGTGGCCGTGGTCGAGCGCCAGACGATGCCTTCGGCCTTGGCCTGGGGGTTGATGAGCGAGGCCTGGGCGTCGGCCTGGGCCAGGGCCTGATCGACCGTGGCCGGCGGGGCCAGGTCGATCACGGGCACGCTCAACTCCAGCGCGAACTCGGGCCATTCGGCCCGGGGCAGGCGACGGCCGTCGGCCACGACGTTGAAGACGGCGAAACGCAGGCCTTGGACCTTGAGCGGGTTGCCTTGGATCTTCTCGCCGTAGGTCTCGCCCTGGAGGGCGACCTGGCACCAGCCCTGATCGGCCGTCCAGGCCCGCAACTTGGCCTCGACGTCGTACTTCTCGGCCATCTGCCACAGCGCGTGGCCGGGCGTGGGCAGGACGGCCCAGTTGTGGCCGGCGACCGTGAAACCGGTCTCATCGAGGGCGAAGCTGGTCGAGGTGCCGTCGATCTTCTCGGTCGCGATCCAAGTCGCGTCCATGACGGCGAGGATCTCGGCCATGTTCTGGACCCGCTCCTCGTCGGTCTTCGACAGCCGGGCCGGGAACGGCGCCAGTTCGCCGGCCATCGAGACAGGCAGCGGCGGCTCCCAGACGACGACGCCGAGCACGGTCGTCAGGTCCGTGCCGAGGGGGACGGTGGCGAGGTCGGGCAGGCCGGGGAACTCGTCCTCCGCGAAGGCCTGCACGGGGTAGGCGATGCCCTGCGAGAAGACGCCGCGCAACCGGGCGGTCTTGAGGGCGTGGCCCCGCCGGCCAGTCGCGTCGGTCCTGACGCCGCGCGGCTCGAGCGAGGCGAAGACCGACTTGGTGGTGTCGAGCAGCGCGTCGATCTCGATGTAGACGCAACGGTCGGATACGGCGAAGTCACCCTTGCCGACCACGACGTCCCAGCCGCGCACGCGGGCCAGCTCGATCCGGTCGGCCCCCTCGATCGGGGCCAGGGCGGAGATCGTCTCGACGGTGGCGAGAGCACGGCCGTGCGTCGGGTCGGCTGCCGTCGGGTTGGGGAACTGTTCCGACTCGGTGGTCATGTCAAGACTTTCTTGCGTTATGGTTCGCAGTTTCCTGCCGCCCTCCCAGAGAAGAGCGTTACAGGATGTCAGTAACCAATGACAGTGGCAACTCGGACCCACAGAACCGCCGGACGCCCCTTCCAACATGCGGTTCACCCGGCCTTCGGGACCACCTGGTGCGTTCTGAGGCCGACGCCGGCGATCCCCTCCGGTCGGAACCGTCCACTCGGCATCCGGCCAATCGTCGAACTAGCAGTTGGACCCAGCGACGCCCCGAAACAGTGGTCGTAACTATCCGCCCGCGCGATGATCCATACTCACAGGACAGTTACGGCGTTCGCAGCGGGAGAACGGGAGACAGTCGAGACGTGGCATCGAGCTGTTCGGCCGTGCCTCGACTCTTCAAAACCTTACGCGGATTCCCCTGTCCAGCCCCCAAGTGATTCACGTAAAACTTAACAATATGTTAGGGTTTACGCATGTCTGAGGCGTTGACGAGTCTGGATCGTATGCGCGAGGTGGCCCTCGATCAGCACGGCTTCGTCACAACCGCCCAGGCCCGTGATTTGGGGATCTCTGCCGCCCTGCTGGCGATGATGGTGCGACGGGGACGGGTCGAGCGAGTGTCGCACGGGGTGTACCGGGTCGGTCAGGTCCCGACGACGCCATCCGACCCTTGGATGCAGGCAGTGCTGTGGACTGGCTTTCCCGAAGCTTGTTTGAGCCACGACTCGGCGTTGGACGCCTGGGAGATCAGCGACATCAACCCAAACGAGATCCATGTCACCGTCGCCGCGAAGCGACGCGTCGAACGGACGATTCCCAAGGGTTACGTCATCCATCGCCAGGACCTGACACCACGCCAGATGACGTGGTGGGAGGCGATCCCAACCGTGACAGCCGCGACAGCGATCCGACAATGCCTGGAGACGGGCGTGCCCACGTACCTGATCCGCCAAGCCCTGGAACGCTCAACCAAGAGCGGACTCGTGCTCGCCGCCGAACACGCGGAACTCACGGAATTGATGGAGGCTCGCTATGCCCGGTGAGACACCAGCGCCACAAACCTCCCTATTCAAGCGATTACGGACGCTTAAACCAAAATCGAAAGAACCAAACTCGGCTAACGTCCTAAACAACTGGATACTGCTCGCCGAGCGCGACATGGACGGCATTGAGGGCGGACGCTTGGGATGGTTGGTCGCTTCCACCATTGTGACCGCCGTCTTGCAGCGGGCGGTGCTCGCCGACGGGACCAGCCAGTTCTTGTTGAAGGGTGGCACCATGCTCCAGCACCGCCTATCGGAGCCGACCCGTTCGACCAAAGACGTGGATGGACTGGTGCGTGGTGGCTTAGACCTTTTCTTAACGGATTTGGACAAAGTGCTGGCCGAGCCGTGGGGACCGATTGGTTTTCGACGTGGCGATATCGAGGTGATCGACACACCCGCGAAGCTGGTCAAGCCACGGCGGGTCCAGGTGACGTTAACCCTCCGGGGCGTGACCTGGCGTAAAATCCAAGTCGAGCTGTCGCCAGACGAGGGGCACGCGGGGGAATCCGCCGACGTGTTTCCTGCGCCAGCATTGGCTGGGTTCGGGCTACCCGACCCGCGAACACTGGTCGGACTGACAATGCGGTACCAGATCGCTCAGAAACTACACGCCTCGACGGACCCGCACCATCCACCCGAGTATGTCAACGACCGAGCCCGCGATGTGGTGGATCTGTCACTGCTCAAGGACCTAGTCGAAAAGTCCGGCTCGCCGACGCCGAGCGAAATCCGTCAGGCCGCGACAGACATCTTCGCGGCCCGCGCCGCCGAAGCGCGGGCCCTGGGCCGGAATCAGCGTGACTGGCCACCTACCCTGACCGCTTACCCTCATTGGGCGGCCGACTACACCAAAGCCGCCGCATCGGCCCACCTCACCAGACCGCTAGATGAAGCCGTCGAGTATCTGAACCAGTGGATCGCGCAGATCGACCAAAGTTGACGCCAAGCCCGAACCGAGCAGGGCCGTGGTGACTACGGGGACGAGCTCCGACTCGTATCTCGATCTCCAGTCAGATACGGGGTCGGGGTCTGTGGGCACACCCGCCCCTTGATAGTTCATAGCCTCGGGCCTGGGTGTCGGCGAACGGGTCGCTTCCGCACCAGCCAGGTCAGGGCTGCGACGGTACCTGCGACACCTAGGCCGAGCACCATCTTGGACAACGCTGGCGCATTATCTGCTCGCGTACCGCTGTGATCACTCCCGCCAGTCGTAGCCGGTTCGACAGGAAGGAGTGACGTGTCCGGCATAGCGTTAACGCACCCGCTGTTAGGGCAAGTGTACTTCGTCTCTGGGGCGGTCGTCGTCAGACTCCGATAAGCCCTTAGAGCGGCATCGACGTCCAACGCATCGACGGCGTTCCCGACTAGGCCCCGAAGCTTGTGTGACCATGGGCCAAAGAGAAACAAGTAGACGACTATCAAGGCCAGTCCGACTGCTAGTACGACGAATGTCACAAGTAGTTGCCGTAGAGTCAAGGCAGCGGCGACAAATAAGACCGTTATAGCGGCCAACCACAGGAGGACGGCACCCGTCAGAATGTAGCGAAGCCGACCAGCCTGGTTCAGTGAGAGCCTCCCCACTGCGGTCACCAGTAGACCAGACGAGAGAGGCAGAACCAGCGACCACTGGGTGTTAGACAGATTCAGCGAATATATTACGATCGACATTTGTATGGCACTCAGAATTGGAAAGGGTATCCAGCATAGCCATGCAATCGCTTGCGCCCAGCCCCAAGTCATCGCGGGATGCTGGACCTGAGGCGTTTTGTCATTGATTAATTCAATGAAGGCACGCGCCCTTGGAGCGGCCAAAGCCCGCCATAATCCGTAGCCGGCAGCACCCCAGAGGATAGCGCAAAGGATTACCGCCAATACGAGCCAAACTAAAATTGTGACGATCAAGATCGAGACGGCGTTTGATTTGGGCAGCGTCTCCAACTCAGGGAGACTCGCCATCACAGTCAGGAAGCTGGCCGTGATAAGGACCAGGGAGATCGCGCTGAGCTTCGCTCGCGGTAGCCACGGTCAAGGATCTATTAAAAGTTGTCCAGCGCCTAAGCGGACGGCTGCGACGGCCAAGACTAGCTGTATGGCGAGGGTCGGCGCTCCCAAAAATATTGGATCGCTCCAAGGAATGGCCAGCGCGCATTGAATTACTATTCCGATAATAGAAATTAATACGATTGCAATAAATGGAGCGGTGGGTGATTTAACTCCACTGGGGTAGAAGTTAGATAGATTGTTAAGACGTTCCCGGGTGACACGGAAGCGACTGCGCTTCAGGAGCGGCGAGATTGGGTCAGGCTCTTGGCTTATTGCGATAAGCAAGGCAAATTCCAAAGCAAACCACAGCGTGACCACCGAGGCCGCCAAGGCGGCGAAGAGCAGTCCTCGCACATTTTGTCCACTTCGCCTGAGTCAGTCTCGAATGTGACAAAGAAAACCTCGTCGTATGAATGATTACTCATGATCGTCCTTTCGCCGCGTGTCACATCAGCTTGGCGCCGACCACTGACAGTCCGAGGCCAGCAGGGCGCTTTGGCGCTTTGGGCTGCGTGCTGGCGCTTCCTACTCCCAAGCACGAAGCGACGCGTTCCACGCTGAACCGCTCACAGCCCCGCCGAGCGCAGGATCGACGAACGCCAGGCACCGTGCTAGAAGGTCGTCGAAGGATTCCGGCGTCGAGTCCTCCAGACGCTGCTTGCGACGCCAGGCGATCCACTTGGGTTGGGCGATCTTGGCCATGCCGTCGAGGACTCTCGCCAAGGGCTGAAGCTCGACCCGCCTGTGCTCGGCCACGGTTTTGAACGACTGCTCGACGTCGTCACCTTTGAGGATCCGCCGGCTGGAGATGTGGTCGATGTCGACGAAGTCGCGCCACCGCGTGTTGGCTATGCCACGCTCCAGGGCGGTCACGATCTTCTCGGCCAGCACCATGTGATCGGGATACGCGAGCAGCGACACGGTGTCACCTAGCAGGCGAGGCAACTCAGTCATCGCCGGGGCGGGCCAGATCGGGTCGCCGAAATTCACGTCGGCGTGCAAGGTCATCCGGGCGCTCGCCAAGCCCACGTCGAAGTGGACGCGCACGCCGGTGTAGTCACTTCCGTCGCGGATGATCTCCCCGTGAACCGACCTGGCATCGAGCGTGAGTCCATCATCGAGCGGGACGACGGCGATAGCCTGAATTCGCCGAACGCATTCATCGACGTCGTTGGAGAAGCCAGAAGCGAGGAAGTCCAAATCACGGGTCGGGCGACGAGCCGCGAAAGCGGCCATCAAGACTCCGCCCTTGAGGACGAAGTCCTGCGCCTGGTCGGATGCGGCCAGTCTCACCAGGAGACCCTCCAGCGCGTACATGGTCAAATACTCGGCGACATCGCGCTGAGAACGCTTGGCCAGGTTGCGCAGGTCGTTGTACACCTGACCGGCGCGAGTACCACGGGTCGGGGTGGGACTCATAGGAGAATCTCCAACGCTCGCCTAATTTGACCGGCCACGCGGGGGAATGATCGGGTCGTATTTAGGAGTTGGGACGGCACACCATGCTGGTCACACAGCCATCGACGCAGCGCCAGAGAGGCTTGGTCGGCGCCTTCACGGTGCGCCAGGCGGAAGCAGTCGACGATCGTGCGCTCAGGCGAGTACACGAACACCTCCACCCCTCCGACCGTTTGAAGAGGCGTGCGGCCAACGTCGAACGTGGCGGTGTCGAAGGAATGCCAGGCCACATGCTCAAAAGCGGCCGGATGGCGGGTGCCGCGGGGCAGAGCGATGTCGGTGGCGAAGGGGATGGCGTCGCTCAAACCATGCCACACCAGCGCGCTGGTCAAGCACATTGTCGCTCGCGCTTGACGAGCGGTCACGCCCGCCAAGCTGGCGAGCGACGGATCGACGGCCGCCGGATCGAGGTACACCCCACGCCCGATGCGTTCTAATCTGCCGGCGGCCACTTCCGCGTACACCTGGTCCTTAGTCAGGCCGGCGTCGCGAGCGTCATCCAGTGTCAGGACACCGTTCATCGCCACCACATCCCCTCCTAACTGTCTACAGTAATACTGTATCTGTATACGGTTAGAGTCGAGCGTAGATCACCTGGTGGACGCCTCGGCCTGTTCGACATCGATGATAGCGATCAACTCTCCGCGTGGTCGTTGACCATGGCAGTAAGGCTACGGGTGACCACTGACGTTTTCGCTGGAGCAGAGGATCTCTGGAGGCGACTCAGGCCAATAGCACCCGCTGGAGGGCGATGACGGCGGCCCCGCGGGCCCAGTCGAAGGGGTCGGAGGGCTGGACGACGTAGTCGACCTCGTCGGCCAGCGGGTCGCGGTCCTCTTGCAGGCCGGCGGCGACATCGCGGGCCGCGACCTCGGCCAACCGGGCTGATTCGCCGGACAGGATGACGCGCTCCGGCAGGGCGATGTTGGCGACGGCGGCGACTAGGCGACCGAGCGCGCGACCCGAGGCGGACACCACTGAGCTGGCGACGGGATTGCCGTCGAGGGCCAGGTCGAGGCACTCGTCGAACGACACCGGCCGCCCCAGCCCCGCCGCCACGCTGGCTTCGATCCCGGCGTCGGACAGCAGCGCCGCCGCGCAGCCGGTGTGGCCCTGTGCGCAGCGGGGTCCGTTGGGGTCGAGGCGCATATGTCCGATCAGTCCGATGCCGTAATCGGGGGTCTCGACCCGGTGGCCGCCGCTGACCAGGCCGTAGCCGACGCCGACGCCCATGGTGATGAGAGCGAAGGAGTCCAACCCACGCCCGGCCCCGAACCAGTGCTGGGCCTCGGTCAGCCCGGCCACGTCATTGGCCAGCGCGACGGGCACGCCGAGCCTGGCGCCGACCAGGTCGCCCAGGGGTACGTTCTGCCAGCCCAGGAACGGCGCCCGCTGCACCACGTCGTCCGGCCCGACGTTGCCGCCCAGCCCGATGCCGACGGCGGCGAGCGCCCGCCCGCCGGCCAGGTCGGCCACGAGGGCTTCGATCCGGGCCACGACGGCCTGGGGGTCGCGTCCGACCAGTTCGATTTGGCCGGTCGCCAGGACGTGGGCGGACATGTCGACGAGGACGCCGGAGACTGAGGCGCCGGTCAACTTGAGCCCGGCGAAAAGGTGGGTCCCGGCGGCGATGCTGAGCGGCTTCGAGGGACGGCCGAGCCCGCGGCGGGGCCCGTCGGGCGCCTCGGCCTCCAAGACCAGCCCGGCCTTGAGCAGCGGGGTGACGAGACGTGTCACCGTCCCCGGGGTGAGATCGTGGCGGCGGGCCAACTCGGCCCGAGAGACCGGACCGTCCAGGAGGATGGCGATGGCCAGGTCGCGGGTCAGCCCTTCCAGACCCAGGTGCGGCGGTGAGGCAGCCACGGAAGCCTCCTCACTCTGCGGCGTAATTATGTTACTGCCGGCAAGGAACATACCACCGATCCGCTCGTTGGAGCAGTCCAAACCGTTCGTACAGCCGTTACCGTTCTGTGATTTTGTTTCTTATTGACATAAAATCAAGAGCATAGAACAATATAAGCAATCGGCGACGAGGCCGATGCGCGGCACTTCGATGTGCCCCCACCAAGGAGTTGAACATGTTCAAACGCCCTCTCACCGTTCTCCTGGGCGCGGCCCTCGCGCTGGGAGCGCTGGCGGCCTGTTCGGGCGGCGAGCCCAACACCGATCCCTCCGGATCGAACGCCTCTGAAGTCACGATCACCTATTGGCATGGCTATTCCGTCGACTCATCCGAGGTCGCCACCCTGGTCGACCAGGTCATCCCGGCCTTCGAGGCCGCCCATCCCGGCGTCAAGGTCGAGCAGGTGGCCGTCCCCTACGACGACTTGCACCAGAAACTGGTCACCGGCGTGGCCGGCGGCGTCCTGCCCGACGTCGTCCGCTCCGACATCATCTGGGTGCCCGAACTGGCTGACCTGGGCGTGCTGGAGCCCCTCGACGTGGCGATGAGCGACTTCTCCGCCTTAGCCGCCCGCGTCTATCCCGGACCGCTGGAGACCAACGCCTGGGATGGCCACTACTACGGCCTGCCTCTCGACACCAACACGCTGGTCCAGTTCTACAACCCCGCCGTCTACCAGGCGGCCGGCGTCAACGTGCCCACGACGACCGCGGAACTGGTGGCCTCCGCGGCGGCCCTCAAGGACCATGGCGTCTACGCCTTCGGTGAACAGGATCTGGGCGGCTGGAACGTCTTGCCTTGGATCTGGAGCTTCGGTGGCGACATCACCAATGCCGCCGTCACCCAGGCCAGCGGCGCCATCGACTCGCCGGCCTCGGTGGCCGCGATCCAGTGGCTCTACGACCTCTACAAGGCGGGCGACGTGCCTACCATCATCACTCAGTCGGGCGCCGTACAAACCAATGACGGTTTCGCCGCTGGCGAGTACGGCATGATCCTGGGCGGCCCCTGGATGTACCCGATCTTCCAGGGCTCCTACCCGGACTTCGCTTTCGAGTCGGCCCTGGTCCCGGCCGGTCCCGGCGGGTCGGTCTCCGTCGTCGGCGGCGAGGACATCGTCGTGACGGCCTCCTCGCCGCACAAGGCGGCGGCCCTCGATTTCGTCCGTTACCTACTGTCCGAAGAAGCCCAACGGGCCTTCGCCGAAGTCGGCCAGTTCTCCGTCCTGCAGTCCCTGGGCCCCGACATGACCTCGATCCAGCCCTACTACTCGGCCTTCGTCGACCAGCTGGCCCAGGCCAAGCCGCGCCCGCCGACACCGGCCTGGCCGGCCATGGACGCCGCGCTCAAGGCCGCCTTGCAGGAAGTTTTCCTGGGCGACGGCGACATCCCGGCCGCCCTGAGCGCACTGGCCGTCGAGCTCGACGCCCTACTGGCCCAATACAACTGAGGAACCCCAAAAAGTGTCCTCCCTCCGCTGCGCTCCGGTCCGGTACTGTTCGGGGACCCCGAGAATAGGCCAAACTCGGCCCATTCGTCATAGTTCACAGACGCCTAGAAGCCCCAGAAAGTGTCCTCCCTCCGCTGCGCTCCGGTCCGGTACTTTCCGGGGACCCCGAGAAATCGAAAACTCGGCTCATTCGGCGAAGTCTCAGACACCTGAAGCTAGTGAAGCTAGCCGATAGATCCGCCATGACATTGACCGCTACCACCGTGACCGCCCCGACCGCCCGCCCGCGCCCTCCAGCCGGGTCCAGGCGGGCGGGACGGTCACGGCCGTCCTGGCGCTCGCCGGCCTACCTCTTCATCTTGCCTGGCTTCGCCGTCTTCAGCCTGGTCATGGTCTACCCGACCGTCCAGGCCTTCCTCATGAGCCTGCAGGACTTCTCCCTGGTGGCGACCAAACCATCCCAGTGGATCGGACTGACCAATTACCTCGACGCGCTGAGCGACCCCGTCTTCTGGCGGGCCCTGGCCAACTCGGGCGTCTACATGGTCGTCACCGTGCCCGGCCAGATGGTCCTCGGCTTGGCCTGCGCCATCGCTTTGAAGAACCGCCTCAAGGGCCGGTCGGCCTTCCGGATCATGGTCTACATCCCCGTCATCACGAGTTGGGTCGTCGTCTCCATCCTGTTCAAGTTCCTGTTCCAGACTGAAGGCGGTCTCGTCAATTTTATCTTGACTGATGTGACCCACCTCGGCGACAGCGGCGTGGACTGGTTCAACGGCCGTTGGACGGCCTTGGTGGCGATCTGCGCCCTCGGCGTCTGGAAGGGCGTCGGCTGGACCATGATCATCTTCCTGGCCGCCCTGCAATCCGTCCCCGACCAGTTGTACGAGGCCGCCCAAGTCGACGGCGCCGGCGGTCTGGCCCAGTTCTGGCATGTCACCTTGCCTTCGATCCGTCGCACCCTCCTCTTCATCACGATCATGCTCGTCATCGGCGCCTTCAACGTCTTCATCTCGGTCTCCCTGATGACCGGCGGCGGCCCCGCCAACCAGACCCAGGTGCCGCTGACCTACCTCTACCGCCAGGCCTTCAACTTCCTCGACTTCGGTTACGGCTCGGCCATCGCCTTCATGCTGACCGCCTTGATCGCACTCTTCTCCGCCGTTCAGTTCCGTCTCGGCGACAAGGCCGCCGAGGAGGCGATCGCATGACCACCCGGCACCGAACCCGCCCCCATACGACCGTCCGCGCCTCGCAGCGCCGCCGCCGCCGCTGGTTGACGGCCGGCCGCTACCTCGTCCTCTCGCTGGCCTCGCTGGTCTCCCTCGGCCCGCTGGTCTACCTGCTCCTGGTGTCGTCGCGTGAGAACGCTTACTCCTTGACCAGCCCGGCCGATCTCTTGACGGGACGGCATTCCTTGGCCAACTACCGCCAGGCCTGGATCGCCGGCGACCTGGCCCAGAGCTTCCTCAACTCGATCGTCCTGGCCGTCGGGACGACCGGCCTGGTCGTCCTGCTCGGCTCGATGATGGCCTACGGCTTCGCCCGCTTCCGCTTCCCCGGCCGCGGCCTGCTCTTCGCCTTGATCGTGGTCGAGTTGATGGTTCCCTCCATCATGCTCATCATCCCTCAGTTCATCCTGGCCCGGGACCTCCATCTGCTCGATTCCCGCTGGGGCTTGCTGCTGGTCTACGTCGGCACCAACCTGGCCTTCAACACCTTCCTCCTACGCGGCTTCTTCGCCGGTGTGCCGGTCGAGTTGGAGGAGTCGATGCGGATCGACGGGGCCGGCCCCTGGCGCCGCTACTGGCAGCTCATGCTGCCGCTGGCCAAGCCCGCCCTGGCCACCTGCGCCATCTTCTCCTTCCTCGGCGCCTGGGACGAGTACGTCTGGACGATGACGATCATCTCCAGCCCAGACAAACGTACTTTGCCACTGACCATCGCACTGTTCTCCGGCGCCCACCAGACCAACTGGGGCCTGACCTTCGCCGCCTCGGCCATCGCCCTCATCCCTGTCCTAGTCGTCTTCTTCTGCTGCCAGCGCCAGTTCGTCGGCGGCATCACCGCGGGAGCGCTCAAATCATGATTCTTCTGCCCACCCAGGCCTCCTACCGGCCCGGCGACGACGTCGCCTTCGACCTCACGGAGCCCAGACCCGGCGCCCGCCTCACCATCACGCGCTTGGCCGAGCCCGTCGTGACGGTGGCGGTGAACCCAGCCGGGGACGGCGTGACGGTGGGCCCACTGCCCGAGGGGGCTTACGGAGCGGACCTGTGGGACGAGGCCGGCGGCTGGCTGGCCACCACGGCGGTCGACGTCCGGTCCCAACCGCTGGACCGGCCGCGCTACGGTTTCCAGGCCCAGCACGGCCCCGAGACCGACCCGGCGGCGACCCTCCGCTTGGCCCGCCGACTCCACCTCAACGCCGTCCAGTTCTACGACTGGGCCTGGAGCCACTCCCGCCTCCTGCCCCCGGACCCAGGGATCGCCGCCGGGGAAGACCGGCCGGACCAACCAGACCAATCAACCCCGCTGAATCGACCGCCCCGACCGGACCGGCCAGACCAACTGAACCGACCAGATTCATCACCTCATTCGGCCCAGTCGGACCTACCGGACCAGTCGTACCTGGACCCGCTCGGCAATCCCGTCTCCTTGACCACCGTTCGGGGCCTGATCGCCGGACTGGAGTCCATCGGCTCGGCCGGCTTCGGCTACGTCGCCGTCTACGGCATCCCTCGGGCCGAGCGCCAGGAGTGGCATGACGTCACCTTGTTCCGGGGCGACGGCCAACCCTACGACCTGGGCTCAGGCTTCTTGACCATCGCCGACCCGTCGGCGCCGCGTTGGCGCGAACACCTGGTGACGGAGATCCAGCGGGCCGTCGCCCGGGTCGGTTTCCCCGGGCTGCATCTCGATCAGTACGGCTGGCCCAAAGAAGCCTTACGCGCCGACGGCACAGCGGTGGACCTGGCGGAGAGCTTCCCGGACCTGCTGGACCGGATCGCGACGGCCGTGCCCGAGACAAAACTCATTTTCAACAATGTCAACGGTTTTCCCTTGGAGGCGACGGCCCTGGTCCGGCAAGCGGCGCTCTACTCCGAGGTCTGGCCGCCCCGGACGGACTACTTGGACCTGGCCGATCTGGTCGCCCGCTCGCGCGCCGCCGGGCCGCTCCCCGTCATCGTCTCGGCCTACCTCTCCTGCTACGACGACGAGCCGGTCGAACGGGCCGATCAGGCGCTCAAGTTGGCCCAGGCCACCCTGTTCAGCGGCGGCGCCTCCCATCTGGTGGCCGGCCAGGCGGGCCAGGTGCTGACCGACCCCTATTACCCCCGCAACCACACCGCCGCCCCGGCCACCCTGACCACCCTGGCCCGTTACGCCGACGTCCTGGTGCGCTACGGCGACCTGCTGGTGGCGCCGGAGGTGGTCGACGTGACAGGGTCCCACTTCGGGGCCTACAACGGCGACGTCATCGTCGAGGGGCCACCCGGCCTGAAGCTGTCCCACCGGCCCGAACCGGGCGCGGTCTGGGTCCGTGTCACACGGGGTCCAGCCGGGCTGACCGTCCACCTGATCAACCTGACCGATCAGACCGAGACCGCCTGGGACCAGGGCAAGACTCCCGTCACGCCGTTGTCCGGCCTGACCCTGCGCTCACGACGGCTCCGCCCCGACCCCGCGCCCGTCTTCGCCGCCGACCCCGACCGCCCAGGTCCGATGGTGGCGCTGGAGCCGGTCGTAGACGGCCCAGACCAGATCACCGCCTTACCCGATCTGGGAACCTGGTTGATCCTGCACCTGCCCCGGGCGACGACGGCTCTCCCCCGCCCCCACCAGACGGAGACGACCCCATGACCGAGCGCCAACCCGATTGGATCACGCAGGCGGTCTTCTACCAGGCCTTCCCCGACCGCTTCCGTAACGCCGACCCAGCCCTCGACCCCGAGTCGGTCACGCCCTGGGGCGACCCGCCCAACGCTGGTGGGTTCGCCCGGCCGGCCCGTTCGGTCGCCCTCCCAGGGGCCCGGCTATGACGACCCTGATCCCCACGACGGCCATGACGGTCGAAACCGGCTTGGTACCGACTCCGCCAGCCGGCTTGGTACCGACTCCCCCGTGGTGGCAGTCGGCGGTGGTGTACCAGATCTATCCCCGCTCCTTCGCCGACTCCAACGGCGACGGGGTGGGCGACCTGCCCGGGATCGTGGCCCAGCTGGACTATCTCCAAGGGCTGGGAGTGGACGTGCTCTGGCTCTGTCCGATCTACCGCTCGCCCCAGGTCGACAACGGCTACGACGTGTCCGACTACCAGGACATCGACCCGCTGTTCGGGACGCTGGACGACTTCGACGCTCTGGTCGCGGCCGCCCACGACCGGGGGCTCAGGATCGTCATGGACCTGGTCGTCAATCACACCTCCTCCCTGCACCCCTGGTTCATCGACGCCCGGTCCTCGGCCGGGTCGGCCCAGCGGGATTGGTACATCTGGCGTCCGCCCCGGCCGGGCCGCCGAGGCGGGGAGCCCGGGGCCGAGCCGAACGACTGGCGATCCTTCTTCGCCGGGCCGGCCTGGACCTGGGACGAGGCCACGGGCGCCTACTACCTCCACCTGTTCTCCGCCCAGCAACCGGACCTGAACTGGGACAACCCACTGGTCCGGGAAGCCGTCCACACCATGATGCGTTGGTGGCTGGAGCGCGGCGTGGACGGCTTCCGCATGGATGTCATCAACTTGATCTCCAAGGACCCCGCCGACCTTCAGCGCGACGGCTCGCCCTTGCCCGACGACGGACCGAATCTCCACACTTACCTGGCGGAACTGCGACGTGAGGTCTTCGGGAGCCATCCGGAGGCCTGCCTGACCGTCGGCGAGATGCCCGGGGCGACCCTCGAACAGGCCCGACTGGTGACGGCGCCAAGGCGGCGCGAACTCGACATGATCTTCCAGTTCGAGCACGTCAGTCTGGACCATCGGGACTCCAAATGGGACGCCGTCCCCCTCCATCTGCCCGACCTCAAACGGTCGTTGGCCCGTTGGCAGACCGGGCTGGCGGAACAGGGCTGGAACTCGCTCTACTTCGAGAACCACGACCAGCCCCGCTCGGTCTCGCGCTGGGGCTCGACTAGACCCGAGTTCCGGGCCCGCTCGGCCAAGGCGCTGGCCACCGTGCTGCACCTCCACCGCGGCACCCCCTACATCTTCCAAGGCCAAGAGCTCGGCATGACGAACACCGTCTTGACCACCCGAACCGACCTGCGCGACATCGAAGCGGTCCGGGCCCTGGACGAACTGATGGCCAGCGGCGCCTCGGAGGAGGCCGCTCTGGCCACCATCCGGCCGATGTGCCGAGACAACGCCCGTACGCCGGTCCAATGGACGCCCGGCCCCTCGGCCGGCTTCTGCCCACCCGGCACGACGCCTTGGATCGCGGTCAACCCCAACCACGTCATCATCAACGCGGCCGCCCAAGTCGACGATCCCTGTTCGATCCACTCCCACTACCGCCGCCTGATCGCGCTGCGCCACAGCTCGGACCTGGTCCGTTGGGGCGACTTCCAACCGCTCTGCCTAGACCACCCCACACTGTTCGCCTTCACCCGCAGCCTGAACCAAGAGACCTGGCTGGTCCTAGCCAACTGGTCCGACCACCCCTTGGACCTCCCCGCCGCGGCCCTGGCCCCAATGACCAACGCGGCCGGAGCCACCATCGTCCTCGCCACCGACCGCCCAGCCGGCCCGACCCCCCCGATCAGGACCCTGGCCCCCTGGGAGGCGGTGATACTAGCCCTCGATACCAGACACTAACCCTCGCCGAGGGGCCCTCGCCTCGGCCGCCGATCGGACCGACCCGGTCTCATACCCGATAGGCGTCGCGCCGATGCTCGATACGCAGGACTTCCACCACCTGCGCGTCCGGGCGGACCCGGTACACCACGTGATAGTCCCCGCGCCTGGCCGAGTAGGACGGCCAGAGCGGCGGCTGGAGCTGTCGGCCGACCCGCAGCGGGTTCTCCGCCAACGCCCCGGCGAGGAAGTTGAAGCAAGCCGCCGCCACACCCTCGGGCAAGGTCTCGGCCAGGGCTCGCGCCGCTGACTTGGATAGGCGGACCTCCCAAGTCACCGCGCGGCCGGGCGGCTCAGCGACCGGGCGACTCGATCGAGGGTGACGTACTCGCCCCGCGCGAAGTCCTCTTGCGCCTGCGCCAGTTCGCGCACGGCGTCGCTGTCCGAGAGGATGTCCAGAGTCTCGGTCATGGACTCCAGATCGGCGGTCGACAGGATCACCGCCGTGGGCCGGCCGTTCCGGGTCACGGTGATGCGTTCGCTGGTCTGGGCGGCGGAATCGACCAACCGAGACAGGTTGGCCCTGGCCTCAGCCAAAGACACGGTCGTCATGTACATGATTCTAGCGCTCTCGGACGCTGGGCCGAGCGCGCTTCCGTCAACCGTCGCGACAGTCCATCCAGCGGTGGTCTCCCGGCCGCACGCCATCCATCAGGAGACGCAGCGCCAGAAACCCCAAAGTGTCCCGTTTCTCGCCGAGGTGGGGCTGAGCGGGTGAGAGCCGGTGGGCGCGTCGATGGGTTTGACGTCCAATGCCGATGTCGACATCACAAAGTTTATGACGAAGGACGGACCTCTAATCAACCCAGGGTATATTCAATATCTACCTAAGGTATCCTGGGAGCATGGCGCTGAACATCAAGAACGAGGCGACGGTCGCGAAGGTCAGGCAGCTGGCCACCCGCCTGGACACCAGTTGCGTGGCCGCCGTGGACTTGGCGGTCGATTACGCGCTGCGCGTTCCGGTGGCGTCCACCGAAGAGCTCAAGCTAGCGCGGGCCCGGCGGACCGCCGCCAGCTACCGCGCCCACCGGCCCGCCGACACTCCACTGGACCCGAGCGATCTGTACGACGAGAACGGCCTGTACGCATGATCCTCGACACCTCCGCCATCGTCGCGATTCTCAACGACGAGCCGGAGGCGGACGCTTTCATCAGAATCATCGCAGCGGAGGCCGAGCCGCTGATCAGCGCCCCGACCGTCGTTGAGCTGCACGCCGTCGCGGACGGGCGCGGGGACCCAGCCCAGGCCCGGCGGGTCGACCAGCTGCTGCGGACGCTCGGCGTCCGAGTGGTCGCTTTCGACGCCGACCAGGCCGATGTGGCCCGTAGCGCTTACCGCGACTACGGTCGAGGCTCCGGCCATCCGGCCAAGCTGAACCTGGGCGACTGCTTCACTTACGCCCTCGCCGCCTCCACCGGACAGCCACTGCTATGCAAAGGCGACGATTTCTGGCGCACGGACCTCGACCTAGTCCCTGTCGACGGTGAACCGCCGGTGGATGACGGTCAAAACTGACGCCCCGGTCAACTTCCTCGGCCTCACGCCACCTCTTGCACGACCGGGTTGGTCAGGCGGCCGAGCCGCTCGATCTCGACCGTGCACTCGTCGCCGGGCTTCAGCCAGACCGGCGGTTGCCGCATGGAACCGACGCCGTCCGGGGTGCCGGTGATGATCAGATCGCCAGGATCCAAAGTCATGGCTTCCGACAGGATGGCGATCAACCGGGCGACCGGGAAGATCATGTCCTCGGTGTTGGAGTCTTGGCGGACCTCTCCGTTCACGATCGTCCTGATACGCAGCCCCCGGCCGCCGGGGGGCAGTTCGTCGACGGTGACCAGTTCCGGGCCGAAGGCGCCGGTGGAGTCGAAGACCTTGCCCATGGTCCACTGGTGGGACTTCCACTGGAACTCCCGGACCGACCCGTCGTTGAAGAGGGAGTAACCGGCGACGTGGCTGAGGGCGTCCGCCTCTGAGATGTGCCGGCCGCCGGGCCCGATCACGACGGCCAGTTCGGCCTCGTAGTCGAGCGTGTCGGAGGCCTGAGGCCGAACCAGCGGGGCCCCCTGCGCGACCAGACTGTTGGCGAAGCGGGCGAACACCGCCGGATACGGAGCCGCCCCTTGACCGCTCTCCTCCGCATGGGCCCGGTAGTTCAGCCCAATGCACAGGATCTTGCCCGGCCTAGGGATGGGCGGCAACAAGGTCACGTCCGCCAGCGCGAACTGAGGCGCCTCAGCCAGACGCTGGGCCAGCCCGGTCAGGCGGGACGGTTGGCCGAGGCAGGATCGGAGATCGCCGCCCAGCTCAAGGACCGGCAGCCCCCGGTAACCATCGCCGGACTTGATCCCGACGCCTTCTAGGCCATTGACTGAGTAGCTGATGAGACGCATGGTCGGCTCCCGGGGTGCGCAGGGTTGAGTTGTGGACGGGCGGCCCAGACCACCACCGCGCCACAGCGTACCGAAGTCGGCCCGCAGCGGCACCTGAACCATCCTCGCCTGGCCGCCAATCACCGAGCGGGGACTTTCATACGCCCGACCGCCGAAAAAGTGGCTGAAAGTGCTCTTTCGCGCACCATCACCGCTCCTACCGCCGCCGGTCCGGGCACGACGATAGATACAATTCTATGCACCTTATAGATGGAATAGTAGTTCAAATATGACAGGTGGACCGGCTAGCGTGGTGTCGTACGTCAATAGCCGAGGGAGGCCGCCGTGAAGCGCATCGTCGTGTTGGACGGGCAGACCGAGAATCCTGGGGACCTGAGCTGGGCTGGCCTGGGCGGGCTGGGGGAGCTGACGGTCTACGAGCGCACGCCGCCGGAGCTGACCGGCCAGCGCATCGGCCCAGCCGAGATCGTCTTCACCAACAAGACCCTTCTGAGCCGGGAGATCATCGCGGCGGCGCCGAACCTCGAGTACATCGGCGTCCTGGCGACCGGGTTCGACGTGGTCGACTCGGTGGCGGCGCGGGAGCGGGGCGTGCCCGTGACGAATGTCCCCAGCTACGGCACGGCCGCCGTGGCCCAGTTCGCCATCGCCCTGCTGCTCGAGGTCTGCCACCACATCGGCCACCACGACCAGGCGGTCCACGCCGGACGCTGGGCCCAGGGCCCGGACTTCTGCTTCTGGGACTACCCGCTGATCGAACTGGCCGGCCAACCGCTCGGCATCGTCGGCTACGGCCGGATCGGCCGGGCCACCGGGCGGATCGCCCAGGCCCTCGGCCTGGAGGTCATCGCCTACGAGGTGTCCGGCCCGGTCGGCGAGGCGGGGGACGGCACGACTCTGGTCGGCCTCGACGAACTCTGGTCCCGCTCCGACGTCGTCGTGCTGCACTGCCCGCTGACGCCTCTAACGGAAGGCCTTATAAACGCCGCCACAATCGCCCGGATGAAGGACGGCGCGATCCTGATCAACAACAGTCGCGGTCAGCTCGTGGTCGAGGCCGACCTGGCCGCCGCCCTTGACTCCGGCAAGCTGGCGGCCGCGGCCGTGGACGTGGTCAGCACGGAACCCATTCGCAGTGACAACCCCCTGTTGACGGCCAAGAACTGCCTCATCACGCCCCACATCTCCTGGGCCTCGCGCCAGGCCCGTCAACGCCTGATGGACGTCGCGGTCGACAACCTGCGTCAATTCCTGGCCGGGCGGCCGGTCAACGTCGTCAACTGATCCGGGAAGCCAGTCACCGTCGTCACCTGAGCCGGGGAGACGGTGAAGGTCGTGCGCCGAGCCGGGCGGCCGGCCGACGTCAGCCAACTGATCCGGGAAGCCGGTTGAGGCCGTCGACTGGCATAGATGTATACCTATGATACATATAGAAAGAATAGTAGTTCCAATATGAAGGGCGAATCCTTAGACTCCCATCGTGGCCGCGACCTGGCGGCCCGCGACGACGAGGGGGCCGTCCATGAAATCGTGCAAGATCCTGATGCCCATCGGCGGCCTCGGGGCCGGAATCAACCCGGTGGCCTTCGCCAACGGCATGGCGATGCAGCCGGATGTCATCGCCGTCGACGCCGGCTCGACCGACTCGGGTCCGGCCTACCTGGCCACGGCCGTCTGCAAGGTGCCCCGGATGGTCATGAAGGAAGACCTGGAGATCTGCGTCGCCGGCGTCATCGAGGGCGGCATCCCGCTGCTGATCGGTAGCTGCGGCACCTGCGGCACGGACAACGTGGTCGACTGGACCGCCGAGATCGTGGCCGAGATCCTGGCCGAGCACGGCTGGCAGGCCAAGATCGCCAAGATCTACTCGCAACAGGACCCGGCGGTCCTCCAGCGCAAATGGGACGAGGGCAAGATCCACCCGCTCGAAGGGGCCCCTCAGATCACGCGGGAGACTTTCGCCGACTGCGCCAACGTCGTGGCCGCCCTGGGCGCGGAGCCGTTCATCGCCGCCCTCGAGGCCGGCGCCGACATCATCCTGGCCGGACGCGCCACCGACACGGCCATCATCTCGGCCTTCCCGCTGATGCGGGGCTGTGACGTGGCCGCCGCCTGGCACGGCGCCAAGACGGTCGAATGCGGCGCCCAGTGCGCCGATCAGGAGGAGGGCATGGGCGTGCTGTTGACGGTCGATGAGACCGGCTTCTACGTCCGCCCCCTCATGCCCGACGCCCACTGCACGCCGTACACGGTGTCGGCCCACCTGATGTACGAGAACACCGACCCGTACCGCCTGACCGAGCCGTCCGGCACGATGGTGACGCGGAACGCCGTCTACACGCAGTACGACGAGTTCACGACCTACGTCACGGGTTCCCAGTTCGAGCCCGCCCCGCAGTACACGATGAAGCTGGAGGGGGCGGCCCCGAACGGCTTCCAGAACGTCAGCATCGTCGGCATCGCCAACCGCAAGGTCTGCGCCGACCCGGAGCTCTGGATCCGCAACATCACGGCCTTCGGCCAAAAGCGCCTCAGCCGACTCGGCGTCGATCCAGCCAGCTACCACATCGACTTCAAGGCCTACGGCTACAACGCCGTCCTGGCCGGACCCGTCCCCGAGGGCACGCCGCCGCCGCGCGAGATCGGGATGATCATGACCGTCACGGCCGACAGCCAGGAGTTGGCCAACCGCGTGGCCAAGTCGTTCCAGCCCCTCCTGCTCCACTTCCCCGGCGACATGAAGGACCGCGATCAGCTGCCCAGCTTCGCCTTCCCCTTCTCGCCGGCCGACATAGCACGGGGGCCGACCCACGAGTTCAAGCTCTACCACGTCGTCGACGTCGACGATCCGCTGGAGCTGGTACGCATCGAGTACGTCGATGTCTAAGGGCGCCAGGCTGACCTCTGAACAACTCGAGGAGCTGCGTGAATTCGACAGCCCGACGGTCTGGAACGCCCTGGAAGGCTTCGGGCTCAGCTCTAACACGACCGGCTTCTCGTATCCCGGCCTCGAGCTCAGAACCCCGTCGGCGCGGCCGATGGTGGGCTACGCCGCCACGGCCAAGGTGGCCGGCTGGACCAAGGCCGAGCCCGAGCAGAAGGACCTCATGTTCGCCTTCTTCGAGGCCATCCGGGCCATCGACGGGCCGGCCGTGGCCGTCGTCCAAGACACGGACGCCCGGCCCATCGGCTCGTTCTGGGGCGAGGTCCAGGCCACCACCTGTCAGGCCCTCGGCGCGGTCGGCACACTGACCCAGGGCGGCGTGCGTGACCTCAACGAGGTCGGCCCGCTCGGGTTCTACCTCTTCTCCACCGAGCTGATGGTGGCCCGGGCGGATTCGCACGTCACCGAGGTGGGGTCGCCGGTCACGGTCAGCGGTCTCGTGATCGCCCCGGGCGACCTGATCCACGCCGACGTCCACGGCGCCGTCGTCATCCCGGCGGAGGCGGCGCCCGACTTGGCGGCCGCCTGCCGCCGCGTGACCGAGGCCGAGCTGTCCGTCCTGGAGCCGGCCCGGGCGGCCATCGCCGCCGGGGTCCGTCCTCAGGTGGCGGAGATCCGGGCCTGGCGGGCCGAGCTGGCGCAGCGTCGGCCAGTGCGACCAACATAGAGTAATACATATATTACTTATAGAAATAATAGTAATTCACATATCATGACCGCGCCTATAGCGTGGTCGCAGCCACATCGAACAAAGGGGTTTCCCGATGGCCACGGTCGAAGAACTGGCCCGCTACGTCCGCTCGAAGAACGCCGGCCCGTTCTGGGTCACGCTGGAGATCTTCTGCGACGACGACGCGGCCTACGAACAGATCAAACACTCCCCCAACCTGACCAAGCGGAAGGTGGCCGAGCTGTACGGGGCCGACCCGGCCCTGGTCAAACAGTTCGCCCTGGACGACCTCAGAGTGGTCAAGTTCAGCTACCCCAGGCCCCAGCCGTCCGGGCACCGGGCCGAGAACGACATGCACTCCGGCCAGCAATACATCAAGCTGGCCGAAGTCGAGATCTGAACAGGTCTTAACACGATTGAGGCGAACGTCAAGCGTTCACGCTCGTAAGAGAGCCGATTGAGTGTTTGAGGCTCGCCCGAGCCGAGACACAGCCCGTCCACCAGAGGTCCAGATTCAAGGAGGAGTCGTGGAGACCATCACCAACTACCAGCTCATCGTCGGCGTCGTCATGATCGTGGTCTTCATGACCGCGATCCTGAGCCGGAAGATGAGCGCCCTGACCGCGCTGATCACGATTCCGCTGATCTTCGGCTTCATCGCCGGCTTCGGTACGAGCACCCTTGAATTCGCTTGGTCCGGCATCGAGTCGGTCGGGCCGACCGTGGCCATGCTGGTGTTCGCCATCACCTACTTCGGGGTCATGCTGGCGACCGGCCTGTTCGACCCTCTGACCGGGTTCGTGCTCAAGTTCATGAAGGGCGATCCGCTGCGCGTCCTGGTCGGCACGGCGATCATGTCGAGCCTGTTGTCGCTCGACGGCGACGGCACCACCACGATCATGATCATGGTGGCCGCGCTGCTGCCGGTCTACAACAAGCTGGGCATCAGCCGGGTCTGGCTGGCCATCTTCATCATCATGCCGAACGGCGCGATCAACCTGATGCCCTGGGGCGGGCCGACCGCCCGGCTGTTGGCCGTCCTGCCCATCGACTCCGGCGCCCTCCTGCTCCGGCTCCTGCCCATGATCCTGATCGGCGTGCTGGTCTCGATCTCCATCGCCTTCTTCGTCGGTCTGAAAGAGCGCAAGCGCCTCGGCATCACCGACATCGAGTTCTCGGCCCAGGCCCGGCAGCTGACCGAGGACGAGACCGCGCTGCGCCGGCCCAAGCTGGCCTGGTTCAACCTCGTGCTCACGCTGCTCGTCCTCATCGCCATCATCGCCGTCGGCATCCCCGGCCCGCTGGTCTTCCCCTTCGGCATCGCCATCGCGTTGATCGTCAACTACCGCGATCTGAAGCTGGAGCGCAAAGCGCTGGAGACCGTGGCCGACGCCCTGGTCCATGTCGTACTCATGATCCTCGGCGCCGGCATCTTGCTCGGCATCCTCGACGCCTCGGGCCTGGCCGCCCGCATGGCCGAGGTCATCATCTCCGTCGTCCCGGCCAGCTGGGGCGGCGTCTTCACCTTCATCCTGGCCCTGGTGGCGGCCCCGCTGGTCTGGATCATGAACAACGACGCCTTCTACTTCGGCGCCTTCCCGATCCTGGCCGAGACCGCCAGTCTGTACGGCTTCTCCGACATGCAGATCGCCATCTCGTCCTTGGCCGGCCAGTCGCTGCGCGGCTTCAGCCCGGTCATCCCATCGCTCTACTTCATGGCGGCCTACCTCAAGATCGAGTTCAGTGACTACCAGAAGAAGATCATCCTGCCCTGTTGCATCGCCTTCGTCGGCAGCCTGATCGCCGCAGCCCTCGTAGGAGCGTTCTAGAAGCCCCAAAAAGTGTCCTCCCTCCGCTGCGCTCCGGTCCGGTACTTTTCTTAGGACCCCGAGACTCACCCCGAGGGAGAAACCGAGACTTGGCTCATTCGTCAAAGTTTCAGAGACCTAATGACCTAAATCTTGAGCCGGGCCCGTGTCACCTGGATGAACTCGCGCAGCAGTTCGGGGTAGTAGGTATGGCGGCGGTGGTAGATGACCGTGTGGCGATAATGGGCCTGCGGCAGCGACAGCATCCGGACCGGGCTGTCCACCGGCGCCATGCGGCTGTACGGCAGGATCGTGAACGCCATCGCCGCCTCGACCAAGCGCAGGCAGGTCTGCCAACTGTCGGTCTCGAGGATGACGCGCGGGTTGACCCCGGCCTCGCTGAAAGCCGTGTCCTGGAGGCTACGCAGGTTGTGGCCCCGCTTCATCAGCACGAAGGGCTGGTCGGCCACCTCGTTCAGGTCGATGACGGGGAACTGACGCCTCTTCAGCCGCTTCGCCCGGGCCGGCCCGAAACCGAGCGGAGCCATCAGGGAGACCTCCTCGTCGGACAAGACGATGCTGTCGACGTTCGGGTACTCCTTGATCTCGGAACAGATGATGACGTCCAGGGTGCCCTTGACCAGGCGGTCCTCCAGGACCGCTTTGGGCTCCTCGACCAGGTTGAAGCGGGCCTTGGGATAGCGCTGCCCCATGACCGGCAGCACGACGGGGATGATGAAGGGCGACTGTTGGGGGCCGCAGCCGATGTTCAGGAAGCCGGTCTTGGGATCGCGCAACTCGTCGATGTCGTGACGTAGCTCGTTGTACGCGCCCAGGATCCGTTCGGCGCACTCGACGTACTTCTGGCCGGCCAAGGTCAGGGCCAGCGGAGAGACGCTCCGGTCGAACAGCTTCGTGCCCATGTCCCTCTCGACGCTGGCCAACAGGGCCGAGAGCGACGGCTGGCTGATGAACAGGTTGGCCGCGGCGGCCGTCACGCTGCCCTCTTTGGCGATCTCCAGGATGTACTGCAACTGCCGGATGTTCATTGACCGACCTCCCACCGAACGCCATAGGCGTCTTCCTATGACACCAATACGATGAATAGTAGTTCACATATCACCACCCGTCCATGGGCTGAATCGCCCGGCGCCGCCGTCGACCTCGCCCCGAACCGCCCATCGGCCGGCCCCATCAATCGCCGAACGTGCAGTCACGTACGCCGACCCGCCGAAACAAGGGGCGTAATCGCGTCGCTCGCGCGACCGACTTCGGCCGACCGAGCGGTCGCGACGTCAAATCGGGCTCCGCCCCCTCAAGCCAAGAGGTCCCGGCGCGCATAGGCTTGCCGCGCCGCCCCGACCAGGACCAGCGCCACCCCCAGGAGGATCACGACCGGAGCGGCGGAGACGTCGGCGGCGGGTGAGAGCGGCAGCGCGCTGAACGGCGAGAGATAGCGCGTCCAATCCGGCCAGCCCAGTCCCTGGCCCAGGATGGCGTGGAAGAAGGCGTATCCCACCGGAACCCAACTGAGGGCCGCGTATCTCGGGCAAGCCGCGATCAGGAAGGCGGCCAGCGCCACCGTGACGATCAGCGCCGGGAAAGCCCGCGCCATGGCGGCGGCCACACCGATGGCGACAGTCAGGTCGACCGCCCGGCTGGCCCAGACCGCCAACCCGAAGGCGATCCCCACCGCGGTCGCGGCTAGCAGCGCGACGGCCGCGACGGTGAACGCGGTCAGGCCCAACAGCCGGCCGCGCCGTACGGGCTCCGCCAACAGCAGCGCGCTCCGGCCGGCCAACTCGTCAGACCGCAGCGAGCCCAGCGCCGAGATCGCGTAAGCCGCCATGAAGAGACCCGCGTAGAGGGTGACCAAAGCGCTGAAGGCCTCGACCACAGCGTCCACCCCAGCGTCGCCGCTCACCCCCAACAGACGGCCGATCGACGGGTTGTCCAGGATGTAACCCCGCAATGAGCCCACCGCCGGACCCATCGCGAGCACCAGCGTCAGCCCGCCCAGACCCCAGCCCAGCGCCGCGCCCCGCGTGCGCCGCCACACCAGGGCGGCAATGCCGATCCGGCGACTCTCGGCTCCGGGGGAACCGACCCGCTGGGCCAGCAGCCCTTCGCCCTGGTCCCGTCGAGCCGCTAGGAACCAGGCGACCGCGCCTGTGGCCAGGGCGAACGCTAGGGGGATGAGAAGCGGCCACCACCTTATGTCCACGAACAGACGCATCCGGTTGGCCCAGCCCAAGGGTGAGAGCCAGCTCAACCACCAGACGGCGTCGCCCTGGACGGTGGCCGTGTCGCCCGCCGCACGTAAGAGGAACGACGCGGCCAGCGCCGCCGCGGCCAGCCCGGCCGCGCCGCGCCCCGTGCCCGCGACCTGCGCCGCCACCGCCGCCAGGCCGACGAAGGCCAGCCCGGTCGCGGCCACGGCCAACCCCAGGGCCAGGGAATCGATCGTTCTGAGATCTGGGTAGAGCAGGCAACCCAGTCCCACCACCAGGCCTATCGCCGTGACCTCCGCCGCCACGACTCCCAGCGCCGCGGCGAGCGGGGCCTGACGCCCCACCGCGGTCGCGCCCACCAGCTCCAGCCGCCCCTCCTCTTCCTCGTGCCGGGTGGCGTGGACCAGCAGCAGGATCGCCGCCAGGGCGGCCACGACGTCCAGGTACAGCAGCAGCTCGTTCGCGACCATCGCGCCGGTGGTGTAGTGGGCCAAGCCGTAGCCCGGACCGCCGAAGACGGTGCCGGTGGGCGTCGCCATGACGGCCGCCCGGGCCTGGGCGCTGGCACTCGTCTCGAATGTCCCGGTGTACGCGCTCATGGCCGGCAGCGTCACCGCCGGCACCGCCACCAGCCAGATCGCCAGCCGCAGGCGATCTCGGCGCAGAATGCCGCGGGCCAACTGCCAGCACCCCGTGACCGACCCCCAGGAAGCGTCCCCGCTTCCGCCACCGGCCGTCACGCCGACCCCCTTGCCCCGCTCCGAGCCGAGACGGCCTGAGCGAGCCCGTCGGCTGCGACGCCGTCGGCGTAATGGGACAAGAACAGCTGTTCTAAGGAGGGCGGACCGCAGGTCAGGCTTTCGACGCCCGCTTGGACTAGTTCCGCCATGACCCGCTCCAGGACGCCGTGGTCGCAGGCGAAGCGGACCTGGCCGGCCTCTTCCACCAAAGCATGCACGCCCGGCAGGGCCGCCAGCCCGGGGGCCGGGCCGCGCAGCCGCGCTTCGACCTGAGAGCGAGCGAGGTGGCGCAGGTCGGCCAGGCTTCCGGACTCGACGGTACGGCCGGCGCGGATGATGGTCACCGTGTCGCAGGTCTCCTCCACCTCGGCCAGGATGTGGCTGGACAGCAGCACGGTGCCGCCGGCGGCCTTGATCTCCGTCAGGCATTCGGTGAACACCGCCTCCATCAGCGGGTCGAGGCCGGAGGTCGGCTCGTCCAAGAGGTACAGCTCGGCCGGGCTGGCCAGGGCGGCGATCAGGGCGACTTTCTGGCGGTTGCCTTTGGAATAAGTCCGGTTCTTGCGGGTCGGATCCAGCTCGAAGCGGTCGATCAGCTGGGCGCGCTTGGCCTGATCGAGACCCCCGTGGAGGGAACCCAGGAAGTCGATGGTCTCGCCGCCGGTGAGAGTGGGCCACAGGCTGACGTCGCCTGGGACATAAGCCAGGCGCTGGTGCAGCTCAGTGGCCTGGGCCCACGGGTCCAGGCCCAGGACCTCGACGGAGCCGGACGGTTGGTCGGCCCGGATCAAGCCCAACAAGATACGGATCGTGGTGGACTTGCCGGCGCCGTTCGGCCCCAGGAAACCCGCCACTTCGCCCCGTTCGACCTGGAGGTCCAAGCCGTCCAGCGCCTTGACCGCGCCGAAGGCCTTGCGCAGCGTCTGGACGCGGATCGCGTCGATCTGGTCGCTCATCGGGTGTCCTCCGTCTGTGCTCGTTCCTCCGCTGCGGTCCGCTCCGGCTCGGTCTCGGGCGCGGTCCGCGACGCCAGGTAGGCGTCCAAGGCGGCGCTGTCGGTGAACAGGCCGTCCGTGCAAAGTTCGAGGGTGGGCAGGGTGAGGTCGGCCAGGACGGCGGCGATCGCCGCTGGGCTGCCCGGTTCCGCCTCGGGATGGGGCAGAGCGTGCCAAACCACCAGCGCGCCGATCCCGCTGTAGGTCAGGTAGCGCGCCATGGCCTCCAGGTCGCGCGGTCGCCGCATGGCGCCGGCTGCGACGCCCCGCTGGAGCAGCTCGACGGCGACTTCCGTCATGAGGTCGACGAATTGGGCGGCCACAGCTCCTCCCGCCCCCACCGAGCGCAGCACGTAAGAGAGCAGGTAGCCGTAGGCATCGGCCTGGGCCAGTTGGTCGAGCAGGTTGGCCTGTGCCTGTTCCGGCGGCTGGGCCACGGTGATCGTCTTGACCTCGAGCATGATCCGGCCCACCTGGCGGTCGCATTCCTCCTTGAGGGCCGCCTTAGAACCGAAGTGGTGGATGACCAGAGACGGGGACACGCCCGCCGCCTGCGCGATTCGCCGCACCGTGACCCCGAACCCCTCAGCGGCGAACAGGGCCACCGCGGCTTCGCGGATACGGGCCCGGCCGGTCAGGTCCGGCTGGCCCGCGTCGGTATCAGGTTCTACTGAACGCATGTGCAGTAGTCTAAACACTTGTACAGCTCAATCTCAAACCAAGGCCGTCCGGCCGCTATGACCCGATCGACCCGACGGCGGCGGCCGAGCGGTAGACGCTGTTCCCATGACCTGGCCCCCGGCCCCGGTGCTACCCTCGTCCAGCAGCCAGACCAGGCAGGAGGATTCGCCATCGAGGCCACTGATATCACGCAGCACGCGCCTCTCGACGCCGCCTTCTACGCCCGCGACGTGCTCCAGGTCGCACCCGACCTGCTGGGCAAACTGCTGTGCCGCCGCCACCTAGACGGCCGGGTCGAGGCCCGCGCCATCACCGAGGTCGAGGCCTACCGCGGCGAGGAGGACTCCGCCTGCCACGCCCGCGCCGGCCGCACCCGCCGCACCGCCGTGATGTACCGACCCGGCGGCGTCGCCTACGTCTACCTCTGCTACGGCGTCCACCACCTGCTCAACGTGGTCACCGGTCCACCCGACCGGCCCCAGGCCGCCCTCATCCGTGGCCTCGAGGGAACCACAGGCCCGGGCCGCCTGACCAAGGCCCTCGACGTCGACCTGGCCTTCAACGGCGCCTCCCTATTGGGCGACGGCGACCTCTGGCTGGCCGACGCCGCCCCACCCGCCCACATCAGCAGCGGCCCCCGGGTCGGCATAGGCTACGCCACCCCCGAGGACCAAGCCCGCCCCTGGCGCTTCTGGACTAGTTGAGGCGACCGGAAACCCGACCGCTCTCGCCCTCGCCACCGCTCCAGCCCCACCGGAGCCGCCCGCCCCACCGCCCATCATCGACCGGGGGCTTTCGTACGCCGATCCGCTGGAAGAGTGGTTGAAAGCGTCCGGTCGCGGCGTAGTGGTCCGACGCCTTATGGAGTACCCTTAAGTAAGGAATAACATTTTCCGTAAGGAGTTACCGTGCCGACAGCGACCATGACGACTAAGGGCCAGGTCACCGTCCCCGCGTCGGTGCGACGGTCCCTCGGGCTGGAGCCGGGCAGCAAAGTTCAATTCATCGAATTGCCCGACGGTCGTTGCGAGTTCAAACCCGCTACGACACCGGTGGAGGACCTCAAAGGCTTCTTCGGCCCTTGGTCCGGCCCACCGGTCAGCCTCGAGGAAATGAACGAAGGAATCGCCCGCGTGGTCGCGGAGGCCAACCGGTGATAGGCCTCGACACGAACGTGCTGGTCCGTTACGCGATCCGAGACGACGCCGCCCAAGCCCGGATGGCGGACCGCTTGATCGAGGCTTTCACCGCCGACGACCCTGGTCACGTCTCGCATGTGACGCTGATCGAACTGTGGTGGGTGCTCACCTCCGCCTACGGGCAGGACCGCCTAAGAGTGGCCGCGTTCATCGACCGACTGCTCACCACAGCGACCATCGCCGTGCAATCCCCCGACCTGGTCCACGCCGCCCTGCGGGCCGTCAACGCCGCCGGAGCCGATTTCGCGGACGCCATGATCGCCGCCACTGACGCCGCCGACGGCTGCGACCGGACCATGACCTTCGACCGAAAGGCCGCCCGCCGGGCTGGGATGACCCTGCTGACTTGACGGCGGCGGCTGGCCGGGCCGGTTCGCAGGCCGGGCGCCGGTCCGGCCTTGGGAACAGGCAGGCCATTGCTCTGGGCGTCATGAGCGTTCCCCATCGTCCGTGAGCTCCCGGCCGCCGACGCCCCGTCAGCGAGAGACGACTTACGCCCGACGACACGCCGAAGCAGTGGTCGGAACAGCGATCTCGCGTGATGGCCCCTCGCTGAACGACGGGTTACGACGGCTGCCGCTAACGGCGAGCCACGCCTAGCTTCCACCGAAACCCGACTCCAGGGCTCGACCACCCGTCGGGGTATTCGGTCGCGCCTGCGGCGCTCCCTCCGACCCCTGCGTCTCAGCCCCCAGGCCTACGGTCAATCCCCTACTCATAATTTGGTTAATTTGGTCGGGGTATTCGGTCGCGCCTAACGGCGCTCCCTCCGACCCCTGCGCGTTCGCCCCGAGAGACGGGCCTTCGGCCCGTCTCTGTTTTTGGGGCGGCTGCCGGATCTGGCGAGCTACGCTCGCCTCACCGTCACCCTCCCCAAAAACAAAGCCTGCCCTTTGGGCAGGCTTTCGGGCTCTCTTGGTCGGGGTGACAGGATTTGAACCTGCGACCTCTTCGTCCCGAACGAAGCGCGCTACCAAGCTGCGCCACACCCCGTGGCTGATGGCCCGGCGTCTAGGGGACGCCGAACGGCTGGAGAGCCGAGGGAGAGTCTAACGCAGGGTGGGGCTGGGGACCAATGTCAGGAGGCTGGCTTCGGGGCGGCAGGCGAAACGGTAGGGGGCGAAGGGCGAGGTGCCGAGGCCGGCCGAGACGTGGAGGGCGGCTCGGTGGCCGGCGGACTGATGGCTGGACAGACCCTTGGCCCGCCGCCGGTCGAGGTCGCAGTTGGTCGTCAGCGCCCCGTAGCCAGGCAGGCAGACCTGGCCGCCGTGGGTGTGGCCGGCCAGGATCAGATCCAGCCCGTCCGCCGTCATGGCGTCCAGCAGCCTGCGGTAGGGCGCGTGGGTCACGCCCAGGGCCAGGTCGGCGGCTGGGTCCGGCGGGCCGGCCACCTCGGCGTAATCGCCGTCCAGGCCGATGTGGGCGTCGCCGCAGCCCCGCAACTCGACCTTCAGCCCGGCCAGTTCCAGCTCGATCCGGCACCCCTCCAGACCGGACCAGCCCTGGCTGGACAGCAGCGCTCTGAGCGCGACGGTGGGCAACTCACGCTGCCCTCCCGGATCGTTCACCCGTCCCAACAGGTAGCCGTGGGGAGGAGTCCAGCGGGCCTCGTAGAAGTCGTTCGACCCGAAGACGAAGACGCCGGGGACTCCCAGCAGCGGCTCCAGTGCCTGGGCCAGGGCGGGCAGCGCCTCGGCCGTGGTGACGTTGTCGCCGGTGTTGACCACCAGATCGGGCCGCAGCTGGCCCAGTCGGCGCAGCCAAGCCACCTTCCAGTCCTGGCGCGGGGTCAGATGCAGGTCGGACAGGTGCAAGACGGTGAGCGGCCCGCTCCCCGGCGGCAGCAACGGCAGGACGAAGCGGCGCAGGGCCGGCCAGCGCCGCTCGACCGCCATTCCCCAAGCCAAGCTGGCCGCGCCGACCACCGCCAAACCGGCCGCGACCGACCGCACAGACCGCAGTGAGGGCATGGAGGACTCGCTTTCTGTCACCGTCAGCGGAGGACGAAATCTCGAATTGACACTATACGGAGGCTGTCAGGCCCAGGCCACTGGGCTCAAATGGGCGTCTCCTCGCCCGGCCGGGGCCCCTTGGAATAGTCCATGTAACACAGGCCGGAGACATAGCGCTCGCAACGCGTGCCCAGATAGGTGCCGGGCGGCGCCGGGTCGAAGACCTCACGTTGGGTGGTCGTGAAACCGGCCGCCTCGACCTTGGCCTTGGCCGCCTCCGGCGTCAGGCCTTCGGTGGAGGGCGGGTTGATCGGCTTGCCGTTGCTTATCTCCGCCGTCATCGGCGTGAAACGGGTCTGGGGCATGGTCTGCAGAGTCGTCGCGACGCCCCTGCGCCACAGCGTGGCGGCGTCCGTGCCGGAAGAACCGGACATGTAGGTGCCAGAACCCGGCAGTGTAGTCCGTGACAAAGAGTTGCTGTGTCTGTCCCAGAAGTCGTTCCAGCGCGGGTTACGGTCGATCGCGATCATAGCCGAGGCGGCCACCTCGGGGGTGTAGCCCATGAACCAGACCGACGCCGACCGGTCGGTCGTGCCGGTCTTACCAGCGACGCTGTAGCCGGGCACTCGGGCGTTGTACCCGGAGCCGTTAGTCACCACAGTAGCCAATACGGCGTTGACACCGTCAGCCACCTCGGGCCGCATGACCTGCTGGCAGTTGCCCCCCGGCACCTCCAACAAGTTACCCTCTGGGTCCTTGATCTGGCTGACGATGAAGGGGTCGCAGTGCAGGCCACGGGCGGCGAAGGTGGCGAAGGCCACCGCCATCGACAGCGGCGTCACCTCCTCCACTCCCAGGGTGAAGGCTGGCTTGTCTTGATAATGCTGCACCAGATCGGTGCCGATGGAGGATTTGACCCCGGCCGCCGCCGCCACCCGGGCGGCGGCGCAGGGACCGACCGCCAGCTCCAAGGGGATGAAATAATTATTGACCGACTGCTGCGCCGCCTGATACATGTCCATGTCGCCGCTGGGAGAGGCGTTCTTGGGGGCCCAACTGTCGATGATGGTGTATGTCTCGCCTGTCTCGCAGCCTGGGAAGGTCCGACCTTGGTACTGGACCCGGAACTCCGCGTTGTAGCGCTTCTTGGGCGGTATGCCCTTGTCCAGGGCGGCCGCTATGACGAAGGCCTTGAAGGTCGAACCGGCCTGGAAGCCTTCGGCTCCGCCCATGGCCTGCTCGACGGCGTAGTTGTAATAGGTCTCGCCGGCTTCGATGTTGGTGCCCATGACCGGGCGGTTCTGGGCCATGGCCAGGATCTGGCCGGAGCCCGGCTTGACCATCACGACGGTCGAGATGACCGGGTCGTTGGGGGCGATCATGGACGAGACGCCCTGCTGGGCGGCGTCCTGATTGGCTGGGTCGATGGTGGTCAGGATCTCGTATCCACCCCGCTTGATGGCGTTCTCACGGGCCGCCGGGGTCGGGCCCAGGGACTCGAAGGTGAGCAAGCTGTTGAGCACGTACTGACAGATGAAGGGGTAGCGCGAATAGACGCAGCCGTTGCGGCTCTCCTGCACCTCGACCGGGTTGAAGGGGGTGGCCTTGGCCTCGGCCGCCTCTTCGGCCGTGATGTGGCCGAGCTGGAGCATCCGGCTGATGACGACGTCGCGCCGCTCGATGGCCTCATCCGGGTGGCTGATGGGGTCGCGGTTGGGGTTCTGCACCAGCCCGGCCAGCATGGCGGCCTGGGGCAGGGTCAGATTGGCGGCGGTGACGTTGAAGTAGTGATTGGCGGCGGCCTCGACCCCGTAGACATGATCGCCGTAGTAGGCGATGTTGAGGTACCGCTCCAGGATCTCGTCCTTGGTCAGACGTTGCTCGATGGCGATGGCGAAGCGCATCTCGCGGATCTTGCGCGTGATCGACTCCTCCTGGGCCAGGGCCACCCCGGCGTCGTCGCCGCGGGCGATGGCGGCCTCGACCTGGACCAGCTTGACGTACTGCTGGGTGATGGTCGAGCCGCCCTGGGTGTCGCCGCCGCCCAGGTTGGAGATGAAGGCGCGCAGGGTGCCCTTCAAATCGATCGCGCCGTGCTGGTAGAAGCGGTCGTCCTCGATGTCGATCTGGGCCTGACGCATGATGGGGGCGATCTGGTCCAGCGGGACCAGGATGCGATTCTCCTCGTAGAACTCGGCCAAGACCTCGCCGTTGGCCAGGTAGACCGTGCTGCGGGTGGATTGCGGGGGGGTCTCCAACTCGACCGGCAAAACCTCCAAGGAGTGGGTGATGGCGGAACCGGAGACGCCGGCCAGAGCGGCGAAGGGCACCGACAAGCCAGCCACCAACAGTCCAGCCAAAACGCTGACACCACAGAACAAGCCGAAGGAGCGCAGCTTGCTCGGATTTTGATTACGGCGACGTCGAGCCATACCCACCAGGCTAGCCGATCAGCCCCCGGCCGGGATAACCGTCGGCTCGTCCGGCCTCGACCGCCCCCATACTGGCTAGGTCCTAGGCTGGGGCTATGACTGCTTGGGAATACGTTTCCGTCCCCCTCTTGATCCACGCCACCAAACAGATCCTGGACACCTGGGGCGCCGACGGCTGGGAGCTGGTCTCGGTCGTGCCCAGCCCGGCCGGCGACGGCCTGTTGGCCTTCCTCAAACGCCCTCGGCCCGGCGCCGCCTCGGCCTGACCGGCCGCCGCCAGAGCCGACAGGAACCGCCTGGGTCGGGGCAACGGCCGACGCCAGACGGACCCGTCGAGGTGGAGACGGGACTCGACGCGGTTTCCTTTGGAAACCGCCGTCCTCGCCTTCCCGCTGGTCAGACTCGGACCGTTCGCTATGAGGAAGCGCACCGGCGCTTCCTCACTTGACGCGAGCGCTCTCCCGGGTTCGCGTCCTGCGGACGCGAACCCGCGTACCAGGCTTTGCAGGCCTGTGCCTCAACCACTCGGCCACTCCACCAATCCAGCCGACCCCGGCGGGGCCGGCTCGGGGTCGGACCGCTCAGCCCCGGACCAGGGGATGGGCCGCCCGGCGGCGTTGCCGTTCCCATTGGGCCGCCCGGGCGTCGTCCGGGGCCAGTGGCGCCCGGACCGGGGCGACCAGCCGCTCCGCCGGATCGAAGGGAGCCACCGGGTCGGGGGTGAGACGACGCCCGCCGATGACGATCTCCAGCCGCCGGTCCAAGGCCGTCAGGTCGGCCAAGGGGTCGCCCGCCACCACGATCAGGTCGGCCGCGTACCCCGGCTCCAGCACCCCGGTCAGTCCGGCCAGCCCGACCGCCGCCGCCCCGCGCGAGGTGGCGGCGATCAAGACCTCGGCCCGCGGCAGGCCGGCCGCCTCCAACTGGCGCAAGCCCCAGGTGTAAGCGCTGGCCGGCAGGACCGCCCCGATGTCGTGGCCGACCACGATCTGGACGCCGTGCTGATAGAGCTGGTAGGCCCGGGCGGCGAAGCTCTCGCCGGCCACCGGCGGATAGGTCGGCACCGCCGAGTGGTCGACGTAGACGCCGCGCCGGGCCAACAGGTCGGCCAACGCGGGGTCGAAGGCGGTCCGCCCGTCCGGTCCCACGAAGCTGGCGTGGGCGATGTAGTCGACGCCAGCCTCGGCCACCCGGCGGATGCCCTCGACGCCGTGGGCGTGGGCGGCCACATGCAGCCCCAAACGATGGGCGTCGTCGATCAGGGCCCGGAACTCCTCGACCGTGAACTGGGCGTTCCACGGCGCCGTCGAATGGGACATGAAACCACCGGTCGCCATCACCTTGACGGCGTCCGTGCCGGCTTTGTGGTGCTGGCGCACCCGCCGCCGTAACTCCGGGATGGAGTCGGCCTCGGATCCGGCGTACCAGCCATGGCCACCGGTCAAGGTGATGGGTGGGCCGGCCGCCACGATCCTGGGCCCGTCCACCAGACCGGCCCGGACGGCCTCGCGCAGAGCCACGTCGACGTAGTCTTTGGCTCCCAAAGACTGCACCGTGGTGACCCCGACCGAGGCCAGTTGGCGGGCGATCTTGACCGCGGACAGGGTCTCCCAGGCCACGGCCTGTTGGGCCGGGTCGGGCACGTCGGGCTGGGCCACGCGACTATACGAGCCGAGGTGGGCGTGGGTCTCGACCAAGCCGGGCAGGATGGTGGCGTCGCCGTAGTCCTGGCTGGGCCAGCCGGCGTAGGCCGCCGGCAACTCCACCCGGGGACCGGCCCAGACCACCTGACCGGCGGCGATGGCGACGGCGGCGGCCGCGACCTGGCTGGTCTGGGCGCCGCTGAAGAGGCGGTCGGCCAATAGGACGCGGTCCGGCGCCGCGGCCAGCGGGGCGTCGACCGCCCGTGAGGCGACGATGGCCATCTCAGTCACTTCCTCTCTGAGCGCTCTAGAAGCCCCAAAAAGTGTCCTCCCTCCGCTTCGCTCCGGTCCGGTACTTTCCGGGGACCCCGAGAAGCCAAAACTCGGTTCATTCGTCGAAGTCTCAGATTCCTGGTGAAGCAAGTCCGAGCCGGGCTCATGCGAAGGTCCAGCGTTCGGCCGACCCACCGCCGCCGGGGCCGGGGGCGACGGGCGATCCGGTCAGGCCGGAGCGGTCGACCGGCTCGCTCCAAGCCGCCAGGGTCTCGGCCGGTGGGCGTAGCTGGTAGCCCTGGGGGCCGAAGCCGGAGCGGGCTAAGTACTGTCCGGTCTGATCCGGGGCCCAGCCTAGGTAGTACTGCTCCTGCTGGTCGGCCAAGCCTTGGGCGAAGAGGTCGCGGGCGTAGTCCCACAGGTGGGGGAAGTCCCAGACCTGCTTGGTGGCGGCCTCGCCGAAGCGCTCGGCCAAAGCTGGGCGGTAGCTGCGCTCGAAGCTGGACAAGGTCTGGAATAGGCGCACGTCGGAGTCGGTCAAGCGGTCGCCGAAGAGGTAACGCCTAGTCGACAGACGGAAGTCATAGTCGGCCAGGCGGGCGTAGTAGACGTCGAAGGCGACCCGGGCGGCGGCCTCGCCGCGGGCGAAGACGACCTTGTAGGTGCCATTGTTAACGTCGTCGAAGATCTGCTGATTGAGCAAGTCGATCTCTGGGCGCAGGTCGCCGGGGTAGAGATCGGGCGCGTCCGGCCGGTGGTACGGCCGCCAGACCGTCTCCCAATCCTGCGGCAGCAGATGGTAATTGTTGGACACCACCAATCCGGTCTGACCGTCGATGACGGTGGGCGAGGTGGCCCGGCCCTGGTAGGCGGGGTCGGTCCGCTCGTAGAAGCCGTTCAGGTGGTCGTAGCCGAAACGCTGACGGATGTCGTTGCCCTGTTCGGCGATGATCCAACCGACCTCGTCCTTGCCGGTCAAGAGGTAGAAGGGCACCTGCTCGGTCAGGCCGAGCAGACGTAACAAGATGTTCTGACGCCGGGCCCAGCCGCAACCGAGCGAGCCCAGAATGAAATAGCGGCCGGGCTCGACCGGAGCCTGGTCCGGACCCGGGCCGAAACGGGTGTTGAACCAATTGCGCTGGCGGACGAAGGCGCCGTCTAAGGTGCGCTCGGGGGTGGGCCCGTCGCCGGCCAAAGGCTCGACGAAAGGAGCGGCCGCAGCGTTAGGGGTGGCGGGAGTGGTCATGATGGTCTCTTCTCTGTGTCTGGTGGGGGTTCTAGAAGCCCCAAAAGTGTCCTCCCTCCGCTACGCTCCGGTCCGGTACTTTTCGGGGACTCCGAGAAACCGAAACTCGGCTCATTCGTCGAAGTTTCAAACACTTAGTGAAGCTAGGGGAGCCGTCGTCGCGGCCCGAGGCGACTGCGGGGGACGCGGGTGGTTCACACCGAGACGGCGACGATCCGTCCCCTAACCGAAGATCAGCTAGCGCGTCACAGACACAGACGACAACACACCGGGTTCAACACGGTCTCAACCATGACGCCCTCCCCTGGTGGCTTTGAAACTACGGCTGGCCGCGAACGCCCAACCCAATGTAGACGAATGTATACACGATTGAGGCGAACGTCAAGCGCTTGCGCTTGTAAGAGAGCCGATTGAGTGTTAGAGGCCCGCCAGGGCCGAGACACACGATTGAGGCGAACGTCAAGCGCGTTGGCGCTTGTAAGACCGTTTCTGGCCATGTTTGAGCGCACTGGATAAGCTTTGGCCAATCCACTCGGGGGAACGGGGAGATCGTCATGCTCTGGCACACCGGCGTCCTGCGCCGGAAGTTCGGTGCGATCGGAGGGGGCGTCAAGCGGGGCGTCGGCCGCCGGCCCAGCCATTGGTTGATCGGCTGCCTGCTGGCCCTGTCCTACTGCGGCCTGATCGCCGTCCCCAGCGCTTGGGCCGCGCCTCAGAGCTGCGCCCTCCAGATCACCAACCATGCCCCCGTGGACACCACCGTTTACCTGGTCGAGGGCGTCATCCGCGACGCCTCCAACCAACCCGTCGTCGGCGTCACCGTCAACGTTCTGATCGACGCCGTCCAGGTCGCCTCCGGCTCGACCGGTCCGACTGGCTTCTCCATTCGGATACCCCGTCCGACCCCGGGCAGCCACGCTCTGTCGGCCCAATGGGTCGGCAACGATCAGTGGGGCCCGTCCAGCCGGTCGCAGCAGATCGAGGTGCCCGCCCCTCTCACGACCGAGATCAGCCTGACGGTCACCCCCACCACGGTCTCGCCCGGTAGCACCTTTACCGTCAATGGAACCTTGACTAGCCGAGGCAGTCCCGTCGCCGACGCTCTGATCGAGGTCGGACTGTCTTGGGGCGGCGACAGCCCAGCCACCGCCATGACAGCCGGCGATGGGGCCTTCGACCTCTTTCTGGGCGTGCCCGAAGGCGAGAACCCGCCCAATGGGCTGTCCGTCATCGCCCGCTTCGCCGGCGACGGCTACTACCCCGCCACCAGCCGGGACGTCCAACTGACCCTGAGCGTCCCAACGCCGTCCCCCACCCCCGAGACCAGCCCCACGCCGAGTGAGTCGGCCTCGCCTCTGCCCGCTAGTTCGGCCTCAGCCTCGGCCAGCGCCTCCGCCGGGCCGGCCCGGTCGACCCACTTCGACTACACCTCGCCTCTGTTCATCCTGGCCATGGTCTTTTTCGTCGTGGTCACCCTGGCCACCGGCACACTGCTGGTGATCGCCGTGGTGTCACGCCGGAACACCGCCCTGGCGGCCGACGAGCGCCGGGGCTTCGGCTCCAATTTCGGCTCGGGCGAGGCCGACGACGAGGATCTGGCCGACTTGGACGACATCGGACCGGACGAGGCCGGCCCCGCTGCCGCGGACGCCGCTCAGGCGCCCGCGAGCCCGCCGGATCCTGGACCGCCGCCTCAGCTCTAATGGAGTGTCGCAGCTAGAAGTTGGGTTATGAGCGGTGTCGGACGGTGTCGATGGCAAGGCGGAGGGGGAGGCGGGCTGGACGCCCGCCGACTGACGACAACGCCGCCAGCGGCGTCGCCCGGCGACGCGAATCCGACGTTTTAGCTGCAACGCTCCACTAGGACCTGCGGCGGCTGGCTGGCGCGGCCCGCGTCCCACCCTCCGCGCCACCCCTGCTCCCGCAGCGGCCGGACGCGGACCACCCTGGGCGGCGGCTGTCCAGGGTCACCGCTCCAACACCCGATCGTCACTTGGCTCGGTTATCATCCGAATTTCCGGGACCCGTCACCAGGAGGACCGCGATGACACAGAACGCCGCCTTGACCCTGCCCGATGGTCAGACCGTCGCACTACCCGTCGTGATCGGCAGCGAGGGCGAGAGAGCCGTCGACATCAGTCGGCTGCGCGCCCAGACCGGCTATATCACGGTGGACGACGCCTACCAGAACACTGGTTCCTGCCGATCCGCCATCACCTTCATCGACGGCGACACCGGGGCCCTGCGCTACCGGGGCTATCCCATCGAGGAAGTGTCCAAACGCAGCACCTTCATCGAGGCCGCCCAGCTGCTGATCTGGGGCGAACTGCCCACCACCGAGCAGCGGATGCGCTTCTCCGAACTGCTGACCGAGAACTCGGCCCTGCCGGAAGATTTCCGCCGCCACTTCAGTGGTTTCCCGCCCCACGCCCACCCGATGTCGATCCTGTCCGCCATGATCAACTGCCTCCAGGCCTACGACCTGCCCGGTCAGGTCATAGGCGACGAGCTGGAGCTGGAGCGGGTGGCGGCCTCGCTCATCTCGAAGGTGCGCACCATCGCCTCGGCGGCCTACAAGTCGAGCATCTCCGAGCCGATCATGTACCCGCGCTACAACATGAAATACACCGAGAACTTCTTGCACATGATGTTCTCCCGCCCCTATCGCGACTACATACCCTCGCCTGAGGCGACTCGCGCTCTCGATCTCTTCCTGATGCTGCACGCCGATCACGAGCAGAACTGCTCGACCTCGACCGTGCGCATGGTGGCCTCCGGCCAAGCCAATCTGTACGCCAGCGCGGCGGCCGGGGTCTGCGCCCTCTGGGGCCGCCTGCACGGTGGGGCCAATCAGGCCGTGCTGGAGATGCTGACCGACATCCAAAGTTCGCAGGTCTCGGTCGGCGACTACGTCGCCAAAATCAAGGACCGCCGCTCCAAGGTCCGCCTGATGGGTTTCGGCCACCGCGTCTACAAGAACTTCGACCCCCGCGCCCTGATCTTGAAGAAGGCGGCCGACGACCTGCTGGACCACATGCATGTGACCGACCCCCGGCTCGACCTGGCCCGGCAACTGGAAGCCGTCGCCTTGGCCGACGATTACTTCATCGAGCGGCGGTTGTATCCGAACGTCGACTTCTACTCCGGCATCATCCTGACCGCCCTGGGCATACCGGTGGAGATGTTCACGGTCCTGTTCGCCATCGGCCGGATGCCGGGCTGGATCGCCAACTGGGCCGAGATCTATCGCGACCCCGGATCCCGCATCTACCGACCGCGTCAGATCTACACCGGCCAGACCGAGCGCCCCTGGCTCCTGCAATCCCAGCGCGGCGAAGAGGGGCCGGCCGCCGCCGAGCGGGGGGTTACGACCACCGACACGCCGTAGCGCTGACCACAGCGCTGGCCGTAAGTGCTCAGTCGCCGCACTTCTCCGCCGATCGGTGGGTTACGACAACCGACACGCCCGTAGCGCTGGTCGCAAGTGCTCGATCGGCGCACTTCCGCCGCGAACTTCCGGCGGGGGACACTAGCGCAGCCGCCAACCCTTGGGGCCGAGCACGAAACCGGCGCCGGCCAAGGCCTCGGCCAGAGGGTGCGGCTGAGCCAGGACCGGTCGCCCGTCGATCTGGTCGATCCTGAGCCCGTCCAACCGCCCTTGCCTAACGGTCCGGGCCAAGCCCTCGGCCAGGGCGGTCAAACCCTCGGCGGATTGGTCCCAGGTCAGGACGGTGTGACCGCCCCGCTCGACGAAACCGAGCAAGCGGCCGTCACTGGCCAGCGCCACCAGTCCGCCGCCCCGCCTAGCCGGCTGATGGCCCGGACTAGCTTCATTAGGAGCCTGAGACTTCGACGAATGAGCCGAATCTTCGGTTTCTCGGGGTCCCCGGAAAGTACCGGACCGGAGCGCAGCGGAGGGAGGACACTCGCTGGGGCTTCTAGATGGCCGATCCTGGTCGGCGCGGACCGCGTCAGACTCAGGACGCGCCTGCGCCGCCTGGTCGTCGGGCGACGGGCGGGCCGGCCAGGGCAGGGCCGCGCCGTAAGGGTTGGCCGGGTCGCAAGCGGACAGGACCAAGGCCGGGCCAGTTGGCTCCGGTGCGGCCTGGTTGGCCGCCCGCAACCGTTCGACCGCTGCGGTGGAGGCGAATTGGCTGGCCGACAGGCCCTCGATGAAATAGCCCCGGCGCAACCGGCCCTGGTCCTCGGCCAAACGCAGGACTTGATAGAGGGCGGCGAAGCCGCCCGGACTGGACTCGGCCAGGACACCGCCCCGGGTCAGGACGCCGTGGCGATCCAGCAGGATCTCGGCTTGCGTCAACAGGGCCTGGGCCCGCTGCCGGTCGGACGGGACGGGAGCCTGGGCCTGGCCGGGAGCGGTCAGACACCAGCGGCCGGCGGCGTCCGCCTGGGTCATCCGGGCGGCGGGAGCGATCCGGTCGGAGCGCAGGGACAGACGGGGACCGCGTCGCCACTGCGGCTGGGGGGCCCGGGCCGGCGTCCGGTGCCGGGGCCGGCCCTGGGCCAGGCGGGCCCGCAGCGGGGCCAATGTGTCGGCCGTCACCGAACCGGCCCAGACCAGCCGCCAGACCGACTCCAGCAAAGCCCCCGGACTGATCGGCGGACCGTCGACCGCCGCCGCCTCCAGCCGGGCCGCGATCTGAGGCAGCAGGTAGGCGCCGCCGGAGCCGAAGGCGGTCAGGACCGCCCGATCCAGCTCGGTCAGCGGCGGACCGGCCACCGTCGGCTCGGCCCCCAGGCCGGACCAGTCGGCCGGGGCCAAACTGATCCAGCCGTCCGCGCCGACCCGGCCCCGACCGCGCCAGACCACCTGACCGCCGCTCAACAATTGATCCAACCAGGCCGGCTGGTAGTCGGCCACGCGGGCGGGCAAGATGAGCGACTCCAAGGCGCTGGCCGGCAACACCGCGCCGGCCAATTGCTCGACCGCCCGCAGCACGGCGTCGGGACCGGGGTGGGGCCGGTCCAAGCCGTGCCAGCCGATCAAGAAGCGGGCGTAGGCCGCCGCCGGAGCCGGTGCCACCTGGGCCCGTAACTGAGCCAGACAGCGACGCCGGAGCAAAGCCATGACCTCGGCGTCGCCGTATTGTCTGACCGCCTGATCGGCCCCGCCGACCGTCAACTGGGCCGCCTGCGCCAACCGCTCCAGGCCGGCTCGCACCGCGGCCACGGGCAGGTTCAGCCAGGCGGCGCAGTCCTCGGCTGTGAAAGGGCCGTGACGGCGGGCGTAGCGGCGTAGGAAATCGGCCAAGGGATCTGGGGCCGGCTCGGTCAGACTGGCCGGCAAGCGGGGCCGAGCCGCCTGGCGCCACTGTTCGGGCCAGAGCTGGCTGGCCCGGGCGGCGTCCTCGACCACCAGCCAGCGCCGCTGACCGGACCAGTCGAGTTCCAGCAGACGGCCGGCCCGGCCCAAGCCGGCCAGCCACTGAGGCGCCTGATCGGCCACGGCGGGTTGGGTCCGCCGGACCAACTCAGCGGTCGAGATCGGGCCCAGCTGGCGCACCAGATCGACCAATTCCTCCTGGTCCCGGGCCTGTCGCCGGTCGGTCAGCCCCTGCAACTCGGCCACGGTCCGCCGCAGCACCGCCGGATCGATCAGATCGACCGGGTCCGAGGCGCCCTGGGCCCCCAGCAGGTCGGTCAAGAGATCGGGGTCGACGGTCAGGGCGGCCGTCCGGAGATCGGCCAGAGGGGCGTCGACGTCGTACATGAACAGGCCGACGTACCCGAACATGACGGAACGGGCGAAGGGCGAGGGCTGGGGCGTGGTGACCTCGACCAGGTCGATCTGGCCCAGCTCCAGGCGGGTCATCAAGTCGATCAGGGCGGGCACGTCGAAGTCGTCGCGCAGGCACTCCCGGACCGCCTCCGCCATGATCGGGAAATCGGGCCAGTCGGCCGCCTGAGCCAACAACTGGGCGGAGCGGTTACGGGCCTGCCAGAGCGGTTGGCGTTTGCCGGGTTGGGGCCGAGGCAGGAGCAGCGCGCGGGCGGCGCACTGCCGGAAGCGGGTGGCGAAGTGGGAGGAGTTGGCCAGTTCACGGGCCACCTGGTCGGTCACCTGGCCGGGCCGGCAGATCAGGTGCTCCAACAGGCTGGGCGGCGGTCCGACGGCCTGGCCGAGGGGATCGCCCGAGCCGAATTGGCCGGGATCGAGCTGGTCGAGGTCTATCTGATCGGGGTCTATCTGATCGGGGTCTATCTGGTCGGGTAAACGTATGACGATGCCGTCGTCCGTCGCCATGACCTGGGCGTCGACGCCGAAACGCCGCCTCAGACTGGCCCCGATCAACAGCGACCACGGCGTCAGCACCCGCCCACCCAAAGGCGAGCACAGCACCACCCGCCAACCGCCCAATTCATCGCGGCAGCTCTCCAGCACGATGGTGCGGTCGTCCGGCAGGGCGCCGACGGCGGCCCGCTGGTCGGCTAGATACGTGATCAGGCCGTCGGCCGCCCACTGGTCCAGCCCGGCTTGGGTCAACCGGCGGCGGGCGGCCGCCTGATCGAGGGCCCCCAGCTGACGGACGAAGGCGCCGATGGCCAAACCCAGCTCGGCCGGACGACCCACGCCGTCGCCCCTCCAGAAAGGCAGCCGGGCGGCTGCCCCCGGCGCCGGCTCGACCGCCACCTGGTCCGGCGTGATGGCCCGGATGCGCCAGGAGCTGGAGCCCAGGGTGATGATGTCGCCGACGCGGGACTCGAAGACCATCTCCTCGTCCAGCTCCCCCACCCGCCGGCCGGCCCCGGTCGGATCGGCCAGGAAGACTGGGTAGAGCCCCCGGTCCGGAATGGTGCCGCCCGAGGTGACGGCCAGGCGTTGGCTGCCCCGGCGGCGGGACAGGCTGTCGGCGACCCGGTCCCAGACCAAGCGGGGTTTGAGACCGTCCCAATCTTGGGCGTTGGATCCGCCGGACAGCATGTCCAAGACGGAGTCCAAAAGACGGCGGCTGAGCCGGGCGAAGGGGGCGGCCTGGCGCACCAGAGCCCACAAGCGCTCCACCGGCCAATCGTCCAGCGCGACCATGGCGACGATCTGCTGGGCCAGCACGTCGAGCGGATTGGTCACCGGCTGGACGGCTTCGATCTGGCCTCGCCGCATCCGTTCGGCCACCACCGTCAAGGACACCAGGTCACCGGGGTGTTTGGGGAAGAGGACGCCGTGTGAGATCGCCCCGACTTGGTGGCCGGCCCGGCCCACCCGTTGCAGGCCCGAGGCCACCGACAAGGGCGTCTCGATCTGGATCACCAGGTCGATCGCCCCCATGTCGATGCCCAACTCCAGCGAGCTGGTCGCCACCACGGCGCGCAGCCGCCCGGCCTTGAGGTCGGCCTCGACCAGGCGGCGGCGCTCCTGCGACAAGGAGCCGTGGTGGGACATGGCCACCGGCGGCGCCGGGGCCGCGACCTGGCCCAAGCCGATGTAGCTGGCCGGCAGGTCCGCCGCCTCCCTGGCCCGGACCACCTCCAGCTGAGCCGCCGAGTCCAACCCCCGGGCCTGCCAGACCTCGTTCAGACGGGCCGTCACCCGTTCCGCCACCTGACGTGAGTTGACGAAGACCAAGGTCGAACGATGTTGGGCGATCAGATCGACCAGGCGCTCGATCAGGTCGGGCCAAACCGAAGGCAGCCGGGGTCGTCCAGCCACCGGGACGGCCGGCCGGTCCGGGGACTGACTAGTTAGATCACCCAGGTCCGGGGTCGGGCCGACGATGTCGAGTTGCCAGCGTTTGAGCGCCGGCGGCGCCGCCAGCGCGACCGGTCGCCCACCGGCTAAGAACTGAGTCACCTGATCGACCGGCCGGACCGTGGCCGACAGCCCGATCCGCTGGGCCGGCCGGGCCAACAAGGCGTCCAACCGCTCCAAGCTGACCGCCAGGTGAGCCCCTCGCTTGTTGCCGACCAAGGAGTGGATCTCGTCCACGATGACCGTCTCGACACCGGTCAAGGCCTGACGGGCCTGAGAGGTCAAGAGCAAGTACAACGACTCCGGCGTGGTGACCAGGATGTCGGCCGGATGACGGGCGAAATGGCGCCGCTGGTCGGCCGGGGTGTCACCGGTGCGCAAGGCCACCTTGACCTCGGCCAACTCCTGGCCGGCCGCCTGGGCCCGGATGCCGGCCAGGGGGGCTTGGAGATTGTGTCTGACGTCGGTGGCCAAGGCCTTCAGCGGTGAGATGTACAACACCCGGCAGGTCTCCGGCCGCTCCGAGGGCTCCGCGCTCTCCGGGGCTGGGGGCGCCAGCAGCCGGTCCAAACTCCACAGGAAGGCGGCCAGGGTCTTGCCGGAGCCGGTCGGCGCGATCACCAAAGTGTGCTGCCCCGAGCCGATGGCGGCCCAGGCCTGACGCTGGGCCTCGGTCGGCTCTCCTAGGGCGGAGGCGAACCAAGCCCGGGTGGCGGGGCTGAAGGCGAGCAGAGGATCGGTCATCGACCCTATCTTGCCCGGACCCTCTGACAGTCGTCACGGACTCCCGGGGACCCGGTTGCCCGGTCGAGGTACAGTTCGGCCATGCGCGTTCGTCGGCGGCTCCGTGTCGCCATGGTCTCGATGCACACTTCGCCCATCGATGCGGCCGGATCGGGCGACGCCGGCGGTATGAACGTGGTGGAGTTCAATCTGGCCCACGCCCTGGCCGCCTTGGGCCACCGCGTCGATCTCATCACCCGGCGCTGCCAGCCCGATCAGCCGGACCGTCAAACCTTGGCCCCAGGCGTCGACCTGATCCACCTCGACGCCGGTCCCGCCCAGCCCCTGGCCAAATCCGCCATCGACGCCCACATCCCCCAGTTCTCGGCCGGCTTGGGCCAGCTCCAGCCCTACGACCTGGTCCACTCCCAGCATTGGATGTCAGGGGTCGCCGCCCTGCCTTGGGCCCGGGCCTGGGGCGCGCCGCACGCCCAGAGCTACCATTCGGTGGCGGCCCGCCCCGGCTCGGCCCTGAGCGAGGGGGAGCCGCCCGAATCGCCCGCCCGGGTGCCGGGAGAGGCCCGTTTGGCGGTCGAGTCCGACCTGGTGGTGGCGATCTCGGCGGCTGAGGCCGGCACCGTCATCACCCGTTGCGGAGCCGACCCGGCCCGGGTCGCCATCGTCCCGCCCGGGGTCGACCACGATCTCTTCCGGCCCGCCCGGCCCGGTCAGTTCGACCACGGCTTAGAGGCCCGGCTGGCTCCGCACGGCCGGGGGTACGCCTTCTTCGCCGCCCGGCTGCAACCGCTCAAGGGGCCCGATCTGGCCATCGCCGCCTTGGCCCACGTCTGCGAGGGCATCCGGCCCGACCTCGTCATCGCCGGGGCCGACAGCCCCGACTTCGCCGCCTACAGCGACTACCTGCGGCAGTTGACCGTAGACCTGGAACTGGAGCCGTACGTCCGCTTCGTCGGGGCCCAGGACCGGGCCAGCCTGGCCGGCCTGCTGCGCCAAGCCAAGTTGACTCTGGTGCCCAGCCACTCCGAGACCTTCGGCCTGGTCGCCTTGGAATCGGCCGCCTGCGGCACCCCGGTCATCGCGGCCGCCGCCGGCGGTCTGCGCGAGGCCGTCGTCCACGGCGAGTCCGGCCAGCTGATGGACTCCCGCCAGCCGGAGGACTGGGGCGTGGCCATGATCAAGCTGCTCGGCAATCGGCGCTTGCTCGAGCGTATGGGGGTGGTGGCCGAGGTCCACGCCCGCCGTTTCACCTGGGCCGGCATGGCCGAACAACTCGACCGGTTGTACCACCAACTCTTGGACTCTAAGGCGGCATCGTCATGAGGTTTCTCTTCCTCCACGCCCACCCGGACGACGAGACCCTGGTCTCCGGCAGTCTCATCCTGGCGCTCAAGCGATTGGGACAGGACTGCCTGGTCCTGACCGCCACGCGGGGCGAGCAGGGCGAACCGGCCACCCCCATTGACAAAGAAACATTGGCCAATGAGCGGTTGTCTGAGCGGGCCCAAGCTTTGGCCCAGCTGGGGGCGACCGACGCCGGTTTCCTGGGTCAGCCGCCCAACCGGGAGCTGGGCCGCTCCTGCCGTAACTACGGCGACTCCGGCATGGCCTGGGTGACAGCCACGGTGGCCGGGCCGAGCCGTCGCGCCCCCAACAACGCCTTGTCCCGCGCTCCCCTGCCCGAAGTCGTGTCCGACGTGGCCCAGGCCGCCCAGCACTGGGGGGCCGACCTGCTGGTGTCGTATGACCGCCACGGCGGTTATTGCCACCCCGACCATGTCCGCTGCCATCACGCCATGGTCGCGGCGGCCCGTCTGACCGGGCTGCCCTGGGCTCAGATCGTCCACCAGCCCGACCGGCTGGGCCGGGGCGTGCCCGATCCCCAGGCCGCCGCCCAGGCGACTTGGTTCGAAGCCGGCGTGGACCGGGACCGTCTGATCGCCGCCCACCACTGCTACGCCAGCCAGTTCAGCCTGACCGACCGGGGCGTGCTGCACGTCGGCGGCCAGATCGACCCTCTGCAGACCCGCCTGGGACTGTGGCCCTATTCGCCGGAGTGGCCGTCCGAGCGAGCCAAAGCTGCCTGACCGCTGGTCCGCCCGACCGTTCGACCGTTCCTACGCAGCCGGCTCCACCCCGCCGCCGCCCGCTCCCCCCTGACCGGGGCGACGGCGCCAAGATGGCGTCATGACGTCAGACCTCCAGCCGGCCAGCCTGGACCAGGCGGCGCGAGCCCTGCAAGACCTGATCGACGCCAGCCAGAAGGTGGTCTTCTTCGGCGGCGCCGGGGTCTCGACCGAGTCGGGCATCCCCGACTTCAGGAGCCAGGACGGCCTCTACGCCCAGCAATACGACTTCCCACCCGAAGTCATCCTCTCGCGCACCTTCTTCGAGGCCCGTCCGGATGAGTTCTTCCGCTTCTACCGCGATCGTGTCCTGCACCCCGCGGCCCAACCCAACCCGGCCCACCTGAAACTGGCCGAGTTGGAGCGGGCCGGCCGGCTCAGCGCGGTCGTGACCCAGAACATCGACGGCCTGCACCAAGCCGCCGGCAGCCTGAACGTGATCGAATTGCACGGCTCGGTCCACCGCAACCACTGCCGGCGCTGCGGCCGGTCCTGCGGCCTGGAGCGGATGATGGACGGCTCTAGCCGGCCGCTCTGCCCCTGCGGCGGTGTCATCGAACCGGACGTGGTGTTGTACGAGGACCCGCTGGACGGGCCCACCGTCGAGGCCGCCCTCGCCGCCATCCGGACGGCCGACTGCCTGATCATCGGCGGCACCTCGCTGGTGGTCTACCCGGCGGCCGGTCTGGTCGACCATTTCCGGGGCCAGCGTTTGGCCGTGGTCAACCGCTCCGGCGCCGGCGGGCGCTCCGACGGTCTCGTCGTGACCTGGCCGATCGGGCAGGTCTTCGCCCGCCTACGGGCCTGATCGCGCTCTCCTCCGGAGCGCTCTCGGAGAGTTCTGACGACCGTCGGACGAGATCTGAGACGAGCCGGCGCCGCACCCGGGTCCACCGGATGGGACCGACTCTGGAGCCGGAGCCGGAACCCAGGACACTAGTGTCGCGTTAGGGAAATGTCTGACGCTGCGCTGCGCCAGCCGGGGTCCCTGGCGGCGCCCACGGGCCCGTCTGAACAGGTCCAGTGTTCAGACGACCCCTCCGCCTGGCCAGACACCCCACCTGACCCAGGCTCGCCTATCAACCACCTCCCTAACACGACACTAGTCTGGGGCCATGGCATGGGTTGGACGAGCGAGCCTGATCGCCCTCGCTCTCGGCTTGGCCCTGAGCGCCTGCGGGCGGACCCCGGAGCCCGAACCCGACCCCACCACCACCCCCCAGACGACTGCGCTGGGACCGGTCTCCGGCATCAACCAAACCGACCGCGACCGGATCGACGGCGGCGGCGACCTCCGTCTGGCCGTGACCGCCTGGCCCAGCCAGTGGAATCCCTGGGCCCAGACCTCGGACCAGTCGACCGACTGGCTGCTCGACCCTCTCCGCTCACGCCTGTTCGACATCACCGCCAGCGGCGGCTTGCAGCCGAACCCGGATTGGCTGACGCAGCCGCCCACCGTCACGACCGACCCCGACACCGTCGTGATCTACCACCTCAACCCGGCGGTGCGCTGGGGCGACGGCCAACCGGTCGGCCTGGTCGATTTCCAAGCCACCTGGCAGGCCTGCGCCGGGGGCGACCCGGCCCGCCGTTGTCTGTCCCAGTACGGTTTCGACCGCATCCTCACGATCGAGGCCGGCCCCGAGCCCGGCGACGTCCAGATCACCTACAGCGGGTCCTACCCGGCCTGGCCGCTGACCTTCTTGCACGGCCCGGCCCGGGCCGAGTCAGTGGCCACGGCCGAGGCCTTCAACCACGGCTGGAGCGACCCGGCGGCGCAGCCGGGTTGGTGGGCCGGACCCTTCACGGCGGTGGCGACCGACCTTGAGGCCGGCCGGCTCGAACTGGTCCCCAACTCTCAGTGGTGGGGGGCCGAGCCGCTGTTGGACCGCCTGACCTTCGTCCGCTTGGACTCGGACCAATTGGTCGAGGCCTTCGACCGGCAGGAGATCGACGCCTGGCCGCTCGGACTCGAGCCCAGCCTCCATGTCGCCGCCGACCGCCACGAGAACGTCCAGATCCGCCGCGCCCCCAGCCTGACCTGGCGGGCTCTCAGCCTGGCCCAGACCGACTCGCCCCTGGCCGACCGCCGGGTCCGGCAGGCCATCCTGGCCGGCCTCGACCGCGGCCTGGTCGGCCAGGCCGCCCTGGCCGGATTGGAATGGACAGTCGAGACCATCGGCAATCTGGCCTGGCAGCCAGGGCAAGCCCGCTACAGCGATTTGACGGAGTCGAGTGGTCTGGGCCTGAATCTGGAGCGGGCCCAGGCTGTGCTGGACCAAGCCGGCTGGACCCTCGGCCCCGACGGCCTCCGGCGACGGAACGGGCAACCCCTCAGCCTGCGTCTGGGCCGCTCGGCCAACGACCCGGCCGGCGAAGCCGAGGCCCTTCAGATCGCGGCCCAACTGGCCCGCCTCGGCGTCACCGTCGAATTGGCGGTCGAGCCGGGTGAGGCCAGCGCCCTGATCCGCTCCGGCGCCTTCGACCTGGTCCTCTTGGCCTGGTCCAACTCGATCTACCCGGCCGACGCTCTGGCGGCCTGGTTCACGACCGGGGCCGCCTCCAATCCAACTGGCTATTCCAGCCAGACGGTCGATTCCCTGCTCGCTTCGGCCGCCGTCGTGATGGATCCCGACACCCGCGCCACCTTGCTCGGCTCGGCCGTCAACATCTTGTGGCGCGACGTCGCGCTGCTGCCTTTGTACGCCGTCCCGGAGACTTGGGCGGCGCTCCCCCGCTTGGCCAATCTCGGCCCCACCGGCTGGGCCACCTTGCGTTGGGAGGACGTCGGCTTCACCTCTTGAGAGACCCCTCGGGCGACCGCTGGAGGGACACTAGGGACTCCGTTAGGATCATCTCGGCACAGCATTGGGCCAGTCTTGACAGGGGGACGAGAATGGCGATCTGGACTCTTCACGGTGGTGGCACGTTAGCTCCGGGCGAGGTGGTGAAACCGACCGAACGGCTAGGTTGGGGCAAGACCGTCGGGTTGGGCGCCCAACACGTCGTGGCCATGTTCGGCGCCACCTTCGTGTTCCCCCTCCTGATGGGCTTGAACCCGCAATTGGCCGTCATGATGTCCGGGGTCGCGACCCTGCTGTTCATCATCGTGGTCAAGCACCGGGTGCCCAGCTACCTCGGCTCCTCGGCTTCCTTCGTCGGGGTCGCCACCGCCATCTACGCCGCCGGCGGCGACGCCGCCGACCTGACCGGGGCCTTGTTCGTGACCGGCGCGGCCCTGTTCATCGTCGGCTTGATCATCCACTTCGCCGGCGCCCGCGTCATCCACCGGGTCCTGCCGCCGGCTGTGACCGGCGCCGTCGTCATGTTGATCGGCTTCAACTTGGCCCCGGTGGTGGCCAAGACCTATTGGCCCCAGGACCAGTGGACCGCCTTCATCGTCATGCTCGTGGTGGTGGTCCTGTCGGTCGGCTTCAAGGGCTTCATCGGCCGTATCGCCATCTTCGTGGCCTTACTCGTCGGCTACGTTCTGAGCTGGCTGTTCGACCTGGTGTCCGGTCCGATCACCTCGCAGAACGCGGCCGGCCAGGTGACCGAACACCTCCGGGTCGACTGGAGCGCGGTGGCCTCGGCCGACTGGCTCGGCCTGCCGCCGTTGTCCAACGCCGCCACCGGCGTGGTCGGTCTGCACCTGCCCCATTTCTCGCTCGGTTTCGCCCTCATCTCGCTGCCGGTCGTGATCGCTCTGATCGCGGAGAACACCGGGCACGTAAAAGCGGTGGCGGAGATGACGGGTGAGAACCTCGATCCCCTGATGGGCCGGGCCATCGCCGCCGACGGCGCCGCCTCCATGCTGGCCACCGTGGTGGGGGCCGGGCCGACCACGACCTACGCCGAGAACATCGGCGTCATGGCGGCCACCCGGGTCTACTCCACCGCCGCCTACGTGGTGGCCTCCCTGGTCGCCGTCCTCTTCGGCTTCTCACCCAAGTTCGGGGCCGTCATCTCGGCCACGCCCGGCGGCGTGCTGGGCGGTATCACAGTGGTGTTGTACGGCATGATCGGCCTGCTGGGAGCCAAGATCTGGAAAGAGAACAAGGTCGACTTCGGCAATCCGATCAACCTGGTGCCGCTGGCCGCCGGCATCATCATCGGCGTGGGCGACGTGTCCTTGCAGTTCTCCGACGACTTCTCCCTCTCCGGCATCGCCCTCGGCACCATCGTCACGGTCGGGGTCTACCACCTGGCCCGGGCCTTGGCCCCGGCCCAGGTCCGCCGTGAGGCCGAAGGCGCCAGCATCATCTTCGACAGCCCTGGTTTCTTCGAGGACGAGAAGTCCAGCACGGACTGACCACTTGAGACCGGAGCCGGTTCTGGACCGGACCAGAGCGGCCTGAGAGGCCAACTCGGATGTCGTGGTCGCAGTGGAGCGACGGCCGTGATGGGGCTGCGTATCGTCCGATCCGGTGTGCCCCGGTCGGGGCCTGACCGATTGGATCGGTTGATCTCTCGGCGCGTCTGCCGACGGCTCCGAGACTGACCTCATAGCCTGGCCGGGATGGACACCACCGGCTTGATTTTCTTAGCTGTCGTCGGGGCTTGGCTGTTTTATCTCGTTCCCAGCCAGGTCTCGCGGCGCTCCCGGCCGTCCGCGCGCGCCGAGTCCCAGTCGACTTCCCCTAGGACCGCTCCGGTCCACCGGGGCAACCCACTGGGCCAGGACGAATCCGATCTCGATTTGGAATTGGATCTGCTGACCAATCCCGACCTGCCGGTCTCCAGCGATTTGATCCGCCGGGCCCGCCGCCGCGCCATCGACCGTTTGTCCAGTCGGGCCGCCCGGCGGCGCCGCTTGACCTTGATCGGCCTGCTGCTCTTGGCCGGTTTGGCCGTCGGCCTGGCCGGGGCCGGTCTGACCAGTTGGTGGACGCCGGGAATGGCCGGAGCCTCGTTGCTGATCTGGATCGGCCTGGCCCGTTGGGATGTGATCCGGGTCAACCGTCGCGTCGAGCGCTTGAACCGGTTGGTCGAGGCCGCCAACGACGAGGCCACCGTGGCCATCACGATCGCGGCCCAGACCGATCCCGCCGACTCGGCCGATCCCCCGCTCCAGCCCAGCCTGCCCCTGTGGGAGCCGCTGTCCGTGCCGGCCCAGACCTACCTCTCCGGACCGCCCGCCCAACGCACCGTCCGCACCATCGACCTAGCCAGTCTGCCGCTGCCGGCCGCCCGGCCGGTGGTGACGGCCAACGACGACGAGACCGAGCAGACAGACGCCCAAGCCGTCTGATCCGACGGCGCCCATTCCCACTCGCTTGAGTGCCAGCTGGGCCACCGCCGTATCGCCGAACGAGCGCTTACAACACTCATTACGGCGTGTCGCGCGGCGTGTCGCGCGGTCGCAACTGCTCAATCGCCGCACCCCCTCGCCGACAGAGCACTTGCGTACGCCGACACGCCGAAGAAGCGGTTCGCAACTGCTCAATCGTGCAACCCTCCCCGCCGAACCCGGACCATACGACCATCGAACCCCACCAAACCCAGCCCAAAGCTCCGGTGGGGACGCCGAAAGCGACATCGCCGACCAAATTCAACCATCCAACCCATCCCGCAGGGAGCCGCGGCAGACATATTTCTGTACGGCCGCCCGTCCGGGCGTCCGTAGTCTGGTGGAACGGAGTCTGGTGGAACGGAGTCTGGGGGAACGGAAGACCCTGGTCGTAACTGCGTCAATCGCCGCACCCCACCCCACCGATTGGAGGGTTACGTCTCTTGTTTCGGCGTGTCGGCGTACGCAAGTGCCAAGCGCCGAAGGGGATCAGGCGATTGGCCCTTAGGGGCGGGGGCGGGTGGCTAGGTCGCGTGGTCCTGCGGCGCTTCAGTTTTACGCCGGCGGGAGCGCCACCAGGCCAGACCCAACATGCCGACCAGGATGGCGAGGGTGACGTACCACATGTAGCGGGCGTAGAGGTCGACCAGGTCGACGGCCGGTTGCCCGATCCACCAGCCCAGGGCCAGGTAGCCGGCTTGGAAGACCGCCGAACTGGCCAGGACTGGGACCAGGAAGCGACCCAGCTTGATCCCGGCGGCGCCGACGGCGGCGTAGACGATCGGCATCGGGAACGGCACCGGTAGGAAGGTCAAGGCGATGGCCAGCGGCCACCAGCGGCGGGTCAGAGCGACGGCCCGGGCGGCCCGTCGCTGGGACCAGGCGGTCTGCCCGGCCAGCATGGTGATGATGCCGTCGCCCCAACGATGGCCGGCCCACCAATAGACCCAACTGAACTTGATCAAGGACAAGGCGGCCAGAGCCCACCACAGGACTAGAACGCCGCCCCGGACGTGGATCCAGGCCCCCGTGGCCACGACCGAGGTCCGGCCGCCGGTGATGGCGGCGGCCAGCGGCGGACTGTGACCGATCAGGACGGCCCGAGCGGGCGCGATGGCCAAGCTATAGACCCCGACCACGGCGATCATGATCCAACAGACCAGATCGGCCCGGGTCGGACGATGGCTCCAGGGCCAAGCCGGGTCGGCCCACCAGGGCCCGGACTCGGGTTCCTTCTCGTCCCTCTCAGGCTCCTTGACCGCCTCGCTCGTCTCCAACTCCTCGGCCAGTTCGGTCTCCCGTTCATCCCACTCCGCCCTGGGCTCGGCCGAAGGGATCGGGGGAGGTGCCTCGGGCGGCCGATCGGCGATGTAGGGTCTGTCCACGGTCACCACCGTAAAGGGTCGGACCGGCTTCCACGAAGCCGTTCGGGCTAACGAATTCTTACCATGATGCGAACATGGGTCCTTCGGCCGGTCGAAGATGAGACCGCTGATGCGGCGGGTGGAGTCGTCAACGATTCGGGTCAGGCCTGGCTCCCGAGCGTTTCTGCCATGGAGCCTTGGGATCGGCGAATGTGTCGAGGACGATCTCGCACCAGGCCCGACCCTCTTGCTCTTCCGTGGCCGCTTCCCTCAGCATTCCTCAACTCAGTAAGGCCGATGGCGATGCCCTTGAGGCTACCCAAGATTTTCTTCACAGACTTGGACGAGTCGAGCGACTCGTCAACCGAGGAGACTCCTAGCCCCAGAGAGTCCTGAGCTTGACTGACCAGGCCAGCCAATTCGGCATTGGTTTCCACAGGCTTCTGAAGGTGCTCCAACACTGTCTTGGCCGTCGCTTCAATCAAGTCTTTGACCGCTCCTACAACGCCAGGTGGGTCCTGGTCCAGCAGTGCGTCGATCCGATGGAAGGCGTCCATGATGCCCGAGACGTCGCGGAGGCCACCCAGGCCAGATAGAGGAGTTAATAGATCCACCGGGAAGGTAATATTGTTCTTGGAGTCAATGGTGAATCCATCCGCTTCCAAGACTTGGATGAGCTTGGTCTTGCACTCGTTGTCGTGCTCTATCAGGACGGTCTGGTAGGCACGGAGCGCCCTGCGACAGTGATCAACGTTTGTCCAATCGACCGAAGCCTCGTACTCAACCCAACGAGATTGCCTCACACCGCCGAACTCATTGGCCTCTCCTGGAGGGAAATTCTCTGACTGCCAAATTCGGTCTATGTCACGGAGCTTGATTCCCGAGGCAAAGTCTCTGAACGCGGCTCGAACTCGGAGGGAGATGAGGTCAGGCACAGTGTGTCACGCACGTAGAGCTACAGGCCGGTTATACACCCCGGACGAGGGCAGTTGGAGAGTTCTCCGGAGCGATGCCGCTGAGTACGAGCCCGGCTTTCCCCCCGCGACAGGAGGTACGGCCACGACCTCGAAAACGCCACCGCCAGTCCAGCCGACATCGCGGGTGATACCTCCAGGATCATCCCCTTTTGCGACGGCGCACAGGCGGGGCAGCGCGAAGTCGCTGACCGTAGGGACACTTCTCTCCACAGCCACCCATCGTCTGTGCATCTTGTGTGACACGGCAGCGGTGGTCCCGCTACCCGCGAACAGATCCACGACAAGCTCGCCTGGATCGGTGCTGATGTGAACAATGCGTTCCAGAAGGGTCTCAGGCTTGGGGGTGTCGAATACATCAGTGCCAGGGAATAAGTCCATCAAGTGACGCTTGGCGTCATCGTTGGTCCCCGTGTCCGCGCTGTTCCAGATGGTAAAGGGCACCAGCCCTCTGATCTGATGGGGAAACAACTTGAGGCGAGGCGACCCGTCCCCGTCCTTCGGAAACCAGATTCGGTCGTCCGAGAGTAGATCGAGGTAGGTCGATTTTGTGGCATACCACGAACGGCCGCGAGGAGGTTTTAACGGACGACCTGTGGGCGTCATGATGACGTACTGCTGCCCGGCCCGGTAACCCGGTGCCGTGAAAGGTGCATCAGTCCAAGGGCCACGCGGGTCGTTGTCCCTGTTCGTCATGTGCCCGCGGTCCCTGGTCAGCAAATTGCGTCGCGTTTTCCACGCCTTGGGACCGGATGGGGCGTAGACGAGGATGGTGTCATGGTTGGCGGAGAAGGCGGCTCTGCTGTCCCTGGTCGTTCTTTTCTGCCATGCGACGCTGGTCACGAAAGCTCGCTCGCCGAAGATCTCATCCATGATCGCTCTGGCGCGATGCACCTCGGAGTCGTCAAGGTGCATCCAGACCGACGCATCTGGAGTGAGGAGCGGCTTAAGGGCGGCTAAGCGGTCACGGATCATGCTGAGCCACATCGGGCGCTGTAGGTGGTCTCCGTAGTGGCGGAACGCTTTGCCGGTGTTGAACGGAGGATCAACGTAGACGAGCCGTATGCCATCGTCGAAGGCTTCCGTTTGGCGGGACAGGGCTTCCAGCACGTCGAGGCTATCCCCGATGGCCAGGACGTTCGAGTCTCGTGTGATTGGCCCGGCTGTGAGGATCGTAGTCTGAGCCTTTACCAGCCCAGCCCCTGGGACAACCCACGTATATTGATCTGTCCCTGTCCCGCGGAGCGAGAGGTGTTTATTTTCCCATGTCAACTCGACATCGGCCATGTCGTCACCCTCTCCAATACGTCCTCATGAGAACTGTCACTCCGCTCCTGTAACGTATGCTCTCACGAGCCACCGACACTATGTTAAGGCGCGTCTGAAGAGCATGAGCGTGATTATGGACCTGCTAGATGGCCTCGGCTGGGATGCCGAGGCAGGTGTCGCGCGTGCCAGCCATCCGTTCCTAAAGTGGGCCGGCGGCAAAACCAGACTCCTGGGCCGAATCCTTCCTCACATGCCCGCCCGGTTCGTCGACTACCACGAGCCATTCCTCGGAGGGGGGGCAGTGTTCTTCGCCGTCCAGGACAGGTTCGAGGGGACTGCCCATCTGGCGGATCTTAATGAGGAACTGATCCACGCCTGGCTCGCTGTCCGCGACCACGCGAACGAGCTCCAGGAAGCGCTCCACGTCTACGCGAAGAACGATTCCAAGGAGTTCTACCTCCGTGTGCGCACCGAGGACCCGGTGGGGCTTGTGCCGAGAGCGGCCCGTTTCATCTATCTCAACCAGACCAGTTGGAACGGCTTGTGGCGTGTCAACCGCTGGGGACAGTTCAACGTCCCTTGGGGCGACAGGGAATTCCGAGGACTCTCAGCCTTGACCCTGGCCTCTCTGAATCGGTCTCTGGCGCGATCCGAGGTGCGGTGCGAAGACTTCAGGGACGCGCTCACGCGCCCCCAACGGGGAGACTTCGTGTATTTGGACCCTCCCTATCTGCCGATCAGCGACACGTCCAAGTTCCACCTTTACACGGAGAAGCGATTCAGGCAGCCCGATCTAATGGAGCTCGCGTCGCTGTGCGAAGCGCTGAGCGCCAGAGGTGTCCCTTGGATCATGTCCAACCGGGATACGTCACTGGTGCGCGAGCTCTTCGCTTCGTCTGAGATCATCAGGCTTACGACCAAGCGCTCGGTGGCGGCTCAGAACAAGCATGATGTTGAGGCCCGCGAGTCTCCGGAGGTCGTGGTCGTGGGAAGGACGGCATGAGATGAACGGTAGAGCGGTCGAGGCCGTCTGGATCTGGCGTTTCAGCACGGCGCCATTCAAGGCTACCTATGGCAGATTGCCCGGTGACGGCGGTTACACGAAGGACTATCTCCAAGTCAGCGGCTCTTGCGCGGAGCTTCTCGGGCGGGCGTTCCCCTTACCCGAAGGAGCTGACCGTGTGGACTTCACCTACTGCTGGCCAGGCGGCGAGGCCAGAGGGTTCATCAAGCACCCGAACGACCGGTATCACCTATCCTGGGGTACGGTTGCGGGAGCGCCCGCACCGTGGAGGCTGATTCAACAACCCACTGAGGATGGACCTCAGACGATACCGGGTACTCCTGACCTCAAGACTGCCGACGAGGCCAATGCCGAGTGGACACGGATAGAAAAGTCAGGAGTCCAGGCGTTCCTCGTAGCTATCAAACTGAAGGACGAACCAGACAAGCTGCATATACGGGCTTATCTCGACGTTTCCCTTAACGATCCGGTGTGGGGTTTCGCCTCCGTTGACAGGATGCTCCCCTCCCTCGCCGAGCTTGCGCGTCAGATTCCAAGCAGGGGCGGCTGCGCGTCCGCAGCCTACGACAACTTAGTCAAACCGTCGGTCGCGGAGGCCATCGCCCTTCTTGAGAAAAACCCGAATCTACTGGTGATTGGACCACCTGGCACCGGTAAGTCCGTGCTCTTGGAGGACTTGGCCAAGTGGGTGGCGAATCCCGGAATCTTGTTCGACCCAACCAAGAACCACCACGACGCCTGGGATTTCGGTGAACGGCATGGCAAGACTCGCACGGTCATCATGCACCCGTCCTTCAGCTACGAGAACCTAGTCATGGGACTGTTACCAGTGCCCAAAAACGGGGGCGTGGGCGTTGAACCAGCCACCGGTCCGCTCATCAATCTGGCCCACTACGCATCAACTCCCGGCAGGCGAGCGATGCTCGTTCTCGATGAATTCAACCGGGGAAATGCGGCAGCAGCGCTTGGAGACACTCTGGCCCTGCTCGACCGTGACAAGAGGTTCACTCCCGGTGACCCGTCCAGCGGAGCGACCATCGACCTGGCCTACGCCAGCTTGGAGCCCAATGTCCCCACCGAATTCAGCTCAGATACCGGGACTAGGGTGGCAGCACAATTCAGCCTACCCAACTCATTGTGGATCGTCGCAGCCCTGAACACGAGCGACAGAAGTGTCGCCCCGCTAGACGCGGCCCTCCGGAGACGCTTCACCGTCCTGGAGATGCAGCCCGACTACTACGCTCTGCGAGTCAGACTGGACGCTGACCCTGAGGCCGATTTCCACACTGACCTCACCGAATTGACACCGCGAGTCGTCGGGGAGCTTGCCGCCAGAGTACTGGCGGGCGTCAACAGCAGGATAGACGCCGTCCTGGGCATCGACTTCCGTGTAGGCCCCTCATGTTTCTGGGGGCTGGCGGCAAACGATGGTGCAGATATGCTTGGGCAGTTGGCCGAGGCGTTCGATCTACGCCTCGTCCAGAACCTTAGGATGTCGCTGATAGACGACGACGCGCCCCTCGGAGCTATCTTGAGAGCGGGCCAGCCAGGTGGAGCGGGGTCCACCTCGAAGACACACGTTGCATGGTGGTCATCCCCTGACGTGGGCCTTGGGGATTTGGGTCAGCCTCGCCTACTCTTGCGCCGAGTGTCGGAGATGACGCCGCAGGAGTCGTTCAACGAATTGCTACGACAAGCCGACATCGCACGAGACGGCACTGGCCAGGCCAACATTGACCAGGTCTAGTGTTCTTGAATTCACTGAGAACGCGCCGCAAACCATGAGCGCGGATCTCGCTCGCGCGATCAAGACGGCGTCACAGTCCCTGAAGCACGTCTTGCGACCCCGCTTCTCACAGGTCGGCATCGATGACCGCACTGTCACCTTCACCAACCTTGTCGGTTCGTTCAGGCTTGACACTGGGGAGATTGTGAAGGTGCGGCCCAAGACGGATCACGGGCAAGACTGGGCTGGGTCGGTGGCAAGGCTCCTCACCCCGAACACCCGCGTCGGGATCACAGGCTCCTCTCATTCCCGGCGACGCGAGTCCGGCGCGGATAGCGCCCTGGCCGTCGCTATCCGGATCGAATACGGACGAAGGCTGGAGCGAGCCTTGAGAAGCGATGGTCCGGTCCAAGCCTATGAGCGTGTATCCGAGACGACCCACCGGTTGCGCGGCCGTCTCCAAGTTACAGATTGGCTCAGAACTGCGGCCCTGAAACCGACCGACTTCCCTGTGGTCAGGGACGAGCTGACGATCCATAACGACTTCGCCAGGGCCATGGCCTTGGTCGCCGAGGCGTTCGCCCGATCGACTGCCTCACCACAGCTTGCCAGCAAGCTCCACAGACTCGCTTCTAACATGACTGTCGGCGAGTCCATTCCAGCTCGAGTGAACCCCGCCGTCACGTCACGCGATCTGCCACCGCAATGGGCAAAATTCGACACCGCTTGGGACATCGCCCGGAGTTTCCTAAATAACCGATCCCTCATGGGCGGTCCCGGGCGCTGGCACGGCTTCGAGGTGTCGGTCGAACCGTGGCCTCTATTGGAAGAACTGCTCCAACGGGCACTCCAGACCATCGTTCGTCAAGGACTCGTCCCAGGAGTCGTCAATGTGCCGCCCAAAAACAGATACGGCCTGCTCCGAGGAACGTCAGGCCTGACGGTGGAGCCGGACGGCGTGGTGATGGGAGATGGGCGGACGCTGGCCTCTTTCGAGGCGAAGTACACCACGAAAGTGAGAGAGCGCGACCATGTGTTCCAAGCGGTCACCACCGCCGCCGTTCTACAATCCCCGCTCGCTGTACTTGTCTATCCAGGTGATGAAGGCGTTCATGTAGAGGATGTCGCAGGACACAACGGTAATCCCGGCCACCTGGCCACTCTCGGCCTCGGCATGTATCGTTACGGCGGTCTCGCGAGCGACATCGAAAACGCGAAGAAGATCGCAGACGCCATGGTCACGAATCGACTTGTCATCGATCCTGGAGCCTGACCCTGGTCAGATTTTAACTCGACGACCCGTAGACCTAACTTACCGGATGACCAAATGCGACCCCGGGCGCCGCGAGGCTGGCAGGACGTGCAAGACTGACCCTTGAGGACAGAGCGTCACGCTCCATCCTTTACCACTAAGGATCGTCGGGCACGTACCGCCCGTGGAAAGGTTTGTTTTGTCATGGCTAGTGTCACCTTCAAAGACGCCACCCGGATTTATCCCGGCTCCGACCATCCCGCCGTCGACGGCCTCAATCTTGAGATCGGCGACGGTGAGTTCATGGTCCTGGTCGGGCCCTCCGGCTGTGGCAAGTCGACCTCCCTGCGGATGCTGGCCGGCCTGGAAGAGGTCAACTCCGGACGCGTCATGATCGGTGAGCGCGATGTGACCGATCTGCCGCCCAAAGACCGCGACATCGCCATGGTCTTCCAGAACTACGCCCTCTATCCCCACATGACCGTAGCCGACAACATGGGCTTCGCCCTCAAGATGCAGAACGTGCCCAAGGCCGAACGCCAGGCCCGTGTCTTGGAGGCGGCCAAGCTGCTCGGCCTGGAGGACTTCCTGGCCCGCAAGCCCAAGGCCCTCTCCGGCGGCCAGCGCCAGCGCGTGGCCATGGGCCGGGCCATCGTGCGCCAGCCCCAGGTCTTCCTGATGGACGAGCCTTTGAGCAACTTGGACGCCAAGCTCAGGGTCGCCACCCGGACCCAGATCGCCGCGCTGCAGAAGCGACTCGGCGTCACCACCGTCTACGTCACCCACGACCAGGTCGAGGCCATGACCATGGGACATCGAGTGGCGGTCATGAAGGACGGCCTGCTGCAGCAGGTCGACTCGCCCCTGGCCCTGTACGACAAGCCGGCCAACCTCTTCGTGGCTGGCTTCATCGGCTCGCCGGCCATGAACCTGTTGCCGGGCAAGGTCACGGACGGGGGCGTCCAGATCGGCGACTTCGTCGTGCCGGTGGAGCGTCAGGTGCTGGCCAAGGCCCCCGCTGAGGACACTCTCACCATCGGCATCCGGCCGGAGAGCTTCGAACTGGGCGAGACCGGCGTCGGCGTCGACGTCTCTCTGGTCGAAGAGCTCGGCTCCGACACCTACCTCTACGGCACCCTGTCCGGCCTGAGCGACGAGGAGCGTTTCAACGCCCAGCAGATCGTGGCCCGGATCTCGACCCGCCACAGCTCCACCCCGTCCGGGCAGGTCCGTCTGACGGCCAATCCGCAGTCGGTCCACGTCTTCTCCAACTCCACTCACGAGCGCATCGCCTGCGCCTGGCGCCACCGCCCAGTCCATTTCGCACGCACCCGGTCGGGGGCCGCCTGCGGCGGCCCCCGACCGTTCCGTATCGACTCTTTCGAGTCTCAACGCTCAATCGCCTCGACCACGACCGTCGTCGCCGCCGAGCGACACTTCCGTCGCTCGACCCGCCGATACGAGCGTCGGCGTCGCCCGGTCGGCGCTAGGGCGGAGCCGGGAACGACGGCGACTGTCTCCCGCCCGCCCAGCGCGCCGAGCCGCCCGCTGGCTTGGGCCGGCGTGGGAGAATGAGCGGCGTGCCTCGCTTCATCTCGGCCACTCCGGACTCCCGCCTGATCCCTCTGCCCTGGGGGACCCCTTTGGCGGAGTGGCCGGTCGATTTGCTGGTGGCCCTGCCTCGGGGCCTGTCCCGCCACGTCGTCCGTTTCATCAAGGTGGGCGACGACGTCTACGCCGCCAAAGAGGTGATCGACCATCTGGCCCGCCATGAGTACCGTCTCCTGCACGACCTGATGCGCTTGGGCACCCCGTCGGTCGAGCCGATCGGCATCATCACCGAGCGGGGCGACTGCGGCGGCGTGCCTTTGGACCCGATCCTGATCACCCGCCACCTTCAATTCTCGTTGCCCTACCGGGCCCTCTTCGCCCCCGGCGTGCGGCCGGAGACGGTCTCCCGCCTGCTCGACGCCATGGTGGTGTTGTTGGCCCGCTTGCACCTGATCGGTTTCCAATGGGGCGACGTGTCGTTGTCGAACATCCTGTTCCGGCGCGACGCCGACACCTTCGCGGCCTATCTGGTCGACGCCGAGACCGGCGGGCTGCACCCCAAGTTGAGCGACGGTCAGCGCCGCCAGGACTTGGAGATCGCCCGTACCAACCTGTTCGGCGACTTCCTCGACCTGCGCGCCGGCGGTCTGTTGCAGGAGGACTTGGACCCGCTCCAGCTGGTCGACCTGGTGCAGTCGAGGTACCACGAGCTGTGGCAGGAGCTGACCGGGGCGGAGGAGTTCTCGGGCGACCAGATGGGCCGGATCGAGAACCGGGTGCGTCGTCTCAACGCCCTCGGCTTCGACGTCGCCGAACTCGACATCCGGACCGCCGCCGACGCCTCGACCGTCCGCATCCAACCCATGGTGGTCGACGCCGGGCACCACTCGCGCCGCCTGATGCGCCTGACCGGCTTGGACACCGAGGAGAACCAGGCCCGGCGGCTCTTGAACGACCTCGACACCTACCGTTGGCGCACCGGTCAACAGCACGTCGACGAGGCGGCGGTGGCGCACGACTGGATGACGCACGTCTTCCAGCCGGTCATGGACTTGGTGCCAGCCGATCTGAGGGCCAAGCGGGAGCCGGCTCAGATCTTCCACGAGGTGCTGGACTACCGCTGGTACGCCGCCGAGCGCCAGAGCCGTGACGTGCCCATCACGGAGGCGGCCCAAGGTTACGTCCAAGACGTCCTACGCTGCCTGCCGGACGAGGAGTTGAACACCGAGTCTTTGCTGCCGGTCGAGTCGCGCCAATTGGTCAATCCCTACGATCCCTCGCAGGGCTACGTCGAGCCGGGCCAGGAGCCGCCCCAGGATCCCTGGGAGGACGGCGTCGACCAGGTCGCCGCGCCCAGTCCCTTCCTCGACATCGACGCTTTGCGGGCCCGAGCGGCCGCGACGGCTGAGTGAGCCGGAGCCGGGTGGACTGAGCCGGTTGAACCGTAGCCCGGTGGCCCGGAGCCGACTCGGCCGGGCCGGGTAGGCTGAACCGGTGACGTTCTGCCTCTATGACTCCGCCCAGGGCCGCCAGGTCCCCTTCGTCCCCCTGCGGCCGGGCCAGGTCTCGATCTATTGCTGCGGCTTGACCGTGCAAGCCCCGCCCCACCTCGGCCACATCCGTAAAGAGGTCGTCTTCGACACCCTGCGCCGCTGGCTGACCTGGTCGGGCCTGGAGGTCTCCTTGGTGGTCAATGTGACTGACATCGACGACAAGATCTTGGCTAAGGCGTCTGAGGCCGGCCGGCCTTGGTACGCCCACGCCTACTTGTACGAGCGGGCCCTGCACCAGGCCGCCCAACTGATGGGTTGCCAGCCCCCGACTTACGAGCCGCGCGCCACCGGCCACATCCCGGAGATGGTCGAGTTGGTCCAGGCCATCTTGGACCACGGCCACGGCTACCCGGCCGAGGACGGGTCGGGCGACGTCTACTTCGACGTCCGTAGCTTCCCGACCTACGGCGCGCTGTCCGGCCAGCGCCTGGACGAGGTCGTGCCGGCCACGGACGCCGACCCTAGGGGCAAGCGCGACCCCCGTGACTTCGCCCTCTGGAAGGGTTACAAGCCGACTGAGCCCTGGACCGCCTCTTGGCCCTCGCCCTGGGGCCGGGGCCGGCCGGGTTGGCATTTGGAGTGCTCGGCCATGGCCGGCAAATACCTGGGCGACGCCTTCGACATCCACGGCGGCGGCATCGACCTGCGTTTCCCCCACCACGAGAACGAGCGGGCCCAATCCCAGGCCGCTGGGCGACCCTTCGCCCAGCACTGGATGCACAACGCCTTCGTGACCGATCCGACCGGGGAGAAGATGAGCAAGTCTTTGTCCAACGGCATGTTGGTGACGGAGGTGACCAAAAAGTACGCTCCCCGCGCCGTCCGCTATTACCTGGTCGCCCCCCACTACCGCTCGATGGTGGAGTATTCCGACCAGGCCCTGACCGAGGCCAGCGCCTCTTTGGCCCGGGTCGACTCCTTCGTGGCCCGCGCCATCGACCTGGTCGGGCCGACCGCGCCCGGACAGCCGCCCGAGGCCTTCGCCGTCGCCCTGGACGATGATTTGGGCACGCCGGCGGCGCTGGCCCAGTTGCACGAGACGGTGCGGGAGGGCAACCGTGGGCTCGACGCCGGCCAGACGGAGTCAGTCCAGGCCAGTCTGGCCCAGGTCCAGGCCATGTTGACCGTGTTGGGCCTGCGGGCGGACGACCCGATCTGGGCCGCTAACCCGGCCGGCGACTTGGGCCAAGTCGTGTCCGGCTTGGTCGAAGCCCTCTTGGAGCAGCGCCAGGCGGCCCGGGCCAGGCGCGATTGGGCCGCCTCCGATCAGATCCGCGACCACTTGGCCGATCTCGGTGTGACCGTCGAAGACACCCCCCACGGCCCCCGCTGGAGCTTGTGATGGCGGGCAATTCGGCCCGCCGGGGGGCGCGCCAACGCGGCAAGGGCATCGGCTCCAAGGGACACACGGCTGGTTCCGGGGGCCGGGTCAGGCGCGGCCTGGAAGGACGCGGACCGACCCCGAAGGCGGAGGACCGGGTCTGGCACAAGGCTTATCGGGGCGATTCGACCGGCCCCGGCCTAGACGACTCCAGCCGAGGCTCGGGTCGGACGGCGGCGGCCCGGCCGGGAGCAGGCGCCGGACGGACCCGCCCCAGCGGTTCCAGCGGCGCCCGGGGCGCCTCGGGCCAAGGACGACCGAGCGGGAGCGGAGCCCGCTCCAAGACGGCCGACTGGGTGGTGGGCCGCAATCCGGTCTGGGAGGCTTTGCAGGCCGGTCTGCCGGTCAAAGCGGCCTACGTCATCGAGGGGGCCCAGCGCGACGACCGCCTGCGTGACATCTTCAAGCTGACCGCCACCGGCGGCTTGGCCCTGCTCGAAGTCTCGCGCTCGGAGTTGGACCGCTTGACCGACGGGGCGGTCCATCAAGGCGTGGCCCTGCGTCTGCCGCCTTTCGACTACGCCGACCCCGCCGACGTGCTGGCCGACGCCCTAGCCAGCGACGGTTTGGTGGTGGCCTGCGACCAGATCACCGACCCGCACAACCTCGGTGCCATCGTGCGCTCGGCCGCCGCCTTCGGCGCCGTCGGCGTCGTCATCCCGGAGCGGCGCAGCGCCCAGTTGACGGCCGCCGCCTGGAAGGCCTCGGCCGGAGCCGCCGCCCATATCCCGGTGGCCAAGGCCACCAATTTGAACCGTTGCTTGACCGACGCCGCCGCCGCCGGTTGTCTCGTGCTCGGACTGGCCGGCGAGGCCGAGACCGATTTGGCCGAGCTGGATGATCTGACCGGCCCCATCGTCTTGGTGGTCGGCTCCGAGGGCGCTGGTCTCAGCCACCTGGTGCGCCAGCACTGCGACGTCTTAGTCCGGATCCCATTGTCCGGCCCGGTCGAGTCCCTCAACGCCTCGGTGGCGGCGGGCGTGGCTCTGTACGAGTTGGCCAGCCGCCACTGAGTAAGACCTCAGACCAGGTGGACGATCGGCTTGATCAGATCGGGAGCCTTGCGGTCCATCAGATCGAAGGCCTCGGGCAGGGCGTCGAAGCCCTGGAAGCGGTGCGAGATGATCTGGGTCGGGTCGAAGCGGCCGTACTCGATCAGAGCCAGCAAGCGCTCGATCCGGACCTTGCCGCCCGGGCAGAAGCCACCCCGGATGTCCTTGTCCGCCATGCCCAGCCCCCAGCTCAGGGCCGGGAAGGTCAAGGTGTCGGTGGCGTCGAAGAAGTTGACGTTGGCCAAGGTCCCGCCGGCTTTCAGCATGTTGAGCCCCTGCAGGAAGGCCTCCGGGCCGCCGCCGGCCAAGATGACCTTGTCCACGCCGCCGGTCAGCTCCAGCACCTGGGCGTCGATCGGGCCGTCTTTGTAGCTGATGACCTGGCTGGCGCCGTACTGACGGGCCACGGCCACGGTCTGCGGCCGGGCGCCGACGGCGATGACACGGGCGGCGCCCCGCAGGATCGCCCCCACCACTGACATCAGGCCGACCGGACCGATGCCGATGACCACGACGGTGTCGCCCAAGACGATGTCGGCCATCTCGGCGCCATAGAAACCGGTCGAAGCCATGTCGACCGTCATCAGAGCGGCCTCGGGGGACACCCCGGCCGGGATCAGAGCCAGGTTGGCGTCGGCTTGGTTGACGTGGCAGAACTCCGCCATCACGCCGTCCTTGCTGCCGACCAGTTTGAAGGAGCCGAAGGGGCCCACGTCATGGGAGAAGGTCTTGTGGTTCTGCACCCCGGAGACCAGCCAGTCCGGCGTGACGCAGGGCACCGCCACTAGGTCGCCCGGCTTGATCGTCTGGACCAGGGCGCCGACCTCTTCGACCACCCCGACCGCCTCATGGCCCAAGATGAGTTCGCTGTGAGGGCCCGACCCGCCATGGCTGACGTGGGTGTCGGAGCTACAGGGAGCGACGATGGTGGGCCGCACGATGGCGTCCAGCGGGCCACACTGTGGCTTGTCTTTCTCGATCCAGCCGACTTGGTTGACGGCATGCATGCCGTATCCACGCATGATTGCTTCTCCTCAAATCATGACAGTAAAAATTATTCACTGACGCACTAGAAGCCCCAAAAAGTGTCCTCCCTCCGCTGCGCTCCGGTCCGGTACTTTTCGGGGACCCCGAGAAACCGAAACTCGGCTCATTCGTCGAAGTTTCAAACACTTAGTGAAACTAAGTTCAACCACCCTTGGCGGAACTCGTTTGCTCGCAGGACGATCAGACGGTGAATGGCCGCAGCAGAGCTTACCGGGCCGATTTCGGCCTCTCAATCCGGGTCCGGCCTGCCGGCCAGGCCCACCCGGGCGATAGACACGATTGAGGCGACCGTCGAGCGCTGGCGCTCATGAGGGGGAGCCGATTGAGTGTTTGAGACTCGTCAGAGTCGATAATCTAGTCTCCTATCAGCCCGCACGCCAGGAGGCTCCGTGACCGAGAACCTGTCCCCGCTCTACAGCCAACTGCTCGACGTCATCGCCAGCGTCGAGCCCCGCGTGGCCCAGGCCACCGCCCAGGAGTTGGCCGACCAACGGGCCAGCCTGAAGCTGATCGCGAGTGAGAACTACGCTTCCCTGCCGGTCCTCTTGACCATGGGCACCTGGTTGTCGGACAAGTACGCCGAAGGCACCGTCGGCCACCGTTTCTACGCCGGCTGCCGCAACATCGACACCGTCGAGTCGGTCGCGGCCGAGCACGCCCGCGCTCTCTTCGGCGCCGACCACGCCTACGTCCAGCCGCACTCCGGCATCGACGCCAACCTGGTGGCCTACTGGGCCATCTTGAACCATCGGGTCGAGTCGCCCACCCTCAGTAGGTTGTCCGCCGCCACCGTCAATGACCTGGGCGAGGCCGATTGGGAGGCCCTGCGGACCGAGTTCAACCGTCAACGGGTGATGGGCATGGCCTTAGACGCCGGCGGCCATCTGACGCATGGTTTCAGGCACAATATCTCGGGCAAAATGTTCCAGCAGCGCTCCTACGGCACCGATCCGACCACCGGCCTGGTCGACTACGACGCCCTGCGGGCGACGGCGCTCCAATTCCGCCCCCTCATCATCGTGGCCGGCTACTCGGCCTACCCGCGCCGGCTCGACTTCGCCCGTCTGCGCGAGATCGCGGACGAGGTCGACGCCACCTTGTTCGTCGACATGGCTCATTTCGCCGGCCTGGTGGCGGGGAAGGTCATGACCGGGAACGAGGACCCGGTGCCGCACGCCCACATCGTGGCTTCGACCACCCACAAGTCCTTGCGTGGGCCCAGGGGCGGCTTCGTCTTGTCCACCAAGGAATACGCCGACGCCGTCGACAAGGGCTGCCCGATGGTGTTGGGCGGCCCGCTCGGACAGGTCATGGCGGCCAAGGCGGTGGCCTTGGCCGAGGCCCGCTCGGCCGCCTTCCAGACCTACGCCGCCGCCGTCGCCGCCAACGCCCAGACCTTGGCCGACGGCCTGCTGCGCCGGGGCGTGCGTTTGGTGACCGGTGGCACCGACAATCACCTCTTGTTGATCGATCTGACCAGCTTCGGCTTGACCGGCCGCCAAGGCGAGTCCGCCCTATTGGAGAGCGGCATCGTGACCAACCGCAACTCGATCCCGCACGACCCCAACGGGGCTTGGTACACCAGCGGCATCCGGTTGGGCTCCCCGGCTTTGACCTCACGCGGCTTCGGCGCGGCCGAGTTCGACCGGGTGGCCGACCTGATCGCCCAGGTCCTGTCCCAGACCAGCCCGGCCACGACTCGCGACGGAGGGCCCAGCCAGGCCAAGGCCGTCCTGCCCGACGGCTTGGCCGCCCGCGTCAAGGCTCAGGCCGCCGAGTTGTTGGAGGCCCACCCGCTCTACCCCGGCCTCGAGCTGAGCCTGCCGGTGGCCTGACTCGGTCCGGCGGTGACGATCAGCATAGGGGACGTGGCCCAAGCGGCCGGCGTCTCGACCGCGACCGTGTCCCGGGCCCTGCGCGGGCTGCCCCATGTGACCGACCAGACCCGTGACCTGGTGCGACGGGTGGCCGCCGAACTGGGTTATGTGCCATCGCGCAGCGCCGCCGCCCTGGCCTCGGGCCGCACCCGTAGCGTCGCCTTGGTCGCCCCGGCCATCTCGCGTTGGTTCTTCGCCCAGGCTTTCGAGGGGGCCGAGCAGACCTTGCGCCGGGCCGGTTTCGACGCCCTGCTCTACTTCATCCCGGACGTCGGCCGGCCCCGGCCGGCCTTCGACGCCGACGTCGTGCGCGGCCGGGTCGACGCCGTCATCGTGGCCTCGATGGCTTTCTCCCCGGCGGAGGCGGAACGTCTGCGGGAACTGGGCCTACCGGCCGTCTTCATCTCGGTACGGCAGCCCGGCTTCCCCTTCGTCGGCATCGACGACGAGGCCGCCGCCGCCACCGCCACCGGCCATCTGATCGAGTTGGGCCACCGCGTGATCGGGCACATCGGCGGCCAGCCCGACGACGTCGGTCCGTACTCTCCGACTTGGCGGCGGCGTCAAGGCTGGCGGCGGGCGCTCCACCGAGCCGGTCTGGCCGCTGGACCGGACTTGGACGGCGCGGGTGATTTCAGCGCCGAGTCGGGGGGACGGGCCGCCTTGGCCCTATTGGACCGCCGACCCGACCTGAGCGCCCTCTTCGTGGCCTCGGACGAGATGGCCCTGGGGGCCATCCAAGCCCTCCAGAGCCGAGGGCTCGTCGTCGGCCGGGACGTCTCCGTGATCGGCTTGGACGGCCACGATCTGAGCTACCTGATGGGTTTGACCACACTGGCCCAGCCGGCCCACGCCCAAGGGGCCTGGGCGGCCCAGTTCCTGCTCGACGCTCTGGCCGACGCCCCCCACTCGGCCGAGACCGAACGGATCTTCGCGACCGAGCTGATCCGGCGCCATTCGACCGGCCCCGGCCCACGCCCAACGGACTAAGCCACAGCGCCCCGCCGCTCGACGGTCGTAAGCGCTCGGTCAGCGGCGGGGGCGCATGCGAGCGGAGAGTTGCAACCGCTGCTACGGCGTGTCGGCGTACACAACTGCTCTGTCGCGTGGTGAGGGCGGCGCGTGGGGGGTCAGATCGGTCGATCTATGACGGTTTGGGGGGCGATCCAGACTGGTTCACCTCTCACCAACAGCTCTAGGCCGTCACCTTCGATCAGACTGAGTTGGAGTTGGCCCGGGGTTAGGACCACGGACACGGTCTGGCCGGCCAGTCGGAGGCGGAAAGCGAGCCGGCGCCAGCCCTCAGGCAAGCGGGGATCGAGGCTGGGCCGCTGGCCGGAGTCGCGCAAGCCGCCGAAGCCCTGGGTCAAGACGGCCCAGACCCCGGCCGCGGCGGCGATGTGGACTCCGTCGCGAGTGTTGCCGGGCCGGTCGGCCAGATCGGTCCAGACCAGCTCGTGGAAGTGGTCCAAGGCGGCGCGGCCGTGGCCGACTTCGGCCGCCACGATGGCTTGGATGGCGCCCGACAGGGTCGAGTCGCCGGTCGTCAGAGCGTCGTAGTAGTCGAAGTCGGCTCGCTTGCGCTCCAGGCTGAACTGATTCGACCGCAGCAGCAGGGCCAATACGACATCGGCCTGCTTGAGCACTCGATGACGGTAGATCACCAGGGGATGGTGGTGCAGCAGCAGAGGCCGGCGCCACGGCCCCAGCCGGGCGACGTCCCAGAGCGGACGGTCGCAGAAGGCGGCGTCCTGCGGGTGGACGCCGCGCTCGGCGTCCCAGGCCAAACTCATGCCCTGCCCGGCTCGCCGCCAGCGCTCTGGCTCGTCCTCGCTCACGGCCAGCCGGGCCACGGCGGCGGCGTGGTCGAGGGGTCGTTCCTGGCCTAGCCGAGTCAGGGCGGCGGCGGCCTCCGTCAGGTTGAAGGCGGCCAGCGTATTGGTGAAGAAGTTGTCGTCGACCAGGGCGCTGTACTCGTCCGGCCCGGTCACCTGGTGGAGGTGGAAGAGGCCGTCGGCGCCCCAGTGGCCGAGGCTGTCCCACAGCCGGGCGGTCTCGACCAGGAGGTCGACGCCGGGGCCGGCCAGGAAATCCCGGTCGCCGCTGACGGCGACGTATTGGGCGGTGGCGAAGGCGATGTCGGCGTCGATGTGGTACTGCGCCGTGCCGGCCGGGAAGTAGGCCGAGGCCTCCTCGCCGTCGATGGTGCGCCAAGGGAAGAGAGCCCCGGCTTGGTCCATGCGTCGGGCCCGGCGCCGGGCCGCCGGCAACATGGCGTGGCGGAACTCGAGCAGGGCGCGGGCCCGCGCCGGATCGGTGTAGGTCAGGAAGGGGGCCAGGTAGATTTCGGAGTCCCAGAAGTAATGCCCGCAGTAGCCGGAGCCGGACAGGCCCTTGGCCCCGACGCCGTGGCCCTGGGCCCAGGCGGTGGCTTGGGCCAACTGGAAAAGGGCCCAGTGGACGGCTTGGATGAGACCGTCCGAGTCGGGCCCGGCGTCGATCTCGACCTCGCTGCGGCGCCAGAAATCGTCCAACCAAGCGGCCTGCTCCTGGACCAAGACCTCCCAACCGGCCTGGGCGGCTTGTTCCAAGGCGGCGGAGCCAGACTCCACCAGTGGTTCCCAGCCGCCGTCCGGCGTCCCGACCACGCGCAAACCGCCCGGCTCGACGCCCAGGGGCGGCGTCTGATCGGTTTGGTACGTGACTAGATCGACCAGGCTCAGACTGGCCCCGACCGGGACTGGCCCAGCGGCGGACTCGGCCGCCGGTCCGTCGGGACCGCTGACCTGTCGACGGCGACCGACCACCAGCCGGAGCCCGGAGTTGGAGCAGCGATAGGCCCGCAGTTCGGTTTCTCCCCGGCGCCAGGTCTCCACCCAGACCAGGTCGCCGCCCTGGGCGACCTGGCCCCGCCGGGGATCGGCCGTGCCCTGATCGGGGCCACTCGTATGATCCTCCCGCTCCTCCGTTGTGGACAGATCGTCGGTCTGGTCCTGCCAGCGCGCGTCGAGGCGGAGCTGAAGGGGCCGGTCGAGCGGACGGACGACGCAGCGGAAGACGGCCAGGTCCCGGCGAGACAAGCTGACTAAGCGGGTCTGGACCACCTCCAGCCGGCTCTGATCGGGCAAACTCCAGACCGTCCGGCGTTGGCTCAGGCCGGTCCGGAAATCGAGGCTGCGCCGATCCGACCGCCGCTCGGCCCAGGCCTCGGTCAATTCCCGCCCGTCCACTGTGACGACGAACTGAGCCAGGTCGGGGACGCCGGGCAACCACTGCTGAACCTGGGCCAACCCGTAGGCCGGCTCAGGATGGTCGATCCAGGCGGTCTCGTGGAAGCCGTTGACGAAGCTGCCCTGGCCCAGACCGCGACCGTCGGGACCGTCGCCCCGCACGCCGATGTGACCGTTGGCCAGGGCGAACAGGGTGGCCCCGACCGCGTCGGGGGCGGCCGGCGGGTCGAGCCGCTCGCGCAGGGCCCAGGGGTCGATCGGGAAGCGGGTCCGATCCATGGGGTCGTTCCTCGTCATCGGACCGTCCTCCCCTGCGCCTGTCCGACCAGTTCGACCAGCCAGCCCCACGACCCGGCCAGGCCCTTCCCCTCTAGCGGCGCACTCCCCGTCATCGGACCGTCCTCCCCTGCGTCAGTCCGGCCAAGTGGTCCCACAACTCGGTCAGGTCGTCCACCACCAGGTCGGCCCCGGCTTCCAGAAGGGCGGCCCGGCCCGCCCCCCGGTCGACCCCGACCACCAGTCCGAAGCCACCCGCCCGACCGGCCGCCACCCCGGAGCGGGCGTCCTCCACCACGACGGCGCGGGCCGGCGGCAGGCCGAGCTGGCGAGCGGCGTACAAGAAACTGTCCGGGGCCGGTTTGCCGGCCAAGCCGTGACGGGCCGCCAGCGCGGCGTCGACCACCAGCGGAAAGCTCTCAGCCAGGCCGCCGGCGGCCAGGACGGCGCCGGCGTTGGCCGAGCTGGACACCACCGCCAAGTCCCAGCCAGCTTGGCTCAGGGCCCTGACGACCGCGCCAGTCTCGGGATAGGGCTGGACGCCTTGGCGGCTCAGCGCCGCCTGGAAAGCCTGGTTCTTGCGTCGGCCCAGGCCGTGGACGCTGTCGCGGTCGGGCGGATCGTCCGGCTCGCCCCAGGGCAGCTCGAGTCCGCGCGAGGCCAAGACGGCGGCCACGCCGTCCTGGCGCGGTCGCCCGTCCAGGTGGACGAAGTAGTCCCTGTCGCTGTACGGCTGGCTGACGCCGGCCTGGGCGAAGACGGCCTGGAAGAGATCGGCCCAGGCCCGGCGGTGCAAGTCGGCGGTCGGAGCCAACACGCCGTCGAGGTCGAACAGGACAGCCCTCAGGCCATCTGGCCGGGGGCTGGCTGGTCGAGGGTCGGTTGGTGAGGGAGCGACCGCCGGGGGATCGTCTGGTTGGAGGCCGGCTGGCTGGGCCGGAGCGGGAACGGCAGAGGCGACGGACGGGGGCTGGCTCATGGGCGATCCTGCGGCGCTAGGGCGACTACGCCGGCTGATCCCGGCGGACCGCGGGCGGCGGCCAGCCTCAGTGTAAGCGCTTACGTAAGGTCTTGCAAGCGCTTACATGGAACTCTGGGGCAGCCCTCCACTCCATCCGGGCGGACCGCTGCGAGATTGGCTCAGACGCGCGACGAGAGAGCGCCGATGACGACGGTGATGAAGGACTTGAGCGAATAGGGCAGGTCGCTCAGGTGCCAGTCCTCGGGGGCGTTGTACCAATCCAGGCCAGTGGCGTCGGCCCCGGGGACGGGCTCGACCGCCACCATGGCGGCCAGCCAGCGCTCCCAACCGCCCAGGACGACCGCGTACGGCAGCACAGCCGAGGCGTCGGCCAACTCGTGGCCCGGTCGCAGACGATCCGTCGGAACCGAGTGCAATTCGGCCGACAGGGCGCCCAAACCGGCTGCCACCGCCGCGCCGGCCGGAGTCTGGACCGGCTGGTCCTGGACCAGCAACAGACTCAGCAAAGAGACCGCCACCAGCGCCAGGCCGATCAGGCCCCAGCTCGTCCACAGCATCAGGCCGGCCGTCACCAAGACGGACAGGCCGAGGCCGACCCAGACCAGCGGGCTCCACTTGCTGCGCGTGCCGGGCAGACGCGAGAACCAACCATCCTTGATGACTTGCTTGTACAACGATTGCTGCATTTGACCGATCGAAGCTGCCACCACGCCGACCAGATCGGACACCCGGGTGGCGGCGTCGACCGGCGCCACGGCGTCCAACAGCTGGCTCTCGTACTCGGCCAAGGCGTCGCCGCCCTGGTGGCGCGTCAGCAGCCAATCCGGCACGGCGTAGGCCGATTCGCGCGGCAATTCGGTGATACGCAGATGGCCCCGCATGGCCAAGTCGAGCAAGCTGGCCAAGACGTCGGCCGGATCGACCGATCCGTCGGCCAAGGTGCCGACCAGACCGGGGCGAAGATGGTCCGAGACCACGAAAGCGATGTGACCGTTAGGATCGGTCTCGAAACTGGCCACCGGCTGGGCCGTGGCGGGAGCCAGCCCGGCCCGACGGCGGCGGGAGACCCCGAACAGGGCCAGGCCGCCGATCACGACGACGCCAGCCGCCACCGTGATCTGGGGCCAGCCCCAAGACAGGGCCCGGCTGAGCGACCAGCCTTGGCTGAGCTGTTCGGTGACCTGAACGGCACCGGCGGGGAAGACGGCCCCCACGGTCAGGATGTCGCCGGGTTGGCGCTCGGTGTCGGTGAAGACCATGGTGGAGCTGCCGTGGGTACCGCCGGTGTAAGTGGCGCAGGTCGTGATCGCGCCCGGTTGCCCGGAGTCGCAGATGTAGTCGACCGCCACGGCCGGCAGAACCAACCGCCCGCTGACCTCGCCCACGCCCACGGACAGACCTTGGAGAGCGTCCCAGGAGAAGCGGACCGAGCCGTCGGCCTCGGCCGAGGTGGCCCCCCGGACGACGTACCGCAAGGTGATCGGCTCCGTCGTCTGGCCGGTCGTCAGGCGCAGGATCTGATAGCCGGCCTTGGTCTCGCTGGCGACGGCCAGGGGTTGCCCGCCGGCCTGGGCGGTGACGTCGGAGATGGTGTACTCAGAGCGGACGGAGTCGCCCAAGTTGAGTTCGGCGGCGATTTCCACCGTCACGGTCTCGGGCGCGGCGCCTCCGAAATCCAGGGTCTGACTGACTGTGACTTGGCCCTCGACGGTCAGAGAGATCTCCAGCTCCAGCCGGTTGGCGCGGTCGTCGGCCTGGGCCGGCGTCAGACCAGCGAACACCAGCAAGACCAGGCTGAGCAGCCCGACGGCTGTCATCTTGGTTGTCCTTCTCACGGTACCTCCCCGCTGAGCCATGGCATCATGCTAGCGTTCCTGCGCCAGCCCCCGGTCCGGCGCGTAGTCCGTCGAGGGCGCCTTATCCTTTTGTCCATGCCTAGTTCGGACGCTTGGCCCTCAGTACCCGCCACTGGTGGCGGCTTCCAGCCTGGTCCGACCCCGCCGGACAAGTCGACGTCGACCCCGCCGCCCCAGTCCCAGCCCGGAGCCCAGCCGCCCCCACCCGGCACTCAGCCGCCTTGGCCCGGCGCCGCTCCGGCTGGACCAGCCGGACCCAGCCAGCCGCCCCCCGGTCCAGCCCCAGCGCCCTACGGCCCAGCCCAACCGTCATACGCTCCCCCCGCCGCGCCGGCTGGACCAGCTCAGCCAGCCCGACCGCCCTACGCCCCCACCGCCACAGCGCCACCGCCGTACGCGCCCTCGGCTCCAGGGCCGGTCCCACCGGCTGCCTCCCCATCGCTGGCCGCCCCTGGCCAGGGGCCGTATCCTCCCGCCTCGTCGTCGCGCCCACCCGCCCCGGCCGGTCAACCTGGCCCGTCTCAGTTCCCAGCCGGCCCGACCGGCGCCCCGCCCCACGCTCCAGCGGGACAGCCGGGCGCCGCCCCCTCCGCGCCAACGGGACAACCCGGTCCCACGCCCTACGCTCCGCCCGGACGACCCGTCACCCCCTCCGCGCCAGCGGGGCGACCGAGTTCCTCTCCCTACGCCCCGGGACCACCGGGCGCCACGCCTTACCCACCGCCTGGCCCGGCCGGAGCCACCCCACCAACCGGGTTGGGAACGTATGCCAGGGTCGAGACGCGTGTCGCCCCGGCCCCAGCCGGAACCCTGCCCCCAGCGGCCCCCGGTCGGCCCAACGCCTCCGCCGTGCCACCCACTCCGCCGTCCGGCCCAGCGGGTTCCGCCGGCCCCTGGCCACCGCCGACCGCCTCGCCCCAGCCGCCCTCGGCTCAGCCGCCGCAGCCGGTCTCGACTCCTCGGTTCGCCATCACCGGCCAACCACCGCTCAATCCGCCGGTCCCCCCGGCCGCCCCCGCCGCCGGCGCGGCGCCGTACGTCCAGTCGGGTACCGCCCCCGCTGGGCCGCCGCCCCGGCCACCCGCCCCAGCCCAGAGCGCGCCATACCCACCGACCCGGCCGCCGGCCCCAGGCCGCCAGCCGTACGCCCCCGCCACCAGCCCGACCGGGGCCGGGGGGCCAGGTCAAACGTTCTCCCAGCCCCGGCCACCCGCCAACGCCTCGCCCCGGCCGCCCGCCGCCGCAGCCAGTCAAGCCTTCCCGCCACCCCGGCCGACCACCGGCGCCCCGGCCCCGGGAAGCCAGCCGTACCCGCCGCCCCGACTCCAGGCCACCGCTCCGACTGGATCGGTCGGGCCTAGGCCCTCCTTCCCGCCGCCCCCCGCCCCAGCCGCGCCTGGGGCCAGGCCGACCGGCGCCAGCCACGCCTCACCCCCCTCTCGACCGGCCACCGTCCGGCCGCCGTCAAGCGGCCAGCAATACCCGCCGCCGCGACCCTCGTCGGCCGCGCCGCAATACCCACCCCCTAGGCCCGCGGCCGCGCCGGCCCAGCCCACTGTCCCACCCCACCGGCCGGGCTACCCGCCGACCGGCGGCGCCCAGCTGAGCGCCGGGCCGCGCCCGACCGCGCCGGCCTATCCCCCGTCCGGCGCCCGTCCCACCGGACCGACCTACCCACCGCCTCGACCGGTCGCTCCGCTCGGGCCCAGCCAGACCTGGAACCCAGCGACGGGGCGCGCCTCCTTCGGTTACAACGCCAGCCTGAACGCTTGGCGGCCACCTACGGCCAGCTTCGGGCAGACCCCCCTGGGGACGGCCCGGCCGGCTTGGCAACCACCGGTCGGATCGCCCTACCAAGCCGCCCCCAACGCCGCCTGGGCCCCCCGTTGGGCCCCACCCAGCGGCCAGCCCTGGGGGACGCCGCCGGTCTCGCCGCCGGGCCAGCCTTGGGGGCCGCCGACCGGCCAGCCGGCCGGCTATCCCACCGGCTACCCCGTGCCTTGGGCGCCGCCGCCCAGCGCCAAACCCAAATCGAGCCGGGCCGTCATCCTGGTCTTCCTGGCCGCCTTGGTCTTCCTCGGGCCGACCATCCTGGGCGCCCTGGGCCAAGCCTTCGAGACCCCGATCAAGCCAACTCCCCAGCCGGCGCCGACCCAGCCGAACCTTCCCACCGGGCCGAGCGATCCCACCACCAACCCCGCCCCGACCGGCCTGCCCTCCCTGCCCCAGCCCCGCAACCAGCAGGAGCAGGAGATGTACCTCTACGACAATCCCATTTACGACCAAGTGATAGCCGACTCGGTCAATTGCTCGTTGGGCCAGATCGATCTGCCCTCGGCCTCCCGCCAAGAGGTCGAGGCCTACATGAACAACTTCGTGTCCTGTCTGATGGAGACCTGGTCCGAGCCGCTGAGCCGGGCCGGCTTCGTCATGCCCCAGCCGTATGTCACGGTCTACACCGAATCGATCAAGACCAAGTGCGGCAAGTTGCCGATGGAGAACGCGGTCTACTGCTCGGCCGACCAGCAGATCTATTACGCCCTCGACCTGACTCAGGCCCTGCCCCGGTCGTTGCAAGACTCCCGTTTCATGGCCGAGTCCATCATCGCGCACGAGTTCGGGCACGCCGTCCAAGCCCGCACCGGCATCCTGGTGTCCGAGATGCTGATCGAGGAAGACGCCAGCGACGAGGCCGAAGCCAATCAGTGGAGCCGCCGGACCGAGTTGCAAGCCGATTGCTTCGCCGGTCTCTTCCTGCGGGCGGTGGCTCAGTCGACCCAGATGACGCCGGAGGAGGACGACTCCATCCGCCGTCTCTTCGGGTCCCTGGGCGACAGCCAACCCGGCTCCGACCACGGCAGCTCGGCCAACCGCCAGAATTGGGTCTCAGCCGGTCTGGGCTCCAACACCCCCGGCTCCTGCCGTACCTTCACCGCCTCGGCCGCCGAAGTCGAGTAGAGCCCCAGCCGGCTCAGGCTGGTCTCAGCACGACTGTGGCCAGAGCCGCCAAGCCCTCGCCCCGCCCGCTGAAACCGAGACCGTCGGTGGTGGTGGCCGAGATCGACACCGGCGCCGCCACCGCCTCGGACAACCCGGCCTCGGCCTCGGCCCGACGGGGGGCCAGACGGGGTCGCGGACCGATCACTTGGATGGCGACATGGTCGATGGCGAAACCGGCCGCTCTGACCCGGCGGGCCGTCTCCGCCAGCAGGGTCCGGCCCGAGGCCCCGGCCCAACGCGGGTCGGTCAAGCCGAAGATCGAGCCTAAATCACCCAGGCCGGCGGCCCCGAGCAGGGCGTCGCAAGCGGCGTGAGCGGCCACGTCACCGTCTGAGTGGCCCTCCAGACCGGCCGGCTCGTCGGGGAAGGACAGACCGGCCAGCCAGAGCGGACGGCCCGCCTGTAGTCGATGGGCGTCGAAGCCGATGCCGGTCCTGAGGCCACCGGTCGGACTCGGCCGGCCGGCTGGGCCGGACTCGGCCGGTGGCGGCGGAACGGATCCATCGGTCATGGTGGTCCCCTGAATCTGAGCGGACGTTAGAACGGAGACAGACGGCGGCGGAACGGCTGGCGGTACGGGAACGGCGGTCTCCCCCAGGGCGGCTGACTGAGCGGCGGCCAATTGGGCTTCGGCCCAGCGCAGGTCGAGCGGCTGGGTGATCTTGCCGGCCGCCGGATCGCCCTCGACCAGGACCACCGGGTGGCCGGCCGCCTCCATGACGGTGGCGTCGTCGGTGAAGTCGCTCCCGACGGCCTGGTCGTGGGCGGCTTTGAGAGGAGCGGCGGCGAAACCCTGCGGGGTCTGGACCCGCCGCAGGTCCCCCCGTTCGACCGGCCAGGAGGTGGCGGGCGTGTCGGCGGCGACCTGCCGCATCGAATCGACCGCCGGCAACACCGGCACCACCGCCACGGCCCCGGCCCTGACCGCCGCGATGACGCGGGCCATGACGGCCACCGGGGTCAACGGCCGGGCGGCGTCGTGGACCAAGACGACTTCGACCGTGGGCCCCAATTGGGCCAACCCGCAACGCACCGAGTCGGGCCGCTGGTCGCCGCCGGCCACCACCGTGACCCGGTCGGACCAGTCCGCCAGTCGGGCCCGGAAACGGTCGACCGCTTCCGGCGGGGCCACCACCACGACCTGATCGGAACCGGCCGCCAAAGCCGTCTCGACCGACCACGCCACCATCGGCCGACCGCCCAGGTCGATCTCGGCCTTGGGCTGGGCGGCTCCCAAGCGGGAGCCAGAACCGGCCGCCACCACGATGGTGACGACCGGTCCGTCGATCATTTGGGTCTCAGTCCTAGGGGGCGCGTCTGGGCCCGGCTCAGGAGGCTAGGACCTCGTCCAACATGGACTCGGCCTTCTCCTCGTCGACGCGCTCGGCCAGAGCCAGTTCGGCGATCAAATTCTGCCGCGCCTTGGCCAGCATCCGCTTCTCGCCGGCCGACAAGCCCCGGTCCCGTTCCCGCCGCCAGAGGTCGCGCACCACTTCGGCCACCTTGAGGACATTGCCGGAGTGCAGTTTCTCCAGGTTGGCCTTGAACCGGCGCGACCAGTTGGTCGGCTCTTCGGCGCAGGGGGTGCGCAAGACGGAGAAGACCCGCTCCAGACCATCGGCGTCCACCACGTCACGCACGCCGACCAGGTCGAGATTGCAAGCTGGGACTCGTACGACTAGGTCGGTCTGGCCCACGATGCGCAAGACTAGATACAGCCTGTCCTCGCCTTTGATGGTCCGCGTCTCGATGTCCTCGATCACAGCGGCCCCATGATTGGGATATACGACTGTTTCTCCGATTGCGAAGGCCATTAGGGGATCCCCTTTCCAGCAGCTATCTTACCACGGCGCCCAAGCTTGCCCATCCCCTAAGGGATACCCTGACAGGGTCAGCATCAGGCCTAGCCACAGCCCCATACCAGGCCCCTCCAAACCAATCGGCCTTGGTCTCAGAGGGAGCTCATGGGACCCCGGTGAACCTTGTGGTTGGCGGCCTGGGCCAGCGGCCGGATGACCAAGCGGTCGATGTTGACGTGGGCCGGCCGACTGGCCATCCAAGCGATGGCCGAGGCCACGTCCTGGGCCACCAGGGGCTGGTCCACGCCGGCGTAGACGGCGTCGGCGCGGGCCTGGTCGCCGCCGAAGCGAACCAAGGAGAACTCCTCGGTCCGCACCATGCCGGGGGAGATCTCGCAGACCCGGACCGGTTCCCCGTTCAGCTCCAGCCGCAGCGCCCCGGCCAGCCAGCGGGCGGCCGCCTTGATCCCGCAGTAGCCTCCGCCGCCCTCGTACGGGGCCTCGGCCGCGGTCGAGGTGACGAAGACGACAGTCCCGGCGGCGGACCGTAAAGCTGGCAATAGAGCTTGAGTGACGCGGGCCGCCGTCATGACGTTGAGTTGGTACATCCGGTCCCAATCGTCCAAATCGGTCTGGGCCAACGGCTCCTGGCCCAGGGCGCCACCGGCGTTGTTGACCAACAGGTCGAGGCGTGGCCCGACCGCCGCCGCCAGCGCCTGAACCTGGGCCGGATCGCTGGCGTCACAGGTCACGGCCCGGCCGCCGATCTGGCCGGCCAAGGCCTCGATCCGGTCCGTCCGCCGGGCCACGCAGATAACCTCGTAGTCCTCGGCCAAGGTTCGGGCGGTGGCCGCGCCGATGCCGGACGAGGCCCCTGTCACAACTGCTATACGAGAAGTCATGGGCCGTTTCTAGCACCTAAGTGTCCTGCGACGGAAGTTCGCCGCGGAAGTGAACGCCAGACGGTACCCCTGGCGGCGTTGGCGAAAGCGGCGGAGCCGGCCTTCCCGACCCTGGAGGCCGACGGCTGGCCGCCAGTCACCTCGACCGGCCCGCCGTCCTCTCACGGCCAGGCCACCCAGGCCTGGCCCCGGTCCAGTTCCGCCGCTCCACGCCAACGTCGTCCGAGCTGATTTGGCGGCCCTGTCTATTCTGGCCCCATGGTCTGTCCCCCTGTTGTGCCGCCCTTGTCCTGGCTCGACCCGCCGGGCGGGCCGGAGCCGCCACCGGTCGAGCGAGCCGTTCCGGGTGACGCCTGGGCCCTGGCCGAGTTGGCCGCCGCCACCTTCCCCCTGTCCTGTCCGCCCGAGGTCCAGCCCGAGGAGATCGCGTACCACGTCGCCCACCAGTTCCACCCGACGCGGGTGGCCGGTTGGCTGACCGACCCCCTGGTGGTGGTCCACGTCGGCCGGGCGGAGACCGGCCTGGCCGGCTACAGCCGCCTCAGCTTCGATCCGGCCGAGGTCGAGCCCGCCATCTGGCCGCAACTGACCCTGAGACCGACCTGTCAATTGTCCAAGTGCTACGTCCGGCCCGAGTGGCAAGGCTCGGGCTTGGCCGACCAGCTGATGGCGGCGGCCTTGACGGCCGGTCGGCAGCGCAGCGCCCGCGGCGCCTGGCTGGGCGTCAACCCGGCCAATCTCCAGGCCCGCACCTTCTACGGCCGGCACGGCTTCCGCGACGTCGGCTGGCGCCATTTCGAGGTCGGCGGACGTCTCTTCACCGACTGCCTGATGGAACGCGCCTTGGCCGAGCCGGTGGTCGTCCGCCGGCCCGGCCCGGCCGGGTCTGGAGTCTGACCGCCCGCCAGGCCAGATAGGCTGACTGCCATGACCGCCAAGTTGATCTTGCTCCGCCACGGCGAGAGCGAATGGAACGCCAAGAACTTGTTCACCGGTTGGGTCGATGTGGACATCAACGCCAAGGGCGTGGCCGAGGCCAAGCGGGGGGCCGAGCTGCTCCTGCGCGAGGGCCTGGCCCCGGATGTGCTCCACACTTCGGTGCTGCGCCGGGCCATCCACACCGCCTATCTGGCCCTCGACGGCTGTGACCGGCACTGGATCCCGGTGCGCCGCCACTGGCGCCTGAACGAGCGTCACTACGGCGCCCTACAGGGCAAGGACAAGGCTCAGACGCTGGCCCAGTTCGGCGAGCAGCAGTTCATGCTGTGGCGGCGCAGCTACGACACTCCGCCACCGGAGCTCGAGCTGGACGACCAGTTCTCGCAGTTCCACGATCCCCGTTACGCCGCCCTGCCGTCCGAGGCCCGGCCTCGCACGGAGTGCCTGAAAGACGTGGTCGTGCGCCTGCTGCCGTATTGGTACGACCAGATCGTGCCCGATCTGAGGGCCGGTGCGACCGTGCTAGTGGCCGCTCACGGCAATTCGCTGCGCGCCTTGGTCAAGCACCTCGACGGCATCTCGGACGCCGACATCGCCGGGCTCAACATTCCCACTGGCATCCCGCTGCTGTACGAACTGGACGCCGACTTGGCCCCCGTCGTGGCCGGCGGTCGCTACCTCGACCCCGAGGCCGCCGCCGCCTCGATCGAAGCGGTCAAGAACCAGGGTAAAAAGTAGAGCTCAGGTCTTCCACTGGTTGGAGGGTCAAGCGTTTGCCCACCCGGCCGTCGCCGGAGGAGCGGCCGGTCAGGCGGCGGCCCAGCCAGGGCAGGAGGAAGATCTTGCCCCAGTGGGCGACCCCGAGGCCTTGGCGGAGCAGATTAGGTTTGGGCTGGGGGTCGAGCGGGCGACGGTAGGCCGGATCGACCGGGCAGCCCAAGGCGGCCAGGGCGTGTTCGGCCATGCGTTGGTGGCCCAGACTGGTCAGGTGGATGCGGTCGTCGGCCCACATCCTGGTGTCGTGCAAGGCCTGGAAGTTCCAGACGTCGACCACGTAGCAGTCGTGCCGGCGGGCGACCTCCCACAAGCGTTCCGTGAACTGGCCGCTGCGCGGAGCCGTCCAACCCAGCAAGGCCGAGTCGGAGGTGTTGTAGGCGGTGGCCAGGAGCACGTCGCAACCGGCTCGGCGCAACCGGGCCACGCCGGAGTCCAAGCGATCCGCCAGGTCGTCCAAGTCGACCCGGGGGCGTAACGAGTCATTGCCGCCAGCCCACAGGCTGACCAGATCGGGGCTCAGGGCTAGGGCCTGATCGATCTGACGGCCGCAGACGTCGGCCAACAGGCGTCCGCGCACGGCCAAGTTGGCGTAGGCGAAAGGCTCACCGGCGGTCTCGGCCCGCTGGGCCAGCTTGACGGCCAGCCGATCGGCCCAGCCGTGCCAACGGTCCCGCTGGCCCGGCACGGCGTCGGCCAGGCCCTCGGTCAGGGAGTCGCCCAGGGCGACGTAACGAGACCACAGCTTCGGATCGGTCGCAACAGTCATCGGTTATCTCCTCGGAGGCGCCATTCTGCCACCATTGGAACGACCGCTCGGCCCGTTCCGTCAGCGATAGTCGCGGTAGAGCGCCACCAAGGCGTACTGGTTGTCTTCCATGGCGGACACATTGACGACCTGCCAGCCCTCGGCCAGCCGCTGGTTGACGGTATCGTTGGCCGCTTTCAGTTTCTTATTGGTCCAGATCGACAGTTTGATCATTTCGAACTCTCTCACGGAGCCCTCCCTCATTGGAGTCACGAGTAATAGTGATATCAGAATAACAGCCGAACGGACGGCCCGCCGCCCAGCGATGTCCTTATGCTCCGGTCGCCCTGGCGGGCGGCCGGATTCGAAAATTCTGCCGCAGATCCCTGCCGGGTCGGGACGGATGGTCGATCCAGCCCGCCGAGTCGCCTCCGGCGTCCCACCCGAGACTTCGGCCGGGTCCTGGCCACGCACTGGTGGTCGCAACTGCTCAATCGGAGGGGGCAGTCACGCGATTGAACAGTTACGACTGTTTCTTCGGCGTGTCGGACGTCGTAGGTGCTCTGTCAATCGGCGACGGGGCCGTACGCGATTGAACAGTTATGACACGACTGAGGCGAACGTCAAGCGCTCGCGCTTGTAAGTGAGCCGATTGAGCGTTTGAGACGCGAAGCGTCGATATCATGGATGCCAACCCTGGCCGAGCAGGGCGCTGAGAGAGGTTTCCGTCGATGGCGAACCCACTTCCTGGGTGGTACCCCGATCCGGGCGGCCAGCCCGGCATGTTCCGCTATTGGACCGGTTCGGCCTGGTCGGAATCGCTCTCGCCCACCCCCCAGGCCCCGCCGCCACCCATCCGGCTGTCCAGCCAGGCCTCTCAGCCGGGCTACGGCTCCTACGGCGGTTACGGTGGCCAGACGCAGACGGTCGCCCCGGCCAAATCCAAGCGCTCGGCCGGTCCCATCCTGGGCCTGGTGGCGCTGGTCCTGGCCGTGGCTGTGGCGGTTTGGTACGTCCTGACTTACGTCGTGGGCGGCGACTCCGACGACGGTCCCAACGACACCCCGGCCGGCAACCCCACCACCACCGTCTGTCCACCCATGCCAGAAGAGCCCTTGCCGACCAAGGACCACCCCAGCGACGGGCGGGTGCATGGCGGCCGGTTGTCCTATCCCACCCTGGGCTCGCCCTGGGACGGGGTCAAACCCGACGACCGTCTGCCCTTCGGGGCCGACGTCTCCGAGCAGTCCTACACCGTCCACCCGTTCTACGCCGGCCTCAGCAGTTGGGTGGCTTCCGTCCTGGTGGGCGAGCTGCGGGCCGGCGACGGCTTCTACAGCCCGGAGGAAGGTTCCGAGATCGTCTTCCGCTGCATCAAGGGCACCTTCTACGGCGACGCCGAGGTCGAACAGCACGACATCCGCAATGAGGCCTTGACGCTGGACGGGTACGAGGGCTGGGTGGTCGAGACCAACCTGACCTTCGACATCCCCAACCTGCCGACCAAGAGCGAGTGGGTCGTCGTCATCATCGTCGCCACCTCGGCCGAGTCCGCCAGCATCTTCTACTCCTCGGTCCCAGAGGACTCCCCGGAGCAGATCTTCCACGACACCCGGTCAGCCATCGCCGAACTCCAGGTCGACCCCTGACCGCTTAGTTCAGGTAGTGACGACCGGGGGAAATCGTCTCCCCGGTCGTTCAGGGTCGTCGTAGTTCAATCCTCATCCTGCCCGCCGCGAGCGGCTGATAGAACGATCCCTAGGCCCGTAGCAGACCCTGTCAACAGGGGTTCGTCCTGTCAGTCTGAATCTGACATACCTAAAATTTGGGTCATGTGGTTGGCGGTAGTCGGCGCTCCAGCCCGACGCAGGGCAGCGATAGTGGATTGGTCAGTCGCTCCCCGTAGATGCTCCACCGCCATCCGATGCACATCGATCATATGAGACCGGAATTCATCTATGAGTCGACTGAGAAGGACGTCGGCAGTCAACACGGTAAGTCCCAGATCAGCCATGACAGCCTTAGGGAAGTGTTTGACATTGTTGGTGCAGATGATGTCAGCTTCAGCCGCCAACGCTGTGGCGATTACGTCTCGGTCATCCTCGTCAGGCAAAGCGTAACCAGCGAGACGCACATAGTGCTCCGGGCGGGGCGTGATCAGCGCGTCCGGGAAAGTTCGTGTCATGGCATCGATGAGGCGCTGCGCGGAAGCGGCGTCGAAAGTTATCAAATTATCCATCAAGTGATCTGCCATGTCGGAGAGGATCCCATGGCTCCAGTGGACTTCGATGGCTTCGTGTTCGGCGGATATCAGCAGATAGTCACGCAGCACCCGCGAATACAAGACATTGGCGTCAGCGACCACGATCCGGTGAGACACCGAAAGCAATGGATAATTCGATGTCACTCGTTCAGACCAAGCTCATTCTCAAGCTCGAGTAGGTCCGCCAAAGCCTGATGACGGCGATTGCGCTCGACCTCCTGGAATCGTTTGAAGTCCGCGACAGGGATGCGATGGTGTGAGCCGACCATACGAAACGGCAGAACTCCCTGGTTCATGAGCTTACGAACGTGCGGGCGGGACATCCCGAGCATCTGTGCCGCCTCGGCCGGGCTGACTTCCTCCGGCACACGGGAGAACACAATCTCATGACCGGACGCCTGAGCGTCGACGATCTGGGACAGGAATGCGACTGTCTCGCGCGACAAGGAGACCGATATGTCATCGCCCCCGGTGGCAAGGGCCTGGTGCAGCGCCTGGGCGTCTCGTTGCGACACGGGGGCCATGGTTCACCTCATCTATAAAATAACTGGAATAAGTGTAACACCTGCTCAGCTCAGAGACAGTTCGCTGCTGTAGACCTTTCCTTCACTCTCATCTACGACATCCCCATCTACGATCTCAAAACCGGAGGCTTCTGCGACTGCGCTTAGGCGCGGTGATGTCCAGCTTGAGCAGGGCGTTCTCCACCACCTCTTGCAGGCCGGGGTGGGGCCAGTATTGGTCGCGGGCCATGGCGCCGGCGTCGAGGCCGAAGGTCATGGCTTGGACCAAGGGTTGCAGCAGCAGGGCGGCTTCGGGGCCGATGATGTGGGCGCCCAGGATGAGGCCGGAGCCGGGGTCGGCCAGGACCTTGACGAAGTAGGGGCTGGTCTCGGCCATGGCCCAGCCGTAGGCCACGTCGCGGTAGTCGTGGCGGGCCGCCCGGTAGGGCGTTCCGGCCGCCTGGAGAGCCTGTTCGGTGGCGCCGCAACCGGCCACCTGGGGGCTGCCGAAAAGGGCCCAGGGGATGGGCCGGGCGTCGACTGCGATCAGGGCCTTGGGGTTCTCCAAATTGTGCCGGACCACCCGGGCCTCCCGGTTGGCGACGTGCTTCAACAGCTCCGGGCTGTCGATGTCGCCCAGGGCCCAGATGTGCGGGACCGAGGTCCTCAGATGGGCGTCGACTCGGACCTGGCCGTTGTCGCGTAGCTCGACTCCGGCCCGGTCCAAGCCGAGGTCGTCGCTATTGGGCCGGCGACCGACCGCCAGCAACAGGGCCTCGGCGTCGTAGTGGTACTCGATGCCGTCGGCGTCGACGGTGTAGAGGTCCAGGCCCTCGGCGGCCGGCTGGACCTCGGTCAGGGTTTGATTCAGGCGCAGGCGCAGGCGGGCCCCGAAGTCGTCCGTCAGGAGTTGGGAGACTTCCTGGTCGGCCCGCCGCAACAGCAATGGTGAGCGCTGGATGACCGTCACCTCGACGCCCAGGTTGGCGAACAGGTCGGCCATCTCACAGGCCACCACGCCGCCGCCCATGACGGCCAAGGAGCGGGGCAGCCGGTCCAGCCGCATGATGTCGTCCGAGGTGTGGACGCGGGCGGCCACGGCCGGGTCATCCAGACCGGCCAGCGCTGGGACGACCGGCCGGGCCCCGGTGGCGAGGACGAACTGACGTCCCCGTAACTGGCGCCGCCCGCCGGCCAAGAGGTCGACCGTCAGGGTGTGGGGGTCGTCGAAGCGGGCGTGGCCCCGGATCAATTCGATGCCCTCGGCCTCGGCCCGGCTGGCCTCGCCGGCGGCGGCGATGGGGTCGATCCGCTGCCAGACCCGCCGCTGCACGCCGGGCCAATCCAGCGCCACCTGGGGCTGGCCCAAACCGAGCCGGCCGGCCTGAGCGATCAGGTGGGCCGTGGCGCCGACGTGGGCCAGCATCTTCGACGGAATACAACCCTTGTTGAGACAGGTGCCGCCGAAAGGCTCTCCGCCGTCGATCAACGCCACGCTCCGACCGGGGAAACCTCCTCCCACCAGTGCATTGCCGGAGCCAGCTCCGATCACGACGATGTCGAACTCATCTGTGGCCTTCATGGCGTCATTGTGTCACGCCCCCGGCCACCCCTTGGGCCAGCTTCAGTCGACCGGCTCGGGGCAGAAGCCCGTCTTCGCCAGATCGTCCAGGTCCGGGGCCGGCTCCAGGTAGTCGACCTTGATCACCACGCCGTCGGCCAGCGTCAAAGAGGTCAGGGAGGCCAAGCGGCACTGCCGCCGGCGGGGGTCGTGGGCCAGGGAACGGCCGGTCAGGCTGCGTCGCGCCATCCAGATCGGCAGCTCATGCGAGACGATCAGGGCTTGCCCGCCCGGTCCGGCCGCCTCGGCGGCGTCGACCACGGCGGCCCGCATACGGGCGGCGATCTCGGCGTAGGGCTCGCCCCAGCTCGGCCGCAGCGGGTTGAGCAGGTGGGGCCAGGCCGACGGTCGGCGCAACGCGACCAGGCGGGGGCCGAAGACCTGCCCCTCGAAGACATTGGCCGTCTCGATCACCCGGGGATCGATCACGACCTCCAGCGCAAGATGGCTGGCCGCGACCGGGGCCATGGTCTCCTGGGCCCGCTGCAGGGGCGAGCAGCGCAGGTGGGTCAGCTCGGTCTGGCTCAGGTGGTCGGCCACCCGCTGGGCCATCTGGCGGCCCAGCCCGGACAAGCCGAAGCCGGGCAACCGGCCGTACAAGACGTGGTCGGGGTTGTAGACCTGGCCGTGGCGCAACAGATGGACCAGGGTGACGGCGGGGACTGCGCTCATGGCCGGTCGGCCTGGGCCCGGCGCCGGCCCCGGCGCTGCGACGGCCGGGTGACGGTCTCGCCCCGGGCCAGCAAGTCGGCCCGGCGCTGGGCCGCGAAGGCGGCCAGACCATCGGCCAAGGACAATCCGGTCGGGCTCTGCGCCACCACTTCGACGCTGAGGCCGTGGTTGGCGCAGGTGTTGGCGGTGGCCGGCCCGATCACCGCCACCACGGTGGCGGGGTGGGGTTTGCCGGCGATGCCGACCAGGTTGCGCACGGTCGAGGAGGAGGAGAAGACGACAGCGTCGAAGAGGCCGCGCTTGATCGCCTCCCGCGTCTCGGCCGGCGGCGGAGCGGCCCGCACCGTGCGGTAGGCGATGATCTCCTCGACCTCCCAGCCTATGTCAACTAAAGCTTGACTGAAGGCTTCGGTGGCCACGTCGGCTTTGGGCAGGAAGACCCGGTTGATCGGGTTGGAGGCCTCGTCGTACTCCGGGAAATCGTCGGCCAGACCGGCCAGAGTGCCCTCGGCCGCGCCCACCAGATCGGGCTCGATGCCCCAGGCCTGCAAGACCTCGGCCGTGGCGGTCGAAGCGGCCGCCACCTTCAAGCCGGAGAAGGAGCGGGCGTCCAGCCCGTAATCGTCGAAACGCTCGCGCACCGCCCGGACGGCGTTACGGGAGCTGAAGACGACCCACTCGAAGCGGCCCTCGACCAGACCCCGGATGGCCTTGTCCAGTTGGCCTGGGTTACGGGGCTGCTCGACCGTGATGGTCGGCACCTCCTCGACCCGGGCGCCGTGGCTGCGCAGACGCGTGATCATGGGGCTGACGATGTCCTTGGTCCGGGGCACCAGCACGCGCCAGCCGAAGAGGGGTTTGGACTCGAACCAGTCGAGGTCCGCCGAGTAATCCGCCACGGCCCGGCCCAGGACGACCTGGACTTCGGCCGACTGATCGGCCCCGGACTGACTGCTGGCCAACTCGGCCAGACTGGACATGACTGTGCGTTGTTCGGTGGTGCCGCCGCCGATCGTGACCAAAGCCGGCTCCGCGCGATCCCGGCCGGCCCGCTGGGCCACCTCGGCCAATCGGCCCAGGGCCGACGCCTTGACCTGCACCACCAGAGTCGGAATGGATTCCCAGCGCCGCTCGGACTGCTCCCAGAAGCTCTCGTCCAGAGCCGACAACAGGCAAATACCCAGGCCGCCATCGAGCGGCACGCCGGCGTATTCCGGCAGGGCGGTCAGACCGGAGACGCCCGGGATGATCTCCAAATCGAGACCGGAACGGACTAGGGCGGCCGCCTCGGCCGAAGCGCCGCCGTCGAGGAAGGGATCGCCCCGCACCAGCCGGACCACCAAGCGCCCGCCGCTCTGAGCCTGGCCGACCAGGTCGGCCCGCTCGGCCGCCGTCATGGCCGCGCCACCGGTCAACTGGTCGATGCTGGCCACCAAGGCCTCGTCGACGCGCAGGCTGGGTTGGCGCAGCAAATCCGTCAACTCGGCCCCATCGACCAAGATGACATCGGCCTGGTTGAGGACTCGGACGGCCGCCAGGGTGAGGAGTTCGGGATCGCCTGGGCCAGCGCCCACGAAGACGACGCGGCCCCTGGGAGACATCAAGCCGGAAGCAGGAGGGTCGAAGGAGGTCAAGACCTAGCCCATCCTTATCCGCTCGGCTTACCTACCGGCGCGACGACGCTGGATGCGTGTCTTCTTCAGCAGCTTGCGGTGCTTCTTCTTCGCCATGCGCTTGCGGCGCTTCTTGATGACCGAACCCACTGTTGACCTTTCCGTTGCGAGCGCTGGCGCTCCCCTAGATCGATTTCATCACTTGGGAACCGCTCTGCGACAGGGCGGGACCGGCTCCAGGGCCGATCCTGCCCGATCATACTGCGCTCGGGGCAGGCGGGCTAATTCGGAGCGGCCTGGATCGCCCGCTCGGAGAGATCCTAGTGGGCTGTCGCCCCTAAACCTGTGGACTCGCGGCGCCAGACGCGGCTCTGGCCGCGTTGTCGTCGGTCGACGATGGCCCCGCATCGCCTCCCTCCTCCGCCTCGCCAGCCCCACGCCTGACACCGCTCCTTCTCCCC
>JAISCA010000017.1 GCA_031265875.1 Propionibacteriaceae bacterium
ATTTGTCCGGCTCGTCGTCCGTCGGGCCCTGGCCCGGCGGGCATGACCTCATAGGAGCTTGTCCATAAGACCCGAAAACGTCTTGTCTGCCCGCCGAGCCGGGGTGTCACCCTTCGAGACTGAAAGGCACACCCATCATGACAGACACCCGACTACCGGTGGTGGCGGGCGTGGACACCCACGCCGACACGCACTGGGCGGCGATCATCACCACCACCGGCCAGCCCGTGGCCGACCGACAATTCCCCGCCACCCCGGACGGCTACTCCCAGCTGGTCGGGTTCATCACCGGCCACGGCCGCCTGGTCCGCGTCGGCGTCGAGGGCACCAGTTCATACGGCGCCGGCCTGACCCGCGTCCTGCTGGCCGCCGGGATCGACACAGCGGAAGTCATCCGACCGGCCCGGACACAACGCCGCCGGGGCAAGTCCGACCCGATCGACGCCCACGCCGCCGCCACCGCCGCGCTGACCGGCCACCGCCTGCCCGTCCCGAAGACCCCAGACGGAGACATCGACGCCATCCGGGTCCTGCTCATCGCCCGCCGATCAGCGGTCAAAGCCCGCTCCGACGCCATACGACAGATCAAATCGATCCTCGTCACCGCCCCCAACCACATCCGGGAACGCTTCCGCCACCTGGCCCCCACCGCCCTGATCGCCACGCTAGCCAAACTACGCCCCGGCCCAGCCACCGACGACACCGCCCAAGCCACCCTCACCGCCCTGAGGAACCTGGCCCGCCGCCACGCCCACCTGACCGAAGAACTGTCCCAGTCGGACGCCGACCTCGACACCCTCACCCGCCGCGCCAACCCCGCCCTGAGGGCCGCGTTCGGCGTCGGCCCCGTCACCGCCGCCCAACTACTCGTCACAGCCGGACAGAACCCCCACCGGATCACCGACGAAGCCGCCTTCGCCGCGCTCACCGGCACAGCGCCCATCCCCGCGTCCTCCGGGAAGACCACACGCCACCGCCTCAACCGAGGCGGGGACCGCGACGCCAACTGCGCCATCCACCAAATCGTCCTAGTCCGCATGTCCAAAGACCCCGCCACCCGGGCCTACCTCACGAAACGCAAAACCGACGGCAAAACCGTCCGCGAGACCATGCGCTGCCTCAAACGAGCCGTCGCCCGCGAGACACACGGACACCTGACCAACCCCCAACCCATCCCCGACACCTGCGACCTGAGACCACTCCGCCAAACCAAACACGCCACCCTCGAACAAGCCGCCCGACACCTCGACCACTGGCCCACCCAACTATCCCGCCTCGAACGAGGACTCAAACGCGACGACCACCTCGCCAAACGCTACCGAGACTGGCTCACCAACCTCCCCGACCCCACTTGACAAAAATAGGAGCATCATTGCTACGGGCGTGTCGGGAGTCGCAACTGCACTCTCGAGGTCACGTACGTCGGTGGCTACGGCGGGCGGGCCCTGACTCAGTCCCGCTCATCGGTAGACCGGCTGCCACATGGCGTCCCGTACGGCCTGGGCCAGATCGGCTGGTGACTTGGTCGCTAGGGGCGATGCCGCCGGGCGACCGCCCCAGCCGTTCCTGACCGACTGGACGATGCCGTCTGGGCGACCGCAACCGATCCGAGATTGATCGCTGACTTGCGTAAACTCATTAAATACATGATGATAAAGTATATGGCGATTTCAAGTGTGCTTCCAGGGCCGATTCGTTCGCCGCAGGCGGCGGACTGGGCGCTGGCGCACGGCGTCGTGTCCATGACGACATTGGAGGTCGCGGAACTGCTTGGAGCGCCGCCGTCGCAGGTTCCGCAACGATTGGCGGCTGCGAAGGCGAGGGGAGAGTGGATCGCGCCCGCTCGTGGGCTGTGGGCGCCAGTCGCGCCGGAGTTCCGGGCTTGGGGCGGGCCTCCGGCGACGGAGTTCATCACAGCTCTGGCTGACCATCTGAACGTCGATTACTACGTCGGCTGGCTCGCTGCCGCAGAACTGCACGGAGCCTCCCATCACGCTCCCCAGGTCTCTCAAATCGCCGTGTCCCGGCTGATCCGAGACCGGCGGGTCGGTCGGGCGCGGTTGTCCTTCCACGTCCGGAGCAATCTCGCCCGTCTCCCAGTGATGGTGCGGATGGCCCGCGCTGGTCGATACCGGGTCTCTTCCCCAGAGGTCACCGCTTTGGACATCGCCGCCGACATCGATCTGGCCGGTGGCCTGGACAATGCCGCAACCGTGATAGCCGATCTGGCGGACGAGACTGGGCTGGACGAGACTAAACTTTCCGAGATCGCCCCCCTCTTTCCCGCTGCGGCGTCCAGGCGGGTCGGCTGGATCGTTGAGAACTACGCCGACGTGGGTCGGCTGGATGCGCTGGCCCTAGTGACCCAAGAAATGTCAGCGGCTCCGGCTAGGCTGCACCCGTCGCTGGGATTCACCGGCTCTTTGGATCGTCGGTGGGGCTTGCGGATCAACAAATTGGTGGAGGTCGAGCAGTAGTGCTGTCGATAGGAGAGGTCACAGCCTGGGGGGTAACGCATCCCTGGGCGAGTGCTGATCAGATTGAACAAGATCTGCTGCTATCGCGGGCGATTTGCGATATCGCCACTCACCCATATCTCGGCAAGGAACTAGTGTTCAGAGGCGGCACTGCGTTGCATAAATTGCATCTGCTCAAGCCTCTGCGTTACAGCGAGGACCTCGACTACGTGAGAGTGACCGCCGGTGGTGTCGGACCTGTCCTGGACGCGCTCAAAGGAATCGGCAGAGATCTCAGTTTCAAAGTTGATTCCACCATAGGCGAGCATCCGAAGTAGACCGCGTCGGCCGCGACCCGGCGCTCGAGCGGCGTCAAGAGCCCGAGGTGCCGTTCGCGAGCCCCGGCGTCGGAGCCTCGACTTGGGACAGGGCCTCGTCGCTAGCTTGCCCAGGGGGCGAGATCCTCATGGCAGGAGCCAGCGTAAGCGACCAATGTGAGCGACCGGTGAGGGGAAGGGAAGCCCGAGGCGCGTGCCGGTTAGCCATCCTGGTCGCCTCATTCCGTGCCCTCTATGTGCCCTGAACGATGTCAACGCATGTCATCACAGGTCGGGCTATGTCGGTTCCGGCCAGATCGGAGGCGCGCCGTCAGGGACGGCTATCACACCTAGTCGGAGCCGTGTTTGACCTAGTGGGAAGGAGTTCGAGCCGAGTGCCCCCAGCGGGGCTCGAACCCGCGACCCGCGGATTAAAAGTCCGCTGCTCTGCCAACTGAGCTATAGGGGCGCCTCGATTGTAGCTTCACTGGGGCGGCTTGGGGACTCGGGCGGCCCGGTGCAGAATTTAAGGGCGTGGGGATCTCCCTAACGCCTGAACACGCCATTGCACAGGCGCTCCGGAAAGGCTGAACCATGGCTCCGAGCGGGCGGTCGTACACCTTGCTCCACCTGTCTGACACCCATTTCGTGGGCGGCGGCGAACCCCTTTACGGCTTGGCCGACGTCGAGGCGCCGCTGGCGGCCGGCTTGGACCGGGTGCTGGCCAGCGGCCGGCGGATCGACGCCATCGTCGTCTCCGGCGATGTGGCTGACTCCGGCCAACTCGACGCCTACCGGCGGGCCCGCGGGCTGATCGAGCCGGTCGCCGAGAAGCTGGGGGCCGAGTTGGTCTGGGCCATGGGCAACCATGACCGGCGGCCCGGCTTCTGGGCCGGGCTGCTGGATCAGGACCCGTCGGATCAGCCGGTCGACCTGGTCGCTTGGGTGGGCGGGTTGCGCCTGATCGTCTTGGACTCGACCGTGCCCGGCCGCCAGGACGGCCTGATCGAGCCGGCGCAATACGACTGGTTGCACCGCCAATTGGCCCGGCCGGCCCCGGACGGCAGCGTGCTGGTGCTGCACCACCCGCCCCTCGCACCTGAACTAGAATTGCTCGATTCGGTCGCCCTGCGCGGCAGCGACGACTTGGCCGAGGCGATCCGGGGCTCCGACCTGCGCCTGATCCTGTGCGGCCACTACCACTACCCGACCCAGGGCTTGTTGGGTGGCGTCCTGACCCTGGCCGCTGGCGCCTGCTCGTATAGTCAGGACCTCCTGATCGACCAGCGCTCGATGCGGGCCGAACGGGCCACCGAGTCCTTCGGACTGATCCGCCTGGAGCCCGACCGGGCGATCAACACCGTCGTGCCCCTGACGGCCGGCCCGACCTTGTACGAACTGACCGCCGAGCAGCTACTACGCATAGTCGAACCGACTACCCCCGCCGCTCCGTCGGCATCGACGTAACGGCTCGTTCGCTTGAGGTATGTCGCGCGAACGGGGGTTACTCCTCTTGTTTCGGCGTGTCGGCGGACGCAAGTGCTCTGTGGGTATGGGGTGGCTGGATGACGCCGGTCAGCCGGTTACCTCTGGAAACCGCGCCAGCGGTCTAGGTCGCGCCGGTCCTTCTTCTCCGGGCGGCCGGCTCCGCGCGGCCTCAGGCCGACCGCCATCCGCTCGGCCGGGTCGGGCGGCGGCGGGCTGTGGTCGATGTAGGCCTCGACGGCCAGGCTGGGGGAGACCCGCCGGGGCAGGAGCTGGACGACTTCGACCTGGCGCGGCCGCAGCTGGTCGCGCCAACCGATCCGGTCGCCTGGCTTGACCTCGGCGGCGGCTTTCACGACCTGGCCGTTCAAACGCACCTGGCCCGCCCGGCAGGCCTGCGTGGCCTGGGAGCGGCTCTTGAAGAAGCGGGTCGTCCAGAGCCAGGAGTCGATCCTCATGCCAGTCAGGATATCGACGCTTCGCGTCTCAAACACTCGATCAGTTCACTCACGAGCGCGAGCGCTCGACCTTCGCTTCAGTCGTGTCCATCGGCGCTGACGGATCTCAACACTGCGATCGGCTCACCGCTCTGGTTCGGCCGCCGGCCGCTCGGTGGCGCCTCGAACCGATCCGTCGGCCAGTGCGCGATCCGCCAGATGTTGCAGTCCTGTGACCTTTGTCCACTTGACAGGGCTTCCGGGGATGTCGATAGGCTGAGGTCAGGTTTTGGAAACGTTTCCAAATTTGACTCCGTCTCAACGTCGAGGAGCGACGATGACCGATCCCCGGGTGACCCTGCACGATGTGGCGCGCGCCGCTGACGTGTCTCTGGGGTCGGTCTCCCGGGCTTTGCACGGCAGCGGCGCCTCTCCCCGTATGGTGGAACGGGTCCAGGCGGCGGCCAAGCGTTTGGGCTACCGGCCGGACGCCGCCGCCCGCACGCTCCGGACCGGCCGCACCCTCCATCTCGGTTTCGCGGTGGCGGACATCGGCAACCCGGTCTACGTCGAGATGATGCGCGCCATCCACGAAGTGGTGTCCCCGGACGGTTACCACGTCGTGGTGATGAGCTCCGGCAACTCGGCCGCCTCCGCCCGGCAGCTGGTCGAGTCGCTCAGTTTCGGCCTGGTCGACGGGTTGATCGTCTCGCCGCTGTGGACCGACGCGGCCCTGATCGGCGACTTGGCCCGGCTGGACTTTCCCGTCGTCCTGCTCGGACCGGCCCCGGCGGACTCCCCGGTCGATTCGGTGGGAACCGACTCGGCGGCCGGCATCCGGCTGGCGGTGGAGCATCTTCAGGCCACGGGACGGCGCCGCTTGGTCTTCTTGAACGGCCCGGCCCCGACGACCGCTGGTTCGGCCCGGCAACGTGGTCTGGCTCAAGCGGTGGCCGATCCGGCCCTCGGCGTCGAGTTGGTCGGTTCGGCCATGGCCGACGACTTCACGGTCGCCGCCGGCACGACGGCGGTCCAGGACTTGTTGGATCGGCCCCGGGGGACCTTCGACGCGGTGGTGGCGGCCAACGACCTGCTCGCCATCGGCGCGGTCACCGCCGCCCGCCGGCGGGGTTGGACGGTGCCGGCCGACTTGGCGGTGACGGGCATGGATGGCACCGAGTTCGCCCACATCTTCTCCCCCTCCTTGACCACCGTGTCCTTGGGCGCCCGGGAGCGCGGCCAGCGGGCCGCCGAATTGATGCTGGAGCGTCTGACCGGGGGCCGGACCGAACCACGCCGGGTCGAAGTGCCACCGCGTCTCGTCCTGGGCGAGTCCACCGCGACCGGACGGGAGGCGTGATGGCGAAACGAACGCGGGCCAAGTCGCAGATCGGTCGGGGCGAAGCGGCCGTCTTGTTGATCCCATCCTTGCTGCCGATCATGGTGCTGTCGGTCACCCCGCTGTTGATCGGCGTCTTCCTCGCTTTCACGGACGCCCGGCTGGTCCGTAACCCGGAGTACCACTTCATCGGCATCGATAACTTCATCCGCCTGGGCGGCAACTCGATGTTCTGGGACTCCTTCCGTATCGGCATCATCTGGGCCGTCTCGGTGACGGTCCTGCAACTCGTCCTGGCCATGGGTCTGGCCCTGCTGCTCAACTCCGGTCTGAGGCTGCAGAGCCTGACCCGGGTGCTGGCCTTGATCCCCTGGGCCATGCCGCCGGTGGTGGTGGCGATCATGTGGCGGATGATCTACTCGGCCAACGCCGGGCCGCTCAACGCCGCCCTGGGCGGCTTGGGCCTGCCCAGCTCGATCAATTGGCTGGGCGATTTCAAGACCGCCTTGCCTGCGGTCATCGTCGTCGGCGTCTGGGTCGGCATGCCCCAAACCACGGTCACGCTGCTGGCCGGTCTGCAGCAGATCCCGCGCGACTTGTACGAAGCCGGGGCGCTCGACGGGGCCGGCGCGGGCCGGTTGTTCACAGCCGTGACCTTGCCTAGCCTGCGCGGCATCATCGCCTCGATCACGTCGCTCAACTTCATCTGGAACTTCAACTCCTTCTCCCTGGTCTATGTCATGACGGAAGGCGGGCCAGGCGGGGAGACCATGCTGCCGATGCTGTTCACCTACCTGGAGGCGTTCAAGAACCGCAACATCGGTTACGGCGCCGCCATGGGCCTGGTCCTAGTGCTCATCGTCGTCACTCTGCTGGCCGTCTACCTGCGCGCCCAACTACGCGGCGACAAGGAGGCGTGACCGGCTATGCCCAAGAGACTCGTCCGCACCGCACAGTACGCCGGCCTCGGCCTGTACATCGTCTTCCTCGGCTTCCCCCTGCTCTGGCTCATCTCGGCCTCGGTCAAGAGCTCGCGCGAACTCAACTCCTTGACCGTGTCGCTGCTGCCCTCCGAGTGGCACTGGGAGAACTACAGCGACGCCTTGGCCCGGCAGGGCCTGATCGGATCGGCCGGCAACTCTCTGCTCGTGGCGGTGGCCTCGACCGGCCTGGTGGTGCTCATCTCGCTGCCCGCCGCCTACGTCCTGGCCCGTATCAAAGGGGCCGCCCGGGTGGTCGGCACCGGCTGGATCCTGGTCTCCCAGGTCTTCCCCGTCATCTTGTTCATCCTGCCGCTGTTCTTGATCCTGCGGACCTTGCATCTGACCGACTCCTTGGTCGGTCTGACGCTGGTCCATGCGACCTACACGCTGCCGTTCGCCTTGTGGATGCTGCAAGGTTACGTGGCGGCCATCCCCTTCGATCTGGAAGAGGCCTCCGCCGTCGACGGAGCGCCCCGGCTGGCCACCTTGCGGCATATCGTGTTCCCGCTGCTCGCTCCCGGGCTGGTGGCGACGGCCATGTTCTCCTTCGTGGCCTCCTGGAATGAGTTCTTCTTCGCCCTCGTCCTGCTCCAATCGCCCGACAATTATACTTTGCCGATCACGCTCAAGATGTTCATCGGCGGCGAGGGCAAGGTCGCCCTCGGCCCGTTGGCCGCCGGCGCCGTGCTAGCGGCCGTGCCCAGCATCGTCTTCTTCTCGCTCATGCAACGCAAACTCATCAGTGGACTGATGAGCGGGGCGGTCAAAGGTTGACCGTCCACCTCTACCCGACCTCAACCACCTAAACGAAAGGAACCAACCGTGCGAAAGACCGCCCTCAAAGCCGTGGCCGGCTTATCCGTCCTGGCCCTGGCCCTGACCGCCTGCAGCTCAGGCGACCCGTCCCCGAACCCGTCGGGTGAGCCGGTGACGCTGACCTTCCAGTCACTGTCCGACCAGCCGGCCACCATCGCCGCCGTCGAAGGCATCGTGGAGGCCTGGAACTCCGCCCACCCGAACATCCAAGTCGAGATCGTCCCGGTCGGCTGGGACGCCGTCTACGACAAGCTCATCACCCAGTTCAACTCCGGCACCGCCCCTGACATCATCCACTACGAGGCCTCCGCCATCGTCTCCTTCGCCGACGACGGCTACATCGCCGACCTCAGCTCCGTCATGGACCCGGCCCGTAAGGCCGACATCCCGGCCGGGGTGCTCGAATCCGTCACAGTCGGCGGCCAATTGGTGGCCTACCCGACCGAACTCCAGTCCTACATGGTGTTCGCCAACCGGACCCTGCTCGAACAAGCCGGCGTGACCATTCCGACCGGTGACACATTGGATTGGGCGACCTTCCGGGCCATGTCCCAAGCCGCCACCAAAGACGGCGTCTTCGGCCTCGGCTGGGGCTTGAAGTCGCCCACCGCCACCTTCATGTCCCTCGGCCTGGGCTACGGCGGCACCTTCTTCAACGGCACCGGCTCCAATGTCACGATCGACGTCACCGACGCCGAACTGGCCGTCCCGGAGCAGGTCTATCAGATGGCCTACGAGGACCTCTCCCTCATGCCTTTGACCTTGACCCAGTCCGGCGGCGAGGCCTTGGCCGCTTTCTACGCCGGCCAGGTCGCCATGACCGTCCAAGGCTCGTACCAGGCGGCCAACATCGCCCAGGACGCGCCCGAGGGCTTCGAGTGGGTCGTCCTGCCGGCGCTGGAGGGCTCTAAGAGCGCGGCCCAGTCGGCCAACCCGCAGACCCTGTCCATCTCAGTCGACTCGCCGCATGTCGCGGAAGCGGCTCAGTTCCTCGACTTCTTCACCAACGCCGAGAATCTGGCCGCGGTCTGCGAGGCCGACGCCCTGATCCCGGCCACCACCTCGGCCCAGCGGGCCATGGAGACCAAGCTCGCCTCTCAGGCCGGCTGGGACGTCATCCTCTCCTCCGGTCAGTACCTGGAGGCGGCGCCGTTCATGTTCGCCAACTCCTACCAGGCTTGGAAGGACACGGTCGCCACGCCGGCCTTCCAGCGCTACCTGGCCGGGCAGATCGACAAAGCCCAACTCGCCCAAGAGTTGACCAGCGGCTGGGACACTGTCACCAGCTAACCTGCCCAAAGACACCACAGCACAGTTCAGGGAGCAGTCAGTGGACTGGATCGAAGCGACTGCGGTCGCCGTCATCACCGGCTCGGCGGTGGCCGACGCCCTCGGCGGAGCGACCGAAGGATGGACGCCGGAACAGATCGAGGACCGCTACGGCGGCCCGGTCTCAGGCATCGTCGGCCCGTTCAACCAAGACTGGCGTCACGCCCGGCCCATCGCCCCGTACCACAAGGGCGACGGGCACGTCACGGACGACACCTTGATGACCCGTTCCCTGGTCGACTGCTACGCCGCCCGGCGCGCTCCGCTGGACGCCTACGCGGTGGCCGACGAGCTGGTGCCCCGCATGATGGGCGACCTGATGTGGGTGCCGGAGCTGGAAGGCGAGCATCTGCTCTTGCAGAGGGTCTTCCTAGCCGAGAAATGGCTGGTCGCCCGGCTCCACTACGGGCATGTCGACCCGCGTGAGGCCGGGGTGGGGAACCTCGTCAACTGTGGTGCGGCCATGTACATGGCGCCGGTCGGGTTGGCCCATATGGGCGACCCGGCCGGCGCTTACCAAGAAGCCATCGACATCGCCGGGGCGCACCAATCCAGCTACGGCCGGGAGGCGGCCGGCGTCTTCGCCGCCGCCGTCGCCCAGGCCTGCGCCCCTGGTGCGACGGTGGCGGAGGTGATGGCGGCGGCCCAGGCTCTGGCCCACGACGGCACCGCCTTGGCCCTGGCCGCCGTGGCCGAGGCCATGAGTGGCGTCGAGCCGCCCACCACGGTCGCGGACCGCCGCGAGTTGGGCCGGCTGCTACGGGCCACGGTCGCCCCCTTCGACTCGGTCGGCGACATGTATCGTCAACAATCTCTTGACGCTCGTCGTCCGTCACGAACCAAATCGATCGAAGAATTGCCAGTCGCCTTGGGCTTCGTCCTGGCCCATCGGGGCGACTACCGGGAGGCCGTCTTGGGGGCGGTCAACTACGGCCGTGACGCCGACTCCATCGCCTCCATGGCCGGGGCGATCTGCGCCGGCCTGGCCGGCCCGGCGGCGGTGCCTCCAGACTGGCTCGACCAGGTCGAACAAGCCAGCCGGATGGACCTGCGGGCCACCGGCCGGCTGATGGCCGACGTGGTCCGTGACCTACTGGCCCAGGAGACGGCCCGGCTCCAGCGGCGGCAGCGGCTGATCGCGCAGATCGGCGCCAGCGAGGGCCAGCCATGAGATTCCGACGGGAGACCCAGGATCTGATCCGGCTCCGGCGGCGGTCCAAACGGATCGCCCGACTCCGTGCCAGCGGAGGCCAGCCATGAGGCTGACCTGGGTGCAGCCGGAGGACCTCTTCACCCATGAGCTGGCCGCCGCTCAAGAGGAGGGCAAGGACGTCGCCGAGGCTAGGCGGCGCTGGTTGGCCGCCGGCGGTAGCGACCTGGCCCCCCGCTCGGGGGCCTCGGACCCACCGGCCAGCCCCGCTCTCCGGACGCTGGCCTCAGAGCTGATCGACCAAGTCGACGCCAGCCCGGCCCCAGCCGACCCGGCCGAGCCGGACCAGTGGGACCAGTTGGTCGAACTGATGGCGCCGGTGGCGCCGGCGGCCCGGCCCGCTCCGGCCGCGCTGGCCGAGCGGATCGCCGGGGCCTGGTACGGCCGGGCGGCCGGTTGCCTGTTGGGCAAACCGGTGGAGAAGATCCCCCGTGCGGGCATCGAGGCGATCGCCCGGGCCACTGGGCGGTGGCCGCTCGACCGCTATTTCACCGAGCTGGGCCTGCCCGCCGCCGTGGCCGAGCGCTGGCCCTGGAACCGCCGCTCCCGGCCGACCAGCCTGGCCGAGAACATCGACGGCATGCCAGAGGACGACGACCTCAACTACCCGATGCTGGCCCTGCGCCTGCTTGAGAGCGCCGGCCCTGGCTTCACCACCGCGGACGTGGCCCAGCTCTGGCTGGACTCGCTGCCGGCCGGCCGGGTCTTCACCGCCGAGCGGGCCGCCTACCGTAACCTCCTGCTCGGCCTGCCGATCGACCAGGTGGCGGTTCGGCGCAATCCCTTCCGCCAATGGATCGGGGCGCTCATCCGGACCGATCTGTTCGGCTGGACCGCACCGGGCGATCCGGTCGCGGCGGCCCGGCTGGCCTGGACCGACGCCTGGCTGAGCCACCGCCGCAACGGCCTTTACGGGGCGATGTGGGCCGCCGCCCTAGCCTCGTCCGCCCTGGTCTGCGACAGCCCGGCCCAAGTCCTCGACCGGGCCCAAGCCGTGCTGCCGCCTCGGTCCGGCCTGGCCCAGGCCGTCCAGCAGGGCCGGGCGGCGGCTAGCCTGCCCTCGTTCGAGGATGGCTTGGACCGGCTGCACCAGCGCTATGGTCACTTGCACTGGGTCCACGTCCTCAACAACGCCGCCACCATCGCCTTCGCCTTGCAGCGCGGAGCCGGGGATTTCACCAGCAGCGTCGGATTGGCCGTGATGGCCGGCTGGGACACCGACTCGGCCGCCGCCACCGTCGGCGGAGTCGTCGGCGCCCTGAACGGTCTGGCTGGGATCGGCCCGGCCTGGACCGATCCGCTCAAAGGCGTCATCCGCACCTCGCTGCCCGGCGGCGACCAAGCCATCGACGATCTGGCCCGGCGCACCTTGGACCTAGTGTCCTGCGCCGGAAGTTCGCCGCGGAAGGTGGCGCCATACGGGGCCCCTGGCGGCGTTGGCGAAACGTCCCGATATGTCCAATATCGCAACGCTCCGCCGCCTGGCCAGCCACCCCGTCTGACGCCAACTTCTTTCACACCGAACTTCCGGCTCAGGACACTAGCGGCCAGGCGAGCGCTGGACGGGGGGACGGCTAGACGACCGTCCAGCCCGGATCCGGCGCTCACCGGAGTGGGGCCGGTCCCAGGCGCCGGTCGACCAGATGGGCCCGGGCGCAGCGGGCGACGCGGGCGGTGGCCTTGGCGTCGCCCACGGCTCCGACGCCGCCGCCCAAGATGGGCGTCCGGCGGACGACGAAGGAGATCACGCCGCCCGAGCCGACTTCGGACACGAACTGGCTCAGCACATGCCGCGCGACCTGGTGGGACAGCTCTAGGTCGTGGACCGGCGCGGTCGCCACCGCCAAGGGGGCGGCGGGCAAGGAACCGCGCTGGATGTGGCGCTTCAGCTCTTTCTCCCCCAGCAGGCACATGACGATAGCGGTGCGGACGCGGGGATCGTCCAGGTCGTAGCCGTGCAAATGGGTGACGCAGCCGATCAGGCGGGTCTGGACCATGATGACGCCAGCCAGATTGGCCGGCATCCCGACCACAGCGGCCAAGCCGCCGCCCAGGTTAGTGACGAAGCCCTGGGCCGAGGCCAGGACGACGTGTCGGCGCACCAGCGACTTGATGGCGGGATCGATCCGCTGGTGGCGTTGAAGCGCCCGGTCGGTCGTCCGTTGGGCGCTGGGCAGGCCGACTGTGCCATCCAAGGACAGGCCGACCAGCCGCCAGAACCAGTCTGAGAAGGTTTGCGGAGCGACGCGCGGTCCCGCCGCCAAGGCCGATTCGGTCAATTCGGTGGCGGCCGTGCTGATCAAGGCTTTGCCCAGCCGAGCGCGTATCGTCATCGACAACCTCCTTAGCGGGCAGAAGCCTCAGACAGAGTCTAAGGGCTGGCTGGCCCAAGCCCAGGCCGCGTCGAACGGGGCTGAGGTGCGACGATGATGACATGCCCATGTTGGAGGTCTTCGGTCCGCCCCGGTCCTGGCCGGGGGAGGACCTGGTGGCTTTCTCCGATCGTTTCGACGCCGATCTGGCGCTGGCGGCGTATCGCTCCGGGGTCTTTCCGATGCCGTTGCGGCGAGCTTTCTTCCCCGAGCGCATGGCCTGGTGGTCGCCCCTGCGCCGGGGCGTCTTGGCGGCCGGCGAACTCAAAGTCAGCCGTTCCCTGCGCCAATCCGCCCGGCGCTACCGAGTCACCTGCGACCAAGCCTTCGACCGGGTCATCGCGGCCTGCGCCGAACCGGATCGGCCGGGCGGTTGGATCGACGCCGACATCCAGGCGGTGTACGGACGCTTGCACCGGATGGGCCGGGTCCATTCGGTCGAGTGCTGGAGCGCCGACGGCCGCTTGGCCGGGGGGTTGTACGGCGTCGGCCTGGGCGGCTTGTTCGCTGGCGAATCGATGTTCCATCGTTCCGGCTACGGCCGGGACGCCTCCAAGGTGGCGCTCTGGCGCCTGGCCGAATGGCTGGGCCGGGACGGTCGGCCGCGCCTGATCGACGTCCAATGGTCCACCCCCCATCTGGCCAGCCTGGGTGTGAGCGAAATTTCCCGGGCCGCCTACCTGGACCGCTTGGCCGAGTTGATCGACTGGCCCGACCCACCCTGGGCGGACTGGGCCAGAAGCGGCCGGAGTTGATCGGATGCCAGCGCTCAATCTGGGTCAGTTGCGGCCGGCCGCCGGTTGGCGGGCCGAGGGCGCCAGCGAGATCAAGCGTTCCCGTTTCCTGGCCCTGGCGGCCCGGGTCGACTCCGAGGCCGAGGCCAGGGCCTTGTTCGCGCAATGGCGTCAACGTCACCCCGACGCCCGCCACCACTGCACGGCTCTGATCGTGGACGCCGGAGCGGGTCCGCCGACCCGGCGCAGCTCGGACGACGGCGAGCCGCCCGGCAGCGCCGGCGGACCCATGCTGGCCGCTCTGGAGGGGTCTGGCCTGGTCAACTTGGCCGCCGTGGTGGCCCGTCACTTCGGCGGCGTCAAACTCGGTGTCGGCGGTCTGGTGCGGGCTTACGGCGAGGCGGTGGCCGCCCTGGTGGCGCAGGCCCCCCGGGTGGCAGTGGCGCAACGCGAGATCTGGCGGGTCGAGTTGGACCACGCCCAAGCCGGCCGCCTGACCGGTCAGTTGACCCGGCGCGGGGCCGTCCTCTTGGACCAGTCCTTCGGGGCGGACCGAGTCGAGCTCGAGCTGATGATCCCGCCCGAGGCGGACCCGGCCGCCCTGCTGGCCCAGTTGACCCAAGGCGCCCCCGCCCGCCGCATCGGTCTCCGGACTGTCGAGTCGCCCCTACCCTGAGGGTCAGTCACGGCCTCTGTGTCCACCGCCGGTTTGGGTCGTAAGTGCTCGGTCGTGGCGGCCGGCGTCGATCGGTGGGTTGCGACCACTCTTCCGGCGTGTCCGGTGTCGTGAGTGCTCGGTCGGTTGGGCCGGTCACGTGATCGGGGGTTCCGAAGCACTGACTTGGCCGTCCACCAGGGCCGGGGGCGGCTTTGAACGGCGGGTCTGTCTCGCATATCGGACAAGGGATGGTGGGCGTCGAAAATTTTGGACGAATCGGCCGAGGGTTGAACCAGGCCGGATCGATCTCCGAGCTGTGGTCGAGGGCGCTGGCTCGACGGCGGAGGAAGGCCTCAGAAGCTGGGTCGGGCGGTGACGTCGGAGTGGTTCGGAGCATCGGCCGGTCGATGGGTGGGGCGGGCACGGCGGGCACGGCCCAAAAATGACCTGTGGAAAACTCCCTCAGCGGTCCGGGCGTCTGTTTGACTTATGCCATCCTAAAGGCGGCTTGGTTCGATTCGAGCTTGGCTGACCCCCGACGGTGACCCTTCGTGCCCCCAGTGCAGTAGGAGAAGGCATGCCAGCGACCAGATCTCAGCGGTCCGCGCCAGTTAACGGCCAAGTTCTGCCCGCCCCCGCGGCCGACGGCCGGCTCGGGCCGGCTGCGCCCCTGACCGGGCCCAAGCTGCGCCGTAGTCCCTTGACGGTGGTCCTGGGCGGTCTCTTGGTGGTGGCCGGCGGTCTCATCTCGGTCGGCGCCTACACCCAGCTCAGCAACGCCCAAGAGGTCATCGCGGTGGTGGCGCCGGTGGCGCGGGGAGAACGTTTGGAACGGGCCGACCTGCAAATCATCCGGATCGGGGTCGATCCCGCCCTCCACCCCATCTCGGCCGACCGCATGAGTCAGTTGATCGGGCAGTACGCCCTCTGGGACCTGCCTCAGGGCACCCTGGTGACGGCCGGCGCGGTCGGGCCGACCGTGGTGCCGCACAAGGGGCGGGCCGAAGTCGGGTTGGCCCTGTCCCCCGGCCGCTTGCCCGGCAACCAACTCATCATCGGCGACCAGGTCCGGGTGGTGTCGGTGCCCGACCCCAGCGCGACCGACCTCCAGGTCCGCTACTGGCCCGCCGTCGTGGTCAACGTGGGCTCGCCGGACGGCAACCGCACCGTGGTGGTCGGGGTCGAGCTGGAGGCCGGGGTGGCCCCCGAGGTGGCGGCGCTGTCGGCCAGCGGCCGGGTCGCCTTGGTGCTGGACACGCGGGAGCGCTGAGCCATGGCCTTGATCGTCCTGGCCTCGGCCTCGGGCTCGCCCGGCGTCACCACCTGCGCCGTCGGCCTGGCCCTGGCCTGGCCCCGTCCGGTGGTCTTGGTGGAAGCCGATCCGACCGGCGGCTCGAGCGTCTTGGCGGGGTATTTCCAAGGCTGGACCCAGCCCAACGACGCCATGGTCGAGTTGGTCATGGCCAGCCGGGACGGTCGCCTGGGCGAGGCGCTGCCCCAACTCCTGGAACCACTGCCCGGCTCGTCCGCCCAATTGCTGTCCGGGCCGCGCTCGCACGCCCAGGCCCGTTCGCTGATGGACATCTGGGAGCCCCTGGCCTTCGAACTGAAGGCCCTCGAGCGGGCGGGTCAGGACGTCATCGTGGACGCCGGGCGTATGGGTTTGACCTCTTGGCCGGCCAGCTTGCCCCGCCTGGCCGACCTTAGCCTGATGTTGCTACGGTCCGATCTGCCCAGCTTGGCGGCGGCCCGCCAGTGGGCCGAGACCTGGCGTTCGTACGAGCTGGCGGCCGACTCCGGCCAGAGCCACGGCCTGGTCTTGGTCGGTCCCAACCGGCCTTACGGGCCGAACGAGATCGCCAAGGCGCTGGGCCTGCCCGTGCTGGAGCGGTTGAGCTGGGACCCGACCGCCGCCGGCGTCTACAGCCACGGCGACCAGCCCGGCCCTAGGCAGCGCCGGAGCGCCCTGGTCCGGGAGCTGGGTCAGTTGGCCGGGACCATCCAAAAGCGTTTGGCCGAGACCAAGGACATCTTGACGCCGCCGACCGAGGTGACCGAACCATGAGCGAACGAGTCAGCCTGGTCATGGCCGACGACCCGTCGATCCTGCCCCTCTTCCTCGAGCGCTTGGACCGAGCACCGCTGGATCGGGTCCGCTCGGATCGAGTCCAGCCGGATCAAGCCCCGCTGGATCGGACTGCGGCGGACGATCGGATCGGATGGGACTCAGCGCCGTCCCCGCCGCCCGTCGTCCGGCCCGACGCGGTCACTCCCAGGGCCGGTCTTGAGCCGGATCTGACCGAGCTGTTGGCCCGGATCGACCCCCACCGCTCAGCCGAGGCGGAGCGGCTGGCCGCCCGCCCGACCCAGTCGTCGGTCCCGGCGGCAGAGCCCTGGCCGACCGCGTCTCCATCGCTCCCGGCCCCGGGGGCGGCGGCCCGGCCGATGCCGGGTCGAGCGACCTCGCTCCCGTATCGAGCGCTCCCGGACCCGTCGCTGCCAGCCTCAGCGAGCGCGTCCCCGGCGTGGTCGGATCGAGCGAGCGCGTCCCCGGCGCTCCCGGACCAGACCGCCGGGACTCCAGGCGAGCCGGCGCTCAGCCCGCAGGACCGGGACTTCCTCCAGCTGGGACCGGTGGCCCTAGGCGATCAGCCGATCGATTGGGGCCTGGTGGGGCGGCTGCGGTCGGAGGCGTCCGAGCGGCTGAGCAGCCGGATCGGGGCCGACCGGGTCGACCGCGGGCAGCAGCAAAGATTGGGCCGGACCGTCATCCACGATCTGCTGGAGGACCAAGCCGTCCAGGCCGCCGCCTCCGGTCAGGGGACTTGGGACCGTTCCTTCCAGGCCCGCGTCGGGCAGGCCGTCTTCGACGCCCTCTTCCGCCTCGGCCGTCTGCAACCTTTGGTCGACGACGATGCCATCGAGAACATCGTCATCGTCGGCCACGAGAACGTCTGGTTGGAGTACGCCGACGGCCGGCTGCTGCCCGGCCCGCCAGTGGCCGACTCGGATGACGAGTTGATCGACTTCCTGGTCTTCCTGGCTTCCCGCTCCGAGGTCAACGCCCGCTCCTTCAGCGAGGCCGAACCACGTCTGCACTTGCGCTTGGACGGCGGCGCCCGGCTGGCGGCGGCGGCCTGGGTGACGCCTCGGCCCTCGGTCGTGATCCGGCGCCACCGCCTGCGAGACGTCCACTTGGACGACCTGGTCGAGCTGGGCTGCCTCTCCCCGGTGGGGGCCAGCTTCCTGGCCGCCGCCGTCCGGGCCCGCCTGTCCATCGTGGTCTGCGGCGTCCAAGGGGCGGGCAAGACCACCTTGGTGCGGGCGCTGTGCGCCGAGATCCCGCCCGACGAGTCGATCGGCACCTTCGAGACCGAGTACGAGTTGCACCTGCACGAGATGCCGGAACGCCACCCCGTCGTGCACGCCTGGGAGGCCCGGCCGGGCTCCGGCGAGCTGGGGCCGCAGGGCCGGCGGGCCGGTGAGTTCACCGTCGACGACGCCCTCTACGACTCCTTCCGCTTCAACCTCTCGCGCCAGATCGTGGGCGAGGTCCGGGGCCGGGAGGTGATGGCCATGATCAAGGCCATGCAGTCGGGGGCCGGCTCCCTCTCCACCACCCACGCCGACTCGGCCGCCGGGGCGGTGCGCAAACTCATCACCTGTGCCATGGAGGCCGGGCCGCATGTCACCCAGGAGTACGCCACCCGCGCCATCGCCGAGGACATCGATCTGATCGTCCACGTCCAAGCCGAGACCGAACGGCTGCCGACAGGCGGCTTCCGCAAGCGCCGGTGGGTGTCGCAGATCATCCGCCTCAATCCGGGCGAGGCGCCTTTGGGATACGCCATCTCGACCGTCTTCGAAGCCGGGCCGAACGCTCGGCTGGCCCAACCGGTCAGACTGCCCGACGATCTGCGCGGCCTGGCTCAGCACGGTTTCCGGCTGGGCGACTTCCAAGCCCACCAGGCTGGGGCCGGGCTGTGACACCGCTCATCCCAGCCCTCGGCGGCGCCCTGGTGGTGGGCGGTCTGCTGGCTGTCGTGCTGGGTCTCAAGCCCCGCCCGATCGTCGTCCGGCCGCCTCGGCGGCGTCTGCTCCGGTCCGGCCCAGGCTTCGACCGGACGGTCTGGTCGGTCGTGGGCGGTTTGGTCGGCGGGGTCGTGATCGCCCTGCTGACCGGCTGGGTGGTGGCCATCTTGATCCTGCCGGTGGCCGTCGTCGGCCTGCCCCGTTTGTTGTCCAAGTCGGCCGACGCCCAACGTATCGGCGCCTTGGAGGCGATGGAGGAGTGGACTCGGTCCCTGTCCGGCGTCCTGACGGCCGGGGTCGGGCTGGAACAAGCCCTGGTCGCGACGGCCCGTTCGACGCCGACCGCCATCCAGCCCCAAGTCGCCCGCCTGGTGGCTCGACTGCGCGCCCGCTGGACCACCGAGGCCGCTTTACGGGCCTTCGCCGACGATTTGAACGACATCACCGGCGACTTGATCGCGGCCAACCTCATCCTGGGGGCCCGGCGGCGGGGATCCGGCCTGGCGGCCGTCTTGGAAGGGCTGGCCGAGTCGGTCGCGGCCGACGTCCGGGCCCGCCGCCAGATCGAGGCCGATCGGGCCAAGCCGCGCGCCACGGCCCGTTGGGTCACCATCATCACCATCGTCGTCCTAGTGGTGCTGTTCGCCTCCGGCGGTTACGTCGACCCGTATCGCAGCCCGACCGGGCAGATCGTTTTGGCCGGGCTGTTGACCGCCTACGCCGGGGTCTTGGTCTGGATGCGGCGGATGGCCCGGGGCGAGCAGCCGGCCCGCTTCATCGGCCACCAAGCCAGGCGGGAGGCGGCCCGATGACGACCACCGGACTGCGACTGGCCCTGGCCGGCGGCATCCTGCTGGGGTGCGGGTTGGCTCTGCTGCTGCGGCGCTTGCTGCCGGTGCGACCCGACCTGGCCGACTCGCTCGACCGTTTGGGTCCGCTGGTCGAACTCAGCGCGGCTGACCGGCCGGACCACGAACGGGCCCGGACCGATCGCTTGGGCCTTTGGGCCATGCGCGCCTTGCCGCCCAGTCTGGCCAACCCGCCGGGTCAAGACCTGGCCCTGATCGGGTTGTCGGCGGCCGCTTTCATGGGCCGTAAGTTGATTCTGGGCGCGCTGGGCCTGCTGTCGCCCTCGGTGGTGATGTCCGCCCTGGCCATCCTGGGTTTGCGACCGCCCTTTCTGATCCCTCTGCTGGCCTCGTTGGGGTTGGCCGTCCTCTCGTTCATGCTGCCGGACTGGCAGGTCAAACAGCGGGCCGCCCTGGCCCGGAACGAGTTCGCCCGGGCCCTCAGCGCGTACATCGACTTGGTGGCCCTGGAACGCCAGGCCGGTTCGGGCTCGCGCCAAGCCCTGGAGGTGGCGGCCGACGTGGGCGACTCCTGGGTCTTCCTACGTTTGAAAGAGGAGCTGGCCCACTCGACCTGGTCGGGCCAGGCCCCTTGGGACGCCCTGCACGGCTTGGCCGACCGGCTCGGTCTGCCCGAGCTGGCCGACCTGGCCGACATCATGCGCCTGTCCGGCACCGAGGGGGCGCAGGTCTACGGCACCTTGCGGGCGCGGGCCGCCGCTCTCCGAGCAGCCCTGCTCAACACCGAGCTGAGCCAGGCCAACGAGACGGCCGAGAAGTTGTCCGTGCCGGTCTCGGTGCTGGGCGTGGTCTTCCTCGTCATCCTGGTCGGTCCCGCCCTGTTCACCATGCTGTCTTTCTGAAGGATCGCCCATGAACGACCATCCGCTCTCCTCCACCTCCGTCATCTAGCCAGACCAACGATTCCGCGCCGCTCCACGAGCGCGAGAGAGGAACTGAAATGTCCCGACTGATCACAGCCATGACCCTGCTCTGGGCCAATCTGAACGATCCCAAAGCCTTACGCCGGCTGCTTCGTCCGGCCCAGCCGGAGCGGGGCTCGGTCACGATCGAGAACGTCATCTGGGCCATCGCCGTCATCATCATCGCCGGCATCGTGATCGCGGCCATCACGGCCTACGTCAGGAATGCCTCCGACCGTCTGGCCGGGATGGAACTGCCCGGATGAGCGGGCCGGCCGTGCGGGGCGGCCCGGCGACCCGGCAGGGCGGCCCTCGGCGGGCCGATGACCGGGTCCGACTGGCGTTTCCGTGTGGTCTGAGCGGTCGCCTGGTCGAACGGGCCGACGGGTGTGGGGCGTCCACGAGAGCCTGCGGCGGTGTTCGGCGCGGTCGTCTGATCGGGCGGGCCGCTGGATCCGTAGACCGCGAGCGGGGGGCCGTGTCGCTGGAGATGGTGATCATCTTCCCCATCGTCCTGCTGGTGTCCTTGGCCGCCGTCCAAGCCGGGTTGTGGATGTACGCCCGCTCGCTCTGCCTGGCCGCCGCCCAAGAGGGCGCCTTGGTCGGGGCGACCCTGGGCTCCAGCCCAGCCCAGGCTGAGCGGGCGGCCGTGGCCTTCATCGAGGACGCGGCGCCTCGCTTCGCCCAGGTCCCGGTGGTGGAGGTGGCGCGCGGGGCCGAGCAGGTCACAGTGACGGTGACGGCCCGGATCCCGACTGTGTTGCCCGGCTTCCTCGACCAGGTCGACCAGACCGCCGCCTTGCCCGTGGAGCGGTACACATGAGACTGCGACCCCTGCGACTAGAACTGCGACCCCTGCGGTTAAAGCCGCCACCGGGCCCGCCGGATGGGCCCGGCCCAGGCCCACGACCCCGGAGTTCCACCCCAGCCGGCCGGGGTGACGGGCCCGCCGTAATCGGCTCGGTCGGACAGTCTGGTCAGCCGGGTTTGATCGGTTCGGCCGGCCGGACCCGTACGGCCGGGTCGCCTGCACCGAACAGGCGGGACCGCGAAGCCGGCTCGGCCAGCCTGGAAGTCGTCATCTTGACCCCGGCTCTGATCGGGCTGACCATGCTGGTGGTGCTGGCCGGTTTGATCGGACTGGCCCGGCAGGCCGTCGACCAGGTGGCCTGGGAGGCCGCCCGCGAGGCCTCCTTGGCCCGGGGCCCGGACCAAGCCGTGGCCCAGGCCAGCGGCCGGGCCCAGGCCCTGTTGGCCGGACAGTTCGACTGTCTGTCCGGGCCGCAAGTGACGGTTGACACCTCCGGCTTCAGCGTCCCGGGCGACCAGATCGGCTTCGTCCGGGTCGAGGTCGTCTGCCAGGTCAGTCTGTCCGACATCGCCATCCCCGGCCTGCCCGGCAGCGTCACCATCCGAGCCGAGGCCAGCTCCCCCATCGACTTCTACCGGGGGCGATGATGGCGCCCCGAGCCGGTCGACGGTGGCCGGGTTCTCCGTCAGGCTGGTGGCCGCTGCTTCGGCCACCGCTCGAACCGCTCAAACTTACGAAGGGATACCGAAATGAATGAAGCTAAGGCCGTCGTCCGTTGGCTGGCCGTGACTGGTTTGACTGTCGCGATCGGGTTGACGGGGGCGTGCTCGCCCAAACCGGCCGCCGAGCCGACCGATACGCCCACTTTCCCCGTTTCGAGTGAGACGCCGAGCCCGGAGCCGACGGGGCCGCAGCCGGCGGCCTACGACCAGTTCTGGACGGCCAACCAGCTGGCGGCGGTGCGAATGGTGGAGCGACATCAGGAACTCATTCAGGCGTATTACCGAGGCGAGATGATGTACGACGGGGTGCCGGACCTCGATCCGATCTATGGTGTCTCGGCTATGACGGATTGGAGCGAGATGATCGCGAGGGTGAACCAGTTCGCGATCAGTGGACAGAGCATCACGGGACCAGGTGTTGTCTTCACGATGTGGAATGTCAGCTCGGAGACGACAAACGCCGATGGGGCGCAACAGATCACGGTCGTGACCTGCGCGGATCCGAGTTTGGTGCGGGTTATCGACGCGACAGGCAACGATGTGACCAACCCTGACCGCCACCAGATCCTTGAGACCTACACAGTGCAGTGGGTGGAGGAGCAGTCCGACTGGCGTGTGGTGTTGAGCCGGTCGGAAGACACATTATGTTGAGAGCATTCAGAATGCTCAGCCAGGTGGTGGTCACCGTGCTCCTGGCCGGGGCGGCCTGGACGATCACCCCTGGCGGCGAAGCGAGAGCCGATGTCCAATGCACCAGCCGCGACAGCACGACCGGCGTATGCCTGGTCCAGGCCGGCGGGGATGCCGTTCCTCTGACCGGCGGCAGTTCGTCGTCTGAGAGTGGTCCGGTGACGTGTTGGAGTCCGGCGGTGGGTGAAGTGCCTTGTCAGACCGAGTATGGCTGGTGGGACAACGGGCGGAAGTGTTATTTGGATCAGGCTTACGATCTCAGCCGGGTGACCGACCCGGCGGCGGTGCCTAGCCAGTACGGGCGTTTCTACGATCAGCATGGTTTGACTGGGGTGGTCATGTTTTGCGCGACGCCGTACATCTTGAATCCGCCGCGCCTCATGACCACTATGACTTGGTTCCCGTCTCCGCCGGCCCCGTTGCCGGATCCGTTGGTCTTGGCCGAGCAGGCGGTGGCGAAGATGGGCTTGGAGGGGCCGGAGATGGGGGTCTGGCCGGGCGACTGGTACGACTTGAATCCGAAGGCTTGGGGCGCGGTCAGGATTCCGGTTTGGTTCTGGGCCAAGGACGCCAAGCCGGGGGTGTCGGGGGTGGCGACGGCGTCGGCCTCCTCCGGCGGGCAGACGGTCATCGCCCAGGCTCGTTTGAGCAGCGTGACATGGAGCGATGACGCCGGCCATCGGGTAGTCTGCGGCCTGGGATCGGTTCCCCACGCCTGGAACGAGACGGCCTGGGAATCGCCTTCGGGCTGTGGCTGGACCTACGACAAAGAGGGCGATTACACGGTCACGGCGGTCACACGGATCAGAGTGGATTGGTCCGGCTACGGGCGTTCGGGTGTCATCGATCTGACCTTCACGGCCCCTTCGCACACTCTTCGGATCGGTGAGATCCAAGTCGTGGTCCGCTCCGGCGGGCTGTCGTGAAGCGGTGGCCATGGCTGAGGTGGTGGATCTGAGATCGGTCCGGCCCGGCGGCGTCACCAGGCCAGCCGACGCCAGTTCCCGCATCGACTTCGACCGGGGGCGATGATGGCGGCGCGCTCAAGAACTGACTGTCCGCCGACCGGCCGATCGGCTCTCGCTGGACGTCGTCGCCTAGGCCGGCGGTCCGGCCGAGATGGGAACCTGGCCCGCGCCGAGTCTGGGTCGGTCACCCTGTTCGTCGTCCTGATGGTCTTCGTGGTCGCTTTGTTGGTCGGTTTCGTGGTCGACGCCAGCGGCGTCCTACACGCTCGTCAACGGGCCGCCGGTATCGCCCGGGAGGCCGCCCGGAGCGCCGCCCAGGAGATCGATCGGGCCAGTCTGACCAGTCAGCTCGGGATGGCCGAGCAGAACGCCGCCGACAACGCCAGGGCCTACATGGCGGCGGCCGGTTGCGACGACGGCCAAGTCATCATCGTGGCGGACACCATCGAAGTCATCTGCCATCAGACCTACCGGCCGACGGTGGCCGGCTTCTTCACCGCTGTGGTCGTCTCTGGTTCGGCCACCGTTCAGGCCGCTCAAACTTACGAAGGCATACCGAAATGACTGAAGCTAAGGCCGTCGCTCGAATCAGCGCGCAGAAGCCCAGTTCACTGCGGTCGATCCACTTCGGTCAGACCACCGTCGAAGTCCAACTCGAGGACGCGGTCCAGGCTCAACCGGTCCAGGAAGCGATCGTCGTGGCTGACCACCAGCAGGGCGCCGGCGTAACCGGACAGGGCCTGGACCAGGCTGTCGACGCTGGACTGGTCCAGATTGTTGGTCGGCTCGTCCAAGATCAGCAGCCAGGCCGGCGGGCGCGCCCCCAACAGGCCGGCTAAGGCGACCCGGAAGCGCTCGCCGCCGGACAGGTCGTCCACCGGCCGCTCGACCGCCGCCTGACGCAGGCGCAGGCGGGCCAGCAAGGCCCGGGCCTCGACCGGGCTGAGACCGGGGGCGAGGCGGCGCAGGTTGTCCAAGGCGCTACGGTCGCCGTCCAGGCCGTCCAAGCGCTGGCGCAGGTACCCCACTCGGTCGGTCAGCAAGAGCCCGCTCGGCCTCATGGGAATAGTCGGGTCAGCCGAAGCGGGCGGCTGGACCTGGTCCATCGAAGCGGGCGGCTCGGTCGGGTTGGCCCAATGGGCCTTCACATGGGCCTCCACTGGGCCGGTCTGGTTCGGCGGCGGTCGGCCGGGGGCCGGCCGGCTGGCCCAGAGCCGTTCCAGCAAGCGGGTCTTGCCCACGCCGTTGGGGCCGATCAACCCCACCCGTTCGGGGCCTTGGACGATTTGGAGCCGCCGCCCATCGTCCAATTCGGCCAGACGGCGACCGCTGGCCAAGCCGGGGTCGGGCAGGTCGAGCCGGATGGGCTCATCGGATATCAGCTGGGCGGCGGCCCGATCGGCGGCGGTCTGGGCTTCGGCCAGGCGGTCGTCCATGGTCGCGCGCAGTTTCCCGGCCGCCACTTGGGCGGCGTTGGGACGGGCCTTGAGCACGATCCGAGGCAGTCCGCCCGACAATTGGGCGGCCCGGCCGCGGCGGGCCCGGCGGGCCAACTTGGCCTCGGCCTCGACCCGCTGACGGCGCTCGACCTGGACCCGTTGCTCGGCCTGGCGGACGGCTCGACGGGCGGCCTCCTGCTGGGTCTCCCGCCAAGCCCGGAATTGGCTGTACGGGCCGCTGTGGATCTCCAGTCGGCCGGACCGTAGCTCAGCCGTTTGGTCGGTCCGCTCCAACAGGTCGAGGTCGTGCGACACCACGATCAGGTTGCCCGGCCAACGCGCCACCGCTTCCGCCAAGCGGGCCCGGCTAGCCCGGTCCAGGTTGTTGGTCGGCTCGTCCAGCAAAGTGATGGCGTCCCGGCGCAGCCGTAAACCGGCGGTCGCCACCAGCATGGCCTGGCCGCCGGACAACCGGTCGACCGGACGGGTCAAGTCGTCCGTTCCCAGGCCCAGCCAATCCAGTTCGGCCGCCGCTCTGGCTTCGATGTCCCAATCCGACCCGATCGAGTCGAACCAGGCTGGGTCGGTCGAGCCGGCGGCGATGGCGCGCAGGGCGGCCAACGGGCGGGCCACTCCAAGCAGGTCGGCCACGGTGGCATGGCTGGCCCAGGCCAAGGACTGGGGCAGGTAGCCGACCGAGCCTGAGCGGACGATGGAGCCGCCGGTCGGCCGCAGCTGCCCGGCGATCAGTTTGAGCAAGGTCGATTTGCCGGCGCCGTTTACTCCGACCAGGCCGGTGCGGCCCGGGTTGAAGGCGCCATTGACGTCGGTCAGCACGACGGCGCCGTCGGGCCAGGCGAAAGACAATTGGTTGAGGACTACGGCGGTGGCGGGCATGTTGGCTCCAGTCGGTCGGGCGCGACCGGAGCCGGGGGCGGCGTCGGGTCAGCGCTGGGTCAGTCGGTCGACCGGGAAACCCGCCATAACCTCGTCCAATCTTGAGGAGACAACAACGAGGACACTTTAACCGTCCGTCCCGTCACCAGCAAGCCCTCGGCCATAGCCACTCAGGCCCGCGGCCCTACGGCGCTGGGACATCCGAAGCCGTCTATCAGCGAGCCCTCGGCTCTAGCCCCGACCGCCCTGACGGGCGGTCGTATTGAAGATGTCTGCCGTGGCTCCCGGCGGGTCGGGACGGGCGCTTGAGTTGGTCCGTCAGAGTCGCCTTCGGCGTCCCTAACGTAGCTTTTGGTCGGGTTCCGGCCGGGTTCGGTGGTCGTATCTATCCAGTCGGTGTGGATGGTTACGCGATTGAGCGGTTGGGATTGTTTCGTCGGCGTGTCGGATGTCGTAAGGCTCCGGTCGGTGATTGGACCGTACGCACGTGTGGTTCGGCGGCGGTTCGACAGGTTGGGGCCGACCCCGTATTCTTTGCCCTTGGCGTGTGCGTCGCACGCGCTCTCACTCCTGCTGCGGGGAACCCGTAGCCGACAGTCCACAGGAGCTTTCGCGTATGCGCAGTTACGAAGTCATGATCATCATCGATCCCGAGGTGGACGACCGCCAGGTCACCGCCCTGGTCGAGAATCACCTCAAGCCCGTCATCAAGGCCGGGGCCAAGGTCACCGACATCAGCGTGATGGGGCGCCGGCGCTTCTCTTACGAGATCAAGAAGCATGCCGAGGGCACCTACGTCGTGGTCCTGCTGGAGACCGAGCCGGCCGTGGTCCAGGAGTTCGACCGTCGTCTGACGATCGACGAGCTGGTGCTGCGGTCCAAGATCTTCCGGCCCGACGCCAAGTGAGCCTCAGGCCACGGCTGTGCCCGGTCGACTGACTGTCACAGCCCGATGGCAGAGTGACTCTCGTCCTAGATTCCCTACGAGGTTCGGAGACCGATAATGGCAGGCGAAACGATCATTACGGTGGTCGGCAATCTGACCGCCGATCCAGAGTTGCGGTTCACGCCCAATGGCGCGGCCGTGGCTAATTTCACGGTGGCTTCGACGCCACGCACCTTCGACCGTCAGACCAACGAGTGGCGCGACGGCGAGGCCATGTTCTTGAATTGCTCGGTTTGGCGTCAGGTGGCGGAGAACGTCGCCGAGTCGCTGACCAAGGGCATGAGGGTGATCGTCCAGGGCCGCTTGCGGGCCCGGTCTTACGAGACCCGCGACGGTGAGCGCCGGACGGTCTTCGAGATCGACGTCGACGAGATCGGTCCCGCTTTGCGGTACGCCACGGCCAAGGTCACGCGCACCCCCTCCTCCGGCTCGTACGGCGGCGGTGGCGGCGCTGGCGCTGGCGGCGGCGGAGGGTCTTACGGCGGTGGCGGCGGTGGTGGCGGCTGGTCCAGCCCCGAGCCCCAGGCCACGGCCGATCCCTGGGCCAACGCCCAGTCCGACGACCCGCCCTTCTGAGCTTCCGCTGGCGGCGTCGAGGCGTCCGTCAGCGGAGCATGACAACTCAATCCAATGTTTCAAACCAGTGGTCGGGGGTCTCAGACTCCCGACGAGGTGAGGCTACGGCCTCGCCGAGGCACATTCCGGCAGCCGCCGGGCTCGAAAGGAGAGCACCACAATGGCCCCACGCAAGCCAATCTCGAAGAAGAAGATCGTCCCGGTCAAGACCGTCCGTCTGGGCGAAGTCGACTACAAAGACGTCACCTTGCTGCGTAAGTTCATCTCCGAACGGGGCAAGATCCGCGCCCGCCGGGTGACGGGTCTGTCCGTCCAAGACCAGCGCAGAATCGCCAAAGCGATCAAGAACGCCCGCGAAGTCGCCCTGCTGCCCTACGCTTCGACGTCCCGCTGACGAGAGGATCTGAGATGAAGCTGATTTTGACCACTGCCGTCGACGCCCTCGGCATCGCCGGGGACATCGTCGACGTGCGGCCGGGCTACGGCCGTAATTTCCTGCTGCCGACCGGCCGGGCCATCCTGTGGACGCGCGGAGCCGAGAAGCAGATCGAGGGCATCAAACGGGCCCGCGACGCCCGCGAGATCCGTGGCATCGACCACGCCAACCAGGTTCGGGCCCAGTTGGAGGCTCTCGCCATCACGACCAAGGCCCCCGCGGGGGAGTCCGGCACCCTGTTCGGCTCCCTCACCCCGGCCGCCATCGCCCAAGCCGTCAAGAGCAGCGGCGGACCGGCCATCGACAAGCGCAGCGTCGTCCTGGCCAAGCCGATCAAGCAGACCGGCAAGCACACCGTCGGCATCCGCCTGCACGAGGCCGTCACCGCTCACGTCACGGTCCAGGTCGAGGCCGCCTGATCGCGCCAGCCGGCCCGGTCCTCAGCCCCGCCGCCCGCCCCGACGCCTCGTCGGAGCCGGTGAGCCAGGGCTGGGGGCCGGGCCGGTCTGTCTCTCGGCCCGGGTCCGATCGTTGTGGCGCCGACAGGGCAGCCAGGTCTGAATCACACGGCTGTCATTATGCACAGGTGGGGATAAGCCTGTGCACAAGCCGGTCCGGGGCGGTCCCGGACCGGTGGTCCCGCCCGGCGCCGCCTCTGATCGCGGACGTGCCTCTGGTCGCGGACTGATCGTTGGTGGCGGGCCTACGGGCTCTCGGGGAGCGCCCCGGGGTCTTCTGGGTCGGGCTCGGCGGCCGGCAGACGGAAGATGAACTCGGCCCCGCCGTCACGGGAGGGGCCGGCCATGACCTCGCCACCGTGGGCGGTCACCGTATGGTCCACGATCGACAGGCCCAGGCCGGTGCCAGGGGTGTTGCGCGAACTGTCCGAACGATAGAAGCGGTCGAAGATGTGGGGCAGGTCCTTCTCGTCGATGCCGGGCCCCTGATCGGCGATACGCAGCTCGCCGCCGCGCAAGCGGACGGTGACGCGACCGGACTCGGGCGAGAACTTGACCGCGTTGTCGAGCAAATTGGTGACGGCCCGCTCCAGCATGGCCGGGTCGCCCGTCACCAGCCAAGGTTCCAGATCGACGTCGAAGACCAACTGAGGGCCCCGGCGGTGGGCGCGGGCCACAGCCCGGGACACCACGGCGCTGAAATCGACCAACTCCTGGTTGTACTGCACCCCCTCCTCGCGGCTGAGGGCGACCAGATCGCCGATCAGAGCGGTGAACTCGCCCAATTGCTCGGCGATGTCGCGCAGGGTCTCCGCCCGAGCGCCGGGCGGCAACATACCAGTGCTCTCGTCCGCGATCAGCAATTCGACGTTGGTGCGCAGACTGGTCAAGGGGGTCCGTAGCTCATGGCTGGCGTCCGCGATCAGACGGCGTTGGCGCTCCCGGGCCAGGGCTAAGGAGGAGACCACGGAGTTGAAGGAGCGGCTCAATTCGACCACCTCGTCGATGCCTTGGACCTCGACCGGGTCCAATTTGTCGGTCTTGGTGATCGCGGCCACGCCCCGCGACAGCTGTTGGATCGACTGCAGGGAGGCCCGGGCCAGGACCAGACCGGACAGGCCGCCGATCAGCATGCCGATCAGGGCGGCGATCCACTGCATCCAACTGAGCGTGCGCAAAGTGGCCACGGTCGGACCCAGCTCCCGGCCCAAGATGAGGGCGTAGCCATCGTTGCTCGACTCGACCACCACCGGCACGGCCACGATGCGGTAGACCACGCCGTCCGCCCTCAGACCGCTGCGGTGCGAGCGGCCCGTGCGCAAGCGGGCGATGGCGACCTCGGTCGGCTCCACCACCAGTTCCTGCCCGCCCAGGATGACTGTCAAGGTGCGGTTGGCGTGAAGCAAGACGACGGAGACGTTCTCCGGCTCCAAAGAATCGGCGTTGAAGCCGGTCGAGGAGCCCAGATCGGCCGCGATCTGCTCGGCCGTCCGGCTGGCCACCGTCAGCAGCTCGTCGTCCAGCTCCTCGTACAAGGACTGGCGGGCGACTTGGTACACCACGGTGCCGGACAGCAGCGCCCCCAGCCCGACCGACAGGGTGGATAGGAAGATCAGCCGACTGCGTAAGGATCGGCTGAGCTTGGTCCAGACCGCTTGCCCGGCCCGGCGGAACGGGTTCGGTATCACGCCGCCGTCTCGCGCAGGGCGTAGCCGATGCCGCGGACCGTATGGATCAACCGGGGCTCACCGCTCTGTTCCGTCTTACGCCGCAGGTAGCTGATGTACACCTCCAGCGAGTTGGCCGTGGTCATGAAGTCGAAGCCCCAGACCTCGTTCAGCAACCAACTCCGCTCCAGCACCCGGCGCGGGTTCTCCATGAAGGTGTGCAAGAGCGCGAACTCGGTTCTGGTCAAAATGATACGACGGTCGCCCCGCCAGACCTCACGGGTCTGGGGGTCGAGGGTGAGATCGGAGAAGACCAGCCGCTCCGAGGGCTCGCCGCCCGCGTTCGGCTCGGCCGGATGGGAGCGGCGGGTCAAGGCCCGCAGCCGGGCCAGCAACTCATCCAGGGAGAAGGGCTTGGTCATGTAGTCGTCGCCGCCGGCGTCCAGCCCATCGACCCGGTCGTTGACGGCGTCACGCGCGGTCAAGACCAGAATCGGCACGTCGTTGCCGGACTCGCGCAGCATCCGGGTGGCCTCCAGCCCGTTCAAGCGCGGCATCATGACGTCCATGATGACGGCGTCGGCCCGCAGATTGGACAACTTGGCTAGAGCCTCCAAGCCGTCGTTCGCCGTCGTGACCTGGTAGCCGACGTATTGCAGGGAACGGGCCAGGGAGTCGCGGACCGCCTGATCGTCGTCAACCACGAGGATGTGCATGATCCAACTGTGCCATCTCCGGGCGCTTCACAGCCGCCGGGGGGTGGTCGGACCACTGGTGTCGCTGGGTTGATTCCAATTCGTCACCCAGAGTTGGGCCGCCGTTGGCCTGCCGCCCCCTGTGCCGTTCATCGAGCCGGCCGAAGACTGTCTGACGGACCTCGTCAGATAAGGAGCGAACTCGGTATGACCCTCGCGCCCCACCTCAGTCCGGCCCGTCGGACCGGCTCGGGTCCGGCCACCAGCTCAGCTAGTGGCGTCGCCGGAGCGAATGATTTCCGCCCGGCCCCCTTGATCTTGCTCACCCCCGGACCGCTCACCACCTCGGAGCGCACCCGGGCCGCCGCCACCTTCGACCTGGGCTCGTGGGACGCTCCCTTCGCCGCCCTCACAGCCGAGGTCTGCGACCGTTTGACCGCCATCCTGGGCCAGGGCTCGGACTCCTTCGTCTGTGTGCCCTTGCAAGGGTCCGGCACCTTCGCCGTGGAGGCGACCGTGCGCACCTTCGTACCAGTGGGGTCCGGTCTGGTGGTGCTGTCCAACGGCGCCTACGGGGAACGGGTCGCGGCCATCGGGCGGGCGGCGGGTCGATCGGTCGCGCTCTACCGAGGCGCCTGGGACAGACCGATCGACCCGGCCGCCGTCCGTTCCCGCTTGGCCGACCTGCCGCCCAGCTACGGCCATGTCGCGGTGGTCCACTGCGAGACCTCGACCGGGGTGCTGAATCCGCTGGAGCCGATCGCCGACCTGGTGGAGCAGTCCGGGCGCTCGCTCCTGGTCGACGCCATGAGCAGTTTCGGCGCCCTCGACCTACCGGCCTGGCGCCCGGGCTTGACCGCCGTCGTGGCCGCCTCCGGCAAGTGTTTGGAGGGGCTGCCCGGTCTGGGCTTCGTGTTGGCCCGGCGCCAAGCTTTGGCCGACGCCAGCGGCCAGTGCGACTCCTTGGCCCTCGATCTGGCCGACCAACAGGCCTATCTCGAACGCACCGGCCAATGGCGCTTCACTCCGCCCGTCCAAGTGCTGGCGGCCCTGGCCCAGGCCTTGATCGAGCACGCCGCCGAGGGCGGCCGGGTCGGCCGGCTGGCCCGGTACCAGGCCAATTCGGAGGTTCTGGCGGCCGGCTTGGCCGGTTTGGGGCTGCGACCGTATCTTCCGGCCGACTGCCAGGCCCCGATCATCCACACCTTCTATCCACCGGACCACCCGGCTTGGGACTTCGACCGTTTCTACCACCAGGTCCGCCGCCGCGGCTTCGTCCTCTACCCCGGCAAGCTGACCGAGGTCGAGACCTTCCGGGTCGGCTGCATCGGTCAGGTCGATCCCGCCGTCATGCGCCGGGCCGTGGCCGCCATCGGCGAGGCCTTACGGGAGCTGGGCTGCCCAGCGTCCGCCCCTCCGGAAAGAGACTGAGCATGGATCTCCAACTCGCCGTCATCGATTTGGCCGGCACCAGCGTGGCCGACGACGGCCTGGTCGAAGAGGCTTTCACCGAAGCGATCGGACAACTGGGCATAGGGCCGGCCTCGGACCGTTTCCCGGCCCTGCTGGCCGAGGTCCGGCGCACCATGGGGGCGTCCAAGATCAGCGTCTTCCGCTCCCTGTTGGGCGACGAGGGACAGGCCCAGGGGGCCAATCTAGCTTTTGAGCGGGCCTACGCCAGCATGATCGCGGACGGGCTCTGCCGGCCCCTGCCCGGAGCCGAAGACGCCTTCCACCAGCTCCGTCGACGTGGCGTCAAGATCGCTCTGACGACGGGTTTCGCACCCGCCACCCGGCAGGCCCTGCTGGCCCGGCTGGGCTGGGAGGACCTGGTCGATCTGGCCCTGTCCCCGGCCGAGGCCGGGCGCGGGCGACCCTACCCCGATCTGATCCTGACCGCCGTGCTGCGCCTGGCGGTGACCCATGTCCGAGCCGTCGCCACCCTGGGCGACACCGCCAACGACATCCGGGCCGGCCACGCCGCCGGGGCCGGGATCGTGCTGGGGGTGCTGACCGGGGCCCACGACGGCTCCACCTTGGACGAGGCCGGCGCGGACGCCGTCCTACCCGGCATCGGCGGTCTAGTGCCATTTCTGGACCGCCTCGGTTTGACCACCCTGACGAAAGGAAACCTCTGACATGTCAACCAACCATCGGCCCGGCTGGGCCGTCGGTCTGACCGCCCTGCTGGCGGCCGCCAGCCTGGCCCTGTCTGGCTGCGGCTCCGCCTCACCCACCGACCCCACCAACCCGCCCGAGACCGGCTACGCCGTCGACTCCAACACCCTGGTCTTCGGCGTGGTGCCGGACTCGGTCAGCACCGAGACCAACTACACCCCCTTGATGGACTACATCGCCCAGCAGACCGGCAAGACCGTGCGCTACCACGAGTCGACCGACTACGCCGCCCTGATCGAAGCCGCCATCGCCGGCAAGATCGACGTGGCCTCCTTCTCCGGTTTCACCTACGTCACCGCCACCAACCAGGGGGCGTCGTTGATCCCGGTCGGCTCGATCGTGACCAAAAAGGGCGAGGAACCGGGCTACTACTCCATGGCCATCGTGCCGAAGGACTCCGCGATTCAATCCCTGGCCGAGTTCCGGGGCCTCAAGGTCTGCTTCGTCGACCCCTCCTCCACCTCCGGCTACCTCTTCCCCTCCTACAACCTGCTGGAGCAGGGCATCGATCCGGAGACCGACGTCACACCGGTCTTCGCCGGCAAGCACGACATCTCGGTGACTAAGACGGGTGAGGGCCGCGAGTGCGAGGCCGGTTTCGCCGAGGACAGCGAAGTCGCCAAGTCGGACGCCGTCCGGGTGGTGCAACAGACCCAGGTGCCGGGCGCGCCCATCGTGGTGTCGGGACACCTGCCCCAGGCCATGCGGGACAAGCTGCGCGACATCCTGCAAGAGGTCACCATCGACCAGATCATCGCCGCCGGCGTCAGTTCGGCCGACTCCGACGGTTTCCGGGCCGTCTTCTACGCCACGCGCCCGGTCAACGACGCCTATTACGACCTTATCCGCGACATCTGCGCCAAGACCGGGGCCAAGCAGTGCCAGGCCTGATCGTGGCCGACCCATCCCTCGAGTCCGACCGCCTCAACCAGGGGCGGTCGGACCGGGAGGGACGGTCGGAGCGGGAGGGACGGACGGACCCCCCGATCCAGTTCGACGCTCTGAGCAAGTCCTTCGGCTCCAACTGGGCTCTGCAGGAGGTTTCCTTCCGGGTCGAAGCGGGCCAGATCGTGGTCCTGCTGGGGGCCTCCGGCTCCGGCAAGTCCACCTTGTTACGGCAGGTCGACGGGTTGGAACGGCCCAGCGCCGGCGCGGTCACGGTGTTGGGCCAGCCGGTCGACCGGCTCCGCGGCGGCGATCTTAGGCGGCTGCGGGCCCGGGTCGGCATGATCTTCCAGAGCTTCGAGTTGGTCGGACCGCTGAGCGTCTTGGAGAACGTCCTGACCGGGGCCTTGGCCCGGCTGCGCGGACCCCGCTTGAGCCTATTGTCGTACCCCCGCGCTCTGCGTCTGGAGGCGATGCGCCAACTCGATCGGGTCGGGTTGGCCGAGATCGCCCACCAGCGCTCCGACACTCTGTCAGGCGGCCAGCAGCAGCGGGTCGCCATCGCCCGCGCCCTCATGCAGTCGCCCCAGATCCTGCTGGCGGACGAGCCGGTGGCCTCGCTCGATCCGGAGTCGTCGGCCGACGTCATGGCCTTGATCCGACAGATCGCCCAACGCGACCGCCTGACCGTGCTGTGCTCGCTGCACCAGGTCGACCTGGCCCTGAGTTGGGCCGACCGGGTGGTCGGGCTGCGGCAGGGCCGGGTCGTGCTGGACCGTCCGGCCGATCAGATCAGCCGGAACGAGGCCATGGCCATCTACCAACGCGGTCCGGCCGGGCCGCCGGAGGCCGGTCAGCCGGCCCCGGCCGGGTTCGATGAGGCGGGCTTCGAGGCGATGGACTGGTTGGCCAGCGCTCCGCCGCCGGCGCCGGGCGTCTTGGCCGGGACCGGTCTATGACCACCGCCGTCCGTTCCCCCTCCACCCGTCGTCCCAGCCGTCCCCTGAGGCCTGACCCCTGGTCCTTGCGGGCCGGGCCGCGCCGGCCGCTCGACGTCAACGGCCTGGTCGCGCGCGCGACCTTGCTCCTCCTGCTCCTGGTCGGCGCGATCATGCTGGCCCAGATCGACGTCAGCCCGTCCACCATCATGGCCTCGCGCGGCAACGCCGTGAACTTCTTCCACCGGGTCGGAGGCTTGGACTTCCCGCCCCTGGTGAATCTGGCCTATCAGACCGCCCTGACCCTGGGCATCGTCATCGTCGGCACTCTGCTGGCCGGCCTGGCCTCGGTCCCAGTGGCCTACCTGGCCGCTGCCAACACCAGCCCCGGGCGGGTTTGGCGGGCGGGCGGGCGTTTCATCGGCGTCTTCTGCCGAGCCCTGCCCGACGTGGTCTTGGCCATGGTCTTCGCCTTGATCTGCTCCCTGGGCGCGCTGCCCGGCATCTTGGCCATCGCCATCCACTCCGTCGGCATGATCTCCCGTCTCTTCGCCGACGCCATCGAGCAGATCGACGAGGGCCCCCGGCTGGCCATCCGGGCCGGCGGCGGCGGTCGTATACAAGAGTTCTTCAGCGGCGTCTTGCCCCAGGTCTTCCCCTCCTGGTGCGCCACCGTCTTGCACCGGGCCGACATCAATCTGCGTGGTTCGGTCATCTTGGGCTACGTGGCCGTGCCCGGCCTGGGCCTGCAGATGCGCAACGCTTTCGCCGCTCTCGATTACGGCCGGGGCTTGGCCGTGGCCGTCGTCATCTTCGGCCTCTGCGTCGGCATGGAGATCCTATCCTCCAGCCTGCGCCGCCGCCTGCTGGCGCCGGCGGCGGACCGTCGGCTGAGCCGCCGTCAACGCCTGGCGGTCGGAGCCGCCCCGCCGTCTGTCAGCGGCCAGCGTCGCCCGGCCGCCGGTCGTGGCGCCGCCGCGGCCGGAGTCGGCTCGCGCGCCAGGATTGCCAACGCCGCTCCGACGGTCGCTACCGTCGCCGACCCCAGGCCTGGTGTGGTCGCCCCCGCCCATCCCAGCGCCGCTCCGGGTGCGGCTAGCCCGGCCCAGTTGGCCGATTGGCTGCGCCGCCCCTGGACGCCGGCCCGGGTACGCTCCTGGATCGGCCGGGGCGTCGCTGTGGGCGTCCTGGTCGCCTCGGTCTGGGTCTGCCAGATCACCTGGAGCGATCTGTGGACGGCTTGGGACCGGGTGCCCCGGGTAGCGGCCACTTTCTGGCCGCCGACGGCCGGCAACTACGGCCTGCCCCGCCTGCTCCAGGCCATGGGCGCGACCGTGGCGGTGGCCTTGGCCGCCGCCGTCATCACCTTGGTCGGGTCCTGGTTGATCGGCTCCTGGGCGGCCCGTAACGTCGCTCCCAACGGCTCGGTCCGAGCTATCTGCCGGCTCCTCCTGGTCGTCATCCGAGGAGTGCCCGAGCTGGTCTTGGCCATCGTTTTGATCATCGTCACGGGCCTGGGCTCCCAAGCCGGCGTGCTGGCCCTGGGCCTGTGCCACATCGGCCTGCTGGGCAAGCTGATGGCCGACTCCCTGGAGGAGGTGCCGCACGGCCCGGAGCGGGCCCTGACCGCCGTCGGCGCCAGCCGGGCCCAGGTCTACCTGGCCGCCACCTTGCCTCAGGGCCGCCGGGCCATCGTCGGACACATCCTCTACGTCCTCGACACCAACCTGCGCGCCGCCACCATCTTGGGCCTGGTCGGCGGCGGTGGCATCGGCTACTACCTGCTGAACGCCTCCCAAGGCTCCAACTACGGCCTGGTGGCTCTGATCGTGGGCCTGATCGTGGCGGTCGTGATGGCGCTGGAGGGCCTGACCATGTGGACTCGCGCCGCCCTGCGCTGAAGCAGGAGAGCCCGAGATGGACCAGACCGACCCCCCACTGGCCGAGCGGGCGATTCCGGCAGTGGCGGCGGTCGGACGGGGGTTCGGGCTGGGGCGAGTCATGCTCTTCGAGGGCCCGGGCCGGCCCCACCGGCTCCAGACCTGGCCCCTGCCCGAGCCGGGGCCGGGCCAAGCCTTGGTGGCGATCGACCTGGCCGCCGTCTGCGGCTCGGACCGTCACAGCGTGAGCGGGCGTCGGCCGACCCCGGCCCCGGCCGTCTTGGGCCACGAGCAGGTCGGCCACGTCGTGGCGATCGATCCCGCCGTCCGCGACCTCGCCGGTCGGCCGCTGCGACCGGGCGACCGGGTGGTCTGGTCGATCTGCCTGGCCTGTGGCCAGTGCGACCGCTGTCAACGGGGGCTGAGCCAGAAATGCCGTCACCTGCTCAAATACGGGCATGAGCGATGGCAGGACGGGGCCGGCCTGGGCGGCGGCTTCGCCAGCCACATTCTGCTGCGGGCCGGCAGCGCCATCGCGACGGTCCCGGCCGGTCTGCCCGACGTCGTGGCCGTGTCCGCCGCCTGCGCCACGGCCACGGCGGTGGCCTGCGTCGAAGCGGCCCAGAGCTGGCTCGACCGCTGGGCCGGCCTGCCGGTGGTGGTCTGCGGGGCGGGGCTGTTGGGGTTGACGGTCACAGCCCTGCTGACTGACGCCGGGGCCCAGGTCACGGTGGCCGAACCGGACCGGTCCAGGCGGGCGCTGGCCCGTCGCTTCGGAGCGGTCCGGAGCCTGCCACCGGCCGAGTTGGGCCCGGCCGACGCCCCCTTGGCTGTGTTCGAGCTGTCCGGCGACGTCCGACAGGTGGCGAGCTGCCTCCGCTTGGTCGAAGTCGGCGGTGTGGTGGTGCTGGCCGGCACCGTCTCGCCTGGCCCAGCCGTGGCGGTCGCAGCCGAGGACCTGGTCCGCCGCTTGACCAGTTTGGTGGGCGTGCACAACTACCGCCCCGACCACCTGACCGCCGCCCTGGCCTACCTGTCCGGTCCCGGCCGGGCCTGGCCCTGGGCCAGCCTGGTCGCCCCGCCCCGCCCGCTCGAGCGATTGGACCACTGCTTCACCCACCGGCTCCCCGGCTCCCCGCCCCGCGCCAGCGTGGCTCCCCAGTGGGACGCCGCGCGGGTCGTTTCACCGTCGCCGTAGTCCCTGACTCATCCGTGACCGCCCAAAGCCAGGCCGGGAAGGAAGAAAGGACGAAGCGCCAACCCCCGCTCGGCCAAGGCCCGTCACGCTCACAGGAGAGTTAGGACAGTCGCTACGGCGTGTCGGCGGTCGTAGACGCTCGCTCGGCGACGGAGGCCGGCGTGATCGGGCGGGCTCTTAGAGCTCGGCCACGGCGGCCAGCAGGCCGGGCAGGGCGGCTTCGACGCGGGCCAGGGTGGCTTGGAAGACGGCTGGCGGGCCGCCCCAGGGGTCGGCGATGGCTTGGCCCCGGTGGTCGGGGTCGTAGTCGCTCAGCAACACGATGCGCTCGGAGTCGGGGGCCAGCCGGCGCAGGCGCTCGACGTGGTACGGCTCCATGCCCACGACTAGGTCGGCCGCGCGCAGCTCGGCCGGTGTGATGCGGTGGGCCCGGTGCCCGCTGGCCTCGTACCCGGCCCGCTCCAGCACACGCCGGGCCGGCGGATCGATCGGATTGCCCTCTTCCTCGTCGGACAGGGCCGCGCTGGTGAATTCGACCCGGCTCAATCCGGCCGCCGGAGCCATCCCCCGGGCCACCCGCTCCGCCATCGGCGAGCGGCAGATATTGCCCAGGCAGACGAAGACGACTCGGACCGGTTTGGCATCGGCTTGGCTCACGGGCTCCAGTCTGCCCCACGCCTGCTCGAAAACGAGCGGCGCCCCGGCCGACGGTCGGCCCTCTGGCGTACATTTAGTAGCTCCACTCCAGCGAGGGACTTAAGAATGATGCAGCTCCAAGGACGTAATTTCCTCAAGGAACTCGATTTCACGCGCCAGGAATGGCTCGGTCTAGTCGAGCTGTCGGCCCAGTTGAAGGCGGACAAGCGGGCCGGGCGGGAACGAGCCCGCTTGTCCGGTCGCAATATCGCCTTGATCTTCGAGAAGACCTCGACTAGGACGCGCTGCGCCTTCGAGGTGGCGGCGCACGACCAGGGCGCCCATGTCACCTACCTCGACCCGGCCGGCTCGCAGATCGGGCACAAGGAGTCCATCGCGGACACCGCCCGTGTGCTGGGGCGGATGTTCGACGGCATCGAGTACCGCGGCTTCGGCCAGCAGGTGGTGGAGCAATTGGGCCGCCACGCCAAGGTGCCGGTCTGGAACGGGCTGACCAACGAGTGGCATCCGACCCAGTCGCTCTGCGACGTGCTGACCATGATCGAGCACTCGGGCAAGGACGTGCGGGAGATCTCCTTCGCCTACGTCGGCGATTCGAGGTACAACATCGGCAACTCGTTGCTGGTGACCGGAGCCCTGCTGGGCATGGACGTCAGGGTGGTGGCGCCGCCGGGGCTGCAGAACTGGCCCCACATCGTCGAGCAGGCCCACCGGGTGGCGGCCGAGTCCGGGGCCCGGGTGACGTTGACGGACGATCTGGCGGCCGGCGTCAAAGGGGTCGACTTCATCTACACCGACGTCTGGGTCTCGATGGGCGAGCCGAAGGCGGTCTGGTTGGAGCGCATCCCGATGCTGGCGCCGTACCGGGTGACCCGGCGGGTGCTGGAGCTGACCGGCAACCCCGAGGTCAAGTTCATGCACTGCCTGCCCGCCTTCCATGACCTGGAGACCTCGATGGGCGGTGAGATTCTGCGCCTGGCCGGGCTGGACGACGGCTTGGAGGTGACCGACGAGGTCTTCGAGTCGCCGGCCTCGATCGTCTTCGACCAGGCCGAGAACCGGATGCACACCATCAAGGCCATCCTGGTGGCGACCTTGGGCGACGAGGCCTAAGTGGCTGCGATCGAGCCGGGGCGCTGCTACGCCCATCCGGACCGGGAGACCCGGATCGTCTGCCGGCGCTGCGGGCGACCGATCTGCGCCGATTGCATGGTGCCGGCGGCGGTCGGCTTCCAATGCCGGGAGTGCGTCCGTCAGTTCGCCCGCCGCACCCGCCAGGGGCAGGGTCCTTACGGCGGCCGTCTGAGTGACAATCCAACATTGACTACGGTGATCCTGATCGGGATCAACCTGGCGGTTTGGGTCCTGATCCAAGCCACCGGCGGGCAGGGATCCCGTTGGACCGAATTGTTCGGTCTCACCCCGCTGGGCCGTTGCGGGGTGGAAGCCGACCCCTCGTTGTACTATCCCGGCCTGGATCAGGCCGCCTGCCTGGCCCGGCCCGGCGCGGTCTGGCGGCCCGGCGTCGCCAGTGGAGCGGTCTGGCAGTTGCTGACCAGCGTCTTCACCCACGTCGAGTGGCTCCACATCGGTTGCAACATGTTGACCCTGTGGTTCCTCGGGCCGCCCCTGGAACGTATCTTGGGCCGGACCCGCTGGCTGGCCTTGTATCTGCTGTCCGGTCTGGGCGGATCGGTCTGCGTGCTTTGGTTGAGCCAGCCGGCCAGCTCGGTGGTGGGGGCCTCGGGGGCCATCTTCGGCCTGTTGGCCAGCCTCCTCCTCATTATGCGCCGCCTCCACCAAGACCTGCGGCAGGTGCTGCTCTGGCTCGGCCTCAACGTCGTCATCACCTTGGTGGCCCGGAATTCCATCTCCTGGCAGGGCCACCTGGGCGGCTTCCTGATCGGCGCGGCCGTCAGCGCCATCCTGGTCTTCATGCCGGCCCGTCAGCGCTCCCGTTGGCAGTGGCTGGCCCTCAGCGGCGTGGCCCTGGTCCTAGCCGGCTTGACGCTGGCCCGCTGCCTCATGCTGGCCTGAGGACGCGGGGCTGGGGACCGGATGTCACGGGCCTCACGGTTACGGTCTGGAGGTTAGTTGACCGCGCCGGGCCGCTGGCCGGGGAGACCGAACTGCACGCCCCATGGGTGTCATCGCGTCCGGCATGGTCACATAGGCACAGAAGCTTAGGCACATGGGCGCGCAAAGCAGGTGCCTATGCGCCTAAGCTTCACCGAAAAGACGCTGACTCCTGCCGGGCCGATGTCCGCGTCATTGCCCCGCCAGCGCGCTTCGCACAGTGGCCGCCGCGACCGTGCCGATCGCCTTCTCGAGGGTTTCCAGGATCGCCGCCTCGGTCTTGGGTGAGTTGATCACCGTCACCCGGTGCGCTCACCGCAACGCGTCCGGGCTCCGCGCGGCGGCCCGGGAGAGTAAGTCGCTTGCTCGAAGCAGTTCCATTCCGTGGTCGGCCATCCAAGCGTGAGGGAAATGCCGGTCGTTGTCTGTCACTATCGCGGACGCCCGCGCCGTCAGCGCAGCCGCCAGGACATGGCGATCCTTCGGGTCCATCGCGACGGCCGCCGCTGTCCGCCGGTCGAGGTCGCTCGGCTCGATCAACGCCCAGGGCAGGTACTCGACCAGGCGGAGCTCAAGCTCGCGGGCGTCCTCGGGAGTGAAGCCGAATCCCGCCACCAAATTGCGGGAAGTCTCATCAAGGATCGCCTGACTCCAGCGTAACTCGAAGGCGCCAGCTTTGCCCAAGTAGACAACGTAATCACGCAAGGTCCGCGGAATCAGCACATTGGCGTCGGCCAGGACGACGGCAGACTCGGTCAATCGAGTTGCCCCACCCGGTTGGACAACTCGCCGAGCGCGGTCATGGTCGCCTCGCCGACCGTCCGCTGGCGCTCGCGGTATGTCTGGATCGCCGACGCCGGGATTCGGTGGTGGCGCCCGACCATGCGGTGCCCTATCCGGCCCGCGTCCAGGAGCTTCATGAGTGTGGGCCGCGACATTCCTAAAACCGCCGCCGCCTGGGTCGTGGTGAACTCATGTTTTGCCGGAATCACCATCGCGCCGTACGATTCTTCGGCGTCGAGCAGAGTGAGGACCTTCTCAGCGGCGCTCCTGGGCAGCCGCAACGTCACCTCGATCTCCGTGTCCGCACCCGCCAACTCGGACCGCAGACGGACGATGTCCTCCGAGATCGCATTCGTCATCGTCCCTCCAAGTGTCATATCCGCAACTTAACTGATCTAAGTGTAGCAGCACTGATTCAGCGCAGTTCATGAGAGAGGGGTCAAAGGCCTTCATCGGGCGTGCTTGTCCAGTCCTAATAAGGAAGAGATGTAGAAATTGGTCTCCGGGAAGGCGTCGCAGGCGGTCACCATCGGCGCCGGGGCCGGGATCGATCAGTGACCACTTCGCCGCTCCGACAGGCCTTCCACCGGTGTGAGGACGGCGGGGCACAGCGCGATCCAGAGGGAAGACGACGGGAACGAACGCCCGCCCGGGGCCGTAGGGTGAGGACGAGGTTCTTCGGCCGGCCGGTTGACGAGGGAGATTAGGCGGAGCGCTGATCGGAGCGGGTCTTAGGGCGGCGGCTTTAAGCGGAGAGGATGGTGGGTGAACAGGGTCAAGGTCCAGCGCTGCTACGTCCACCCGGAGCGAAGGGCACGGGTGCTCTGCCGTAACTGCGACCGGCCGATCTGCCCCGACTGCAAGATGGACGCGCTGGTCGGCTACCGCTGCCGTGAGTGCGTGCAGAAGATGGCCGACCGCATCCGTCAGGGCAAGCATCCCTACGAGAGTCGTCCGCGCGACAACCCCATCTTGACTGTATCGGTCATCATCTTGATCAACTTGACGGTTTGCGTCCTGCTCCGAGCCAGCGGCGGGGAAGAGTCGCCCTGGGTCGACCGGCTCGGCCTCATCCCCCGGGGCCGTTGCGATGTGTCCAGTGACCCCTCCATGTACTACTCCGATCTGGACCGGGCCGCTTGCTTGGCCCAGTCCGACGCGGTCTGGCGGCCCGGCGTCGCCAGTGGGGCGGTCTGGCAGTTGCTGACCAGCGTCTTCAGCCACGTCGGCTGGCTCCACCTTGGCCTCAACATGGCCATCTTGTGGTTCTGCGGCCCAACCCTAGAGGTGGCCCTGGGCCGGACCCGCTGGTTGGCTTTGTTCCTGTTGTCCAGTCTGGGCGGGTCGGTCGGCATACTCTGGCTGGGCCGTACGGACCAGACGATGATGGGGGCCTCGGGGGCCGGTTTCGGCCTATTGGCCGGCCTGATCGTGTTCATGCGCCCCTACCACGAGCTGAGGCACACCCTTTTCTTAATCGGACTCTGCTTGGTCGACCTGCTATGGCAACGGGACAACGTCTCCTGGCAGGGTCACCTGGGCGGCCTCTTGGTCGGCCTGGTCATCAGCCTCATCCTGGCCCGCAGGCCGCCGGAAGCGGGTCAGGTCAGATCGGACGGCCCGGCTCCCGCCTGTCAACGCTCCCGCCGCCAGTGGTTGGCCCTCAGCGGAGTGGCCCTGGTCCTAGCCGGCTTGACCCTGGCGCGCTGCCTCATGCTGGCCTGAGGACAGGGGCTGGGAAGAGGAGGTCAGGGGCCGCCCCTCGTCTTAGGCGTCCCAGTCGTAAGTGCTCGGTCGGCGGGGTGGGTTCCGCGATTGACGTGTTACGACCGCTTCTTCGGCGGGTCGAGCGTCGGAAGTGCTCAGTCGGCGACGGTGGGTCGCTGGGACGCGCACGATCGACCCAGCGGGGCTGGGCGGCGGGGCTCAGGACGTTAGGAAGCCGGCTTCGATCAGCCAGGCTCTGGTGCTGGCGTCGTCCACCCACTGATGGACGTGCCAGCCCAAGTCGATGGCGGCGTCGACGTTCTCGGACCGGTCGTCGACGAACCAGATCTGGTCCGGCGCCAGGCCCAGGGCCGTCTCGACATGGTGGTAGATGGCCGGGTCCGGCTTGGCCAGGCCCAGCTCGGCGGAGTAGAAGGCCTGATCGACCAAGGCGCTGTAGGCGAAGCCGCCGGCGGCCTGGGCGAAGCTGAGCGGGGCGTTGGACAAGATGGCGGTCGGCACGCCGTTCTGGCGCAAATCGACCAGGATGGCTTGGGCGGCCGGCCGGATGACCGACCAGGTCTCCAGATCGGCCGCCACCAGACGCGGCAGGCAGTCTTCCAGGTCGACCGTCAGATCCAGTTCGTCCAGGGTCCGCCGCCAGTAGTCACGGTCGGGCAGGCCTTGGTCGTAGGGCCGGCGGTGGATCCAGACCACTTCGGCCACCTGCTCTGGGGCGACCCCGAGGATCTGGCCGATCCGGGGATAGAGCGGGGCCGGGTCGGCCAAGACCGAACCCAGATCGAAGACGACGGCGCGGTTCATCGCGGTGGCAATTCGATCGAGATCGTGACCGGCGGCTGGGCCAACGGGTTACGGGCTTGGATCAAGGTCACGTCGGTGGGCGCGTCGATCAGGACGAGGCCGGTCATCCGTCCGCCGGCGTCGTAGTCCAAGCTGATCCCAGACCCCGGGGCCAGACAGAGACCGGACACCACCGCCATCTGCCCGTCGTGCTCTTGGCCGGCCACGTCGAGCGTTAGCCAGTCGTACACGGCCAGCTCGAATTGACCGCTGTCAGAGACCCGGTGGGCCGTCAGATCGATGGCGATGAATTGACCTTGGGTCGGCCCGACCGCGCCCGAGGGGCAGGTGGCCTGTTCGGTCACGGAGTTGACGCTGAGGATGGCCTTGGGCAGGCCGCGGGTGCGGGAGAGGTCGGTGGCTTGGCCGACCACCAAGGTGACCGGCTCCTCGGACAACCAAGTGGACGAGGGTGAGCCGACCGGGGTTTCGGACGGCCCGGGGTCGCTGCCGGGCGGCGCCACCTGGGCGCAACCGGCCAGAGCCAGAGCCAGGGCTGCGGCGACTGAGACGAGGAAGGCACGCATGACACCATCTTGCCTCGACCGTCCAATCGAGCCGGCCCTCCCGCGCCGAGGCGGGCCGAATGCCCCAGCCGCCGGGGTCCGGCCTGGCTTGTGTGATGCTAGTTCCCATGACGCGGTATGAGACCTACGCCCTGGTCGACCTGGAGCTCCTGGGGCGCAATTTGCGAGCCATCAGTCGCCACACCAGGAGCAAGCAGGTGCTGTTGCCAGTCAAGGCCAACGCCTACGGGCATGGCTTGACCGAGGTGGCGACGGCGGTCGAGCGGAACCACTGGGCCGATTGGTTCGGCGTCGCCACGGTGTCCGAGGCGGTGGCTTTGCGTCAGGCCGGTCTGACCTCTCCCATCCTCAAATTGTCGGTGGCCGCCCCCGAGCTGTTGGATCAGGCTTTGGCGGCTCAGACCCGTTTGACTATCGTCGACCGGGACAGCGCGGCCGCCGCCGAGGCGGCCGCCGACCGGGCCGGTCAGATCGCCTGGGTCCATCTCAAGGTCGACTCTGGGATGCGCCGGTTGGGGGTCGAGCCTAAGGCGGCGGCCGAGTTGGCGGCTTTCGTGGAGGCTCAGCCCCATCTCTGGTTGGAGGGCGTCTTCACTCACTTCGCGGCCTCCGACGACCCGGCCCAGGACGATTTCACGGCCGGGCAGTGGGGTCGGTTCCAGGCCGCCACGCAGGCGATCCAGGAGCGCTTGGGCCGGGCCGTCGATTTGGTCCACGCCGCCAATTCCGGGGCCGTGCTGGCCCACCCGGAGACCTGGGGCGACATGGTCCGTCCCGGCATCCTGAGCTACGGCTACTACCCCGACCCGGCCACTCCTCGGACCGTCGAGGTCGAGCCGGTGTTGTCGTGGGTCTCGCGCGTCTCTTTCGTCAAGACGGTGCCGGCCGGTCAGACTGTCAGTTACGGCCGGACTTGGGCTCCGGCTAGGGACACCAAGGTGGCGACGGTGCCGGTCGGTTACGGGGACGGCTATTCCAGGCGTTTGTCTGGGCGGGCCAGTGTCTTGGTCGGCGGCGAACGCCGCCCGGTGGTGGGTCGTGTCTGCATGGACCAGCTGATGGTCGACCTCGGTCCCGGTTCCAAGATCGGCGTCGGTCAGCCGGTCGTCCTGCTCGGTCGGGTCGGCGGTCAGCGGATCAGCGCCGACGACCTGGGCCAGGCCACCGGCACGATCAGCTACGAGGTCCTCTGCGCCATCGCCCAACGGGTGCCCCGGGTCTACCAGAGCTACCGGGACTGACTCAGCGGAGTTGTCCACAAGCGGGTGACCGGACTGTTCTGGACGCCCATTCGTGTGGACAGATGGCCAGCCGGTGGGGAAGAATGCCCACTGTTCTTCTGTGAGAACACCTCCGCCAAAACGCCGTCCCGCGCGGCCACAAATGAATTACCCCGCTATGCCACGCCATCACCGTCTTCCGTCCTGTCCGCTCCCGGCCCTCGAGGTCCCGCTGCCATGGATTGGCTGAACAGTCTGGTGCTGGTCCTGTTGACCACGGCCGGATTCCTGGTCGGGCAGGGCCTGCGCCGTAATCTCGACTTGCTCGGGTACCGCCGCATCACCGGCACGCCGCCCGACGAGCGCAACCTGCCCTACCCCGGTTCCCGCGTCTGGGTGCCGATCGCTCTGGGCGGGGCCTGGTTGCTGCTCGGTCTGGCCTTCGCCGGCCAGTCTTGGCCCTGGCTCCTGCTCTGGTTGCCCTTCGCCAGTGTCGGCGTCTGGCTGGCGGCGGTCGATTTCGACGTCCGCCGGTTGCCGGACAAAGTCCAATGGCCGCTCGGCCTGTATTGCCTGGTGGTCGGCTCGGGTCTGGCCGTAGCCGGGCTGGGCTCCTGGTTGACCGGTCTGATCGCCGCCGGGGTTTGTGCCCTGGCTTTCCTGGGGATCAACCTGATCAGCCACGACGAGGTCGGTTTGGGGGACGTCAAGCTGGTGCTGATCTGCGCCTGGTGCCTGGGCCTGTTGGACTGGGTGACCGTCCTGGTCGGTTTGGCCACGGCCTGCATCTTGGCCCTGGCCTACGCCGCTGTCCGGCGCACTCGTCGTTTCCCCTTCGGGCCCTGGCTGATCGGGGGCAGCGTCGTCTCGGCCGGCGTCTTCGGTCTCAGCTGGGGCGGTGAGATCGCCATCATCCTGAGCCGTTGAGTAGAGTCGGGCTCGTCTGAATGGCGGTTGGTCCGCTAGCCCGGGCCAGCGCGGCGGTCGCTGGCGGGCTCGACCCCGCCCCGTCCGGCGGCCCGCCGCCGCCCACCCAGAGAGGGAGTCATGGCTGCGCGTTGGCCGGTGGTCTTATTCGATTTCGACGGCACCGTGGCCGACACCATCGAGTTGATCGTGTCGGGTTACCAATACGCCTTCCACACGGTGGTGGGACGGGAGTGGGACGAGGCCGAGATCAAAACTTGGATCGGTTCCTCCTTGAGCGCCTCCCTGGGCCGGGCCGCGCCCGATCAGGCCGAGCGTCTATTCGAGGTCTACCACGCTTGGAACCGGGAGCACACCGAGCGCTTGGTCCGTAACTATCCCGGTCTGCCCGCCCTGATCTGGGACCTGGTGGCGGCCGGGGCGCGCTGCGGCATCGTGACCTCGAGGCGGCGGGTCTCGACCGAACCCATCCTGGCTCTGCTGGGCCTGGACCATCTGCTGCCCGTCTTGGTGGCGGACGGCGACGTCGAGCGGCCCAAGCCCCAGGCCGACCCCATCCTGGCCGCTCTGGAGGCTTTGGCGGCCGAGCCCGAGCGAGCCGTCTACGTCGGCGACACCGTCTTCGACTTACAGGCGGCCGCCGCCGCCGGAGTGGCCGCCCTGGGCGTGACTTGGGGAGCGGGGACGGCCGCCGCCTTGGCCGCCTGTCAGCCGCTGGCCCTGGTCGAAGACGTCGATCAGCTCCGGGCTTGGCTGCTGCCGCCCTCGGTCTGAGACCGCCGCCAGGCTGAGCCGCCCAGGACTACGCGGCCGACCCGGCGCCACTCCGGAGACCGGAGCCTCTGCAGTCGCCTCAGGCCAGAGCTGGGGGTCGCGTCATTCGACCGGGGCCGGGTCGGTCGGCGCGGCGGCCGGACCGTCCGGCGGCGGCCGGCGCCGGTCCCGCCGCGCGCTCCAGGTCACCCCGGCCGAGGCCGCCACCACGCAGACCATGGCCGCCAGATCGGAGCCGGACAGCCGCTCCTGCAGGACCAGCCAGGCCGCCAAGGCCGCCATGGCCGGTTCCAGTGACATCAGAATGGAGAAGATGTGTTTCTCCAACGAGCGGAGGGCCTGGATTTCGAGAGAGTAGGGGATGACGGAGTTGAGCAGGCCCACGCCGAGGCCGGCCAGCCAGATGCCAGGTCGGCTCAGGACCTCGCCGTGACTGATCAGGACCGGGGTCAAGAGGACGGCCGACCCGGCCAAGTTGGCCCAGGCCACCGCGTCGACGCCCGGCCAGCGCCGGCCGGTGGCCGGGCCGATCAGGATGTAACAGGCCCAACCGGCGCCGGCCAACAGGGCGAAGCCGACTCCAGCCCAGGTCAGCGATCCGGGCGACCAGCCCAACAGAGCCACGCCGAGAGCCGCCACCAGCGCCCAGGCCAACTCGCGGAAGCGCCGGCCGGTGGCCAGCGCCACCGCCAACGGGCCTAAGAACTCGATGGTGACCGCCATGCCGACCGGGATGCGCGCCATGCTCTGGTAGAAGGTGACGTTCATGCCGGCCAGGGAGACGCTGTAGCCCAGCAGCACCAGCCAATCCCGGCGGCTGTGGCCGCGCAGACGGGGCCGGGCGATCAGCAGCAGAACCAATCCGGCCGTGGTCAAACGCAGCCAGGCCATGGTCAAAGGACCGGCCGCCTCGAACAGGGACTTGGCGAAGACCGCGCCCAGCTGGACCGTGGCGATGCCGCCCAGGACTAGGCCGATGGCGACCCGCCGACTGCTCGCCCCGGCCGGGCTGGCGCCGCTCAGACTCACTTAGATCCGACTCGATCGGGCCAGACGTGACCCGGCTCAGTCCGAGCCGGGGCCGGCCGTCGCGGCCGTGGCGGTCTGGAGGAAGGCCCGCTGGACGGCTTGGCTGAGGCGGGCGTACTGGCCGCGCTCGAAGCCCCGGCTGGGGATGGCCGCGGCCTGCCCCTGCCGGTCGATCAGCCGCAGGGGGGAGCTGGCGGTCGAACCGGCTGGCACCACCCGCTCGACCTGGTCGAACAGGAAGGGCTGGACCTGACCGCCCCGGAAGATCTCCAAACGGTCGGTCGTGACGTTGACGACGACCGGCTTCCAGCGTCCGGCCAGGGTGAAGAGGACCATGGCGATGGCGAAGGCCACCAGCAGATGGACGCCCACCACGGCGTAGTCGGCCCGGGTCCAAGGCGCGGCCCTGGGGCCGGGCCGCCACTGGGTCAAGGCCAACCAGGGGTAGACCAAGGAGGCGGCGGTGGCCAGAGCGAGGGCGGCGATGTACGTCGTCCGCCGACTGCGGAAGGACTCGAACGGCACGGGCTGCATGGCCCCATCGTAGTGTCCGGTCCAGGGCAGGTTGTCGGGCGACCAACCCGGTCGCCGGCGCCGAACGGTGGCGGCCGGCCCCGCCACGGTGGGCCAGGGACGGGCGGCCGCCGGAGCCTTGAGTGTCAGGTCAGCAGGGCGCGCACCAAGGGCCCGGCCACGCCGGAGCCGGAGTCGCCGTCGTGCACCCAGACGGCCACGGCCAGATCGTGGTCGGTGTAGGCCACCATCCAGGCGTGGGTGGGCAGGGGCTGGCCGCTGCCGTACTCGGCGGTGCCGGTCTTGGCCCCCTGGACGACGCCTTGCAGACTACGAGCCGCGCCGTAGCTGACGGTGGCCTGGAGGACCTGGCGCAATTGGGCGGCCTCGGTCTCGCTCAGGGGCGCCCCGGTCGGACTGGGCCGGGCCGAGGCCACCAGCCAAGGCACGACCGTGCGCCCGGCCGCCACCGAGGCGATCACGCCGGCCATGGCCAGGGGCGAGGCCAAGACGCCGCCTTGGCCGATCACCTCCTGGCCCTTCATGGCGGTCGAGTCGGCCCGAGGGGCCAGGCCGTAGAAGACCGGGGCGCCAGCGTCGTAGTCGATGCCCAAGCCGAGACTGCCGGCGGCTTGGGCCAGGTCGTCGTCGCCCAGCCGTGAGATCTCGTTGACGAAGGCGGTGTTGCAGGAGTGGGCGACGGCGGCGGTCAGCGAGATGCGGCCCAATTGGCTGGAGGGGTAGCCGGAGTAGTTCGTCATGGTCAGACCGCCGGCGTTGGCCGTCCGGCTGCACTGGACCGGACTGTCCGGGGTCAGGCCGTGGCGCAGCAGGGCCAAGGTGGTGACGATCTTGAAGGTCGAGCCGGGGGCGTAGCGGCCGTAATTGGCCTCGGCCTGGCCCTGGGCGGCGGGGGATTGGGCGGCGGCCAGTACGGCGCCGTCGGAGGGCCGGATCAAGACGGCGGCGGCGGACGGGCCGACCGTGGCCAGGACCGACTCGGCCTTGAGCTGGAGGGCCGGATCGAAGGACAGTTCCAAGGTCTGTCCGTCGATCGGGTCCAGCTGGTGCAGGACGGCCTGGGCGGGCGGGGTCTCGTCCGCTTCGGCCGGCGGGGCGGAGCGGTCGCGCAGATAGACCAGATCGCCGGCCAGGCCCCGTAACTGGTCGTCGTAGCGGCGCTGCAAGCCGGACTGGCCGACCTGGTCGCCGCTGGCCACCGCCCCGTTGGAGGAGGCGATGTCGTCGGCCGTGGCCGTTCCGATCTGACCCAAGATCTCGGACATGAAATTCGGCTTGGGTCCGAGCAGGGCGCTGTCCTTGATCCCGCGCACCCCCGGGATGTCGAGGATCTCGGGCCGGACCTCGCTCTGACGCAAGGTGACGGCGGTCACGAAGGCTTTGGGGCCGGCCTGGGCGACGCGCTCGGCCAGGCGGTCGCCGTCGAGTTGCAGCAGTTCGGCCAGACGCCGAGCCGAGCTCTCGGTCTGCTCAGGGGCGACCAGAGTCTTGTCGACGCCGACGTGGACCACGACGTACCGCTCGATCAGGGGCTGGCCGCCGTCGCCCACCATCCCGGCCCGTTGGGCCGGCAGGCGGCGGTGGACCAGACGGGTGGAAGCGTCCAGCTGGGGGTGGATCAGGCTGGGGCTCCAGACCGCGCGCCAGTCCTGCCCGTCGTAGCGGAGGTCGACTGTGGATTGGTAGCTCCAGACTCCCGAAGGCCAGGTCCAGTCGAAGAGCAGGGCGCCGGTCGCGCTGGCGTTGTTGTCGTCGTAGACCAGTTGGCCCGGGCCGACCTGGGGCCGGGCGTCGTCCATGCCTTTCAAGATCTCGTCCAAGTCGGCTTGGGCCGCCGCCGCCGATTCGACCAGCGGGGCCCGATCCAAGGACAGCTCGGTCAGGGCCTGGGCCAGCTGGGACAGCGCTTGATCGGCCGGCGGTAGCTTGGACTGGCCGCTGGAGCCACAGGCCGCCAGAGCCAGGACCAAACCGAGACCGGCCGAGACCAGCTTGAGCCGGCGCCGCCGACCGCCTCTGGCCCGCCCGCCGCTGGAACCACCCCTGTCACCTGACATGCCCTCAGAGTAACGCCGCTCCGGTTCGTCGGGCCGGAAGAGCTAGTGTCCAGGGCTGAGCTTGCCAGGGGACGAAGCCTCTGAGCAGACTAGAAATCGCGGCCGAGTCCAAATCGGTCGTCGCACGCAGGAGGTCCTCGATGTCACAGTCCGCCATGCCCACAGTCGATCTGGCCGCTGTCCGGCCGGCCCGACGGCCGGGCCGGGCGCTTCTGATCGTGGGCCTGATCGTGATGTTGGTGGGTCCGTTGATCGGACTGATCGCGATCCGAAACGTGGCCAGCGGCGTGGAGGATCGTTTCCACGGCTCCGCCCATATCGCCGGCGGCGACACCTATGAGGTCGAACTGGCCGCCCAGACGACCTACGCCTTGACCGCCACGCCGGCCGCCGCCTTCGCCTGTGCGGTCGAGTCCCCCGACGGCCAGATCGTCGCCGTGACCAAACCGAGTGGGAGGCTGGCCGGTGTGATGGACCAATTCGAGGTCACCACCACGGTGGCGGGCGGCTACTTGGTTCGATGCGACCCGGTCACCCCCGGGACCTCGATCACGGTCTTGATCACAGTCGGCGACAGCCTGTTCGACTTCACCCTCACCCTGGTGCTCCTGACCTCGGCCACGGTCGGCCTCTTCGTGCTGGGCGGGATCTTGCTCCTGGTCTACCTGGTCCGCCGGGTCCGGGCCAAGCGGCGCCAAACGGCGGGGGCGGCTTTCGTCCCGGCCGCCGCCGCCCAGCCCGCTTGGCCCGGCCCCGGTCAGGCCGGGCCGTCCGGTCCTAGCCCGGCTCACGCTCAGGCTGGACCGTATGACTTCGGTCAGGCTGGACCGTACGGTGGTCCGGGTCAGGCTCCGGAGCCGGCTGGGCCGTCCACCGTGGAGGCCGGACCGGACGACCCTGACCAGGCCGGGCTCAATGGTCTTAGTCCAGCTGGGCCGTCCGATCCCGCTCCCAGCGACCAGCCCAACCCCTGGAGCGCTCAGGCGGGCGGCCCCGGCCAAGGCGGTCGCTCACACCTGGACCCGCCGGGCTGAGTCCACCATGAATTCGGGCTGAGGCCACAGGTTCGGGTCCGCCCGGCCGATTTGGCCTGAATCGAGCCAAATCGGCCTCTGGGAACCCTTTCTTTTACGCCCCGTACTAGGCCAGACTGGGGGGCAATCATATTGAGGAGGGCATGTGTCTGGGCCGAACTCATCACCTTACGCTTTCGCGGGGTCAGTCCCGGGGCCGGCGGTCAAGGTCAAACGGCGTGGTTCGATCGTCTTGTTGATCGGTCTGATCCTCTTTATCGGCGGCGGCGTCTTGACCGTGGTCAACGCCATCGGCGCAGACTCCATCGCGTCGACGCCGACGGTCCGGGACGGCCGGGTGGCCTCGATCCGGTTGCAGGGCGCCACCACCTACGTCTTGATGGCGCCTGACTCCTCGCCCACTGTCGATCTGTCCTATAAGATCACCGCGCCCAACGGCGATAGCATCAGCTTGGGCCAGCCCACGAACAAGATCACGGTCGAGTCCTTCCGCACGGTGGCCGAGTTCAAGAGCGGCAATGCCGGTCTCTATGACTTCGACATCGACACCACCCCGGTCGGCCTCACCTTGCATGTGGTCGAAAAATCGCTGGCGGAGAACGTCGACGGCAACTTGCTCGTCATCGGCTTCAGCGCCATCGCCGCCCTGCTCGGTCTGATCGTGTTGGTGGTCGGCGCCATCTTCAGAGGCAAGGACGTCCGCGCCAGCAAGAAGGCGGCGGCCGCGATGGCGGCCCAAGCCCAGGCCTGGCCCGTTCAGGCGGCTTGGGATCAGACCCAGCCAACCTGGGATCAGGGCCAACCCTCAGCCCAGCCGGCTTGGGACCAGGCCCAACCCCAGCCGCCGGCTTGGGACCAGTCTCAGCCACCGGCTCCGCCGGCTTGGGAGCAGGCCCAACCGCCGGCTCAGCCAGCTTGGGAGCAGGCCCAACCGCCGTCCCCGCAGCCGCCGACTTGGGAACAAGGCCAGTCCGTGGCTCCCCCGGCTTGGGATCAGTCTCAGCCGCCGGCTCCGCCAGCTTGGAACCAAGGTCAACCGCCTGCCCCCTGGTCCTCCGGGCAGAATCTTCCGCCCGCCCCCACTCCGCCCGCTCCGCCGCAGTCGGCTCCGAGCCAGTCCGGTCCGGCCTTCCCCGGCCAGCCGTCGCAGTCCGGGCCAGTGGCGCCGGCCTACCCGGCCGCCCCGCCGGCGCAGCCGTATTCCACTCCGGCCGGGGCCCCGGCCCAACCGGCTCCGGCCTCCGCTCCAGCCGGAGCTTGGGAACAGGCCCCGAGTTGGACGCAGCCTTCGACGCCGCAACCGGCCCCAGCGGCCGCCCCGCCCGCCGCTCCGGTTCCACCGGCGCCGACCTGGACGCAGCCCTCGGCGCCGCAGCCGGCTCCCGCCTCGGTTCCGCCCGCCCCGCCGGCCGGGTCCGAGTCCTGGGGACAGGCGCCGCCTTGGACGCAGCCTTCCCAGGCCCAGCCCGCCCCGCCCGCCGCCGCCCCTCCGGCCTATCCGGTGGCCGACCCGGCCCAGCCGCCGGCGTCGTATCCGTCTCAGCCGTCTCAGCCGTCGTATCCGTCTCAGCCGGCCCAACCGCCCCAACCGCCGCCGGCCTGGGGTCCCGGGCAGCCGCCCCAACCGCCTCAGCCGCCGCCCTGGCAGGGCTGACTGGATGGGACTAGTTTCCGGGGATCACGGGCCAGGGTCTGCCCAATCGGAGCCGGGACGGCCAGAATGGGCCTGTGCTCATCCGTGAACTGACTTGGCCAGCCCTCGAATTGGCCTGGCATTGGCCTAGCACCGCCATCACCATCGCGGCCGTCCTGGCCATAGCTGTGGCGGCCCACGTCTTGGTCCGGCTCGGCATCAGCCGGACGCTGACCCAGTGGGAGAAGCGGCGCGACGCCCGCGCGGCCCAGTCGCACCCCAAATCGAGCCGGGGGGTCAGGCTGGCCACCCTCGACTCGGGCCGCACCATTCAGCGCACCCGCGCCATCGCCGCCCTGCTCAAGTCGCTTTGGACCTTCTTGTTGGTCCTGCTGGTCGTCCTCACCGTCATGGCCACCCTCGGCATATCGCTGGCCCCCTTGCTGACCTCGGCCGGCGTCGGCGGTCTCGTCTTGGGCATCGGGGCCCAGTCCTTGGTCAAGGACTACCTGTCTGGCGTCTTCATGGTGCTGGAGGACCAATACGGCGTCGGCGACCAGATCAAGGTGGGCGACATCACCGGCACGGTCGAGGACGTCAACCTACGTATCACCCGCTTGCGCGACCCCTCCGGGCTGGTCTGGTACATCCGCAACGGCGAGATCGTGCGCGTGGGCAACGTCTCCCAGGGCCATTCGACCGGCTTGATCGACATTCCGGTGGCCTACGACGCCGACGTCGCCCAGGTGACCGAGATCCTGCAACGGGTGGTGGCCGAGGTCGAGGCCGACGCCGCCCTGTCCAGCCAGCTACTGGAGGCGCCCCAACTGTTGGGGGTGGAGTCGGTCTCCGCCACCACGATGACCCTGCGCATTCTGATCAAGACCCCGCCCAATCAGCAGTACGAACCGATGCGCGACATCCGCGAGCGCGCCATGGCCGCCCTCAACGCGGCCAGTGTCCCCGGCCCCAACCTGGTTCCCGGCCTAGTCCCCGGTCTGATCCCACAGATCTAACCGCAGCGCGGCGAGCCGCAGCGAGGTGGGCGCCGTAGCCGCCCGCTCGGCCCGAGGCCGTCACGCGACACAGCAGTTACGGCTCTTGTTCCGGCGTGTCACCGGTTGTAAGGTCTCACCCCTTCGTGGGTGTTTGTGTCTCTGGGGTTTGTGGACGTTTGTGTCTCAGGGCTTCGTGGACGTTTGTGTCTCAGGGGTGTGGACATCGGCGTGGACGCTTCTCCACGAGCGTCGTTCTGGATGGTGGGGTGGGTCGGGAACGGCCCTGGTCCTGGCGGGCGCGGTGT
>JAISCA010000050.1 GCA_031265875.1 Propionibacteriaceae bacterium
TGGCCCGCCCAACTATCCCGCCTCGAACGAGGACTCAAACGCGACGACCACCTCGCCAAACGATACCGAGACTGGCTCACCAACCTCCCCGACCCCGCTTGACAAAAATAGGAGCATCACCTTGTCCCGGGTCACCGGCCAGGTCACCTCGACCGGCCAGAGGCGCAGCCTGGTCTACGACGACACCGCCCGCACCACCACCTACACCGACGCCACCGGTCGGGTCACGGTCTATCACTGGAACGAGGCCCGGCAGGTGGTCAAGGTGGTGGACGCCCTGGGCGGTGAGACTTGGACCGACTACACCGCCGGCGCCCTGACCGCTGCGGAGCGGGACCCCAGCGGCGCCGTCACCTCCTACCAGTACGACACCGGCGGCCGCCTGACCCAGGAGACCGACCCGGCCGGCGGAGTCAGCTCGTACCAGTACAACGCGGCCGGCGACCTGGTGGCCCAGACCGACCCGGCCGGACAGACCACGACCTACCAGGTCAACGCCCTGGGCTTACCGGTGACGGTGACAGACCCCAACGGCTCCAGCGCCACATTGACCTACGACGCCCACGGCGACCTGCTGTCCCGGACCGATCCGCTGGGCCGGACCACCCAGTGGGCCTACGACGAGCGGGGCAACGCCATCCAGGTGACCGACCCACTGGGCCAGGTCACCAGTTACAGCTACGACCTGGCCAACCGGGTGACGGCCGAGACCGCGCCCGGCGGCGTCATGACCACTTACGCCTGGGACGGCGACGACCACCTGGTGGCGGTGACCTACGCCGACGGCTCCTCTCAGTCGTACGTCTTGGACGCCAACGGGCAGCCGGTCGAACAGATCGACCGTCTGGGCCAGTCGACCCGGATGGCCTACGACAGCGAGATGAAGCTGACCCAGGTCGTCTTCCCGGACGGCGGCCAGATCGCCTACCAGTACGACGCCGAGTCGCGCTTGCTGGCCTTGACCGACCAGCGCGGCGGCCTGTCGCGCTACGACCTGGACGCCCTGGGTCGCCCGATCTCCTTGACCGACGCCGCCGGCGGGGTCTGGCGGATCGAGTACGACGCTGCCGGCCGGGTCACGGCCGAGATCGACGCCGCCGGCCACGCCACCGCTTACACCTGGGATCCGCGCGGTCTGGTCACATCGACGACCGGAACGGACGGCGGCACGACGACCTACCAATACGACGCCCTGGGCCAGATCACGGCCCAGACCGACCCGCTGGGCGCGGTCACGACTTACGCCTACAGCTGGTGCGGCCAGGCAGTCTCCGCCACCGATCCACTAGGGGCGGTGACGCGGCAGACTTGGGACGCCGCCTGCCAGCTGACCGGCTGGACCGATCCACTGGGCGCTGTCACCGCCTACTCCTACGACGGCTTGGGCCGGCTGGTGACCGCCACCGACGCGCTGGGCGGTGTCACCCGCTACGGCTACGACGCCGCCGGCGACGTCGTCTCGGTGACGGACGCGGCCGGTGCGGTCACCCGGCTGGGCTACGACGCGGTCGGCCATCGCATCTCAGAGACCGACCCGCTGGGGCGCGTCACCTCGTACCAAGTCGATGCCTTGGGCCAGATCACCCAAATGACCGATCCGCTGGACCGGGTCACCAGTTGGGAGCGCGACGCCATGGGCCAGCTGACGGCCCAGACCGACCCGGCCGGGCGGGTCAGCCGCCAGGAGTGGGACCAAGCCGGCCAGGTGACAGCCCAGATCGGACCGGACGGCGTCGTCACCCGGTACTCCTACGATTTGGTCGGGAACCTGACCGAGGTGGTCGAGAACGCCACCGGCGGTCCCCAGACGGCCGACTCTGATGTCACCACCCGCTACAGCCACGACCCCCGGGGTCTGCTGGCCACCGTCACCGACCCCAATGGTGGCGTCGTCAGCTACGAGCACGGGCCGAGCGGCCAATTGACCAGTGAGACGAACCAACTCGGCCAGACCACCTCGTACAGCTACGACTTGGCCGGACGGACCGTGGCCCGTGTCACCCCCTCCGGTCTAGTCACGACCTACGCTTACGACGCGGCCGGACAACTGACCGGCCGGTCCTACTCCGACCGCAGCGCGCCGGAGAGCTTCACCTACGATCTAGCCGGCCGCCAGACCCAGGCCGTCAACGCCGCTGGCACGGTCACGACCGTCTACGACGCCCTCGGGCGAGTGAAAGAGACACTTGACGCCAACGGCCGGCGCGTCGCTTACAGCTGGGACGCCGTCGGCCAGCGCACCGGCGTGACCCTGCCCTCGGGCAGCCAGATCACCTACGCCTGGGACGCGGCCGGGCAGAACATCGGCGTCGGCACGCCCAAGGGGCTGGTCCAGATCGCCTACGACCAGGCCGGCCGGCCCGTCCAGCAGACCCGCCCCGACGGCTCCACCGTCACGACCTCCTACACCCTGTCCGGCCAAGTCGCCAATATCACCACCCTCAAGGGCAAGACCGTCCTAGCCAACTTCGACTACACCTACGACGTCAACGACCGCACCACTTCGAGGACGAGCAAGGTCAAGACGATCAAGGACAGCTTGACGTACACCTACGACGCTCTGGGCCGGCTGACCGGCTCGACCGGGGACGAGGACAACGCTTACAGCTATGACGCGACCGGCAACCGGATCGGCTGGATCACCGGCGCCGACCTGTCCAACCCGCTGAAGCGGACCGAGCAGGTCAACCAGTACAACGCCGCCGGGCAATTGGTCCGCTCCGTCGAATCCGACGCCAGCAGCCTCAAGACCAGGGTTTGGACCACCGACAACGCTTGGAGCCCGGACGGTCTCCTGGCCGCCTCGGACACCACCTTGACCTGGGTCAAGACGAAGACCACCACGACCAAGTACACCGAGCACCGCGTCTTCCAATACGACGCCGAGGGCCGCCTCACTCTAGCCGGCCTGGCTGACGACGACGGCGTCCTCTGCACGGCCAAGACCCGAGGCAAGAAGGGCTGCCCCAGCCTGCTCGACCTGACCGCCAAACCGCTGTCCACCGGCGAGGACAGCCCCGACGCCCGCAACACTATGACCAGGGTCTACGACGCCCTCGGCCGGCTCACGGTCGAGACCAACATGACCCACTCCACCAGCTGGACCCATGACGGCCTCGACCCGGTCTACTCCGTCACCAAGAACGAGCCGGACGAGTTCTGGCGCGACGCCTGGGGCCAATTGGTCGGCCAAGACACCGACGCCGCCTGCGACGGTGACTGGTACGTCACCGACGCCCTCGGCTCCATCTACGGCGTCCTCAAGAACAAGACCAGCACGATCTACGACAAGACCAGCTACAACGACTGGGGTGTGCGCCAAGACACCAAACTCTCCACCAGCACCGGCCTCATCTTCGCCTACAGCGGCGAACGGCACGACCCCACCGGCAATGCCCTGATCAACTACCACACCCGCACCTACCAGCCCCAAACCGCCACCTGGCTACAAGCCGACGACTACCGAGGCGTCGACACCTGGCCCGCCACCCAGGCCAGGTACCAGTTCGTGCTCGACAACCCGATCGGGTACGTGGACGAGTACGGATTCAGGCCCTGTCCGGAAAAACCCGACAGGTATACCACCGCTCTGGGCAGATGGAGAGCGATCCATTGCATGGTGCAAGAGCGTGTGGCCGCAGAAGTCGGTGGGCAGACCGAAGTCCCTATCCAAGGAGCGTCCTCGCGGGGCAATGGCAATATCGGCTACGCCGACATCGCCACCGACACCGAGGTCTGGGAAGTCAAACGGTATAACCCTGATACTGAGTCAGAAGTATTCGACAATGCTATAACACAAGTTCAACGTTATGCGACTAACTCCAATCCACCCCGCGTTGTAGGGGGGTTTGTGTCGCCGGGGTCATTTACTTATGGGAGATATTCCGTTGAGTATTGGTATGAGAGAGGCCCGGGTGGAGTGAACACCGGTATAATCTGGTATCAAGAGACACCAGACGCAAAGCCTTCCTTAACCGAGAGGATGATTAGTATAAATAATCAAGTCATAGTCTCCGTTATCACCCTACTACCAGTTGCTGTATTGCCCAGCGGGTATTTAGGATATCGTGCCGTCGGGTGTCTGGCCGCTATCGCCGTGGGAGGAATCGGCTCGGCGGTCCGGGTCTGTCTGTGACGTCGTCAGTGTCATCGACGGGGAAAGGAGTGGCCCATGGCGTTCGGCCGCGAGTACCGTTGTGCTGATTTGTTCTGCCGGTTGATGGAGTCCTCGCCGGTGGCGTTGGCGGGGATGCTGGATCGTGTGGTGGGGCGATTGGAGGGCCTTGGCTTTCGCGGTGATATAAAGACGAATTTTTTCGATTGGTGGGGGCGGCGGGTGACTAAGCGTCATCGTCGGGGCGATGATTTGGGTTTGGTGGACGCGATTGAGAATTTGCCGGTGGGCGGGTCGGTGATGGTGTCGTCGTCGCGTAAGAACCCGGGGATGGGTCCAGCTGTCTTGGGTTTCGCGGTGCATTTGATGGAGACGGGCCGTGGGGTGGAGTTGACCGTGGCGGTCGATTGTGACGAGGGCGCGTCGGATGACGCTATCGCGGATTGTCTGTTGTGGATCGGTGATGATCTGAAGGCGTTCGGTCCGGTGTCGGGGATGGGGTCTTTCGAAGATCCTCGGACGTCCGGCCCGGGGCCGGTTTGGACGCCGGCGGCGTTTCGGGTGTGGGCGATCTTGGAGGTCGGTCCGGACGGCGGTCCTCGCTGGCGGCGGTTGAGTGGTTTGCGTTCGGATGTGGTGGCGGTGTTAGAGCCGGCAGATGATTTCACGGCTCCGGGGTCTTATCGAGTGTTGCCTACGGGTTATCGGGAGCTGGTGCAGGGTGTCGAGGGGACTTGGGGTCTGGATGGCGGTGGTGGGAGTCTGCTGTTCCGTCTGTTCGGAAACGACGGGTCGGTGTTGGCGCAGGTGGTGGGGGTTGGGGTGGAGGCTCTGCGGGATCACGTGGGCGGCGGCGGGGTGTCTTGGCGGGCGGAGTCGGGGTCGGCTGGCGGGGTGGTCGGCTCCGGTGATGGTTGGACATCCAAAGTCGGTTCTGACACGAGTTTTTTGCGGGTGGAGGGCGTGGGCTCGGAATCGTCTCTTAGATGGGTGGCGCAGGCCTTCCGGGCGGGGTCGTATTGGGATGTGGAGTTCTCGGCCGAGCGGGGACCGAATCGGTCTGATAGATCGTTGGCCAAGTGCCTGCGGGATGTCGGGACCCAGGCCTTGGAAGTGGGCCGGTTGGGCGCTGGAGTGGGTGTGTACACGAGACCGTGGTCTTTGTGTTTACCGGGCGAGGGCGGGGATTGGACGTCGCGGCCGTTGGAGATGTGGGGCCGGTTGGAGCCGTTCAGCGTGGATTGGAACAGAGTCGTGACGCCGGGTCCGCTGTGGTATCCCAATGAGCCGACGGCGTCCTCTGACTGTGTGGGGGTCTATCTGCCGGGGCGGGACGATCCGGCGGCGGGTCGCTTCTGTCCTCTGTCCGCTTTATTGGCCTTGAAAAGGGAGGTAGCGAAGTGAGGACGGGTGCTGGGCCGGTGGCTCAGTGGACGACATCGTAGAGCGCAGAATCGTAATGGAGTGGTTCATCGAGTGAAGGAGTGGGACATGGGTATGTATGGGCATCTGGTGGCGGTCGACGCGGCTGGTTGGGAGCAGGTGGTCGAGGCCGGGGAGTCGGTCGAGTGGCTGCCGGCCGGCTCGCTGCAGGTGGAGTTGGACAAGGCTTGGCAGGCTCTGTGGTTCGCGTTGGACGGCGAACGGGAGGAGTCGGGGTTACGTTTCGCGGTGCCGTTGTCGTCTGGGCGGGAGATCGATGATATGGGGTCGACGGCGGTGACGCCGGAGCAGGTGCGGGAGGCGGCGGCCGAGCTGGCCCGGTTGGACGAGGCCGGTTTCCGGGCCCGCTACGACGCCGTCGCGATGCGGACAGATTTCTACCCGCAGTTCGACCAGGTGTCGGACCGGGAACAGTTCAAGGACTTCGTGGCGGGCCACTACGGCGATCTGCGCGAGTTCTACCAGAAGGCGGCGGCGGCTGGTCTGGGCGTGGTCTTCCAGGTCGACCTCTGAGCGCTCGATCCCAGCGACCGCCGTCGCCGAGCGGATAGTTCCACCCTCGACACGCCGAGGAGCCAGGTCCGTAACTGCTCTGTGAGTATGGGTTTACCGGCCTGGGGCTGGCTGGTGCCGGTTCTCCTGTCCGGGCATGGCTCTCAGCTAGGTCGGCGCTCAAGCTCCTTCAATCCGCCGTGCTAGCTGATAGAACGTCCTCCAGCTCCCGCTTGAGGCGATCCAGCCGGGCCTGGGCCGACACCCGGATGGCGTCTAACCGATCGGCGCCGGCGGAGCGGTCGACCGGGTGGACCACCTCCAGATAGCACTTGAGCTTCGGCTCGGTGCCCGAGGGGCGCACCACCACCCGGTCGTCGGCCGCCGTGGTCAAGACCAGGGCGTCGGTCGGCGGCCACTGGTCGGAGTCGAGAGCCAGGTCGGTCAGACCGGTGACGGGGCTGTCGGCCAGCTCGGCCGGCGGACGGCGGCGCAGGGCGGCCATGGCCCGGTCCCGCCAGACCGGGTCCTGGCTGCGCAATGACAATTGGTCGGTCAGATAGAGGCCGTGCGCCCGGGCCAAGTCGTCCAGGGCGTCGAGCAGGTCTCGCCCCTCCTCTTTGAGCCGGGCGGCCAGCCGGGCCACGGCCAAAGCCGCCGACAAGCCATCCTTGTCGCGCACCAGGTCGGGCCGCAGACAATAGCCGATGGCCTCCTCGTAGGCGAAGGCCAGGCCGGGCAGGCGGGCCAACCACTTGAAGCCGGTCAAGGTGACCCGGTGCTCCAGACCATGGCTGGAGGCGATCCGGCCGAGCAGGCGCGAGGACACGATGGTGCTGGCCAGCAGGCGGGGCGAGTCGGCCGGCTGTCCGGTCTGGCCCCGCCCCAGTCGGGCGGCCAATTCGACGGCGCGCTCCTGTCCCAGCAGCGCGCCCAACTCGTCACCGCGCAAGGCCCGCCAGCCGCCCTGGCGGCAGGGCACGGCCACGGCGCAGCGGTCGGCGTCCGGGTCGTGGGCGATCACCAGATCGGCTCCGACCGCCGCCGCTTGGGCCAGGGCGGCGTCCAGGGCGCCGGGCTCCTCTGGGTTGGGGAAGGCCAGAGTGGGAAAGTCGGGGTCGGGTTGGGCCTGGCTGGCCACCGATACGACCTGGTCGAAACCGGCTCGGCCCATGATCTGGGTCAGCCAAGGGGTGGCCAGGCCGTGGCAGGCGGTGTGGACGATCTTAAGTGGCGTCCGGTTGACCGGACCGGCCGCCACCGCCGCGACGTAGGCCTGAGCCAATTCTGGTTCGACCGCGCTCCAGCCGGAGTCGGCCCGAGGGATCGCGGCGGCCGGGCCGGCGGCTTCGATACGGGCGGCGATGTCGTCGTCTTGGGGCGGCACGATCTGGACCCCTCGGGCCGGCTCGGCCGTCATCCGACCGCCCAGATAGACCTTGTAGCCGTTGTCGGCCGCCGGATTGTGCGAAGCCGTCACCTGGACGCCGGCCTCAGCGGCGAGAGCGCGGACGGCGTAGGCCAGCAGGGGTGTGGGGACCGGCTCGGGGAAGAGCCAGACCAGAGCTCCGGCCGCCGTCAGCACGGCGGCGCTGTCGAGGGCGAACTGACGCGAGCGGTGGCGGGCGTCGTAGCCGATCACGACCCGGGGCGGCTGACCGGCCAGCGGCCCGTTCAGTTGAGCGGCCGCCGACTCGGCCAATCGATCGGTCAGATAGTCGCTCAGCCCCCGGGCGGCCCGCATCACGACGGCCCGGTTCATCCGCTTGGGACCGGCCCCCATCGGGCCGCGCAGCCCGGCCGTGCCGAAGCGCAGCGGCCCGGCCAGCCGGTCGGACAGCTCGGCCCAGGCCGGGGAGCCCGGGTCTGACCGGGCCGAGGCGACCAAGGCGGCCAACTCGGCCCGGTCGTCCGGGTCGGGATCGCCCGCCAGCCAAGCTTGAGCCCGCTCCAGCAGTCGGTCCGCCCCAGCTGGCGACTCCGTCACTCGTCCTCGGCTGGACTGGCCTGAGGCCAAGTCGCCACCAAGTGGCGATCGCCCCAGGCTCCGTCGACCCGGCCGACCGGCGACCAGTACTTGTCCGGATCGGGACCCTGCGGGTAGGCCGCCTCGGCCCGAGAATAGGGATGGGTCCAATCTTGGACCAGGCTGAAGGCCGTGTGCGGGGCGCCGTGGAGCGGATTGTCGTCGGCCGGCCAGCGTCCGGCCGCGACCTGATCGGCCTCGGCCGCGATCGACTCCATGGCGGCGCAGAAACGATCCAGCTCGGCCAGCGACTCCGACTCGGTCGGCTCCACCATCAAGGTGCCGGCCACCGGGAAGCTCATGGTCGGGGCGTGGAAACCGTAGTCGACCAGGCGTTTGGCGACGTCGTCCACGCTGACCCCGGTGCGGGCGGTGAAGCCGCGCAGGTCGAGGATGCACTCGTGGGCGACCCAACCGCCCCGGCCGCGGTAAAGGACGGGGAAGATCGGGTCGAGCCGACGGGCGATGTGATTGGCGGCCAAGACCGCCCCCTCGGTGGCACGGGCCAAGCCGGCCGCGCCCATCAAACGCAAATAGACCCAGGTGATCGGAGCCAACAAGGCGGAACCGAAGGGAGCCCCCGCCACCGGGGCCTGCCGCCGGCCCCGCTGCGCCAACGGATGCCCCGGCAGATACGGCGCCAGGTGGGCCCGGCAGGCCACCGGCCCCACTCCCGGGCCGCCGCCACCGTGCGGCATGGCGAAGGTCTTGTGCAAATTGAGATGGGAGACGTCGCCGCCGCAGTCGGCCAGCGAGGCCCAGCCCACCAGGGCGTTGAAATTGGCCCCGTCGATGTAGACCTGACCGCCCCCGGCGTGGACCAGGTCGGCGATCTGACGGACCTGTTCCTCGTAGACCCCGTGGGTGGACGGGTAAGTGATCATGATGGCGGCCAAGCGGTCGCCCAGCTGGTCGATCTTGGCCTTCAGGTCCTCCAGATCGACGTCGCCTGAGTCCGTGGTCGCGACCGGCACGACCGACCAGCCCGCCAGCGCGGCCGAGGCGGCGTTGGTGCCATGGGCCGAAGTCGGGATCAGACAGACGTCCCGGCCCCGGTCGTCCCGCGCCAGGTGGTAGCGCCGGATGGTCAACAGACCGGCCAACTCGCCTTGGGAGCCGGCGTTGGGCTGCAAGCTGACGGCGTCATAACCGGTCACGGCCTGCAGCCAGCGCTCCAGATCGCCCAACAGGGCCAGGCTGCCCTCGGCGTCGGCCGCCTCCACGAAGGGATGGAGGTTGGCCAGAGCGGGCCAGGTGATGGGCTCCATCTGGCTGGCCGCGCTCAGCTTCATGGTGCAGGAGCCGAGCGGGATCATGCCCCGGTCGAGGGCGTAGTCGCGGTCGGCCAGCCGGCGCAGGTAACGCATCATCTCCGTCTCGCTGTGGTGCCGGGAGAAGACCGGATCGGTCAGATACGGCGTGGTCCGGCGCAGTTCGGCCGGCAGCTCGGTCGGGGTCTGGGCCAGCAGCGGCTGATCGTCCAAACCGCAGGCCGCCACCAGCTGGCCCAGATCGGCCGAGCTGGTGGTCTGGTCGGTCGAGACCCAGACGGTGTCGGCGTCCGCCGCCCAGATGGCCAAGCCGAACTGGCGGGCGGCCGCTTTGACCGCCTCGGCCCGCCCCGGCGTCTTCACCGCCACCGTGTCGAAGAAGACCGGATGGGCCAGTTCCAGGCCGCCGGCGGTCAGCGTGGCGGCCAGGTCGACGGCCCGTTGGTGGACCTGGCCAGCGATCCGGCGCAAGCCCTCGGGGCCGTGCCAAACCGCGTACAAAGCCGCCATGGCGGCCAGCAGGACCTGGGCCGTGCAAATGTTCGAAGTCGCCTTCTCCCGCCTGATGTGCTGCTCGCGGGTTTGGATGGCCAAGCGCAGGGCGGGCTGACCGGCCGAGTCACGGGACAATCCGACCAGGCGTCCGGGCAACTGCCGCTCCAGCCCGGCCCGGACCGCGAAGTAGGCCGCGTGTGGACCGCCGAAACCGATCGGGCAGCCGAAACGCTGGGTCGAACCCAAAGCGATGTCGGCTCCGGCCTGGCCGGGCGCCCGGAGCAAGGTCAGGGCCAACGGGTCGGCCGCCACCGCCAGCAAGGCCCCTTGGGCGTGGACGGCCTGGGCCAAAGGCTCCAAGTCGATCAGACGCCCGTCGGCGGCTTGGTACTGGACCAGGACGCCGTTGACGTCGTCCGGCGCCGGATCGGCCACTGGGTCGAAGCGGACCAACTCGATGCCCAGGGGCTCGCAGCGATTGGCCAAGACGGCCCAGGTCTGGGGGAAGACGTCGCTGGCCACGGCGAAGCGGGGCCGCCGGCCCCGATCGACCCGCCAGCACAAGGTCATGGCTTCGGCGGCGGCGGTGGCCTCGTCCAGTAGGGAGGCGCAGGCGGTGGGCAGACCGGTCAGATCGGCCACCATGGTTTGGAAGGTCATCAAGACCTCCAACCGGCCCTGTGAGATCTCCGGCTGATAGGGCGTGTAGGCGGTGTACCAGGCCGGGTTCTCCAGCACGCCCCGCCGCAGCACGGCCGGGGTCACGGCGCCGTAGTAGCCCAGACCGATCATGGCCTTGGGCGCCCGGTTGAGCTGGGCCAACCCGGCCAGTTCGGCCGCCACCTGCTCCTCGCTGGCCGGGGCCGGCAGGTCCGGGGCGGCGGAACGGAGGAAGGCGGGCAGGGCCTGCTCCATGATGGAGTCGTCCTGTCCCAGCCCGAGGCCGGCCAGGGCTTGGGCCCGCTCAGGGCTGTCCGGGGCCAGTCCGAGGTGACGGCTCCAGAACTCGGGGGCCGGATCGAGGTCGGACTGGCTCACGAGGGCGACCCCGTCAGAGCGGCGTAGGCCACGGCGTCGAGCAGATCGGCGTCGGAGCCGTCCGGATGGACGGTGAAGAGCCAGCCCTGGCCGAAGGGGTCGGAGCCGACCAATTCGGGCGCGTCCAAGGCGTCCTGGTTGACCTCGGCCACCACCCCGGAGACGGGCGCGTACAGATCGGAGACCGACTTGGTCGACTCGATCTCACCGCAGGGCTCGCCGGCCGTGACGGTGTCGCCGGGCTGGGGCAAGGACAGGTAGACGATGTCGCCCAGGGCGTCGCTGGCGAAGGCGGTGATGCCGACGCGGGCCACCGGCCCGTCCGGATCGGCCACCCACTCGTGGTCGGAGGTGTATTTGAGGTCGGCCGGGATGGTCATGCTGGTCTCCTTCAGCTTCAACTTTGGACTAGGCGGTGATCGAGGATTGGGGTCTAGGACTGGGACGACGCCGGGGCGGCGGGCCGGGGACGACGGTAGAAGGGCGTCGGCGTGACCTCGACCGGCAGCAGTTCGCCTCTCACGTCGACGGTCAGCTGGTCGCCGGGGGCCGGCTTCGGTCCAGTCACGTAGGCCAGGGCGATGGGGTAGCCCAAGGTCGGCGACAGCGCCCCCGAAGTGACCCCGCCGACCGGTCGACCGTCGGCGGCGCAGACTCGGTAGCCGGCCCGGGCGGCCCGCCGGCCGGATCCGCGCAGACCGATCAGGTGACTACGGGGGGTCTGCTCCGCCTCGTCGGCCAGAGCCGTCCGGCCCACGAAATCGTCTTTGTCTAGGGCGACGTAGCGTTTGAGACCGGCCTCCCAAGGCGTGGTGGCGCGGGTCAGCTCGTGCCCGTACAACGGCATCCCGGCCTCCAGCCGCAGGGTGTCGCGGCAAGCCAGGCCGCACAGTGTCAGGCCCAGGTCCTGCCCGGCCCGCTCCAGCAACGTCCAGACCGTCTCGGCCTGGGCGGCCGGGACCATGATCTCGAAGCCGTCCTCGCCGGTGTAGCCGGTGCGGCAGATCAAGACCGGGCCACCCGCCAGCTGGTCGGGGCGGGCGGCGTAGTAGCGCAGGCCGCTCAGGTCCCCCACCCCGGCCGCCGTCATCACGGCGACCGCGACCGGGCCTTGGACGGCGATCAAGGCGTTGTCGAAGGTCAGGTCGGTCAGGGCGGCTTGGTACGGACTCAGGCGGGCCGACAGTTCGGCCCAGTCGACGCCGTGGTTGGCGGCGTTGGCGATCACCAGGTAATGCTCTGCGGCCAAGCGGTAGACGATGAGGTCGTCGATGACGCCGCCGTCGTTGGCCAGCAGCAGGGAGTAGGCCGCCCGGCCCACCTCCATGGTCGAGTGCCAAGCCGTCAAAGCCCGGTCCAAACCAGCCCCGGCCCCCGGCCCGACCAGGTCGAACTTGGCCATGTGAGAGAGGTCGAACAAACCGGCCCGTTGACGGACGGCCTCATGCTCGGCCAATTCGGAGCCGTAGCGCAGCGGCAGTTCCCAGCCGCCGAACTCGGTCAACCGGGCGCCGCGCTGGCGGTGGACGCTGTCCAATGGACTGATGTGCATGAACTGGAGCCCTTCTAGAGGCGGGCGCGCCCGCTGGCCTTGAGTGATCCCCCTCTGTCATCGAACCTGAGAGTTTCGTCTGCCGCTCGGCAGACTTGCCCCGTCGGTGAGACCGGGCCAGGCCCGGACTGCTCTCCAGAGTGGCCGACCAAGGCGGTTCGTGGTGCCTGAGAGATTGTGGGGTGGATTGCTCCTTCGGCGCCCGACGGGCGGGACTCTCCCACCTTGGCCATAGGCCTCAAATTTAGTTGTGTCAGTCCGGGAGAGCGGCGGGCGTCGCCCGCTGAACCACCGTCGGGCCCAGGCTACCCCAAGCTGGCCGATCCCGCCCCCTGCCCGCCGCCCGATCGTCCTTCAGGGGCCAGCGCCAGTCGGGCCTCCACCACCGGCCGACCGGCGCCAGCATGCCTGCCAAACCCATACTCACAGAGCACTTACGACCGCCGACACGCCGAAACAAGGGGCGTAACCTTCCGCTCGCGGGGCGGGATCAGGTGAAGTGGGCGGCCATCTGGGGGACGGTCATCCCGGCCACCGAGTGGTCAGGATTGCGATCGGGGACACTGGGGCAGATGGTTGTTGATCACACCACAGGCCTCCAGGGCGGCGTAGACGTTGACCGGGCCCAGCCAGCGGAAACCGAGCCGGCGCAGCTGACGGGCCAGCGCTTCCGACTCTGGGCTCTGGGGCGGGTGCTCCGCGGCCGTGGCCGGCGGGTGGTGCTGGGCCGGCCGATGGTCCCAGACCAGCCGGTCCAGGGAACCGCCGCCGGCTTGGTAGTCCAGCAAGGCGCGGGCGTTACCGATGGCCCCCGTGATCTTGGCCCGGCTCCGGATGACGCCGGGATCGCCCAGCAGGCGCTGGACATCGATCTGGTCGAAAGCAGCCACCTTGACCGGGTCGAACCCGGCGAAGGCCCGCCGCAAGCTGTCCCGCTTACGCAGCACCGTCAGCCAGGACAACCCGGAGGAGAACCCCTCCAAGGACAACCGCTCGAACCACTCGGTGTCGCCGTGGACGGGCTGCCCCCACTCCCAGTCGTGGTAGGCCTGGTACAAGACTGAATCACCCCCGAAGCAACGCCGCTCCGACGCGATGGTGGGGTCCGGCCGATTGGCCACAGCAGTCGCCTCGACATCACACATGATGGGCTCTCTTCGACGCTTCACAGAGTCCAGACTAGGCCAGGCGGAAGACCGGACCGGCGGGGCGGAAGGGTAGGGCGGCCGCCGCCGGTATCAGGTAAGCGTGCTGCCGGGTGACGCGCAGGGGATCGCAGTGCCCGTCCGTGATGATCAGGATGGGGCCGTCCGCCGGGAAGTCCCCGGTTCGTTCTAGGAAGCGGATGGCGGGTTGCAGCACCGTGCCCCCGCGCCCGGTGACCTTGACCCGGCCGGCTATGTCGTCGACCGGTAGATAGCCCGCGTCGTGCACGGCGGCGTCGCAGAAGACCACGCGAGCGGCTGGAACGTCTTTGGACCGGGCCAAGGACGCTATCGCGCCCAAGGCCTGGCCCAGCAGCGAGCGTGACATGGAGCCCGAGGTGTCGAGGACCACGCCGAAGGTGGCCAGCGACATCAGGGTCTCGGGGAAATGACGCCCGGGCCGGGGGATGTCGGGGGCACTGGCCTGACGGCGTGAGGGCCGGGCGAAAGAGCGCACTGGCTCCGGCGACCGGACATGAGCCTCGAACCAGCGGGCCAGCGCCACGTCCCAGCTCAAGGGCGGCTGGTCGATGACTTTGATCTCCTCCACTAAACCGGCCGCGACGTAGCCCCGTCCCATCGACTCGTGCAGAGCCAGCCCGTTGCTCAGAGCCCGCCGGTAGAACTCGTCCAGGTCGATGCCGCCCAGCGCCTGACGTGGCAAAGGCAACGGCTCGCCCAATATGTCGGCCACCCCCTGGCCTCGGAGAGTGGCCAGCTTGTGCAGTCGGCGGACGTCGTTGACGATCCGGTCGTACACGGCCTCCACCGACAGACCCTTCAGCTCCGGATCGTGCAACACCCCGTCTGGGGCCGCGCCCACTCCCATCTCGACCAACCAGCCGTTCACCACATAGTCGGCGGCGACGTTCCACAGATACGGTTGGCGCCCCATGGCCCGCTCGCCGTGCCGCAGCCCAGCGTGCAGTATCTCGTGGGCCAGGACGAAGCGCCATTCCTCCGGCGTCAGATGGCACAGCGGGTTGACGTAGATCTCGGCCAGGGTCGGATCGACCGCAGCGATGGCGATGTCGTACTGCCGACAGATCTGGGCGTCGGCCACCAGGCTGAAACCGGCCGCCAACCCGCCCAGCAGCGGGAAGGAGGCGATGAACCAGCTCAGAGCCAGATCCCAGACCCCCTTGGCTCGGCCGCCCTCACCCGGCCGCCGGACGCCGCCGGCCCGGTCGACGGCCAGCGTGACCGCGGCCGACAATCCGGTAGCCAAGTCTTCGGCGTGGCGCCGGGCCGTCTTAGAGTCACGGGACAGGATCGGGCCGACGATGTCCGGGCAGGCTCCGGCCGTGCCCTGACCGGTCAGCCCGGTTGGACGACGGCCGATCCGTAGCGCCGTCTGCAGCCGGTCGACTTCGTCACAGGCCGCCGCCTCATGCTGAAAGTCCCGCGCCAACCGGCCGGTCGTCAGGGGGTCGTAGTGGTTGAGGCCGATGTGCAACAAGGCATGGGTGAAGACCCAGGCCCATTCCTCGGCCGGTGCCAGGCGCTTGGGGTGGTACGACAGCTGGCAGCGGGCCTCGCCGTAGCGGCTGTCGGTCAGCTCGACCCGGACCCACGAGTCAGTGGCCTCCCGGTCCGGACCGGCGACGATCCGAAGGGGGTCCAAGGCCGGATGCTGGCTGGCCATGGCCCAGCCGGCCTCCCGATCCAGCCGAGCCGGGTCTTCACGGACTGTCTTACGTGCCTTGCCCACGACCGAGCTCACTCACGCGCGGCCACTAGCCGAGGCAGATCGCGCACGATCTCGGCCAGGTACCAACCCGGCAAGACAGGGAGGCCCTGCTCGTCGCTGGCCACCACCAGTTGGGCCATCTCGAGTGATATCTCAGCCAAGCTGACCAACAGCGCCTTGCTGCGGTGGGCGAATTGTCTGGCCTCCGCCGAACCGCCTTCCTTGCTGGCCGGCAAGTGCCGGATCAGGCGCTCCCGGAAGGTCTCGGCCAGGAAATAGAGCACGTCGCGATCCTGGGGCGCGGACGGCCAGCCCACCTCGCTCTTCAGGATCGGCTCCAAGGCGTAGCGGTTCCGCATCAACTTGATCCAAGCCCACACAACTCGTCCCCTATGGCTCCGTCGTGACGCGATCATTCGATCGCGCGGCAGGGCTCAGCCGATCGTCCTTCAGGGGCAGGTGCCAGTCGGGTCTCCACCACCGGCCGACCGGCGCCAGCCTGCCTGCCAGCCCCAAACCAGCCAAACCCATACCCACAGAGAACTTACGACCGCCGACACGCCGCCGAAACAAGGGGCGTAACCTTCCGCTCGCGGGGCCGGGCTCAGGTGAAGCTACGCGTCGCGTGGCGGGTTGGTGACAGTTTGGGCTAGCTCGGCCCGCGAGGCGGCGCCGGTCTTCTTGAGCAGGTTGGTGATGTGGAATTTGATCGTGGCCTCGGTCACGAAGAGGTGGGCGGCCATCTGGGGGACGGTCATCCCGGCCACCGAGTGGGTCAGGATCTCGCGTTCACGGGCGGTCAGGCCGTACCGCTGGACCAGGGCGTCGAAATCCGGCTCGCCGGCGGCGGTCTGGCCCAGCTCGATCAGGGCCACGGAGGAGCGCAGGCTGGTGAAGTTGAGGCGGATCAGTTCCAGCAGGACGACGGCCAGGACGGTGAAGACCACCAGCAGGACCAGATCGACCATGAACAAGGTGACGCCGTCCAGGTCGGCGGTGGCCGGGCGCACCACGGCTTCGATCAGTTGGCCGACCAGCACCGGTGCGAAGGCCAGGCAACCGAGCAGGGCCGGGCGGCGGCTGTAGCAGGCCGCGTCCGCCATCAGGGCGCAACAGGCGACGGGGTAGACGATGGTGGCGACGACGGCGCCGAGGGCGGACACGCTGGCCAACAGGACCGACTCGGAGGCGATGACGCCGATGGACCCGACGAAGGCGGAGACCAGACTGGCCAGCACCAGGTTCTGACGCCCGAAACGATCGGCCGCCAAGCCAGCCCCCAGGAAGAGCGGCAGTTCGATGTAGCGGATGAACTGGTTGGCCGACAGGTCTGTCACCGCCACCGGGTAGACCACCGACTCGCGCAGGCTGAGGGAGGCGTACAGCAGCACGAAGCTGGCCGCCGCCAGCAAACCGACGGCCACGACCCGGCGGACGTCGCCCAGCCCCGACTCCGTGATGGCGACGAAGCGCAGGTTGAGCAGACGGCCCCGCCAGGCCAAGACGGCGGCGGCCAAGCCCAGGCAGAGGCACCCCATCAGCAGATTGGCCGTCTGGCCTTGGACCTGGAACCAGGGCAGCTCGGGCAGGTCGGTGGTGGTGTTGATCGCCCCGGCCAAGATGAAGAGACCGGCGAAGGCGGTGGCCCGCCGGCCCGGCGGCAGCGCCCGTAGACCGGTCAGTTGGAGGCAGAGGAAGGCGGCGCCGACGCACAGCCCGGCCAGCGCCAGACCGACCTGGTGGAGCACCCCAGGCAGTCCGGCCAAGGCCGTCAGCCCGGCCGCCAGGGTCACCGTGATCAAGGCGAAGTCGCGAGTGGCGAGTTTGAGCCGGCCGGAGTCGAGCAGAACGGCGGCCACCACGAAGCCGAGGGCGCAGGCGGTGACGAAGCCCGTCCGCTCGCCGTAGGGGATGGCGATGATGACGCGCTTGTACCAGAGCAGACAGAGTCCGGCGCTGACGACGAAGACGGCGAACAGACCCCGCGGTCGATCCGTCACCTCAGGCCCCCTCCCCGCCCACCGCTGACAAGAAGCCCCCAACGTCCACCCGCCAGCGGGCTGATCCGGCGCCCGGCGGGACCGCGCGAGAACCAGACTCGGCTCATCCGTGCCGGTACGGCGCCTAGTGGAGCTAGGGGATGCCAGGAATCCTAGACCCCTGGTTCTTAGACCTAGACTGCCCTTCTGGCGGGGTGGTGGGTTATTCGTGTACGCATGACGCTCATTTCCCGCCTCCGGGGCGCCCCTAGTTCGACCCTGCCCTCGATCAGCCCCAGCCTGGACGTCTCATCGGCCTTGGACCCTCTGTCAGCCGGCCTCAGGCCGATGGGACGGGGACGGCGGAGCCCCCGGCAGCGTCGGCCCGCTAGGAGCGGCCGGTCTTGGGGCAGACGGGCCGGCGGGCGTCTGTTGGCGTTGGTCTGCGCCGTCTTGCTGTTGGCCCCCAGCTTGGCGACGCCAGCGGCGGCGGCTTATCCGCCCGGCTGGTGGGAGGCCCAGTTCATGCTCTACAAGCAGAGCTACGGCCCGAACGAGGCGGTCACGATCCAGGTCGGCTCGCTGTCGCCGGGTTGCGACCCGTTCGAGGGCATCGTACGCATCTCCGACGTCTACGTCGTCCCGACCGGCGCCGTCACCGACGGCGGCTCTCTGACCGACGTGTCCGGGCAACCCAACACCTTCTCCTCCGCCACTCAGGGCGGCCTGATCCTAGACGAGATCATCGGCATCACCCGCCCCTCCGGCGCGATGGGCTCAGGCACTTACGACGTCGTCGAGGACGTCTGCCAGAACGGCCGCTTCGACGCCGACATGGACGCCATCATCGAAGCCGCCTTCACCGTCTCGATCCCGTCCGACATCCCCTCCCTACCCGACCCGGCCCTGATCGCCATCAAGGACCAGGCCCAGGCCCAGTGGGAGCTCTGGCGCACCGCCTCGCCCTATCTCCATCTGCTGGGCGCGACCATCATCATCGGCACCTTGCCCACGGACGCCCTCGACCTGGTCCAAGAGATCGCCGTCTCCGGCATCACTTGGATGATGTCCTGCATCTCGATCGGGGACTGCCAGTTCAACATCGGGGCCTTTGAGATCTGGAACATATTCATGCAGATGGCCCTGGTGGCGGCGGCCCAGGCCAGCCACTACAAGGGCCTGGCGGCCGACCCGCCCTCACCCGATTACGCCGACCCGGTCGAACTGGCCCCAGCGCTGGCCTACTCCCCCGACCCCGAGAACCCGGTCGAACGGGCCGCCTTGGACTATCTCCGTTCGTTGGACGACTCGACCCGTTTGACCCAGGGCCTGCTCGACGCCATGGAGCGCTACCAGGGCGCTCAGTGGGCCGACGACGCCCCAGCCGCCCTCCTCCAAGCCCAGACCGCCTCCGCCCTGTCGACCCAGTTGAGGACCGCCCTAACCCGGGAGAACACGTCGGCCGACGCCTTGGTGGCCGCCCTCAGCGCCACCGGCTACAACCAGTCCGCCCGCGTCAGCTCCATCCGCAGCTGGCAGCAGCGGGTGGTCACCTCCGGCCTGAACGTGGCCGACCGGGCCGCCCTGGCCAATCTGGGCCTGGACAGTCCGGCCGAGCAAGAGCGCTTCCGTCAGTTCATCCTCGACCTGCCGACCGAAGAGAGCTACTCCTCTTTGTCCAGCTTCGTCTCCCAGACCAAGTCCCGTAACAACTCCATGGCCACGCCCTTGAACAATTTCGCCACTGCCTTCGACGGCCTGGCCGCCACCATCACCTCCCTGATGGACGACTCCGGGGCCCAGCCCTACCCGACCGTCACCGTCGCGGCCCCCGCCACCAGCACGGTCGGCCAGCCGGTCCCACTGACCGCCACCGCCACCAGCGCCGCCGGTGTCCCCACACTGACCTGGGACTTCGACGGCGACGGCGACTTCGACGACGTCAGCGGCGACACGGTCGCTTTCACGCCCAGCCGGCCCGGCCCCCAACGGGTGGGCGTCCAGGCCACCGCCGCCGACGGCCGCTCCGCCATCACCTATGTCGCCCTCGACCCCAAGATCGTCGGCACGGCCCCCACGGTCACCGCCACCCCGGCCAGCAACACGATCCAGGGCATCTACGTCGGCGACCAGCTCGACCTGACCGCTGCATTCGCGGACGCCGACGGCGACCCCTTGACCGTCACCTGGCTGGACGGCGACAACCCCGCCACCCCGGTGGGCGACACTTTGACCGTGTCGGGCGAGGCTGGTCGACGAGTGCGCGGCGTCAGCGCCCAAGCCACCGACCCGGCCGGGAACCGGGCCACCGCCCGGTGGACCGTGCTGTCCTTCGACCCCGACGCCGACCAGGATGGCTGGACCGACCCGGTCGACTGCGCCCCGGCGAACCCTGCTGTCAACCCCGGCCGGGCCGAAGTGCCGGGCAACGGTCTGGACGACGACTGCGACCCCACCACGCCCGACACCGGCCCGCCGGTGGCTAGCTTCAGCACCAGCCCGGCCGTCGCCGTGGTCGGCCAAGCCGTCACCTTCACTTCGACCTCGACCGCCCCCAACGGGAGTGTCAGGAGCTACGCCTGGGACCTGACCGGCGACAGCCTGCGGGACTCGACCGCCGCCGCCCCCAGCCACACCTACACCGCCACCGGCGACGTGCCGGTCACTTTGACCGTGACCGACAACACCGGCGCGACCGGGACCATCACTCAGAACCTCCACGTCACCGACCGGCCGATCGCCCAGATCGGGGCCTCCCCCGGCGACACCGTGCCAGCCGACACCATCGTGACCTTGAGCGACCTGTCGACCGACGCCGACGGCGGCGTGGTGGCCCGTGAGTGGGACCTTGACTATGACGGCCTGCTCTTCCGGTCCGAGACCACTGTGGCCAACCCCCAGGTCCAGCTGGGCCGCCCCACCACGGTGGCGCTGCGGGTGACCGACGTCCACCAGGTGGTGTCCGAGATCGCCACCTTGCGCCTGACCATCCCCGGTCCGCCCGTGGCGGACTTCACCACCACGCCGGTGGCGGGCGACCTCAACATCGCCCGGCCCATCTACGGGGCCTCCATCGCGGCCTACTCCTCGCAGTACAGCGCCAGCTACCCCGTGACCAACATCCTCGGCAGCTCTGGATACTGGGCCACGGCGATGGGGCAGAACACCGATCAGTGGGTGATCATCGACCTCGGCGCCAGCTATGAGGTGTCGGGCGTCGCCCTGCAGACCTCGATCGCCAACTTCCGGCCCAAGGACATCCGCCTGTCCGTCGGCAGCGACCCGAACGACCCGGCCTCCTTCACCCCCTGGGTCGAGGACCAGCTGCCCAACACGTCGGCCACCTTCACCTTCCGGGCCATCGGCCACGGTCCGGTCGGCCGCTACTTGAAGGTGGATCTGCTGAACAACTGGGGCCAATACAACATCAACCTGTCCCAGGTCCAGGTCTACACCCCCCAGATCGGCTTGCCCACCGTCCAATTCACCGACCGCTCCATCGACCCGGAGGCCGACGGCGGCGTCACCGGCTGGTTCTGGAGCTTCGGCGACGGCAGCACCTCGACCGAGCCGAACCCCATCCACACCTACGCCCAAGCCGGCGCCTACACGGTGACGTTGACCGTCGAGGACGCCGAAGGCCTGACCGCCACCACCACTAGGACATACACCGTCCGCATACCCCTGGACGTCAGCTTCACCATGTCCACCAGCATGACCATGTCCACCAGCGTGGCCGCCCTCGGCCAGGAGGTCCTCTTCACCGACACCACCACCGCGCCATCCGGCGACTCGATATCGGCTCGGGCTTGGGATCTGGACGGCGACGGCGCCACCGACGCGACCACCGCCTCAACCAGACGCGCCTACAGCGCGCCCGGTTTGTACCAGGTCGCCCTGACCGACACCACCAGCGCCGGCCGGGTCGGCCACACCTTCCACTACCTGCGCGTGACCGACCGCCCGCTGGCGGACTTCTCCACCTCCGCCAGCCAGGTCACGGCCGGTGGACAGGTCACACTGACGGACGCTTCGACCGACACCGACGGCGGCGTGGTGGTTTGGGAATGGGATTTCGACTACGACGGCGTCACCTTCGACATCGACTCCGTCGCTCAGAACCCGGTGACGACCGTCACCCACCCGGTGACCGTGGCACTGCGGGTGCGGGACGCCTACGGGCTGGTCTCGGCCCCCGCCACCCGAACGATCACCGTGCCCGGGCCCCCCACCGCCATGTTCCGCAGCCAAGCGGCGGGCGGCTTGGTCAACGTCGCCTTGGACGTCAACGGGGCCAGGCTGGTGGCGGCCTCGACTGGCGGCCAGGCCAGCAATGGCAGGGCGGACGCGGCCATCCGTCACCCCCTGAACTCCATGTGGAGGACGCCTGTGGGCGCGGTCGCGGACCAGTGGGCCGTCTACGACCTGGGCCAGACCTACCCCATCACCGCCGTGGCCCTAAGCGGCAACTACAGCGAATATCGGGTCAAGAACCTCCGCTTCTCCCTGGGCACGGACCCGGCCGACCCGGGCAGTTTCGTCCCCCTGGTGGACGACCAACTGCCCTACGGCACCGCCAGCACCACCTTCACCTGGGACACCGTCGGTGCCCCGGTGACGGGCCGCTACCTCCGTCTCGACATCCTCGACAACTGGGGCGGCAACGAGATCAGAATCCCCTTCATCCAAGCCTTCTCCGGCGCCTTGGGCGGCCCCGAGGTGACCTTCACCGACCTGTCCCACGACCCGGACGAGGGCGGCGCCATAGTCAGCTGGGCCTGGGACTTCGGCGACGGAACCAGTTCGACCGAGGCCGACCCGACCCACAGCTACGCCGCGCCCGGGGTCTACAACGTCAGCCTGACCGTGACCGACGCCGACGGCGAGACCGCCAGCCACAGCCAGCGTTATGACGCCAAGGGGCCGGCGGCCGGGTTCGAACTCAGCTTCGATCCGCCCTTCTACGAAACCACCAGCTACCCCTTCTACGTCACCGCCCGCAACGTCGCCGACCGGGGCATCGCGGGCTGGACCTACGACTGGGGCGACGGCACTCCTTCCTCCACCTACGGCTATTCCACCTACACCTGGTTGCTACACACCTGGGCCGACAATGGCACTTACACCGTCACCCTGACCCTGACCGACACCTTCGGAGTCCAGACCTCGGTGTCCAAGGAGGTGGAGATCCTCAATGTCGCTCCGACCATCTCCGTGGGCGGCCAGAACCATACCGATGGTTGGGGCGATCCGTACCAGACCTATGTCTACGCCGGAGTGAGCCAGGCCTTCCTAACCAGATACGTCATATTGGGGTCGCCGTTCACTAGCGGCCTCGAGTATCGCGTCAACGATACGAGCGCCGTCGACCGGGCCGCCTCATTGACCTGCCAGGTCGATTGGGGCGACGCTTCGGCGGTGACTGAGGTGACGGACTGCGCCAACAACTTGGGCACCCCCGCCCACACCTACGTTGAGCCGGGCTCCTACACCGTCACTGTGACCGTGCGGGACAAGGACGGCGGCGAGACTCCGGCCAGCACCCCGCTGGTCGTCCTGCCCGCCTCCTACCTGCGGATTCACCCGGTCTCCGGCACCTTGGCCGGAGGCGAAGTGACGCTGCGCGTCAAACTATGGGACGCCCGTAGGAACTGGACGCTGGTCGCAGGAGCCGAGGTCGAGGTATCCCTAGGCGACGCTTCGGTCACAATCACCACCGACGCCGAGGGCGAAGCCGAGGTCCGCCTGCCCTATGCGCCGGGCGACGTGGCCGAGGCCACTTTCGCCGGGAACGCGACGGTGGCCGCCGCCAGCGACTCGCACGACTTCACCAATTTCAACCAGGCCGCCGGCGACATCATGTTCCTGGTCGACGAGTCCGGCTCCATGGCGTCCCACCAACAGGCTGTCCGAGACAATCTGAGCTTCATCGCTGGGCAATTGGCCGCGTCAAACATCGACTACCACATCGGCCTGGCTGGCATGGCTCGTCGGCCCTATGGCTCTGGTCCGGCCATCTTGGAGATGCCCTCGACCGCGCATTTCGCTGACTTCGCCGACGCCACCGGTCTCTTGGATCAGTCACACGGCTCCGACCTAGCGATCGACTCGATCGTCCAGAGCTTCGCCTCCCGCTTCGGCTACCGGCCCGAAGCCGCCAAGTGTGTGGTGCTGGTGATGGACGAATCGACCCAAGGCCCGAACACAGCCACGGCCGCCGAGGCGGCGGCGCTCCTAGCGGAGCATGAGGCGACCCTGTTGGCGGTCATGACGCCAGGCGGCGGCGCCTATGGTCAAGACCTGGCGGGCCTGGCCACCGACTCCGGCGGCGAGGTGTTCGCGTTGGCGGACTTCGCGGCCGACCCGCAAGCCGTCCTGGACAGCTTGCTGACCTCCTGCGTCAGTTCGGTCAAGCAACGCCCCGACCTGTCGGTCGGCGTCGACGACGGTCTGAGCCGGGCCGCCCCCGGTTCCAGTGGCGCCTACAGCGTGACCGTCCGTAACGACGGCCAAGAGCCCGCCACCGACATCGCCCTGTCCCTCACGCTGGGCGGCCCGCAGTCCGTCGGCGCCGTCTCCGACGCCGGCACGGCGGTGGCGGACGCCGCCGGCACGACCGTGACCTGGCCCGCCTTCGACCTGGCGGCCGGGGCCGAAGTCATTTACACGGTCGCCCGCAGCGTCGCCGCCGACGCTTTGGACGACGCCGAGCTGACCGCCACGGTGATAGCCGCCGACGACGGCAGCAACGGCCAAGACCTCACCCCGGCCAACAACAGCGCCAGCGACGGCACCGTCGTGGCCACCCCGGTCAGCCTGGATCTGACGGTGGCGGACGCCGCCAAGACCTACGGCGACCCGGACCCAGCCTTCGGCTTGACCGGCCTGCCGGCCGGCTGGGTCGAGGACACCGACTATGAGGTGGACTACGTCCGGACGCCGGGCGAGACGATCGACGCCTACGACATCAGCGCCTCCGTCACCGTGCTGACCGACGGCTACATCTTGGGCTCGGTCAGCCCCGGCCAACTCACCATCGCAGCCCGGCCGGTCACGATCACTGTCGCCTCCGCCGAACTGGTCCACACTGGCAGTCAACAGACAATTGACTTAACGCTCAGCGCCAACGGCCTGCGCGCCGGCGACAGCCTCACCACCCTCAGCACGTCGGTGTCCGGAGCCGCCGTCGACGTCTATCCCAGCCAACTCAGCGCCGGCCAGGTCGAGATCGCCCGCAGCGGAGTGGACGTGACCGCCAACTACACCATCACCATCGAACAAGGCGCCCTGACCATCCGTTCCGCCACCGTCGAACCGGTCGTGGCGGCGGCGGCCAAGACCTACGGCGACCTGGACCCGGCCTTCAGCTTGACCGGCCTGCCGGCCGGCTGGGTCGAGGGCGCCGACTACGAGGTGACCTACGACCGCGCGCCCGGCGAGACGGTCGGCCCCTATGACATCGGCGCCAGCGTCACCATCCTGGCCGCCGGCTACAGCCTGGGCCCGGTCAGCCCCGGCCTCCTCACCATCGCGCCCCGGCCGGTCACCGTCAGCGTCGCCTCCACCGAACTGGTCCACACCGGCTCGGAGCAGACCGCCGACCTGGCGGTCAGCGCCAGCGGCCTGCGTGACGGCGACAATCTAACCACCACCAGCACGCCGGTGACCGGGACCGCCGTCGGCCCCTATCCCAGCGACCTGGCCGTAGCTGACCTCGTGATCGCCCGCGACAGTGTGGAGGTGACCGCCAACTACACCATCACCATCGAACAAGGGAGGCTGACCATCACAGCCGAGGACGCGCCGATCCTGGTCCACCTCGGCGTGGCGGACGCCAGCAAGACCCACGGCGAACCCGACCCAGCCTTCGCCCTGACTGGCCTACCGGTCGGCTGGGCCGAGGGCGCCCATTACGAGGTGACGTACGCCCGTACTCCGGACGAGACGGTCGGTGTCCATGACATCACCGCCACGGTCACCGTCCTGGCCCCCGGGCACGCCCTGGGGACCGTCAGCACCGGCGGCCTCACCATCGAGCCCCGGCCCGTCACCATCGTCGTCGCCTCCGCCGAACGGGTCCACAGCGGCTCCGCTCAAACCGTCGACCTGGCGCTCAGCGCCACCGGCCTACGCGACGGCGACGCTCTAGCCACCACCACCACGCCCGTGACCGGGACCGCCGTCGGCGCTTACCCCAGCGGTCTGACCGCTGGTGACGTCACGATCACCCGGGCCGGCACGGACACCACTGACAATTACGCCATCACCATCGACCAAGGGGCGCTGACCATCACAGCGGCCGTCCCGCCGCCTGAGATCCCGATCAACGTCCTGTCGCTCAGCCTCCAGGACGAGACCAAGATCTACGGCGACCCCGACCCCGACCGCTACAGCGTCGTCGGCCTGCCGGCCGGTTGGGTCGAAGGGGTCGACTACCAGATCGCCTACACCCGGGCGCCCGGCGAGACGGTCGGCGGCCATCCGATCAGCCTGGCCAGCCTGACCATCCTCAACCCGGCTTACCGTCTCGACGGCGACCCGGCCCAGATCAGCGGCGCCCTCACCATCGGGCCCAGACCTGTCACCATCACCATCGACAGCGCCGAGGCCCCCGCCAGCGGCCGCCCGTACACCGCCGCCCTGACCGCCCAGGTCACGGCCGGCAGCCTGGCCCCCGGCGATAGCCTGGCCACCACCGCCGTCAACGTCACCGGCGCCGCGCCCGGCCTCTACCCGACGGATTTGGCGGCGGCCTCCATCACCGGTCCCGACGGCGAGAGATCCGGCAACTACCAGATCACTATCGTCCAAGGCGCCCTGACTCTGACCAGCGGCCCCACCCCGTCCGAACCACCCGAGCCAGCCCTGCCCGGCGCCGGCCTGGACCAGAACACACCCTTGTACTGGTCCATCTTCCTGGCCTCCATCGGCGCCAGCCTGCTCATCCTCCGCCGCCGCCTCCTGAGCCAACCCGACCGCACCCGATAGACCGACTGAAACAGGGCCGGGCCGACCCGGCCAGACGAAGCAGCCGAACCCCGGTCGGGTGAGCGGACCCCCGTCCACCCGGCCCGGGTCGCACCTCTCGACGGCCAAGGGCCACTCAGGCCAGTGTCGGCCGGGACAACCCGACCTTCTCAGGATAGGCCGGTCCGACGCCGCCGTGGCACCCCTGGCCCGGGAATGGAAGAGTTTGAACTCAGGGAATGGAAGAGTTCGGACCCCGGGAATGGAAGAGTTTAAGGTCCGGGAATGGTAGAGTTCAGCCGTGGAATACCGTCGGCGCATCATCGATCAGACCCTCGACAACGTGCTCGGCTCTCTGCCCGCCATCGCCATCGAAGGGGCCAAGGGGGTGGGCAAGACGGCCACGGCCACCCAGCGGGCGGCCGACGTCTTCACTCTCGACCACGAAGGCGTCCGTCGAGCGATCACGTTGGCCCCCGAACTCGTGCTGCAAAGCCAGCCCTTGACCTTCATCGACGAGTGGCAGATGGTTCCCGCCGTCTGGAACGAGGTGCGCCACGCGGTGGACGCGGGCGCTCCGGCGGGACGTTTCCTGTTGGCCGGATCGGCTCTGCCCCGTCCCACCGCCCGTATTCACTCGGGGGCGGGCCGCATCGTCCGGCTCGTCATGCGACCGATGACGTTGCTGGAGCGAGGGCTGGCGACCCCGACCGTGTCACTGGCCGCCTTGCTGGCCGGCGGTGGTCCCGACATCGCGGGCCGCACCGAACTGAGCACGATAGATTACGTCCACGAGATCACAGCTTCGGGCTTCCCTGGGATCAGAGCGGCGGACGATCAGGCCCGGCCGTACCTGCTCGACAGCTACGTCGCCCGCCTGGTCGACCACGACATCGCCGAAGCCGGAGGCGTCGTCCGCCGGCCCCAATCGTTGTTGAACTGGTTACGGGCCTACGCGGCGGCCTCCGCCACCACCGCGTCGTACACCTCCCTCCTCAGCGCGGCCACCCTGGGAGACGAGGCCAAGCCGGCCAAGGAGACGGCCACGGCTTACCGCGACTTGCTCCAGCGCATCTGGGTGCTCGATCCGCTGGAGGCCTGGCTGCCCGCTTCCTCCCACCTCAAGCGGCTCGGCCTGGCGCCCAAACACCACCTGGTCGACCCGGCGCTGGCGGCTCACCTGGTCGGTCTGACCGCCGACTCTCTGATACGCGGTCAGGGGCCGGCCCGACCTGGTGACTCGACCTTCCTCGGGGCCTTGTTCGAGTCGCTGGCGGCTCAATCGGTGCGCGTGTTGGCCGAGGCGAACCGGGCCAAGGTCTTCCATCTGCGCACCCAGGGCGGCGACCACGAAGTCGATCTCATCGTCCAGCGGGTCGACGGCCAAGTGGTCGCGATCGAGGTCAAACTGTCCAGCGCCGTCCGCCCGGCGGACATCGCCCACTTGAACTGGCTGTCCGACCGATTGCCGCACACCGTCATCGACAAGGTGATCCTCAACACCGAGCAACGGGCCTACCGTCGACCGGACGGTATCGCCGTCGTGCCCTTGGGCCTGTTGGGCCTGTGACCCCGCTAAGCGGCGGCCCCGGTCACCGCCGCCCGTTCCCGTCCCAGGTAGCGGGCGTAGCGGTCGGCCGCCTCGCTCAGCAGCGCCGGATCGGCTGAGCGCCGGGCCGCCTGGTCGAACCAGCTGACCGCGATGGGAACCGGCCGGTCCTGGGGCAGCTTCTTGAGGGCGCCTGGGGCCAGGGGACGCCAAGTGCCGGCGCAGACGCCGTCCACCAGTACGACCGGTTTGAAGATGCCATTGCCGCCAGGACAGATCAGCGGCGCCTGGGCCGGGTCCAAGGTCAAGCTGCGATCGCGGTAGCCCAACAAGAGCTCGTCGAAGGCGGGCAGGAGTTCCACCGGGGGCGGCCCGGCGGCGACTCTCGTATCATCGGACGGCCCGGCGACAGCCCCCGTGTCGTCGGCTAGCCCGGACGTCATCCAGTAAGCGGTCCCGTCGTCCGCCTCGACCCGGATCACGCGGTCGCCGGCCAGGGCCAGACCGGCCTGGATCTCGCGTTTGCCCAGCCCCGACCACCAGGTCATATCCTCCAGCCGGGCCGGGCCGTGGGCGGCCAGATAGCGGGCCACCAGCTCCGCCAGCCCCTCCTCACGGCCCAGGTCGCGGGGCTGGGCCACCCACTCGTCGGCCAGGACCAGCAGCGGCTCGCCGTCGGCCACCGGACCGAACAGCAGTGTGCCGGTCTGGGCCAAGAACCAGATCAAGTGGTACTTCCAGGGGTCGAGCAACTCGACCCCCCGGCTGGCCACCTCGGCCAGGAGAGCCTCCCGCCCCAGCGCCCGCCCTCCGGACAAGACCGCCACGGCCTGCTCCCGCACCTGTTCGATCAGCCGCAGTTCCAATCTGAGTTGGCCCCGCCGCCGCTCCGCCGCCGCCCCCAGCGCCTTGGCCGAAGTCAGCCGTTGGAGCCAGCCCACGTCCTCGGCCGGACAAGCGTGCAAGGTGCCCCGCATCGGCCAAGACCGCACCACCCGTCCGTCCCGATAGGCCTGCTCGACATCAGCCAAGGCCGCCCCGGAACGCAGCCCCAAGGCCCACTGGGAAGCCGAGAAGTCCTGGGCCTGCAGGGCCAGAAAACGCTGGGCCACCCCAGCCGGATCGACGGCCCGCCCCCTGGTTAGCAGCGAGGAACGTAACCTTGAACGAAGCAGATCGCGACGGCCGAGCACTCCCCCAGTTTAGTGGTCGACGGCGGACTGGGGGCCTCGTATTCGCCTACCACTGACGAGCGACTATAGAACGAGCCACTTGACGAAACCCGTCTGAACGCAAGTGAGCAGCACACCGGACTACCGTGAGTTCTTCTATCACGATGGAAGAACTCACGTAATTGTACTATTCTTCCATCGTGCTAGAAGAAGCTTGGCAGGAGTGCCTCCGACGTGAGTCTTACCTGTCGCGGCTCCGCCCGCTCTACGATGACTGCGATCTGGTCAAGGTGCTGACCGGTGTGCGGCGCTGCGGCAAGTCCGTCTTGATGAGGCAGGTGGCCGATGAGCTGAGGGCCAAGGCCTCCCCCGAGCGAGTCATAGAAATCAACTTCGAGCTGGCGACTAATTCCCACATCGCCAGCGCGGACGACCTCGACCGCTTCGTCATGAGCCAGGTCGACGACACCCACCAGATCCACTACGTCCTTTTGGACGAGGTGCAAGAAGTGCCGGGCTTCGAGAAGGGAGTCAACTCGCTGCGCGCCCGGGGCCACCTCTCGGTCTTCATCACGGGTTCGAACGCCCATCTGCTGAGCGGCGACCTGGCGACGTACCTGGCCGGCCGGTACCAGGAGTTACGCGTCTGGCCACTCAACTATGGCGAAACCCTCGAACTCAGAGAACTCAGGGGCGCACCGATCCCAGACCCGCTCCAGGACTACCTGGCCTGGGGCGGACTGCCTCATCGTTTCGGGCTCGGCCAAGAGGAATCGTGGAGTTATCTGCGCGATGTCTTCAACTCCGTCGTGTTACGTGATGTCGTCCAGCGCACAGGCTTGCGCGACGTGGCCGGCCTGGAGACGATCATCGACTTCGCCTTAGAGAACCTCGGTCGAACCCTCTCCCCCACCTCGCTCTCCGACTACCTCAAGTCCCAACACCGAGCGGTCTCCACCGAGACAATCTATTCCTATCTCCGCGCCTTGAGCGACGCCCTGCTCCTCAACCGCGTCCGGCGTTACGATCTGCGGGGCAAGAAAGTCATGGCCACGTTGGACAAGTACTACGCGACGGACGTGGGAATCCTCGCCTCCAAGCGCGTCGGCAACGGACCAGGGCTGGGCGACCTGATCGAGAACGCTGTCTACACCCACCTAGCCGCCCGCGAATTCGACGTCTACACCGGCAAGACCCGGACCGGAGAGATCGACTTCGTGGCCGTCAAAGGCGGTCGGCCGCGCTACGTCCAAGTGGCCTATCTCCTAGCCAGCGACGAAGTGGCCGCCCGCGAATTCGGCGCCTTCGCTCAGTTGCGCGACGGCTACCCCCGCTACCTCGTGACCCTCGATCCCCTCACCCAAGACCGTGACGGCGTGACCCATCTCAAGCTGGAGGACTTCCTGCTCCGACCGCCTTCAGACCTCGCCTAAGCAGCCAGCCCGGGCCGGTGGCCCCAGGGCCGGTCGAGCAGATCGCCCCAGAACTGGGCCAACCGGGCGGCGTCGGCGTAGTCTAAGGTGACCGCTTGAATCCTGATCGACGGCATCGTCAGACCGGCCCTCTCGTCGTCTTGGGCTTACGCGGCTTCGGCAACGGTGTGATCGGCTCGAGCACGGCGATGACTGCACGGGCGAGATCGGCCTCGTCGATGTCCAACAGGTAATGGTCCCTGGCCCCTTCGTAAGGGGCGCCGACCTCGGCCTCTGCCATCAACTCATCCAGCTCGGGCACGATCTTGACGAAGACCTGGTCGTCGCACACCAACAAGATCGGCTTGTCGTTGACGTAGACCATGTACTCTCCGAACATCTTCCTCTCGCGCAAGTTCCACGGCCCACGCGCTTGATCGATCACGTAAGTGACGAAACTCAGAGAGGTAGCCATGGCGGGATCATATCTAGAAGCCCCCAAAAGTGTCCTCCCTCCGCTACGCTCCGGTCCGGTACTTTTCGGGGACCCCGAGAAACCGAAACCCGGCTCATTCGTCGAAGTTTCAGACTCCTAGAAGCCCCAAAAAGTGTCCTCCCT
>JAISCA010000060.1 GCA_031265875.1 Propionibacteriaceae bacterium
CACACCAACGACGAGCTCTTTTCACGTGGCGTGTATCCATGGACCAAATCGACAACCCTCGGCGCCTACTTCGTCAGCGCGACATCGAGCCACTACGACTGGGCCATGAAGAAGCTACGAAAGCACAAACGCACCTTCTCCGGTTGACCTGAAGCAGGTCAACCCCAGCGCCGTCCACGGGAGCGTGGGACAGGAGAACGTCCGGCGCCGTTGTCTGTGTTGACGGTGGCGCCAGATCGTCGCCACCGTGTCACCTGGGGGTTTTATCCTCGGAGCCTGTGCCACGGTGGGGCAAATCCTGGCGCACCGTCCCGGGCTGCCGAATCGGCACCCCGCCGCTTGCCCTTGCCTGCGGGCTGGCTGTCCGCTCGTCCTGTGGATAAGTCTGCATATAACCTTCGTCTTCCCAAGTGTGACCTTGGGTTAGGTACGGTGGACATCATTGGCGATCCCCACCCGCGTGGACCTGGTGCGGCGCGCGATGACACCGGGCTGATGGTCAGTGGGCGCGCAGGTTTAATTGCGTGGCGGCCCCGTAAGTTCCCAGGTAGACGAACCAATCTCCGGGGGAGGACGCCACCAGCGCCCGCCCGCCGTCCTCGCTCAGGCCGGGGAAGAGCCTGCCCGGCAGGTGGCGCTGCCACTCGTCTACGAGCGGAAGCGGCTCGAGGCTGTAATACCTCGTGCCCTGCTGCGCCAAAACCGCTTCCAAGTCCGCCTGAGACAGGTCACTGCGGATGATCGCCCCACCGACTATCTCGACATGGTTGCCGTTGCCGGTGTTGCCCACCCAGGAGGCGGCGTCCACCATCTCGGCGCCGACGGGCAGCTCGAATCCGCTGATCTCGGAGCGAATCGAGTGGGACCGGATATTGTTCGCCAGCGGCCCGATGACAAGCCAGATCGCCGACGGCAGGATCAAGAACAGCGCCAAGGCGGCGCCCACCACCCGCGCGGATACCTTGACCGCCCGTTTGACAGCCGGCTTCATGCGACCCGAGCTTACCGCGCTCGACGCAGCTCGCCGGGTTCCCGGCCGGACACCCGTCCACTGCGAACCCGTATGGACGACTCGGCGGCGTCACGCCAGCCCCTGGGCCGGGTGCGCTGGCCGGCTGTGCCACCGCGGAGGGTAGGGCATGGCGAACGAGGACCTCAAACGCCGGCTCAAACCGGGAGGGCCGCCTCGGTCAACTCCCTCGCCGCGGGATGTTGGCGGCCCAGCTTCTTGTCAAATGTCCAAAGAGGAGTTGCTCCTGTCGCGGCGGCGCGGGCTGCGACGTAACAATCCTCAAAACTCAGCTTGGGATGGCCGACCCACCAGTCCAACGCCGCGACCACGCTCTCCTGCTCGACCTGGAGATTGTCCAGATCGAGCAGGTCCCTCAGCGCGTCTGCGGCCTGCTCGCGGGTGGCCTGATAATGGCTGGTCAAGGCGTGGAGGAATTCCATCAGAACCACTGGAGACACGGCCAGCGGGCTAGCCGGTCGGCCGATCAGGCGACGGGCCAGGTCACGCTGCTCAGAGATGTCCCCGACGGTGAGCCGGAGAAGGACGTTGGCGTCGACGGATTCCATGGTCAGGCCTTGGCCGGACGTTCGGAGTAGTAGGCGGCGGCGTCCTGCAAAGGTCTTGTGCCCGGCTTGGCTAAGGCGCTCCAGCGCGCGGCTATCGCGTCCATCTTGCCCTCCTCCCGCCGCCTCCACGCGGCGACGCCCTGGGGCGCCGCGGTCGAGGTTTCGCGTCGCAGGGCCGCCAGCGCCCGCCCCGACAGGTCCGCGTCCATCAGCACTGCGGTCGGCCGGCCGTGTTCTGTGATGGTCACAGGCTCGCGTTTAGCGGCGTCGAGGACCCGTCCCCATCGCTGGCGGGCCTCGCTGGTCGTCACGGTCATCATAGGATGAATTGTACAAATCAGCGGTTTCACCCGCAACGACGCGACGCGCAGAGCGGGGATGATCTGCGCAGACCGGGCGCGGCCGAGCCAGAACAGTCACCCCAGCGTCCCAACCGTCGCTTCGGTCGGGTACAGCCGGGCTCAGATGTCGTAACCCGTCTCTCGGTTAGGGGCCATCACGCGACAGAGCTGTTCCAACCACCATTTTCGCCGGTTGGACGTCGTAAGTCGCCGCTCGGTGACGGGGGTACGCGACCGGGCGGTTTCGCTACGGTGATCCGCCACTAGGCGGTTGAGTCGGACGGTACGGCGACCGCCGCCCGACGGCGGATCCCCGGTCAGGCAGTCGTGTGGCGGCGGAGAATGGATTCGGCGCGGCCGCACATGGCGGGGTCGACCATCTCGCCGGTGGCCAGGGTGGCGACACCGCCGGCGGCTTGGGCCAGGGCGGCTAGGACGGACTCGGCCCAGGTCACTTGGGCGGCGCTGGGGGCGAAGACGGCGGCGATGACGGGGAGTTGGGCGGGATGGATGGCGAGGCGGCCGATCCAACCCAGCTGGCGGCCGTGCTCGGTGTCACGGCGCAGCCCGTCCAGGTCGGCGATGTCGGGGTAGGGGGACAGCATGGGGGCGGGCAGTCCGGCGGCCCGGACGACATAGGCCAGGTGGAGGCGGGCGTGGTCGATGAGCGGGCCGGAACGCACCCCGAAGGCGCTGGACAGGTCGGACTCACCGAGACCGAGCCGGCTGATTCCCCCGCTAGCAGCGACGCTGACTCCCTGGTCGGGGGCCGTCTCGTGAACGGGTTGCCGGCCGACTCCCCCGCTGACGGCGATGCCGCTTCCCCCGCTAGCGGTTATATCGGCGGCCAAGACGGCCGCGATGTCGGCGGCGGCTAGGACAGCGGCCGGCGACTCCAGCAGGGCGGTGACGGGACGGGGACCGGCTTGGGCCAGGGCTTGGTCGATCTGACTGGGGCGTTCGACCTTGGGCAGGCGTAGTTCGACGGTGGCGGGCAGAGTCCGGAGCATAGCCAGGTCGGCTTGGCCGGCGGGGGCGTCGGCCGGGTTGACCCGGACTTGGATGACACAGCTCAGGTCGGCGGAACTCAGATAGGCGACGACGTTCTGACGGGCGGCGTCCTTGTGGGCGGGGGGGACGGCGTCTTCGAGGTCGAAGACGACCAGGTCCGCGCCCGTGGCGACGGCTTTGGCGAAGCGGTCGGGCCGGTCGCCGGGCACGTACAGGCCGGTGATGGGTTGGTTCATATGTCACCTCGCGCGCCCAGAGCGGTGGTGTCGGCCGGGCCGTGATCGAGTTCCGCCGGTGACCGATCGGCGCTGACACCGTACCGGCCGGTCGTCGGCTGACTCATACCTCGCCCCGGGCCCGTAGCTCGGCGATGTCGGACGGGTCGTAACCGAGTTCCGCCAGGACCCGGTCGGTGTCGGCGCCGGGCGGGCGACCGGTGTGGGCGATGGTGGCGGGCTGCTCGGACAGGCGGAAGAGGGGACCTTGCATGAGCATGGGGCCGAGCTCGGGGTCGTCGATCGGGTGGATCGTGCCGAGGGCTTGGAATTGAGGGTCGGCCACGATGTCGGAGGCGTCGTAGATGGGGGCGACGGCGGCCTGAGCCTCCTCACAGGCGGCGATGACCTGGTCACGGTCGTGGCGGGCGATCCAGCCGCCGACCGCCTGATCGAGCTGGTCGGCCTGCTCGGCCCGGGTCCGGCCGCTGGCGAACCAGGGCTGGTCGATCAGGTCGGGGCGGCCGACCAGGCGCAGGAGCCGCTCGGCGATGGACTGGGCCGAGGTCGAGACGGCCACCCAGTGACCGTCGGCGGTGCGGTAGACGTTACGGGGGGCGTTGTTGGCCGACCGGTTGCCGGTGCGGGGCTGGATGGTTCCGAGCTGGTCCCATTGGGTGATCTGGGGGCCGAGCAGGGCCAGGATCGGTTCGATGATGGCCAGATCGACGGTCTGGCCCCGACCGCTGCGCTGACGGGCGTGCAAAGCGGTCAGGATGGCCATAGCGGTGGCCAGGGAGGCGATGCCGTCGGCCAGGCCGAAGGGCGGCAAAGTGGGCGGGCCGTCCGGTTGGCCGGTCAAGGCGGCGAATCCGCTCATCGCTTCGGCCAGGGTGCCGAAGCCGGGCCGGGAGCGGTAGGGACCGATCTGGCCGAAACCGGTGACCCGGGCCAGGACCAAGCCCGGGTTGTGCTCCGACAGGGCTTCGTAAGACAGGTTCCAGCGCTCCAGGGTGCCGGGGCGGAAGTTCTCGATCACGACGTCGGCCCGCCGGGCCAGAGCCCGGAAGACGTCTTGGCCACCGGGGGTGGACAGGTTGGCTGTGACCGTCTCCTTGTTGCGGCCCAGGGTCTTCCACCACAGGTTGACGCCGTCTTTGGCGGCGCCGTGGCCGCGGGCCGGATCGGGCCGGTCTGGATGTTCGACCTTGATCACCCGGGCCCCCATGTCGCCCAGATGCATGGCGGCCAGCGGACCGGCGAACAGGGTCGAGGCGTCGACCACCAGCAGGTCGCTCAAGGCGCCGGGGCCGGTCTCAGGGGCGGTGTTCATCTGAGATCCCCCACCTCTGGGCCCCTGACCAGGGTGTCCTGGACGAGAGCGTCCCCCGCTGAGAGGTTCCCGATCCCTTGTTTCCCGGCCGGGAGTCCACCAGCGGCCCCGCCCGTGGCCTGTGCCGTCCCCCGTTCAGGAACAGCAGGGATGGCCCCGTCTCTCGGACGCTGAGCCGGGAGGTCTTCAGTGGGGAGACCCCCATCTGAGAGGTCCCCGACAGAGAGAGCTTCGACCGGAGAGTGCTCGACGGAGAGGTCCTCAACGAGGTGGCCCGTGACAGACAAGTCCCAGGCCACCCGGAAGCCAATGTTGGCGGAACGGGCCACCCCCAGGCCGGGCGACAGGAGCACGGCGGTGTAGTCGGGGGTGAGCGGGCTGGCGTCGAAGTACCACTCCGAGCCGGTGACCGGCTGGTCCGTGCCGCCCTTGAGGAAGACGAAGCGGGTGCGCCCGTCGGAGTGCTCGGACTCGGTCCAGTTCCAGACTGGCCGAAGGTCGCCGGTCAGACCTGGTCCGCCGGCCAGGTTCTGTTCGCCGGCCAGCTGCCATTCGTCCTCGCTGGGCAGCCGCCCGCCGGCCCAAGCGCAGTAGGCGCGGGCGTCGTCCAGATCGACGAAGGTGGCTGGTTCGTCAGCCGGGCCGAGGAGACAGGCCGGGCCGTCAGTCGCGGTTGGTAAGTTGACCGGGCCATCGTCTGGTCCTAGGAGGTTGACCGGGCCGCCGTCCAGACCGACCTGGCCGGTTGATCCGTCGGCCGGGACGGAGGGGCCGACTGATCCTTCAACTAAATCTACGAGACTAGCGGGGCCACCGTCCGAGTCGGGGCGGCCGTCGGCCCAGGGCCAGCGGTGGAGGACGGCGGGGCGGTAGCCGGTGGCGTCGAGGAAGGCCTGGTACTGGGCCACCGTGACACTGGCCTGGGCCACCGCCACGGGGTGGTCCAGCTGGCCGTCGCGTTGGCGGGTGCGGGCGTCGTGCAGCCGGGGCAGCAGGGGTTTCCACTCGTCGACGTACGGGGCGCCTTGGTAGCCGCGCACTTCCCGCCCCCGGAAGCGCTGGGTCAAAACATACGGCCCGGCCGGCGCCACCACGTACGGCGGGACGACGGGCGGCCGGTCGACAGTTGGCGATACGGCCGGCGGTCGGTCGGCCCCGATGATAGACGCTGTGTCAGCGGACGGCGCGTCAACCAACGCTGGCGCGACCAGGGTGGTAGCGGAGGTGGGGACGGCGACCGGCGGCACAGCGGGGTCCAGGCGGACGGCCAAGCGATGGGGGAAGCGGTGGTCCGGGTCGTGGGCCAGCCGGTCCGGGTCGCTCAACAAGCAGTCTAGCCACTCGGGCCGGGCGGCGCCGGCGGCCAGCTGCAGCCAGGCCGCCACGCCCCGGGCCGGGACGTGCAAGGTGGCCGGATCGGGGTCGCTGTCGGTCAGGTGGATGACCTGGCCGGTCAGCCAGCCCCCTCGCTGCTCGTAGCCGGCGGTGGAGTCGCTGCCGGTCAGATGGACGCTCCCGACCGACGGAGGGCCGATGGCCGGGCCGTTGAAATCATCCTCGCCCCGGTTGACGAAGGTCCACAGAGTGGCGCCGTCCTTGGCCCAAGTCGAGGCGTAGACACCGGCTCGGTGAGCGGCCGGGAGCAACTGTACGAGGGGCGTCCAGTCGCCTTCGACCAACCACTGGGCGGCCGGGCGTTGGACGGCCAGCATACGGCGCAGGGTGGCGGCGTCGCGGGGGTTCCAGCCCACCCAGACGCCGAACACGACCTCCCACACCATCAATCCGGCCCCGTTCAGCCAGGCCGACTGGAGCTCCTCGGCGTGGTCGCGGTGCCAGCGCCGGATGTGGTGTTGCATGTGGCGGCGCTCGAACCAGCGGCTGCGCAGCACACCGGGGACCGGCGAATCGGCGAAGTACTGGGCCCAGGAGGTGGCGTGGGTGTCGATCCGTTCGATCGGAAGTTTCGACTCGGTCTCCAGCACCAGACCAGGTTTGGCCCGGCGCAGCCCGTCGAGCAGGGCCTCGTCGGCGGTTTTGAGAGTGTCGAGGAAGACGCCGTCAGCGTCGAGGTCGACCACCAACAGGGCCAATTCGGCGGGGTCGGGCCCGGCCCGGCGGGTGCCGCTGTCCCAGGGGTTGTAGTCGACGAAGACCCGCGTCCCGGCGGCGTGCAAGTCGTCGATCAGGCCTCTCAGGCCGGGGGTGTCGCGGTAGAAGTCCCATTGGTTGCGGTCGTCGATCCCGATGACCGGGTAGGCGTGCCAGAGCACGACCGCGTCGAGGCCGCCGAAGCGGCGGCGGGCGTCGCCCAAGAAGCGGTCGGGAGTGAAGCATTGTTCCTCGAAGGAGAACAGCAGCTCGTCCCACAGCCAGACCTGGGCGACCGTGAAGCAGGTCGCCGCCCAAGCCGCCTCGGGCTGGTCGTAGACCTCGCCCCGGTAGCCCAAAGCGGCGCGGGAGGCCTCACGCCATTGGCTCAGCCGCTCCCGCCAGGCCGGCCACAGCGCGGGGTCGTCCGGAGCGGCGAAGATCTTGCCGGCGTCGAGCCGGGCCATCTCGTCTGAGTCGAGGGGCCGGTCCAGATCGACCACGGTGGGCTGGTCGATGGGCCGGGGCGCCAGTGGGTCGAATTGGTAGGTCACGCTAGTGTCCCCCACCGGCAGTTCGTGGTGATAGAAGGGGGCGTCAGGCGGGGCGGCTGGCCAGGCGGCGGAGCGGGTGATAGGCCGCCCCCAGTGGTCACGACCGTAGCCCATCTCAGACCACAACAGACCTGCTGGCGGCTCATCCCGCCCGGCCTGTCCTGGCCCGGAACGGCGTCGATCAGCACTGCCCCAGCCTCTGGGCGGCGCCGGCGACCTCGGCGGCGGTCGGGATGGCTGGTTGGGCGCCGTGTTTGGTGGTGGCCAGGGCTCCAGCGGCGCTGGCCAGGCGGGCGGCGGCGGGCAGATCGGCCCCGGCGGCCAGCTGAGCCGCCAGGACACCGCAGAAGGTGTCGCCGGCGCCGGTCGTGTCGACCGGCTGGACCGGCAACGACGGGATCTGGACCAGTGGTTGGCCCCGGCGGGCGACCAGGCTGCCCCGGGAGCCCAGTGTGATGACGGCGGCCGGCACGACCTCGGTCAAGGCCTCGGCCAACTCGGCTAGATGGGCCAGGTCAGCCGGCTCGTCGGACCGGCCGGCCACCTCGGCGGCCTCGTGCTCGTTGACCACTAGGACGTCGACCTCGGCCAGTAGCTCGGACGGGAGCGACTGGGAGGGGGCGGCGTTGAGGATGAAGACGCCCTGAGCGGCCTGAGCCGCCGCTTGGACGGTGTCGAGGGGGATCTCGAGTTGGGCCAAGACCGCCCCGGCTCGGGCCACCAAAGAAGTCAGGGCGTCGTCCAGGACGAGACTGTGGTTGGCACCGGGGGCGACCACGATGGCGTTGTCGCCATCAGGGGACACGGTGATGACGGCCAGGCCGGTCGGCGCCTGGCTGACGACGACGTGACTGGTGTCGACCCCGGCCTGGTCGAGCGAGGCCCGCAGCATGGCGGCGCCGTCGTCCGAGCCCAGGGCGCCGAGGAAGGCCGTCCGGGCGCCGCCGGCCCGAGCGGCGGCCACGGCCTGGTTGGCTCCCTTGCCGCCGGGGAAACGTCGGACCTCGCCGCCCAGGACGGTCTCGCCGGCGTGGGGGTGGCGGGCCACCTCGATGACGAGGTCGGCGTTGGCCGAACCCACCACGACGACCTCGTAGTCACGCTTCCGGTCAGTTGTGTCGGTCATGGACGGTCTCCCTTCGAATCGACTAGTGTCCTGCGCCGGAAGTTCGGTGGGACAAGAAGGTGGCGTCAGACGGGGTGGCTGGCCAGGCGGCGGAGCGTCCCGATATTGGACATATCGGGACGTTTCGCCAACGCCGCCAGGGGCCCCGGATGGCGTCAACTTCCGCGGCGAACTTCCGGCGCAGGACACTAGGGGCGTCGGCTCAGGCCGTGACCGTGACCGACTCGATCACGACTGGCTGCCGCGGCCG
>JAISCA010000062.1 GCA_031265875.1 Propionibacteriaceae bacterium
ACACCGCGCCCGCCAGGACCAGGGCCGTTCCCGACCCACCCCACCATCCAGAACGACGCTCGTGGAGAAGCGTCCACGCCGATGTCCACACCCCTGAGACACAAACGTCCACGAAGCCCAGAGACACAAACACCCACGAAGGGGTGAGACCTTACATGTTCCATTTATGAATGAAGGGGGTCGATCTATGAAAGATGAGCCAACGATGACACCGCATACCACCTAGCCAACGGCGTTTCGCCTTTCATAAACCTTCGTCCATCGCGAATCGTCCGACCGCTGGCCAAAAATGGGACGACTCCCCGCCCGCTCCAACAAGATCAGACATCTACGCACCAGGCCGCCAACCTCCACCGGACGAAGCCGCCGCGACGACAACAGGCCAGACTCATCCTTCGTCAGTCTTGGTCGTCGGCGTCGTCATCGGCTGTCTCAAGAACAGCGACATCGGTGAGTTCGCGTAGCTTGGTTCGCAGCACTTGCCGGTCGGGTAGATGGAGTTGGTACCCGGCTACCATGGCAGGTGAAAGACTGCGGCTGAGGGCGCACTCGCGGAGGTAATACTCATTGGCGTCGTCGTATTTGACCCTGGCCATGATGATGCGGTTGTGGCTCCAAGGGATTCCTCGCACCAGTGGCGCGAGTTTCTCGTGCCCCTGGTAGCGTCGAAGAACTGTCGCATCCTCCAGATGTTCGATAGCGAGAAACCGGCGATGCCGGGGTACCTCCGCAGGACGTAGGCGGAGAACTGCTTGACCACCGCGTCACCCCAATGGCCTGTGCGGAGCCGCTCGCTGATGTAGCCGCCGACGTTCCAGTGCATGCCAATCAGTTCGCGGTTGACAGCCTGATAGGCCGCCGCCTTGGCCCGTTCGATGATGACGACCAACTCGTTGAAATCCCTGAGCAGGCCAGGGCTGAGGCCGTCGACGGCGGGCAACCGACATTTTCGGGTAGCGGGGATACCCGGGGGTGTGAGTCGGGATTGTGGTTAGGCGGTTTTCCTGTGGGGTGCCTGGAGGTCGAAGCTGGACTCGTCACCATGACCGACCCCGACCGTCCTACCAAGCGCGACCAGCGTCTCCCGTTCGGCGCCGCCGATCCGGGCTCTCGTCACGGGGCTCCGCCCCCACCCCAGACTCCGGACGCCCTGACGGGCGGCCGGACCGGAAGAGATCTGCCGCGGCTCCCTGCGAGTCGGGGGACCGCTCCCGCCGATCCGCTGAGAGGCGCTATTGGCATCCCCCGGTGCTGTCATGCGGTCCAGAGACGGTCGATGGGCAGGACGTGGAGACGGGGCGAGTAGTTGTAGCTCCGGGTTCCGGTGTACATGACCACGCCCGCGGTGAAGGAGCCGGCCGTAATGTCGCGGAGTCGTTCCAGGCTGCGGAAGTCACGGCCTGACACCCGTGAGGCGGCCTTGATCTCGAACCCGACGACACCGCCGTCGTAGGTCTCGACGACCAGGTCGACTTCGTCGCCGTCCTTGGTCCGCCAGTGGCCGGCGTCGGCGACCGCGTCGGTCCAACTGGCTTCCTTCAACAGTTCACCCACAACGAATGTCTCTAGCAGGTGCCCGAACTCCGTCATGGACGTCGCGTCGTGGCGGGCGAGTTTGGCGGGCGTGAGACGCAGGAGGCGGGCGGCGACGCCTGAGTCGACGACGTGAACCTTGGGCCGTACGGTCGTGCGTTTCGTGAGCGTCCGGTCCCAGGCCGGCAGTAGACGGATCAGGAACACCGACTCCAGGAGGCGCACGTAGTCGCGAGCCGTGCGCTCGTCGACGCCGACGGGTTCGGCCAAGCGGGCGCTGTTGAGGATCTGGGCCGTCTGTCCAGCCAGTCGCGCGAGCAGGTCGGGCAGTACGCGGGCCTGTCGCAGGCGGGACAGTTCACGCACGTCGCGCTCCAGCGTCAGCCGGAGATAGTCATCGATCCAGGCGGAGCGGGCCCGGTCGCTGCGGGCAGCGAGCGCGAGTGGGAACCCGCCGCGCACGATCCGGTCGATGTACTCGAACCGTGTCGTTCCCGACGTCAGCGGAGTGATGATGTCGCTGGGCGCGGAGATGAGGCGCTCAAGCAGCCTGGGCCGCGTTCCGTCGATCTCAGACTGTGCCAGCGGCAATACGGGAAGGCGCTGGAGACGCCCCGTGAGAGCTTGGGCGGCCCGCGGCAGGGACTCGTGGCGGGCGGAGCCAGTGAGGATGAACTGACCGGGGCCGCCGTCCTGGTTCAGCCGGGCCTTGATCGCGTCGAGCAACTCTGGCGCGTGTTGGTACTCGTCCACGAGCAGTGGGCCTGGGCCGTCAACCATGGTCGACGGGTCGTCTATGGCCGCGGCCCGGGCGCCCAGGTCGTCGAGGTCGAGCAGGTGGCCGCCCAGGCGGCCGGCCAGTGTCCGCAAGAGAGTTGACTTGCCCACGGTGCGGGGGCCCTCGAGCAGGAGCACAGGAATGTCTCGGGCTCGTTCGATGGCGGTCTCAATTAGCCGACGCTCAACCATGACCATGGGCTGATTGTATCCTGAACTCCGGAATCGCCATCCCATGAACTCCGGAATCGTCAGACCCTTGACTCCGGAATAGTCCGCCAGGTGAGCGGCATGTCAAAGCTGGCTCATCGGCCGAAAAGACCGTCTGGCTCTCCTTGGACCAGATGGCCGCGCTGTTCCAGCGGGACAACCTCCCCCTGAGTTCCTCCATCCGGCAGCGGCGATCGAGCAATTACAACCAACCCCACCGGCGTGTCGGTTGTCACAACCCGACGTTCGGCGACGTGGGGTGACGATCGAGCAGTTGTGACCAGCGTCCCCCGCTCGCTCATCCGCGTGCGTGATAGGCGTCCATCTAAGGGTGCAACCTCGCCCTGAGCTCCTCCACCCGACGGCGCCACACCTCGTCCCGCGACTGCGCCAACTCCGACCGGCGACTCAGCACGCTAGTCAAAGCATGCACAGCCATCATCGCCAATTTATCGGCCCCCGGGAACCGCAACGACTCCACCCACCGCGCATAAACCTCATCGTCAGACACCTCGGGGCCGTCCCCATCCGAGCCGCCCCCATCCAGGCCGCCCCCATCCGAGCCATCCCCATCCAGGCCGCCCCCATCCAGGCCACCCTCATCCGGGCCATCCCCATCCGAGCCGCTCTCATCCGACCGCAAACGCCGCCCATAGCCGTAAGTCGTACCGTTCAACACCGAGTCCAACAAGGCCGACGCCACCACAGCCCGCTCACTACTATTCACCGGCACCAAGCCGCGCTCGTCGATCACGCCCGCCGCCGCCAGGGCAGCCTGGATATGGTGTCCCGCCCAAACAGCGTCACTACTCGCACGGACGACAAACTCCATGTATGCCATCGCATCGTCGCCCTCGAACGGCCAACCGTCGGCCTCAGCCCACTCCGGGCCAATCTCCTCAGCCATCACCCACACTCCTGACACCGTCCAGCGCCTCGTCGCGGCCCACGAGGCCCACCCCGCCGGCCAGACAGCTCCTTAAGTTTCCTCCGGCCCGCTCAACGGGCCACTGCTCGTACTGTAACGGGTCGCCCGGGCCGTGGCGGAGAGAGGCGCCCGCCCCGAAGACGCCACGGCGCCACGGCATCCCAGCCAGCGATGCCATATGGGACTGTCTGGCTCTCCTTGGACCAGATGGCAACGCTGTTCCAGCGGGGCAGGCCGCTTGTGAGTTCTCTACCCCGGCGCTGGCTCAGGCATGTTGGCCAAGGCCTCTGTCGATATACCACCCACTAACCGGAGCCTTCACCGCCCGCGTGCGGCCGGTAAGATTAGCGGGGCGAAAGAGAACGCGGAGGGAACGAGTGATGGCCGTCGACGTCGAAGCCGAGGCTGGCCGTGAGCAGCGCCAACGACTCCTAGACGAGGCCATCCACTCCAGCGAGATGGCAGGCGCCGTCGTCAGCGACGAACTCCGCGCGGACGGAGCCCGTTACGTGGCCGGCCTGATCGACCCCGAGGAGATGCTGGACCGAGCCAGGGCTCGCTATGGGATCCAATGAATTCATCGACCCGCACATCGACCCGACCACAGGCCTGCTACGCAACTTGGTCGCCGCCGCCTGGGAAGAACCCGCCAAAGCAGAAGCCGATTTCGTGCTGCCGAGGATGCTACGCCCCAACCGACTGACGAAGGTCGAGCCTGACTCGAACGGCTTGCGCGCCATCCACAAGTTCTTGTTCGAGAAACTGTTCAATTGGGCCGGCCAAGTCAGAACCGTGGACATCCGCAAGAACAGAGAGGCCTCGGACTTCTTCCTGCCGGCGTCGTTCATCCAACGAGCCGCTGGCCACGCCGCCGAAGAATTAGAGGCGGACAGCCAACTACGCGGATTGGACCGGCGAAAGTTCATCGAGCGGTTGGCTAGCTGCTCAACCCAACCAAGCTCCTCATCCATATTGACCGACGAACCCGGCGCCCAACCCACCGGCACATCTCCTGCCTCGGCCTCGCCAGCCTGATCCACCGCCAACTCGACACTGCGGTGGACCCACAGACCTGAAGGAATGCCTGGCCAATGGATTCTCCCTGAACGACAGTCGGGTGGGTCGGCGACGCGTTCGGGACTGTCAGCGCTCGATGGTAAAACTTGATTCGGGCCACGTGGCCGACACCAAGCCGCGATGCCCGTTGACGGATCGCGGACAGGCTGCCGCCTTTCGGCCCGAGAGATTGGGAGGACGCCCGATGAACGGTATGAACCCAGAGGTGATCATCGGCACCGACGAGGACCCCGTGCCTTCCGTCGGGGGCATGCTGCTGTACACCACCGATGCCGGTGAGGTCAGCGTCGAGGTCCGGGTCGAGACCGACACGGTCTGGCTGACTTACGAGCAGATGGGCGAACTGTTCGGGCGTGACCAGTCAGTCGTCGCCAAACATGCGCGCAACGCACTGAGAGAAGGCGAGGTGGCCGAAGAGAGTTTTAGGCAGAATCTGCCTAAAACCTCCGGCGGCCGCCCCGTCCAGGTCGCCGACCTGGACGTCATCATCTCAGTCGGCTACCGGGTCAAGTCACTGCGAGGCGTCCAATTCCGCCGCTGGGCCACGACAGTCCTACGCGATCACCTGACCAAGGGCTACACGGTCAACCAGCGCCGCCTCGATCAACTGCACCAAGCCCTGGAGATCGTGGCCCGGTCCCATGACCCCGAGATCGCGGGAGTGGCGAACGTGCTCCAGCTCTACGCCGACGGCCTGACGCTGCTGGACGACTACGACCACCAGAGAATCGCCAAACCCAAGGGCCGGACCGGCGACTGGGAACTGAGCTACGACGAGGCCCGCGCCTTCGTGGACTCGATGCGCTTCAGCGAGGACTCCGACCTGTTCGGCGTCGAACGCGACGGCTCCTTCTCCAGCTCCATCGCCACCATCTATCAAGGATTCGGTGGACAGGAATTTTATCCGAGCGTCCAAGAGAAGGCCGCCAACCTGCTCTATCTAGTGGTGAAGAACCACTCCTTCGTAGACGGCAACAAACGGATCGCGGCGGGCTTGTTCGTGTACTTCCTGGACCGCAGCGGCGTCCTGCGACGCCCGGCCGGGACGACGGTCATCGACAACGCCGCCCTAGCCGGCCTCACGCTGATGATCGCCTTGTCCGAACCGACGGAGAAGGACGTGATGTGCAACCTGGTGATGAACTGTCTGACGAGCACCGACGAATAACGAGGAACTTCCCAGCGCGGCGCCGCCGATCCGGGCTCTCGCCACGGGGCTCCGCCCCCGCCCCCCAGGCTCCGGCCGCCCGGCGGGCGGCCGGACCAGAGGAGCCTGCCGCGACTCCCCGCAGGGCCGGGCCGTCCGCGTTCAGCGATCAGTTGAGAGTCGCCTCTGCCGTCCGACCAGGGCCTTGGCCAGGTCTGCGGCCGGTGATCGGTCGAAGGCAGCTTCGGCGGTCGTAACCCGTCTCTCGGCGATGTGAGATACGCCGACAGACGCTCACAGAGCACCTACGACCAGCGCCACCGGCGTGCCGGTTGTCATAACCCGCCGCTCGCTGACGGCTGGCCCGACGACAGGGACTTCCGACGCCCGGGCCCCACTGATCCGCGTCCGACGTCGCCGTCAGCGGGACAACCTCGCCCTGAGCTCCTCCATCCGGCCACGCCAGACCTGGTCCCGCGACTGGGCCAACCCCGAATCGGCGCCCAACACACGACCCAGAGCCGCCACCGCCAACTCCGCCCGGCTCTTGACCCAGGGGAACCACAACAGCTCCACCCAGCGCGCATACACCTCCGCGTCAGACACACCCGGACCATCCTTGTCCGACCGTAAACGTCTCCCGTAGCCGTACGCCGTCCCGTTCAACTTCGAATCCAACAACGCCGCTATCACCACCACGGCCTCGCCCGAACCCACGTCCAGAAAGCCGTCCTTGCCGACCGCAGTCGAAAGAGGCGCCTTCATCAGACTGTCCATCAACGCATGGTCCTCACGCTTAGCCGTCATGACCAGACAATCCATGAAATCAATCGCCTCATCGCCCTCGAACGGCCAACCATCCTCCTCAGACCAATCCCAACCACCGATCGACATCTCACACGCTCCTGACTCCGCCCCAGGCCCGCCGCAGTCATTGACGGCCCCTCCCGCCCGGCCCACCGGGCGACAAAGCCATCGACACCGTCCCAGCGACATCCCCGGACAGTTCCTTGAATTCCCTGCGGCTCGCTCGACGAGCCGCTGCTCGTACTGTAACGGGTCGCTCGGGTTGTGGATTGGGAGGCGCCCGCCCCGGAGACGCCGTCGGCGGACTGGCCTAAGACGGATCGGTCACGGAGAACGCATCGGGTCGGGCCGCCCATCGCCGATGACGTATTGGGGTGGAGCCTGGGACACCCAGCAGCTAGTACCGTCTTACGGTAAGACGCGAGCTGGTCAGCGACGTCTACCTGAGTTCATGGAAAGACCGGATGACGACACTGACCGGCAACGCCGGAAGAACGCTTTGCTGTCTGTCGCTGGCATCTCGCACGATCCCGCCATCGCCACCGACGAAGGTTACGAACAGGTCCGGTGGGAAGAGACGGCGCTCCGGCATGGGGTTGTAAAGCCGTCATCGACACTAATGTCCTGATCGACTTCCTGGACAGCGGGCGCCCGGAACACCAGACCGCCGTCGACCTCCTGGCCGCGCTGATCGACAGCGGCGCTGACGTCTGCCTGCCGGCCAGCGCTCTGACGGATGTCTATGACGTGGTCCGCCGCACGGCCGGCGATCTGACCGCCCGACGAGCGGTGGCCACCCTGGTCGAGACGGTGACCGTCTTGACGGTCGACGCCGAGATCTGCCGGACCGCGCTAGCCTCAGACGAGCCTGACTTCGAAGACGGTGTGGTCCGGGCTTGCGCCGAATCGATCGGTGCCCACTGGCTCGTGACCCGCGACCAAGCGGCCTTCGCGCACTCGACGGCGCCCCCCACCAGCCCCGGCGAACTCCTCGCCCGCCTTTCCGTTCAGTCTTGCCACTAACAATGGAATTCAGTGACGCGAGCGGAGAGTTCCAGCCATGTTTTCGCGAGTCTCGGTGTTGAAAGTGCTCGATCGATGATTCGGGACGGCGACCACCCACTCGCCTACCGCCCCACGATCCCGGGCCGCGCCGGGCCGGGCTCCGGCCTGGATCGGCCCGCTCCCGGCATGATGGAACCGGTCCCGGTCACGTCATCGGAGCGGGGCCGGCGGGTGTGGACCCGCTCGTGGGACAGAAACTGTCAGAAGGAGGGCGTATGCCTGGTCCGATCCGTTGGCCGGCCTGGTTCGGCGGTCAGACGCCGGTGGCTTACGGGGCCGACTACAACCCGGAGCAGTGGCCGGAGGAGACCTGGGCCGAGGACATGTCCTTGATGGCGGAGGCCGGGGTCAATCTGGTGACGGTCGGGGTCTTCGCTTGGGCCCGCTTGCAACCGACCCCCCAGGACTGGGATTTCGGCTGGTTGGACCGGGTGCTGGACTCGCTGGCCGATCACCGTATCGCGGTCGATCTGGCCACCGCCACCGCTTCGACGCCGGCTTGGTTCACCACCCGCCACCGGCAGGCCGCCCTGGTGACGGACCAAGGCGTCCGCCTCAGCCACGGCTCGCGCCAGGTCTGGTGCCCGTCTTCGCCGGACTACCGTCAGGCCTCCCTGGAAGTGGTCGAACGGATGGCCAGCCGTTACGGCGACCACCCCGCCCTGGCCCTTTGGCACGTCTCCAACGAGCTCGGCTGCCACAACGCCGTCTGCTACTGCGACCAGTCGGCCGAGAGCTTCCGGGCCTGGCTCCAGCTCCGCTACGGCGACCTGGACAATCTGAACTGGGCTTGGGGGACGGACTTCTGGAGCCAGCGCTACAGCGCCTGGGAGGAGATCCTGCCGCCTCGGGCGACCTCCAGTTTCGGCAATCCGACCCACCGGCTCGACTACATCCGCTTCAGTTCGGACGAGCTGCGCGGGCAATTGGCGGCCGAGGCCGGGCTGCTGCGACGGCTCACCCCCGAGGTGCCGGTGACGACCAATCTGATGCTGCCCAGCGCCTGGGCCGACCTCGACTACAGCCGCTGGACCGACCAGGTCGACGTCATCGCCAACGACCACTACACCGACTCGGCCGACCGCCGCCGCCACGTCGGCCTGGCCCTGGCGGCCGACGCCAGCCGAGGCCTGGGCCAAGGCCGGCCCTGGTTGCTGATGGAGCACTCCACCTCGGCCGTCAACTGGCAGCCGATCAACCGGGCCAAGGCCCCCGGCGAGCTCCAGCGCAACAGCCTGGCCCACCTGGCCCGGGGAGCCGACGCGACCCTCTTCTTCCAGTGGCGGGCCAGCCAGGCCGGGGCCGAGCGCCACCATTCGGCCATGGTCCCCCACGCCGGCCCCGACTCCGAACTCTTCCGCCAGGTCAAGTCCCTGGGGGCCGACCTGGCCCGGCTGGCCCCGGTGGTCGGCTCCGAGACGGTGGCGCCGATCGGACTGGTGGTCGACCAGAACTCCTGGGCGGCCAGCCGGTTGGACTGCCTGCCCAGCTCCCGGCTCGACTTCTCGGCCCGGCTGCGGGCCTGGTACGAGGCCTTGTGGGACGCCCACTTGACCTGTGACGTCATCCCCTCGAACGCCGACTTCGACCGCTACCGCCTGCTCATCGTGCCGCACTGGAGCCTGATGGACTTGGCCCAAGCCGACCGTCTGCGCGACTTCGTGGAAGCCGGCGGGCACCTGGTGGCGACCTTCTTCTCCGGTGTGGCCGACGCCAACCAGCGCGTCCACTTGGGCGGCTACCCCGGCGCGCTGCGGGACCTGCTGGGTCTGCGGGTGGAGGAGTTCCGTCCCTTGCTCGCCGGCGAGGAGGTGAACCTGTCCGACGGCTCCAAGGGGACGCTCTGGAGCGAGCCGGTCCAGGTCACCGACGCCACCCCGCTGGCGCGTTACCTGGACGGCCCCTCCGCCTCGTATCCCGCCGTCACCGTGGTCCGGCGCGGCCTGGGCGCGGCTTGGTACGTTTCGACCCAGCTCGACTCGGCCGCTCTGGGCGAGTTGGTCGACCAGGTGGCGGACCAGGCCCAGGTGCCTCGGATCGACGCCCCGGCCGACGTCGAGATCGTGGTCCGGCGCGGGCCCCAGGCCCAGTACACCTTCGTCATCAACCACTCCGAGGAGGACGTCGGGCTGCGCTTCAACGGCGTCGACCTGCTGACCGGCGACAGCGGCCCGGTCATCGTGGTGCCCGCCGGCGCCGTCCGAGTGGTCGAGCAGCGCCCGTCCTGACCCGCCCGCCAGACGTCGCTGTACGTGATCGCCCACTCGGCTAAGTTCTCCGCGCGATCTTCCCGCCTCCGTCGCCGAGCGTGCGATCCCGACCGCCGACACGCCGTGACAAGAGCCGTAACCCGTCGCTCACGCAGCAGACCCCAGCCGAAAGAGCACCTACGACTGAACCAGAGCCCCACCCGTCCCACACCCCGCCGAAGCCGCGGCAGACCTCTCAGATCCGGATGCCCGCAGGGCGTACGGAGTCTAGGGGGATCGGGGCGGAGCCACCCGTGACGAAGCCACACCATCCCCCGAACCAGACAACACCCGCTCAGCCGGAGCCCCTCACGCTCACCGGACAGTTAAAACCATCGCTCCCAGCGTGTCGGTGGTCGTAGGCGCTCGCTCGCACGACGAAGGCGTGACGCGACCGACGCGGCCACTAAGTCACGATCCGGCGCATTGTGTGATTGAACGCATTTTTGAATTCAATTACATAATGCGCGTCGGGCCGTCCGGCCGGGGAATACCGTGGCCCTCTACCGTTATCGTCTTTCCGGGCCTAGGCTGGTCTTTCAGCCGTCCGGACCGGTGGTCCGCCGCCTGGCCTCTGGGCTGAGCGACGGGTCCCGATCGGCTGTGACACCGCCCCGCCGACGAAAGGCTGCGGCGGCGGACGCAGCCGTATCGGACGTCATTGAGGCTTCGCCACACCACCGCTGCTAGGCGAGGTCCGAATTTGAAAGGTGTCAATAATGCGCGAAGAGGAATTGGTTCCGCTTTTGGCCAGCTGTCTGTCCGACCCCGACCGGGTTCGGACCTCGGCCATCGAACGCCGGGCCAAGGCCCATGACGCCTCCCATTTCCTGCTCCTGCCCCAGGCCGTGGTGGTGGCGCACGACACCGCCGAAGTGGCCCAGCTGCTGCGCCAATCCCGCCAGTCCGGCTTCGGCCTGACCTTCCGCTCCGGCGGCACCTCGCTGTCCGGCCAGGCCGGCGGCGACCAGGTCATGATCGACACCCGCCGCCACTTCCATGGCATCGAGGTCTTGGACTCCGGCCGCCGGGTCCGGGTCGAGCCGGGCCTGACGGTGGCGCGGGTCAACGCCCAACTGGCCCCGTACGGCTACAAGCTGGGGCCTGACCCGGCCAGCGAGACCGCCTGCACCATCGGCGGGGTGGTGGCCGACAATTCCTCCGGCATGGCCTGTGGGACGGTCGAGAACAGCTACCGGACCATCGAGTCGATGGTGGTGGCGCTGTCCTCCGGCACGGTCCTGGACACCGCCAGCCCCGACGCCGACGCCCGGCTGCGCGAACTGGAGCCCGAGCTGCACGCCGGCCTGCTGGAACTGCGCCGCCGGGTGCTGGACCATCCGGCCTGGGTGGACAAGATCGCCCAGCAGTACTCGATGAAGAACACCATGGGCTACGGTCTCAACTCGCTGGTCGACTTCGAGCGGCCGGTCGACATCCTGACCCACCTCATGGTCGGCTCCGAGGGCACCCTCGGCTTCGTCGCCCAGGTCACCTTCCGGACCGTGCCGATCCGGCCTCAAGCCAGCTCCGCCCTGCTCGTCTTCAAAGACCTGCACGACGCCAACCGGGCCCTGCCCGCCCTGGTCGAGGCCGGGGCCGCCACCTTGGAGTTGATGGACACCACCTCGCTCAGGGTGGGCCAGTCCTTCGCCGACTGCCCGGAGGCGATCCGGCGGATCGAGATCGCGGCCCAAGCCGCCTTGCTGCTGGAGTTCCAGTCGGTCGAGGCCGCCGCATTGGCCGAGCTGACCGAACGGGCCGCCCCGGTCCTGGCCCAGCTGCCTTTGACCGACCCGGTCGAGTTGACCAGCGACCCGGCCATCCGGGGCCGGCTGTGGAGCTTCCGCAAGGGTCTCTACACCTCGGTCGCCTCGGCCCGGCCGCCCGGCACCACCGCCCTGCTGGAGGACACCGCCGTGCCGGTGGCCGCCCTGGCCGACACCTGCGTCGAGCTGGCCCAGCTGTTCGAGCGTTACGGCTACCAGGACGCCGTCATCTTCGGCCACGCCAAGGACGGCAACATCCACTTCATGTTGACGGACCGTTACGAGTCGGACCAGGCCATGCGCCGCTACGCCGCCTTCACCGAGGACATGGTCGACCTGATCTTGGGCCAATCCGGCTCGCTCAAGGCCGAACACGGCACCGGCCGGGTCATGGCCCCGTACGTCAAGCGCCAGTTCGGCGACGACCTCTACCAGGTCATGGTCGACCTCAAGCGCCTGTTCGACCCGGCCGGGCTGATGAATCCGGGCGTCCTGATCAACCCGGACCCCGAGGCCCACCTGAGCCACTTCAAGATCGCCAGCCAGGTCGACGCCGACATCGACCGTTGCGTCGAGTGCGGCTACTGCGAGCCGATCTGTCCCTCGCGCGACCTGACTTTGACGCCGCGCCAGCGCATCGCCGTCTACCGCGAGATGAACGACGCCCGCCGCCGGGGCGACCTGACCACGGCCGAGGACCTGCAACAGGCCTACGTCTACGACGGCATCCAGACCTGCGCCGTGGACGGGCTGTGCGGCACGGCCTGCCCGGTCAAGATCAACACCGGTTTGTTGGTCAAGAAGTTCCGCCGCCGCACCGTGCCCGGCTACGCCGGTCTGCTTTGGAGCACGGCGGCCAAGCACTGGCGGGCCACCACCGGCCTGGCCAGCGGCGTGCTCGGCCTCACCTCCCACCTGCCCGGCCCCTTGGCCTCCGGCTTGATCGGCCTGGACCAGGCCGCCCGTTCGGTCCTGGGCAATGACGTGGTGCCGCTGTGGAGCCGTGAGCTGCCGGCCGGCGGCCAGCGCCGGGCCCGGCCCCAGACGGACTCGGAGCCGGTGGCGGTCTACCTGCCGGCCTGCGTCAACACCATGTTCGGCCCCGCCTCCGGCCCCGGCGTGCAGGCCAGCTTCGAGCGCCTGTGCGCCCTGGCCGGCCTCAGTTTGGCCGTGCCGGAGGGCGTCGACGGTCTCTGCTGCGGCACGCCTTGGACCTCCAAGGGCATCGCCAAAGGCCATCAGGCCATGTCCCAGCGGGTCCTCAAAGCCCTGGCCCGGGCCAGTTCGGACTGGGCCCTGCCCATCGTCTGCGACGCCTCCAGTTGCACCGAGGGTTTGATTCGGATGATACGAGAGGAAGCCGGCCAGAAAGCCGAGATCGTGGACGCCGTCCAATTCGTGGCCGACCGGGTGCTGCCGGCCCTGGGTCCGATCGACCGGCTCGACTCCATCACCTTGCACCAGACCTGCTCCTCGACCGAGATCGGCCTCAACCCGGCCCTGCGCCAGGTGGCCCAGGCCGTGGCCCACCAGGTCAATGTGCCGCTGGACACCGGCTGCTGCGCCTTCGCCGGCGACCGCGGCCTGCTCCACCCGGAGTTGACCGCCAGCGCCACCCGGGCGGAGGCGGCCGAGGTCCAGGCGCTCGGAGCCGAGGCCCACGCCTCCTGCAACCGGACCTGTGAGTTGGGTCTGACCCGCGCCACCGGCCAGACCTACCGCCACATCCTGGAGATCCTGGCCGAGCAAGTCGCCGCGCCGACGTCATAACTGCTCGCTCGACGAGCGCCTGTCGCGCGAGCGGGAGGTTACGACTCTTGTTTCGGCGGGTGATTTCTAGCGGTCAACGCAACACTTAGGAAAGTGGTGTGTGTTATGGGTCGTCGGGTGTCGGTCGAGGCTGTGCGTTTGTTCTGGTTGGCGTGGGATGGTGGGTGTCCGGTT
>JAISCA010000065.1 GCA_031265875.1 Propionibacteriaceae bacterium
TCGTTAGCTGGCACCTGCCATGTCGCCACACCATCATTCCAATCGTAGACGAACTGATCTATCGCACCGTTCGTCTCACGATTCCAATACTGCCCAGCCCGCTGGATCAACTGCTCCAAATAAGCTTGAGGAACGAACGCATCCTTACTCGCAATTGACTGAGTCGAGGCGTATATGACATAGAAAGTATGCGTCAACCCAGTGTTAGACAACACACCAACGTTAGACGACGTACTAGACACAGAAGTGCCGACAGTCGCCCTAGACACGGTCCCCTCAGTGGCATCCGCGACCCCAGAAGGATCGGGATACATGAAATCCGCACTCGGATCGGCTTGCCCACTGACAGCAGACGACACTGGATCCGCCTGAGCCTGAGCAGGCGCCACACCCACCAAAGCGAAACCGCCAACCAAAGCTGACAGGACACTGACCGCTAGACGTTTAAGGATTCGTTCTCTGCCCATCATTGGACACCTCCGGAGGTACGGGAGGTGACGAGGTGACCTTTTGGCCGAATCGCCATCTACGGGACTCACTTTGCCACAAAGTCTGGACGAGTACAACCCCCTCTTTCCCCCCGATGTGCCTCAGATACTTTGAGTACGTGGGTGCAGGGACTGTCCCGTGGCAGGCCGAAGGCCGAGACCCGGCCGCGACGATGCCGTACCCGACCCACGCCTCGATTGAGAGCACGTTCAACATCACACGTCAAAACATTGAGACATTTACCAGCACCGCGTCGGGATGCCGTCAGCACACACCTGTGATTTCTCGGAAGAAGCGTCCGCTAGGGCTAGCGGCATCCAATAATTGAACCTGCCAATCCACCCCACCAGCGCTCGGATCGAAGTACGGGTAAAGAACCTGCACCAGTCGAACGATGGGATCGTCAGCGCTGCCCACCTCACCCGCTGCCGCACCAAGGATGACCCCACCGTTCGCGATGGCCTCATTCAGGAGCGTCAACTCTCGTTGTAACCCTGGACAGTCGGGATATGACTTCGGGTCGAATTGCGCCTCCACTGCGGTCGGGGAGCCGCTCGGGAGCACCCCCGACGTCGGGTCGACGTCACTCGGCGTCGTCTCCACCGGTGTGACTGGGAAGGTGGTGGCTCCTGACCTCTCGCTGCTGCCCGCCGACGCCGGTGGAGTTATGGACGACGAGGTCGTGTTTGGTGGCTCACTGACACCGCCACAAGCGGTCAGGAACACGAGCGCACCAACACCTCCGACTAGAGCGACCACGAACCTGCGCCAGGCATTCGTTCTGATTGGTCTAATCTCCAGTGCCCGCTTACCGTCGCATGACGCTAAGCGGCCGTCGTCGGCCTCCGTCCTCGGCCTCACTGACAAGCCCGCTGAGGGGTCGGCAGCGAAGAGGACCGTCCAGCCAGAACAGCCGAACCGGACAAGGCGATGACGGCCATACCTATGAGACCAACGGCCAGACCGACCGTCCCGGAACCGATCTCGGCACCGGTGGAAGGCAGAACCCCTCCACTAGCCGCGACCAGAACCTTGAAAGCACCCGACCACTGACCGGAGATGGAACCGGTCAATGTGATGGTGTGGTCGCCGGCCTCGAAGCCAACCGGCACTAGGAAATCGAACACGACATCGCCGTTCGCGTCGGCCTGGACCTGGCCCAACTCCAACGGATCGGAGTGAACCACCCCAGTCACCGTCTCGCCAGGGACGAAATTATGTCCGCCCACGGCTTGCCTATCACCAGGCCGCAACTCCAAAACGGACACCGCCAGATACGGCGCCTGGACGGTGACCGTCAGCGGAGCCGACACGTTACCAACGGAATCAGTCACAGTCAACACGACGGTCGAGCCGTCGGGTAGCGCCGGAACGGGACGACAAACGAACCGACCATCCTGATCCGCCGTCACAGTCTCACAACCAGGCACCGGCACGTCCACGCCATCAGTGATGACGACCACACCACCCGGCACCGTCGTGCCGGCGACCTCGGCGCCATTGGTCGAACCGAGGGCCGGCGGAGCGGGCGGCCCCGCCACAAATGAGAACGGAACATAAATACCAGTGTCAAGATGCGTGTACGCCAGCACGTAGTCACCCGCCGTCCGCGACGTCAACGCGAACGAATACCGACCGCCGCCCAACTCAACCGCCGGCGACACCGACACATCAGTGGTGGAATGGAACGAATCCGCGTACCACACCTGCGCCCGGACGCTCGAGGCGGCATCCGTCAACGGATTGTTCTGCAGGTCCGTCAGGCGCATCACCGCCGTCCACGAGTCCACCCCGTCCGCAACCACCTGCGGTCCGCCACTAGTCGACTCCAGCGACACCAAGGTCTGGACTGGCCCACAAGTGACACCAGGGAAATAAATCCTCGCCGGCGCCGGCGAACCAGCCAACTCGACCGGCTGCCCATTCACTTCGACTGTGGCATGCACCATCACATCCAGCCAGATGCAAACCTGCCCACTGACGTCAACCACCGCATGCCCATCGGCATCAGTTCTGACCACTGAGTTGCCGTCGATTCTTCCACCCCCATCGACCGAGAACCTCACCGGCACATCCACCATAGGATTCCCGGCACCATCGACCACCGTCGCCAAGGCGACCGCGTACACCCCTCCCATAGGACGAGCCCAATCCTCGCTCACCACCAGCGTCGAGGCCGACACATCCACCGTCGGGGCAGGTGCCACCGCACTGGCCATCGACATCGCGGACAGACTCCCCGCCAGTGTGACCACGACCGCCGCCACAGCCGCGACCAACCGACTCCGCGTTTTAGCACCGCTTGAACTAGTTGAAGCGCTGCGGAACATCCGGCCCATATCTCGAACTTTCACCCCAGGAGCCACGCCACGACGATTGGGCGAATAATCATCACTCATCAACGGAAATCCCATCATTCGGTATTTTGAAGAGCTGGTGGGTTTGAATAAACATTCAAACCCACCAGCATGAGAATCGAACACAGATACCAGCGGCTACGCCGTAGGTGTCGCAGTGAGTACGTAAGGATTAGCCGTCATGCTAGGACGTAAGTAGTAGGTCGTAATGGATAAGTAGACCGTACCGGCGCTGGCGGAAGTGTAGGTGAATGACATCGGGCTGCTAGTTCCTGCGTAGCTGCCAAGCAGTAGCGCACGACCCTGGTACAGGGGACCGATCACTCCCACCCGCAACGAAGTACCGGTAGGGAATGACCCAGTGATAGTCCAAGTGCCGGCTGCGGGCACAGTGACGGCGATCCAATCTTCATCACCAGAGAATTCGAGTCCCTTGGTGATTGATGATGATCCACTCTCGTTCAACGTCCATGAACAAGACCCTTCAAGCACCGACGCGCAGTCATCGGCCGGATTCAATGTCGCAGTGACCGTGTACGGATCAGCGGTCACGCTTGTGGTAGCACTCACGTTGCTGATGTCCAGGAAGACCATTTCTCCGGCGATCAAAGTGGTCGAAACGATGAAATCGCCCCAACCAACGGCACCGTCATTGCCCCAGTAGAGCGTTGAGGTGTAGCCCCAGGGGAGGAATAGGACCTGGGCCTTCAGATCAGCTCCAGCCGGAGTCGCCGACGAAGTGAATGTCCACACTCCGGTGGCAGGAACAACGAACCCAATGAAGTCATGATCGCTCGGTGTAGCTAAACTCCTTGTGATCGTAGAAGGGCCAGTCGCACTCAAAACCCATGCGCAGTAGGACGTTATCGAGGCTCCACAATCATCTGCTCCCGTGACTGGTTGATTGACCGTCACATTCACCACAGCGTTATCACTGGTGACCGAAGTCACTGTCACCCGTATCTGTCCAGACGCGGAGACGAATGAATCGCTGGTTGACGCGTTACTCTGCGTCAAGAACTGATCTTGAACTCCGCCCCAAGAATTCTTCGTATTCAGAGTTGGGCTAAGGAAAGCAGTCCTATCAGCGTTCGGATTGGGCGTTTCTGGATATACCCTGAGGATACGCACTCCGAGACCCTCACGGAATTCAATTGAATACACGGCAGATGGATCCGTCGGGTCGATGATCTCGATTTCATTCAGACTAGAGTAGTCTTGATCCTCCAGTGGAACCAAAGTGAAGGATTGAGAGGATGGTGTCGACACTTCGGCCATACCAATGCCAGACTCGAGTAGACCCAACTCCGCTTTCCGATGGCCAGGCAAAGCTTGAAGATAACCACTACCCGGACCCCCCATAATATCGTATGTATCATAGTAAAGCTCGTTAGTGCAAGTCGGTTGAGAGCCCGTGAAAGAACCATCATAAGTAGGCGCTGGACAAATTGCTTCCCCCGAGTGACCCAGCCCTAGATTATGACCAAATTCATGCTCAAACACCGGCGCGTAGCAAAAACCCCACAAGGCGGCGTTCGGATTCGTCGAGCCACAAGTGTAAGTCCCGCTAGGGGGATTGACTAAGAGTCTGGCATATCCGCCATTCGACAAACCCCGCGACGAAGGATAATTCGCCTGTCCCGCCATCGGCGAGCCCGTCAAACCCGGATCGTCGCTCCTGACGAGTATCAGCAAGTGCGATGTCGTTGGCCATGTAACAGGATCCGCTTGAAAGCCAGCCTCTGGGAACACCTGGGCAGCGTATGGCAACGCCCCATCGTATACCACACTCGTTTGTGTCTCCTCCCACAGAGTATAGTTCGCTGGCATTTGCCATGTGGCAACCCCATCATTCCAATCATAGGTGAAGCTATCGATGGCACCGTTAGTCTCGCGGTTCCAATACTGCCCAGCTCGCGGAATCAGCTGATCTAAATACGTCTGAGGAATGAATGAATTTTTGCTTGCGATCGGCTGTGACGACATGTAAAGCACGTAGAAAGTGTGGATCACTCCGCTCCCAGATGTGATCGAATTCACAGAATTTCCCGACTCAACCGAACTCACTGAGTTTTCAGATGTGAACGAGCTAGACGACTGCACTGACGAATCCGTGAAACCTGAAGGGTCCGGGTACATCCCTTCAATGGTATCCGCAGTCGACATCGCCGCCTGCTCGCTGGGCGGAGCCGCCTGAGTTTGTGTCGGGGGGACGAACGCAGCAGCTCCAAGAACTAAAGCCACTGATAATAGGAATAGAAAGAAATAGCGTTTAGTGGTTCTGCTTTCAGTCATGACTAATAGCACCCCTCTTGGAGGTAAGGAGCGACAATATTAACTGTTTAACCAGTTAACTTAGCCGCCCGAGGTCATTACCTTCTTAGCACTACTGATAGGGGCTGTCAACCCCCAGACGTGAATTGACTTACGATCCAGATCCTGGCCGTCGCCCCCACTAGCCCGTAAGCGCCGATCATGACTGCCACCGTCGTCGAACGAGCCGTCCGAACGCACGACCCGCCAAAAATATGGCTGTGACTAGTCGCTCGCGTCCACGGCCTCGGCCGAACGGAAGGAGGGGCCAGCGGCACACCGCCAGCCCCTCACTACGAGATCTGGTCATACGGCCATGACCGCCGACCCCCGACTCAACCCAGCAAATGCTGGGCCAGATACTTAGCCACTCCATCCTCAGCGTTGCTGGCGATGACCTCGTCGGCCATAGCCAAGGTGCGCTCGTAACCATTGGCCGGCACCAGCACCCGGCCCATCAAGGCCAACCAACCACGATCATTGTCACCATCGCCGAAGCCCCAGCCGTCTTTACCGTCGACGCCGAGGTGCTGGAGCAAGAAAGCCATGGCGTCGCCCTTCGAGGCCCCGGGGGCCGAGACCTCGGTCAGGCGGTCCATCGAGCGTTCCAGGCCGACCTCTTCCTCCAGGGGCGGGCAGGCCCGGTCCAGGTCCTCGGCTGGGCCACCGCCCATGATCTTGACCACCGGTTGGCCGTCGATGATCGCCTCCAGGGGGCCGAATTGGATCTCGACCTGGTTCAAGTGCCCGATCAGCTGCGAGCCGACTGACTCCTCGCTGGCGTAGATGGCGTCCGCCGTCCACACCACCGGGTGCAGGCCGTGGCGGCGGATGGCGGCCACGATGTCGTGCGCGGCCACCGGGTCCATCGCCTTGACCCAGAGCCGCTCACCGGAGACCGGGTCGGTCACCAAAGCCCCGTTGCAGCAGACCACCGGCGAGGTCAAGCCGGAGTCACGGGCGGTGCCCAGGGCCGACCGCTCGGCCCGGCCGGTGATGACGACCCCGGCCACGCCCAAGCCGGGCAACTGGGCCAGGACCTGACGGGTGTAGGCGCTGACCTGGTGGTCGGCGCCGGCCAGGGTGCCATCGACGTCGAAGGCAACCAACTTGGGTTTCATGGGGTCTCCTTTGGGCTGGGTCGGTCCGGTTGGTCCAAGACCTGTTGGGCGATGTGACGGGCGACGGAGTCGTCGCTGTGGTGGCCGATGATCTGATCGGCCAAGGCTTTGACCCCAGGCCGGGCGTTGGCCGGGACGACCGCCCAGCCCAAGCTGGACAACCAACCGATGTCATTGTCCGAGTCGCCGAAGCCCCAGGCCTGGTCCGGGCCGAGTCCGAGCCGGTCCAAGACGAAGGCCAGGGCCGCTTCTTTGGAGACGCCGTCGGCGACCGCGCCGTAGAAATCCGGCATCGAGCGCACCAAGGCCGGACAGGCCGCCTCCAGTGCGGGACCGATCTGATCCAAGCGCTCCGGACTGGCCCCCAACATGACCTTGACCAACGGCGTCTGGGCCACGACCTGGTCCAGCGGACCCCAACAGGCCGCCTGGCCGAGGATGTCGGCGATGATCTGGTTGGACTGGTCCGGCGCTTCGGCGTACCAGTCGTCCAGGCCGAACAGGGTCGGGCTGAGGCCGAACCGCCGCCCGGCCGCCAGAGCCTGTTCGACCTCGACTGTCGTCATCGGCTGGACCGACATCCGGCTCCCGGAGACCGGGTCGGTCACGACGGCCCCCTCGTAGGAGATGACCGGAGCGGTCAGCCCGAGGGAACGGGCTATCTCAAGCACTGACCGCTCCGGGCGACCCGAAATGATGACGCCGGACACCTCGGCCCCGGCCAACTGGCTGACGATCTGACGGCTGTAAGCCGAGACCAGACCGTCCTCACCGGCCAAGGTGCCGTCGATGTCCAGCGCCACCAAAGCGGGTCGTTCAGGCACCGCTCCAGCCTACTCGGCGTACTTCGACTGGAAAGCGGAGATCGACTTGTAAACCCCACCGGAGGCCAGCGACTTGTAGACCTGGCGGAAGATGCCGAAGATCTCGTCGTAGCGCTCCCCCACGGCCTCGTTCGGCTCGTAGGTGCTGGTGACCTGGACCATCGAGTCGACCGCCTCGCCCATGGAGGAGAAGACGCCGGCCCCGACCGCGCCCAGCATGGCGGCGCCCAGGACGGCGCACTCGCCCTCCTTCAGGGCCTGGGTCGGACGACGGTAGATGTCGGTTTGGATCTGGCACCAGAGCGGAGACTTGGTGGCCCCGCCGGACAGCCGGATCTCGTCCACCTGGGTGCCCATGCCGGTGAAGGTGTCGAGGATGTCGCGCATCTCGAAGGCCACACCCTCCATGACCGCCCGGGCCATCGCGCCGGTGCCGTGGGTCAAGGTCAACCCGAGGAAGCCGCCCCGGGCCTCAGCGTCGAAGTTGGGCGTCTGCGAACCGGCCAGATAAGGCATGTAGAGCAGGCCCTGGGAGCCGGCCGGAACCTTGTCCGCCATCCGGTTGAGGATGTCGAAGTCGACGTCGCCGCCCAACATCTGAACCATCCGGCCGATGTAACCGACCTTGTCCCTGAACCAGCGGTAGCTGGCGGCGGCGGCGTTGGTCAGGCCTTCGGCCACCCACTTGCGCTCGCCGGCGATGGCCGAGGCCTCACAGGCGATGGCGCAACCGGGGTCGAAACGGGGCTCGTCGTAGTGGGCGATGGCCACGCCGGAGGTGCCCAGGGTGACCTCGGCCACACCGGTGGCCACGACACCGGCCCCGACCGCGCCGCAAGCTTGGTCGCCGCCGCCGGTCACCAGCGGGGTGCCCTCGGCCAGACCGGTCCGGGCCGAAGCCTGGGCGTCGACCACGCCGACCTGGGTGCCGGAGGGCACCAGGGTGGACAACAGCGACAGATCGATGCCCATCTTGGCGCACAACTCAGCGTCCCACTCGAAGGTGCGGGCGTTCATCAAGCCGAAGAGGGAACCGTTGGGATAGTCCTGATACCAACCATCCTTGGCCCCCATCTCGTGCAGGAACCACTCTTGGGTGTTGAGGACGCGGGCGGTGCGGGCGAAGACCTCGGGCTCGTGCTTCTGCATCCACATGATGTGCGGCGCCGACCACACCACCGAAGGTGGCATGCCGGTGGTCTGGTAGTAATACTCGGTGCCCAACTCGTTGCGGATCCAGTCGACTTCGGCCGCGCAACGGGCGTCCTGCCAGCTCAGGCCCATGCCGTCGCGCAGCAAGCGGCCCTGGGCGTCGATGTAAAGGTGGAGGGCGCGCTGGGTGGAGAAACCGATCGACTTGATGTCCTTGGGGTTGACCCCGGACTTCTCGATCGCCTCGCGCAAGACTTCCTCGTTGGAGCGGGACAGCATGTTGATGTCCTGCTCGACCCAGCCGGGCTGGGGGTAGACGCAACCGTACTCACGGTAGGCCTCCGCCATGATGGCGCCGGTCAGGTCGTAAACCTTGGCTTTGACGCCAGTGGTGCCAGTGTCTATACCGATGACATAGTTCATATCGAAGCTCCTTTGCTCAGATCAGGTTTTGTTCAGGTGGCCTGGCGGCCCGCCCTGGGTCCACGTCAGGCCTTATCTAGTCCTATTTGTTATTTGTCGTACGGAGCGATCAGACCGTAGTAGGTCTCGAAGACGCCGTCCAAGAACTCCTCCGTCCACAGTCCGGCGAAGCCCAGCACGTCGGCCACGGAGGTGCGCTTGCGCATCAGGCGAGCGTTGGTGAAGGCCCAGCGGGCCCGCTCCTCGGTGATCCCGGTCGGGATGGCGGTGAAGCGCAAGGGGTGGCCGGTGGCGGCCAGGGCGGCCACGTAGGCCTCCGGCTTGGGGGCCAACCGGCGCAACTCGGCCCGCAGGTCGTCCCACCGGCTCAGCGCCGCCTTGATCTGGTCGCGCCCGCGCCGCCAGGCTTCGATCTTGGCCGAGTAGTCATTCCAGCACTCGCCCCAGGTCTCGCCCGTAGCGTCCAAGAAGCCGAAGGCCCGTTCGACCTTGGCCTTCTCAGCCTGATCGTCGATGCCATCCGGGTCGAGACCGGACAGGTCGGCCTGGTCGATCAACTTGTCGAAGGCGATCAAGGACAAGATGGCGGCCAGACCGCACTGGGAGCCATGGTTGCCGACCGGGCGGTGGTCGTATTCGGCCGACATGTCCAGGGTGTGGCTGGTGACGTGCTCCAGCCCCGACAGCGGGGCCGACTCGCCGGCGAAGCCGATGGCCAGACCGGTGGCGGCCAGATCCTGGGCGATGGCCCCCATCTTGGCTGGCGTGTGCGGGCCCAGCACCGGGTCGCGAACCAGCATCCGGTTCATCGAGAAGGTCATCGTCTCCAAGCTGAGCGGCTCCCACTTGCCCAGGCCGAGCCGGTGGCCGAGCAGGTAGTCGGCGAAGGAGACGGCCGCCACGGCGGCGTCGCCGATGCCGCCGTCGGTGTAGGGCCCAGGCGCGTCGAAGAGCAACTGGGTGTCGATGACCAAGGCGTCGGGCAGACGCGATGGCAAGGTTCGCTTGACGCGACCGAAGGTGATGGGCGCTTGATCGGAGGTGTAGGCGCAGACCGAGTTGGCGGTCTGGACTGTGACCAGCCTCAGTTCAGGGTTGCCCTTGGCCTCGTACTCGAAGACGCCGTGCTTGGCCAAATCGGTGATGGTGCCGGAGCCGAGCGACAGCACCGTCAAACCGGGCCTAAGCGCGGCTTCGACCTCGCCGATGTGGAGCGGCGTGGTGTGGAGTTCGTGGTCGTCGCTCAGCACCAGGATCTGGACCGCGCAGCCGGCTTGGCGCAGGGCCTCAGCCAACATCGGTTTGATCGACTGACCGGCCCGCTTGATGTCGGTGAGGTCCTGGACGATCAAGACGTCGGCCCGATCGCGCCCGTCCAGCACCACGCGCACGACCTCCTGCAAGGCCGTGTCCGACATCACGATTTCTTTCATACGCTGGTCGCGGCGCCGCCCGGCCAACAGGCTCATGTGATCGTAGAACCCGTCCAGCGGGCCCGGGGTCAGTTCATAACTCATGTCGGACTTCCTTGTCGAACTTGTCGAAACTTCACTTATAGAAGCGGGGCGGCCAGCAGGTCGATGCGCTCTAGGACGTAGTCGGGCAGAGCGGCGACGGGGAATTGGTCGAGCTCGTCCAGAGCGGTGTCCCCGGTCAGGACCAGGGCCGTCTTGGTGCCGGCGGCGATGCCCATGGCGATGTCGGTGCGGATGCGATCGCCCACCATGACGGCGCGCTCGACCGGCACGCCGAGCAGGCTGAGGGCGGTCGTCATCATGGTCGGGCTGGGCTTGCCGATGACGAGCTCGCATTGGCGCGAGGTGCAAGCCTCGATGGCGGCCGTGATGGCGGCCGCGTCCGGTTCGCCCCGCCCGCCCGGGAAGGGGCAGTACATGTCGGGGTGGGTGGCGATGAAGCGGACCTGGGGCCGGTTGCGCAAGGCGTCGAAAGCGGTCTGCAGCTTCCAGTATTCGAAGGTGCGGTCGTAACTCGACACCACCAGGGTGATCTCCCCCGGGTCCTTCGACAGCTTGACCCCCCGCATCCTCAGCTCCTCCAGCAGAGGCGGCTCACCGCAGACGAAGCAGACCGCGTCGGGCAGGTTCTGATTGATCCAGGCCGCCGTCAGGGTGCCCGAGGTGACGACGTCGTCCTCAGTGGCGGACAGACCCAACCGGTTCAGCTTCTCGGCGTACTCGCCTCTCGTCCTAGTCGGATTGTTGGTCACGAAAGCCCGCTTACGCCCGGCCTGGGCGATGGCGTCCATCAGCTCAGGCACGCCCGGCAACAAGCCGGAGCCGAGGTAGATGGTGCCATCCATGTCGAAGAGGTAGGCGTCATAGTCTTCCGTCACCTGGGCGGTGACTTCTTTCGTAGGCATTGGGGTGCTCCTTGGCTGGGGTCGTCGGACTGGGGTCGAGCCGGGGATCGGCGGGCTGGCTATCTGGCTATGGTCAAGCGACCAGCGGCGGCTCGACCGGATGGCTCGGTCGACCGCCCTGGTCGCTTGACCTGATGGCTCAGCCCTTGAGGTCGAAGATGCCGGTCGCGCCCTCTTGGTAATAACCCCAAGCTTCCAGAGCCGACGCCAACTCCGGGTGCTGGAGAGCGGCCTGGTCGGTCTTGACGCCGGCCAGAGTGGCGGCGATGGCTTGCCGGAAGGCCTTGGCGCCAGCCCGCGGGCCCATCGGGTGGGCGTGGATGCCAGCCCCGGAGGCGATGATGACGTCATTGCCGAACTTGGTCATGACATCCTCGACGTGCCCCTGGGTGGTGCCGCCGCCCGGCATCGGCCAGACCGGCTTGATGTGGCCGAGCGGTTGCAGCATCTTGTAGCCGCCGTCGACGAAGGTGTCCATCATCATCGGGAACTTGCCGTAGGGGGTCAAGGCGATGATCATGTCGACACCGGCCAGCCGGGGCAGCTTGGCGCCGATCAGACCGGACGACATGCCCGACCAGGGCGACTCGGAGACCGCGCCGCAATAGTCGGAATGGCCCAGGATCGGCACGTTGATGTTCTCGTCCTCGGTGATCATGCGAGTGGAGTCCAAGCCAGCCGTGTTGTAGTTGATCAAGAGGCAATTGGCGCCGGCTTCCAAGGCCCGATAGGCGTTACGCCGCATTTGGTCGGGGCCGGAGGTGATATTGAAGGCGTAAAGGGTCTTCTCGCCCTTCTCCTCATCGGCCCGCTTGAGCGCCGCCATGACCGCTTTGACGCGGTCCTCCAGCGGGCAATAGACCGGGTCGGTGACCAATTCGTCGTCTTTCAGGATGTCGACCCCACCGACGGCGGACTCGAAGGCCAGCTTGGCGGTCTCCTCCGGCGACAGGCCGGTGCAGGGCTTGATCATGTTGTTGAGCAGCGGACGATCGTAGACGCCGAGCAGCTGACGCACGCCGGGGACGCCGAACTTGGGGCCCTTGAAATGCTCCAGGAAGGAGGCCGGCCACTCCAGATCGACCAGTTTGACCTTGCCAGACGAGGAGATGTTGCCGATCACGGTGGTGAACATCATGGCGAACTCGGGTCCGAAGTTGGCCCAGGGGTAGGCGATCCGGCAGATGAAGTGGCGCTCGGTGATGTCCGAGGGCAGACCGATCTGGTAGCTGGGCGTCTCATACACCCCGACTAGACGTCCGACGCAGCGCTCCCGGACCTCTTCGGTCTCGCCCGGCACCTTGGTCCAAGTGCCGCAGGTCTGCTCGATTCCCAGCGCCGCCGCGAACCGGATGATGTTCGTCTGCGGCTTCACCGCACAGTAATAGGTCGCGATCACGAAACGATCGCGATCCAACGCCTCCGGATACTGCATAATGATCGGATCGATGAACATGGACTCTCCTATTTGTGACGCTCGCCTGAATGGCGCGATAACACGACTCCCCTGTCATCATCTGATCGAACCGCTCTGGTCGACTGTGACCCCACGGAGCCTTTCTGACGTTCGTCAAGTTAGTCAGGCCGCCTGCCCTCCGCAAGACCGCTTCGACCCCTCTGCACGAACGTCCCCCGCCCATCGAAGGGATGGAATTCCGATCAGGGAGGGTATTTTCCAACCCCACTGGACCGGTCCGAGGCTCGTCGACCGGCCAACCCCGTGAACGGATGTGCAAAAATTAAGGATAGATGTGAACGCCCGCTCGGAGGCCGGGTGGGCCTTCCGCAGCCCTTCCCGGCCGAATTCAACGGCCCAGCGGTCAGATCACAGATCTAGAAGCCCCAAAAAGTGTCCTCCCTCCGCTACGCTCCGGTCCGGTACTTTTCGGGGACCCCGAGAAATCGAAACTCGGCTCATTCGTCGAAGTTTCAGACTCCTAGTGAAGCTAGGGCCCGTCTGATGCTGTCGGCGTCGACGTAGTCGTAGGCCGCCATGCCCACGGCCCAGGCCGCCTCGACGTTCTCATGTTTGTCGTCGAAGAAGACGATCTGTTCCGCCGGTAACCCCAGCCGATCGACCAGGGCGAGGTAGGACTCCGGCGACGGCTTGCGCAGCTGGATGTCGCCCGACACCACCCAGAGCGGGATCAAGCGCTCCAGATCGAAGCGGCGGCGCAGGGCGACCGACCACTCGGAGACGTCGTTGGTCAAGGCGCAGAGCGGATAGCCGGCCTCGACCAGCTCGTCCAGCAACTCCATGATGCCGTCGTTGAGCTCGTACAAGGCCACGTAATCGTCGTCGTCGCCTTCGACCTGGCAGGTGGCCCAGAACTCGGCCGAGGTCATCTGCCCCAAGCTGGCTTTCTTGTACAGGGCCCAGGCCTCGGCCTCGGTCAGAGGACTGCCCAGAGAGGCCAGGTAGGGATGCAGAGCGGCTCGGACTAGATTGCCATTGGCGTAGAGGACGCCGAAGGCGTCCAGAGCGACGGTCGGTTTGGACACGTCAACCTCCTCGGGCGGAAATGAGCCGGAGCGAGATGCGGCCCTCCGGCGACGGCGGCGTCAGCCTACCGACTTCAAGCTGCGCCGCCCGCGCCGACCCCTAGGCGGACGCCAGCCGCTCAGGCCCGGACCGCCACCTCGGCGTGCAAGTCGAGCAGACGGTCGACCGGCTCAGTCCAGGGGTACGACTCGGCCCGGCGGCGGGCGGCCTCAGCCAGGCCGGCCGGATCGGCCCGGCGCCGGGCCATCAAGCGTTCCACCGCGTCGGCCAGGAAGACTGGGTCGGGTGAGGCCCATTCGGCGCAAGAGCCGTCGACCAGCTCCCGGGCGCCGCCCCGGTCGGCCGTCACCACCGGCGTGCCACAGGCCAGGGCCTCCAGCACGGCCAGACCGAAGGTCTCGGCCGGGCAGACGCTGAGGGCCAGGTCGGCCCGGCGGTAGACCGCGCTGATTGCCTCCCGGCCGTCCGAATAGCCATGGAAGAAGACCGGGGAGCCCTCGGCGATCGACTTCAACTCGTCGATCTGGGGACCGACCCCATGCACGTCGAGCCGGATCGGACAACCCCGGCGGTCCAACTCGACCGCCGTGGCGACAGCCAGATGGGGGCTCTTCTCGCGCGACAGCCGACCGACGTGGACCATGTTCCAGGTCGTCCCCGGCGCCGCCACCGCAGCCGCCGGGTGGAAGCACTCCAGGTCGACCCCCAGGGCCACCTGGGCCAACCGGGCCTGGGAGCCGGACCATTCCTGGGCGCTGTAGCCAGTCGTCACCACCACGCGGTCGTACAACTTAGCCAGCCCGGCGTTGAGCCGGCGCACGGCCCAACTGACGTCATGGCGTAAGAAGAGGGAGGCTTGGTCGTCCAAACGCTCATGGCTGAACAGGATCGAACCGACGCCCCGGCGCCGGGCCCACCAAGCCGCCGCCGTCAAGGTCCATTTGTCCGAGACCTCGACGCTGGTGGGCCGGAAGCGCTCCAGAGCTTGGATCACCTTGGGCAAGGCGGTCACGATCCGGTAGCCGCCGCTGACGGCCGGGGAGGCCACGGTCAAGGTGACGCCGTCCTCCCCTTGGCTGATGCCGTCGCGCGGCCCGGGCACGATCAGCAGGCGTTCGCAACCGGCCGCCACATAGCCTCGGCCGAGTTGGTCGACCGCCCGGCGCAGACCGCCCGAGGTCGGGCCGATGAAGTTGGCCAGTTGGGCGATCCGCAGTCGGCTCATGCGGTCTCGGGCTCTACCTCGGTCTCGGACTCCGCCGGAGCGGTCTCCTCGGCGGCCTCGGGCTCAGGAGCCTCCGGCGCAGCCTCGGTCTCGGCCTCGACCACCGCCGGCGAGGACGGGCTGGCGGCCGACTCCACCGGAGCGGTCTCCACCGCCTCGGCCTCGACCGCTTCAGCCTCGGCCACTGGCTCCGCCGGAGCGGCGGCAGCGGCCGACCGGGACTTGGCCGGGGCCGGCCGTCCGGCCGCCTTGACCCGCTGCTCGGCGGCCCGCTGCTTGCCCTGACGCGATTCCTCGACCGATTCAGTCACGATCTCGATCACGGCCAGAGCGGCGTTGTCGCCTTTGCGGTGACCGACCTTGATGATGCGAGTGCAGCCACCGTGGCGCTCTTCCAGCTTGGGCGCGATGTTCTCGAACAGGTGATGCACCACGTTGGAGTCACGCACGACGCGCAAGACCAGACGGCGGGAGTGCAGGTCGCCCCGCTTGGCCTTGGTGATCAAACGCTCGGCCAGAGGCTGGACCCGCTTGGCCCGATGCTCGGTGGTGGTGATACGACCGTGCTCGAACAGCTGAGTGGCCAGGTTGGCGAGGATGAGCCGCTCATGGGCGGGGCTGCCGCCGAGACGCGGCCCCTTGCTGGGCTTAGGCATGGTGGTGGTCCTTCAAAATGGTGTTTGTCAGTACTGTTCGGTTTCGGTGTAGTCGGCCTCGTCCTCGGGCTCGACGCTGAAGCGGTCGAAGGCGCCGTAGGCGTCCAGACCGGGCACGGAGTCCTTCAACGACAGGCCCAGCTCGCTCAACTTGGCCTTGACCTCGTCGATCGACTTCTGTCCGAAGTTACGGATGTCCATCAGGTCCTGCTCGGAACGGGCCACCAGCTCTGAGACGGTGTGGATGCCCTCCCGCTTGAGACAGTTGTAGCTCCGCACGGTCAGACGCAGGTCCTCGATCGGCAGGGCCAGGTCGGCCGCCAATTGCTCGTCCACCGGCGAGGGGCCGATCTCGATGCCCTCGGCCTCGAAATTGAGCTCACGGGCCAGCGAGAACAGCTCCACCAGGGTGCGACCGGCCGACGCCACGGCGTCACGGGGCAGGATCGAGGACTTGGTCTCGACGTCCAGGATGAGACGGTCGAAGTCGGTCCGCTGCTCGACTCGGGTGGCCTCAACCTTATAGGTCACGCGCAGCACCGGCGAGTAGATCGAATCGACCGGGATACGGCCGATCTCAGCGTCCGGGTTCTTGTTCTGGACCGCCGAGACGTAGCCCCGGCCGCGCTCGACCACGAACTCGATGTCGAGGCTGCCCTCGTCGTTCAAGGTGGCGATGGTCAGATCGGGGTTGTAGATCGTGACCCCGGCCGGCGGGGCGATGTCGGCCGCCGTGACGGCGCCGGCCCCGGCCTTGCGCAGGTACATCGTGACCGGCTCGTCCTCGTCCGAGCTCAGCACCAGGGTCTTGATGTTGAGGATCAACTCGGTCACGTCCTCGACCACCCCGGGCAGGGTGGAGAACTCGTGCGAGGCCCCCTGGACCTTGATGCTGGTGACGGCCGCGCCCGGGATCGAGCTGAGCAGGGTGCGCCGCAGCGAGTTGCCCAGGGTGTAGCCGAAACCCGGCTCCAGGGGCTCGATGACGAAACGCGAGCGATAGTCGTTGACGACCTCTTCGGACAAGAGTGGGCGTTGAGCGATAAGCATGGGATTCCTTTCCACCGACCGCTATATGACGGTGAGTTGGGTTTGACGTTGCGTCGACTGACCTGGGCCAGGGCCGGAGCGACCGGCCCGGACCGGTCAGCGGGAATAGAGTTCGACGATGAGCTGCTCTTGCAGGTCGATCACGATCTGATCGCGGACCGGCAGCTGGTGCACCAGGATTCGCATCGGCTTGAGCCGGGCGTCCAACCAAGCCGGCACATTCCGATCGTCGTGCGTCTCCCGCGCGATGACGAAGGGGTGCAGGTCGACCGACTTGGGCTTGACCTCGATGATGTCGTGCGGGGTGACCCGGAAGCTGGGGATGTTGACCTTGTGGCCGTTCACCGTCAGGTGGCCGTGCGAGACCAACTGGCGGGCCTGGCGCCGGGTGTTGGCGAAGCCAGCCCGGTAAACCACGTTGTCCAAGCGCGACTCCAAGATCTGGAGCAGGATGTCGCCGGTCTTGGCGTTCGAGCGGGTGGCTTCCTCGTAGTAGCGCCGGAATTGCTTCTCCAGCACGCCGTAGGCGTAACGCGCCTTCTGCTTCTCTTTCAGCTGCTGGGAATATTCGGAGTCCTTGGTCCGGCCCCGCCCGTGCATGCCGGGCGGATAGGGGCGACGTTCGAACGCCTTGTCGTTGCCTACCAGATCGGTCCCCAGGCGACGGGACTTCCGGGTCAGTGGGCCAGTGTAACGGGCCATTTGTTCAGTCCTTCTCTGTTGCTCGGGGTCTAGACGCGACGGCGCTTGGGCGGACGGCAGCCATTGTGGGGCACCGGCGTGACCTCAGACAGCACGCCGATCTCGAGGCCGACGGCGCCGAGCGAACGGATGGCCGTCTCCCGGCCCGAGCCCGGGCCCTTGACGAAGACGTCGACTCGCTTCATGCCGTGCTCCATGGCCCGGCGCCCGGCCGCCTCGGCCGCCATCTGGGCGGCGTAGGGGGTGGACTTGCGGGAGCCCTTGAAGCCGACCGTGCCGGCCGAGGCCCAGGCGATGACGGCGCCGGCCGGGTCGGTGATCGAGATGATGGTGTTGTTGAAGGTGCTCTTGATGTGAGCCTGGCCGACAACGATGTTCTTCTTTTCCTTGCGCCGCACCTTGGTCTTGGCGCTCGCCTTGCGGCCTGCAGTAGCCATAGGGTTTGTTCTCTCCAGTTCTCAGTGGTGGGGCAGCTCAGCGAGCCTTACGCTTACCGGCCACTGCCTTACGCTTGCCCTTACGGGTGCGGGCGTTGGTCCGGGTGCGCTGACCCCGGACCGGCAGGCCGAGACGATGACGGCGACCTTGATAGTTGCCGATCTCGATCTTGCGACGGATGTCGGCCGCGATGGTGCGGCGCAGATCGCCTTCGATCTCGTAATTGGCTTCGATGTGGTCGCGCAGGGCGACGAGCTGCTCGTCAGTCAGTTGGTGGACTCGGATGTCACCACTGATGCCGGTGGCTTTGAGGGTTTGGGCGGCGCGGGTGCGGCCGATGCCGAAGATGTAAGTGAGGGCGACCTCGAGGCGCTTGTCGCGCGGCAGGTCGACACCGATGAGGCGTGCCATCAGGCAGGTTACCTTTCGGGTGCCGGGTCTAAGAGCTGGCCGAAGACCCGCGAAGGTGTCGGACGTGACGCGCTCCCCCGGCTGGGGGCCTCGGCCTTCGTCCGAGGGTGAGCCGATCCGGCGGACCGGAGCGACGTGCGTGCACGCTTTGGTTTGCCCTGATCCGGCTCGGCGCCGGAACGGCCTGACGGCCGGGGCGGGCGGGGCCAGGGACTGGCTCTGCCCTCCCGCCGATCGGATCGACGGGTGTTCCGCACTGGAACTATTCAGTTATGAGACCCGACGCCGGGCCCAGTCGGGGCTGATCAGCCCTGACGCTGCTTGTGGCGTGGGTTGTCGCAGATCACCATGACGCGACCGTGCCGGCGGATGACCTTGCACTTGTCACAGATCCGCTTCACGCTCGGCTGAACCTTCATGGCCTGCTTCCTGTCTGGTCGTGGGGCGAGCCCCACTGTTGGCTTCCTCGATTGGGACGGTCTACTTGTGACGGTAGACGATACGACCCCGTGTCAGGTCATAGGCGGAGAGTTCGACCACCACCCGGTCCTGAGGCAGGATGCGGATGTAATGCTGCCGCATCTTGCCGGAGATGGTGGCGAGGACTCTGTGACCGTTGGCCAACTCGACTCTGAACATCGCGTTGGGCAAAGCCTCGACCACAGTTCCCTCGAGCTCGAGAGCACCTTCTTTCTTCCCCATGACCTCTCAATCGCTTAGCGTGACACGCTGACGAGTAACTATCCGTGGACACGCATAGCCGAGCGATCATACTACGCCTTGGGACCAAGGCGCCCAAATCCGTCCGGCCCCGACCGCTGGCCGACCGGCCAGTCCCCGCCGGACCGACCAGGCCAGATCTATCCGGGTCAGCTCTGCGGGCGGCCGGCCGCCCGCAGGTCGCGGCGCAGATCGGGCGGCAAGGCGAAGGTCAGGGTCTCCTCGACCAAGGCCTCGGTCACCAAGTGGTCGAAGCCACGCCGCCGCAGCCAGTCCACCACCTGATGGACCAGATGGTCCGGCACCGAGGCTCCGGAGGTGACCCCGACGGTGTCGACCTGCCGCAGCCAGGCCTCCTCGATGTCGTCGGCTTGGTCGACCCGCTCGGCCCTAGCGGCGCCGGCCTGGCGGGCCACCTCGACCAGGCGGACCGAGTTGGAGGAGTTGCGCGAGCCGACCACGATCACCAGGTCGCACTGGGGGGCGATCCGTTTGACCGCCTGTTGGCGGTTCTGGGTGGCGTAGCAGATGTCGTCGCTGGGCGGGTCGACCAGAGCAGGGAAACGTTGGCGCAGCCGGGTCACGGTCTGTCGCGTCTCGTCCAGGCTGAGGGTGGTCTGGGACAGCCAGGCCACCCGCTCGGGGTCGGGCACGACCACCGTGTCGACGTCCTGGGGCCGCTCCACCAATTGGATGGCGGCCGGGGCCTCTCCCTGGGTCCCCTCCACCTCCTCATGGCCGGCGTGGCCGATCAGCAGGATGCTGAGGCCGGCCTGGGCCAGCCGGGCCGCCTCATGGTGGACCTTGGTGACCAAGGGGCAGGTGGCGTCGATGGTCTTCAAATGACGGGCGGCGGCCTCGGCCCGGACCGCCGGCGAGACGCCGTGGGCCGAGAAGACGACCGTGGCCTGGGCCGGGACCTGGGCCAGATCCTCCACGAAGACGGCCCCTTGACGGCGCAGGTTGGCCACGACGTGCTGATTGTGGACGATCTCCTTACGCACGTAGACCGGCGGCCCGTACAGGGCCAAGGCCCGCTCGACCGTGACGACGGCCCGGTCCACCCCGGCGCAGTAGCCCCTGGGAGCGGCCAGGATGACGCGCTTGGGGCCGGTTTCAGTCACGGGGCCACTTTACCCAGCCCCGGCCAGCGGGCCGTCTGAGCGGCTGAGAGCGTTCGGCTCCGGCCGATCCAGCCCGGCCGGGTCGGCCGACGCCAGACGACGAGAAACGATCACCGCCGGCTCTTTGGGAAGCCGGCGGTGATCGTTTTCTCTATTCCCTAGAAAGGAGTGTTAAGGAGCGTATTACTCCTTGACGTCCTCGTCCACCCAGTCGAAGGTCTTGCTGACGGCCTTCTTCCAGTTGCGGTAGAGCCGGCCGGACTCGGTCGGGTCGAGCTGCGGCGTCCAGCGCACGTCCTCAGCCCAGTTGTCGATGACGTCCTGCTCGCCGGACCAGTAACCGACCGCGATGCCGGCCGCGTAAGCCGCGCCCAGCGCCGTCGTCTCGGCCACCACCGGGCGGATCACCGGCACGCCGACCATGTCGGCCTGGAACTGCATCAGGGTCTGGTTGGCGGTCATGCCGCCGTCGACCTTGAGACCGGCCAGCTTGACGCCGGAGTCGGCCTCCATGGCGTCCAGCACCTCGCGGGTCTGATAGGCCGTCGCCTCCAGGGCGGCGCGGGCCAGGTGGCCCCGGTTGACGTACCGGGTCAGACCGACGATGGCGCCACGGGCGTCGCCCCGCCAGTAGGGAGCGAAGAGACCGGAGAAGGCCGGCACGAAGTAGCAGCCACCATTGTCTTCGACGGATAGCGCCAATTCCTCCACGTCAGGCGCGGTCTCGATCAGCTTGAGGTTGTCGCGCAGCCACTGGATGAGCGAACCGGTGACGGCGATGGAGCCTTCCAGAGCGTAGACGGCCGGCGACGAGCCGATCTTGTAGCACAAGGTGGTGAGCAGACCGTTCTTGCTCAGAACCGGCTGGGTGCCGGTGTTCATCAGCATGAAGCAGCCGGTGCCGTAGGTGTTCTTGGCCGTGCCGGGCTCGAAGCAGGCCTGACCGAAGGTGGCGGCTTGCTGGTCGCCCAGGTCACCGGCGATCGGGACGCCGGCCACGGACGGGGTCTTGACCAAGCCGTACTGCTCGGAGCTGGAGACGATCTTGGGCAACATCGACGCCGGGATGGTCATGTCGGCCGCGATCGAGAGATCCCAGTTTAGGGTCTGCAAGTCCATCAACATGGTGCGCGAGGCGTTCGTCACGTCGGTGATGTGGATGCCACCGTCGACGCCACCGGTCAGATTCCAGATCAACCAGGTGTCGATCGTGCCCATGATCAAGTTGCCGGCCTCGGCCGAGGCGCGGGCGCCGGCCACGTTGTCCAAGATCCACTTGACCTTGGGGCCGCAGAAATAGGTCGCCAGGGGCAGGCCGACGCGGGCCTGGTACTTGTTCTGGTCGCCTTGGCCCAGCTCTTCGATGATCTTCTGGGTCCGGGTGTCTTGCCAGACGATGGCGTTGTAGACCGGCTGGCCGGTGTTCTTGTCCCACACCACCGTGGTCTCGCGCTGGTTGGTGACGCCGATGGCGGCCAGGTCGTCCTTGGTGATGCCAGCGTTGATCAGAGCGCCGTCGATGACCTGGATGGTGCGCGTCCAGATCTCCTGCGGATCGTGCTCGACCCACCCGGCCCTGGGGAAGATTTGCTCGTGCTCGAGCTGATGGACGCCGACGCTACGGCCGGAGTGGTTGAAGACGATCGCACGCGAACTAGTCGTGCCCGAATCGATCGCCAGGATGTACTTTTCAGCCATTTGCTGATTCCTCCACATCGTTGGGGTTGAGGGTTGTAGGGCTCCCCTACGGGAATGGCCCCAGGTTACAGCGGTGTACCAGTGATTGGAACCGTGACGCCGCGGCCACCGCTGCGCGACCGCGACGTCACGGCTTCGGTCAAGGCAGCAACACGCCCGAGGCGAAGCCGGCCGCCAGGCCGCCGATGATCGGGCCGACCACCGGCACCCAGGCGTAAGCCCAGTCCGAGCCGCCCTTGTTCGGCGCCGGCATGATGGCGTGCCAGAGGCGCGGCGCCAGGTCGCGGGCGGGGTTGATGGCGTAACCGGTCGGCCCGCCCAGAGAGGCGCCGATGCCGACGATCAAGAGGGCCACGCCCAAAGCGCCCAGCCAGCCCAAGCCGCCCGGGGTGCTAGTGGCCGAGTCGCCCCAGTGGCCGGCCGCCAAGACGATGAAGACCAGGACGAAGGCGCCCAAAGCCTCAGTCACGACGTTCCAGCCGTAGCTCCGGATGGCCGGGCCGGTGGCGAAGACGCCGAGCTTGGCGCCGTCGGGCTGTTCGATGTCGAACTGCTTCTTGTAGGTCAGCCAGGCCAGGGCCGCGCCGATGAAGGCGCCCAGCAGTTGGGCGCCGATGTAGACGCCGATGCTGGCGGCGTTGATGGCGATGCCGGGTACGAACTCTGGGTTCTCAGTCCCGGCTTTGGAGGCCACCACACCGAGTGTGACGGCCGGGTTGAGGTGACCGCCGGACTTGTAGGAGGCCAGGACGCCGGCGAAGACGGCCAAGCCCCAGCCGAAGTTGACGACGAGCCAACCGGCGTCTTTGGCCTTGCTGCCGTTCAAGGAGACGGCGCAGCAGACGCCGGCGCCGAGGAGCAGCAGGATGGCGGTGCCGACCGTCTCAGACAAAAATATCGTTGCCAGAGTGATGTCGACCGGCGGTGGGTCTATGAGCATTGGATACTCACTCTCCGACGTCTATCCAGACGTCATTCGATGGATGTGCCCAGGCCGGAGGGTTTCGACCTGGCAGCCAGCTCTCGTAGAGCCACGCCAAAGGTGGACGTCGAACGAGGCCGGGACCGACTCACCGTCGCGCCCGGCTGCACGCTCTGTTGCCACGCCCGCTCCTTTGTGCACCGTGATCTCCCGTGATCCCCGGCTTTATCCCCTAATCTTGCGAACCAACGCACGAATGCGCTAGGAATTGGACGAACGTGCAGACGCGGGAGGTACCAATGCACGCGCGCTACGAAGAGATGTACGAGGCGGCTATCCGCTATTACATCCACAACGAGACTATGGAATCGATCGCTCGCCATCTCCAGGTCTCCCGCTCGTCGGTCTCACGCCTGTTGGCGGAGGCCCGTCGCTCCGGCCTGGTGCGCATCTCGCTGGCCTCGGAGGTGGGCTCACGCTCGCCCGTGGCCAGGGCTTTGTCCGAGGCTTTCGGCGTCACCGTCCATCTGGTCTCGGTGGGCGACTCCGCCCCCATCTCGACCCGCTTGGAGCGGGTCTGCCGGCTGGCCGCCTCGCTCTTGGCCGAGTCCGTCTCGGACGGCTCCCTGATCGGCGTGGCCTGGGGCGTGACGATGGCCAACACGGTGCGCTACGTCGAACGCCGGCCGCTGCGCGACGCCTTCATCGTCCAGATGAACGGCGGCAACAACGCCCAGGACACCTCCGCCTTCTACGTCGGCACCGTCCTGCAGCCCCTGGGCGACGCCTTCGACGCCCGCGTCATCCACTTCCCGGTGCCGGCCTTCTTCGACTACGCCGCCACCAAGCAGGCCATGTGGCGGGAGCGCTCGGTCCGGGCCGTGATCGACTACCAGAACCGGCTCGACCTGGCCATCTTCGGCATCGGCGCCATCCACGGCCGGGTCCCCTCCCACGTCTACTCGGCCGGCTACGTCGAGCCCGAGGACATGACCCAGGCCGCCGCCGACGGCGTGGTGGGCGACGTCTGCACCGTCTTGCTGCGTGAGGACGGCTCTTTCGCCGACATCGCCTTGAACAGCCGCGCCACCGGCTTGACCCCGGCCGACATGCAGCGCATCCCGGTCCGGATCGGCGTGGTGGCCGACCCCTCCCGGGCCTCGGCCCTGCTGGGCGCGCTGCGGGCCAAGACCATGACCGACCTGATCTGCGACGACACCACCGCCCACGCCGTCTTGGAACGCCTCTGACCGTCCCTTAGCTCCCTTAGCTAAGGGACGGGACAGCCAGTCCGACCCAGCCGACCCGACTACGACGCCGGATCGGCTTCGTCGACGGACCGGCTCAGTCGGACAACGGGCCGAAGGGCAAGCCCAGACGGTTCAGTTCGGCCTCGCCCCCGTCCAGGGCGGTCAGCACCCAGAGACCGTGCTTGGTCACAGTCATGGTGTGCTCCCAGTGGGCGCTGCAAGAGTCGTCGGCCGTCACCACGGTCCAGCCGTCCTCCAGCACCGCCGTGCGTCGGCTGCCCAGGGTCAGCATCGGTTCGATGGCCAAGCAGAGCCCTTCGACCAGGGCCGGGCCCCGGCCTGGCCGGCCGTAATTGGGCACGTCGGGCTCCTGGTGCATGGCCGAGCCGATGCCGTGGCCGGTGTAGTCCCGCAGGAGGCCGTAACGCTCCTTCTGGGAGCGCACCGAGGCCTCGACGGCGGCTGAGATGTCGGACACCCGCCCGCCCAGCCGGGCCGCCGCCAGACCGGCCCAGAGGGCCTGCCGGGTGACCTGGTTGAGCCGGGCCACGGCCGGCGCGACCGGACCGACCTCGACCGACACGGCGGAGTCGCCGTGCCAACCGTCCAGCACGGCCCCGAAATCGATCGAGACCAGGTCGCCGGTGGCCAGGACCCGCTCCGGCGAGGGCAGGCCGTGCACCACCTCCTGGTTGATCGAGACGCAGACGACGCCCGGGAAGGGCCCCCCGGCCCAACCCGGGTCATAGCCTAGGAAGGACGAGGTGGCCTTCTCCCGGGCCAACGCCTCGACCGCCAAGTCATTCAGCTCAGCTGTCGTGAGACCCGGCTGACAAGCCGCCGCCATGGCTTCCAGAGCCCGCCCCACGACCAGGCCGGCGCGGCGCATCTGGCGCAATTGATCGACGCTCTTCAGCTCGATCCCACGGTGATCGGCCACGGCGATCCGTCACCGCCCTCAGAGTTTGGCGTCGAGGGCGGCGGCGCAGCGGGCCGTCACCTCGTCGACCGATCCGACGCCGTCGACCTCGACCAGCAGGCCTTGGCTCCGGTAACGGTCGAGCAGGGGGGCGGTCTCGGCCTGGTAGACCTCGAAACGACGCCGGATGCTGGCCTCGTTGTCGTCCGCCCGGTGCTCGATCTCGGCCCGCTTCAGCATCCGCGCCACCAGCGTCTCAGTCTCCACCAGCAGGGACAGGGCGGCTTGCAGGGGCCGGCCGGCTTGGCTCAACAACTGATCCAAGGCTTCGGCCTGGGGCACCGTGCGGGGGAAGCCGTCGAGCAGGAAGCCAGGGGCCGTGTCGGGCTCGGCCAGGCGCTCGGCCACGATCTGGACTGTGACCTCGTCCGGCACCAGTTCGCCTTTGGCCATCAATTGGCTGACGACCAGACCGAGTTCGGTCTGGCGCTCGACGTTGGAGCGGAAGATGGCGCCGGTGGAGATGGCCGGCACGCCATAGTGTTGGGCGATCTCGACGCCCTGGGTGCCTTTGCCGGCCCCGGGCGGGCCCATGATGAGCATACGCATGAGTCTGGATTCCTTCCCTCGGACTCCGGCTGGCCTCGGCCCAGCCGCGCGCCCCAGGTTACGCCATCGCCCAGACCACAGCTCGAGGACCGTCCCAACAGAAGAGAAAACGCCGTGACCGGTCGATCCGCCGCGAGTCGCCTTCGGCCTCCCAACCGTCGCTGCGGACCGAGCACAGCGGCCACCTGAGACCACACCCTCGATTACGAAGAGCCAGAAAACGCCGTAACCACCCACCCAGACGAAGGCCTTCCGGCGAGCGGAGAGTTAAAACCAACATTTCCGCGTGTCGATGGCCGCAAGCGCCCGTTCGGCGGCGGGGTGGGTGCGATCGAGCCGACGCCTACTTGAGGAAGCCCTCGTAGCTGCGCTGTTCTAGCTGGGACTGGATCTGCTTGACCGTGTCCAGGCCGACGCCGACCACGATCAGGATCGAGGTGCCGCCGAAGGGGAAGTCCTGGTTGGCCCCGACGGCGATGAAGGCCAGGGTCGGGATCAAAGCGATGACGGCCAGGTAGAGCGAGCCGGGGGCGGTCAGACGGGACAGCACGTAGGCGATGTAGCGCTCGGTCGGAGCGCCGGCCCTGATGCCGGGGATGAAGCCGCCGTACTTCTTCATGTTGTCGGCCATCTCCTGGGGGTTGAAGGTGATGGAGACGTAGAAGTAACAGAAGGCGACGATCAAGCCGAAGAAGACCAGGTTATAAATCCAGTTGTCGCCGTTGACGAAATTGGACACGATCCAATCCGACCCCCAGCCGGTCGGCCGGACCTGGGCGTAGAGCACGGGCAGATAGAGCAGGGAGGAGGCGAAGATGACCGGGATGACGCCGGATTGGTTGACCTTGAGCGGGATGTAAGTCTTGGAGCCGCCGTACATCTTGCGGCCGACCATGCGCTTGGCGTATTGCACTGGGATACGGCGCTGGCCCTGCTCCATGAAGATGATGGCCGCCATCACCAGCAGGCCGATGGCGAGGACCAACAGGAAGAGGAACCAACCCTTGTCGGCGCCGCCGGAGTGGGTCTCCTTGATGCTCCAGAGCGAGGACGGGAAGCGGGCCACGATGGTGGTGAACATCAGCACCGACATGCCATTGCCGACGCCCCGCTCGGTGATCAACTCGCCCAGCCACATGACGATGCCGGTGCCGGCCGTCATGGTCAAGATCATGACGATGATGGAGTAGATCGAGTTGTCGTAGATGATGTTGGGGCAGCCCGAGAAGATCTGGTCGTTGGCGGCCATGGTGACGTAGGCGGTGCCGTTCAAGACGGCCAGGATCAAGGTCAGATAGCGGGTGTACTGGGTGATCTTGGCTTGGCCGGACGAGCCTTCCTTCTTCAAGGTGGCCAGCCGGGGCACCACCACCGTCATCAACTGCAAGATGATGCTGGCCGTGATGTACGGCATGATGCCGAGGGCGAAGACCGCCATCTTCAACATGGCGCCGCCGGAGAACAGGTTGACCATCGAGAACAACCCGGCCCGGTCGCCCGACGAGGCCTGGGCGGCGCAGTAGTTGAGCTGCTCGACGTTGACGTTCGGCACCGGCAGGGTGGAACCGAGCCGGAAGACGACTAGGACGCCCAGGGTGAACAGGATCTTCTTGCGTAGGTCAGATGACCTGACCACGTTCATGAAGCCAGTCAGCATCCTTCGGACTCCTCACTCACGACCTGTGGCCCGGCTTCCTGCCGGACCGCCAGCTCGACTACAACTGCTCGATAGTACCGCCGGCCTGCTCGATCTTGGCTTTCGCCGAGGCCGAGAAGGCGTGGGCTGAGACCTGCAAGGCGACCGACAGCTCGCCTGAGCCCAGAATCTTGATCAGACCGTCGCGAGCGGCCCCCTTGGCCACCAAGTCGGCCGCCGTGACCGCTCCGCCCTCGGGGTAGAGCTGGGCCAGCTTGGCCAGATTGACGACTTGGTATTCGACCCGGAAGGGATTCTTGAACCCCTTCAACTTGGGCAGCCGCATGTGCAGCGGCATCTGACCGCCCTCGAAGTTCTCCGGCACGTTCTTACGCGCGCCAGTGCCCTTGGTGCCACGACCGGCTGTCTTGCCTTTGCTGGCCTCGCCCCGGCCCACCCTGGTCTTGGGCTGGTGGGCGCCAGGAGCGGGGCGAAGGTGGTGAACCTGCAACGCCATGCCTACTTGACCTCCTCGACCCGGACCAGGTGGGCCACGGTTCGCACCATGCCCTGCACCTGACGGGTGTCTTCTTTGATGACCGAATCGCCGATCCTCTTCAGGCCCAGGGTACGCAGAGTTTCGCGGTGGTTCCTAAGCTCCGAGATACCGGACTTGATCTGGGTGATGGCGAGCTGTGCCATGTCAGTGCTCTCCTTGGCTACGGGCCGCCTTGAGCAGGGCGGCCGGGGCCACGTGCTCGACCGGCAGACCCCGACGGCGGGCCACCTGCTCCGGCTCTTCCAGACTCTTCAGAGCCGCCACGGTGGCGTGGACGACGTTGATGGCGTTGGGCGAGCCGAGCGACTTGGCCAGGACGTCATGCACCCCGGCGCACTCCAGCACGGCCCGGGCCGAGCCGCCGGCGATGACGCCGGTGCCGGGCGAAGCCGGCCGCAACAAGACGACCCCGGCGGCCGCCTCGCCCTGGACCGGATGCGGGATCGTGCCCAAGATACGGGGCACCCGGAAGAAATGCTTCTTGGCTTCCTCGACGCCTTTGGCGATAGCGGCCGGAACCTCTTTGGCTTTGCCGTAACCGACGCCCACCATGCCTTCGCCGTCACCGACCACGACCAAGGCGGTGAAGCCGAAGCGACGCCCGCCCTGGACCACCTTGGCCACCCGGTTGATGGCGACCACGCGCTCCAGGTAATTGCTCTTGGGCGCCTCGGCCTGCCCTTGGCCGCCGCCGCGGCGGTCGTCGCGACCGCGCCGCTCGCCGCCGCCGGCTGTGCCACGACGTTGGGTTCCATTAATCGGCATATTCGGTCCCTTTCCGTCAGAACCCGAGTCCAGCCGACCGCGCGCCCTCAGCCAAGGCGGCGACACGGCCGTGATACTTGTGTCCAGCGCGGTCGAAGACCACCTGGTTGATACCGGCCTGGCGGGCCCGCTGGCCGACCAACTGGCCGACCTGCTTGGCCTTGGCCGACTTGTCGCCGCTGGCCGCCCTCAGATCGGCTTCCAGGGTCGAGGCCGAGGCCAAGGTGCGTCCGACAGAATCGTCGATGACCTGGGCCACCATGTGGCGGCTCGACTTGGTGACGACCAAGCGCGGCCGTTCGGGGGTGCCGACGACGGTCTTGCGCACACGCGACTGGCGCCGCAGCCGGGCCGCCTGACGGTCGGCCATGGTCTTGGGCACACGCAACTTGATGGCCATCACTTACCAGCCTTTCCAACCTTGCGGCGGACCTGTTCGCCGGCGTAACGGACGCCCTTGCCCTTGTACGGCTCCGGCTTGCGAATCTTACGGATGTTGGCCGCCACTTCGCCGACGGCCTGCTTATCGATGCCCCGGACCGAGAACCGGGTCGGCGCCTCGACGTTGAAGGTGATGCCAGCCGGGGCGTTGACCACGACCGGGTGGGAGAAGCCGAGGGCGAATTCCAGTTCGGTCTCGGACTTCAAGGTGACGCGGTAGCCGACGCCGACGATCTCGAGCTTCTTCTCGTAGCCGTCCGTCACACCGACCACCATATTGGCGATCAGCGTCCGCGTCAGACCGTGCAAGGAACGCGAGGTCCGCTCGTCGTTGGGCCGCAGCACCAACAGCTCGCCGGCCTCGCTCCGTTCGACGGTGATGGGGTCGGCGATGGTGTGGCTGAGCGCGCCCTTGGGGCCGGTCACGGAGATGACCTGGCCCTCGGTCTTGACTTCGACGCCGGCCGGAACCGGAATCGGCATCTTTCCAATACGTGACATGTCAATCCCTCCGGCTCACCAGACGTAGGCGAGGACTTCCCCGCCGACCGACTTGTGATTGGCTTCCTTGTCCGTCATCAGACCTTGACTGGTCGAGATGATGGCGACTCCGAGGCCGCCCAAGACCTTGGGCAGACCGGTCGACTTGGCGTAGACGCGCAGGCCCGGCTTGGAGATCCGGCGCAGGCCAGCGAGGGCGCGCTCACGGTTGCGGCCGTACTTCAAGGTCACGGTCAGCGTCTTGCCCACCCCGCCGGCGGGAGCGTCGGCCACCTGGTACCCGGTGATGTAGCCCTCGCGCTTGAGGATTTGGGCGATACCGACCTTGATCTTGGAGTGCGGCATCGAGGTCGACTCGTGGTACGCCTGATTGGCGTTGCGCAGACGGGTCAGCATGTCCGCGATGGGATCAGTCATGGTCATGGCTTCAAGCCTCTTTCTCGCAGCGGTTTCCGCTCAGGGCGGACCTGCTGAGTTCGATGGTTGAGTTCGGGAGCTGGGGTGTCACCAGGAGGACTTCGTCACGCCGGGCAGTTCGCCCCGGTGAGCCATCGTCCTGAGACAGATCCGGCAGAGGCCGAACTTACGGTAGACCGACTTGGGCCGGCCGCACCGCTGGCAGCGGGTGTACGACCGCACCTTGAACTTCGGCTTGCGGGACTGCTTGACCTTGATCGCTGTTGTCGCCACGGTGTCTCCCTAGCTCATCTCTTCTTCTTGCCGACCGGACGAGTCCGCTTCTTCGGCTGCTTCTGGGCCGCCGCGGCTGCGGCTGCCTCGTCGGTCTGGAAGGGGAAGCCCAGCCTTCTGAGCAGGGCCCGGCCCTCTTGGTCGGTGGCGGCCGAGGTCACGAAGGTGATGTCCATGCCGCGCAGGCGGTCGATCTTGTCTTGGTTGATCTCATGGAACATGACCTGCTCGGTCAAGCCAAAGGTGTAGTTGCCACGGCCGTCGAACTGGCGCGGGTTCAGCCCCCGGAAGTCACGGATGCGAGGCAGGGCCAGTGAGAGCAGCCGATCGGCGAACTCCCACATGCGGTCGCCCCGCAGAGTGACGTGGCAGCCGATCGGCATGCCCTCGCGCAGCTTGAACTGAGCGATCGACTTGCGGGCCTTGGTGATCTGCGGCTTCTGGCCCGTGATCTGAGCCAGGTCCGCCACCGCCGCGTCGATGATCTTGGAGTCACGAGCCGCCTCGCCCACGCCCATGTTGACCACGACCTTGACCAGGCCGGGTATGCGCATGACGTTGTCGTAGGCGAACTCCTCGTGCAGTCCCGGGGCGATCTCGTCGCGGTAACGCTGCTTCAGGCGCGGGACCGCCTTCTGCTCGGCCATCAGATCTCCTTCCCGGTCTTGCGCGCGATCCGGACGGACCGCGTGCTCTCGTACTCCGAACCGTCAGGGCGCCGTTTGGTCACCGGCCGCCGCTCGAAACCGACTCGGGTGACGACCTCCTTGCCCTCGTGGCGCACCACCAAGGCGACATTGGAGACATGGATGGGGGCCTCGAAACTGATGATGCCGCCCTTGACGACGTTGCGCCCGGAACCGTCGGGACGGTCCTTGCGGTGACGCTTGACGATGTTGACACCGCTGACGGTGACGCGCTGGCCTTCCGGATCGACCGCGATGACCTCGCCCACCGTGCCCTTGTCCTTGCCGGCGATGACCTTGACGCGGTCACCCTTCTTGACGTGTAGCTGGGCCATCTCAGATCACCTCGGGAGCCAGAGAGACGATGCGCATGAACCGCTTCTCGCGCAACTCGCGCGCCACCGGCCCGAAGATACGGGTGCCTCTAGGCTCGCCGTCGGCGCGCAGAATCACAGCCGCGTTCTCGTCGAAACGGATGTACGAGCCGTCGACCCGCCGGTGCGCCTTGGCGGTGCGCACGACGACGGCCTTGACGACCTCGCCCTTCTTGACGTTGCCGCCCGGAATGGCGTCCTTGACGGTGGCAACGATAGTGTCGCCGACGTAGGCATAGCGACGCTTGGAGCCACCGAGCACCCGGATGCACAGGATCTCCTTGGCTCCGGTGTTGTCGGCGACTCTCAGTCGCGACTCCTGCTGGATCATCTCTTCTCCTTGGTCCGGCCGGTTCCCCGCCTGGGGCCTGTCAGGACATTGATTCCGGTTGTTCCCCGCCAGGCGGAGAACAGGATTACTTAGCCTTCTCGACGATCTCGACCAGCCGCCAGCGCTTGGTGGCGGACAAAGGACGGGTCTCCATCACTCTGACGCGGTCGCCCAGGCCGGCCTGGTTGGCCTCGTCGTGCACCTTGAGACGTTCGGTCCGGGTCATGACCTTGCCGTAGAGGGGGTGCTTGACCCGGTCCTCCACCGTCACCACGACGGTCTTGTCCATCTTGTCGGACACCACCACGCCCTCACGGACCTTGCGGCCGCCGCGTTCGGACTGACTCATTCTTGACTCTCCCCTACTTCGTCGGGATCGGGCACGATGCCTAGGCTGCGCTCCTGCAGGACGGTGTAGACGCGGGCGATGTCTTTGCGCACCGTGCGCAGACGCCCGTGCGACTCCAATTGACCGGTCTGGGCCGCGAAACGCAGCGTGAAGAGTTCATTCTTCAACTCAGTGACGCGAGCGTTGAGGTCGGCGCCGCTCATGGCGCGTAACTCAGACGCTGATGTGGTCGCCATCAGATCTCACCCGCTTCCCGCTTGACGAACCGCGCTTTGAAAGGCAGTTTGTGGATGGCCAGGCGCATGGCCTCCCGGGCCACGTCCTCGCCCACACCGGACAGCTCGAACAGGATGCGACCCGGCTTGACATTGACGATCCACCACTCCGGCGAGCCCTTGCCCGAGCCCATCCGGGTCTCGGCCGGCTTCTTGGTCAGGGGCCGGTCCGGATAGACGTTGATCCAGACCTTGCCGCCACGGCGGATGTGACGGGTCATGGCGATACGGGCGGCTTCGATCTGACGGTTGGTCAGATAACTCGGCTCCAAAGCTTGGATGCCGAACTCGCCGAAGGCCAGCTTGGTGCCGCCCTTGGCCTGACCGCCCCGCTTGGGGTGGTGCTGCTTGCGAAACTTGACGCGACGCGGAATCAACATGATTTAGGCTCCTGCGCTCTCTGGGGCCCCGGCTGGGGCCTCGGCCCTGGGCTCGTTGGCCTCGGCCCGGCGACGGCCGCCCCGCTCGGGACGATCGGGACGATCCGGGCGATCGGACCGCTCCCGGCCCGGCCGACGGCCCGGCCGCTGACGGCCCAGGTTGGCTTGCCGGGCGGCCTTCTGGGCGGCTCGCTCGGCTCGAGTGCCGATCACGTCGCCCTTGTAGATCCAAACCTTGACGCCGATCCGGCCGAAGGTGGTGCGGGCCTCGTAGAAGCCGTAGTCGATGTCCGCCCTGAGCGTGTGCAGAGGCACCCGGCCCTCGCGGTAGAACTCCGAGCGGCTCATCTCGGCTCCGCCCAGACGGCCGGAGCACTGGATCCGAATGCCGATCGCGCCGCCGCGCATGGCCGACTGCTGGGCCTTGCGCATGGCCCGCCGGAAAGCCACCCGGGCGCCGAGCTGCTCGGCCACGCCTTGGGCCACCAGCTGAGCGTCGATCTCAGGGTTCTTGACCTCCAAGATGTTGAGCTGGACCTGCTTGCCGGTCAGCTTCTCCAGCTGGGTCCGGACCTTCTCCGCCTCGGCCCCGTTGCGCCCGATCACGATGCCGGGACGGGCGGCGTAGAGATAGATAGTGACGCGCTCGCCGCGGCGTTCGATCTCGACCGAGGAGATGCCGGCCCGTTCCAGGTTGCGAGCCAAGAAGCGGCGGATCTGGACGTCCTCAGAGACGTTGACGGCGTATTGCTTGTCGGCGTACCAGCGTGACACGTGGTCGGTCGAAATGCCCAGACGGAAGCCCATCGGGTTGATCTTTTGGCCCATCCTCAGGCTCCCTTCTCGGTCCGCGGCTCGACGACGACGGTGATGTGGCTGGCGCGCTTCAGGATGCGCGAGGCGGAGCCTTTGGCGCGGGGCCGGATGCGACGCATAGTGACGCCCTCGTCGACGAAGATCTGGGAGACATAGAGCTGGTCGGAGCGCAAGGCTTCGGTCTGCTCGGCGTTGGCGGCGGCCGAGGCGACGGCCTTGTAGACCGGCTCGGAAGCCGCCTGGGGGGCGAACTTGAGCAGTGTCAGAGCGTCCTTGACATCCAGCCCGCGCACCAGGTCGGCCACCCGGCGGACCTTCATCGGTGTCATACGGATGTGCTTGGCGATGGCGTACGACCCGGGCCGGTCGCCCAAGAGGGCTTCCCGCCTGGTCGGCCGATCAGTCTTCGTGGTCATGGAACAGATTCCCTTCCCGGCCTAGCGCCGACGCGCCTTCTTGTCGTCCTTGACGTGGCCACGGAAGGTCCGGGTGGGGGCGAACTCGCCCAGCTTGTGGCCGATCATCGACTCCGTCACGAAGACGGGCACGAACTTGCGCCCGTCATGGACGGCGATGGTGTGACCGAGCATGTCGGGCACGATCATGGAACGACGCGACCAGGTCTTGATGACGGTCTTGGCGTTGCGGGCATTCAGGTCGACCACCTTCTTGACCAGGTGGTCGTCCACGAAGGGGCCCTTCTTCAGACTGCGTGGCATATCTTCTCAAGTCTCCTGATCAGCGCTTCTTGCCGGACTTACGACGACGGATGATAAGACGGCTGGAGGCCTTGTTCTTGTCCCGCGTGCGACCCTCTGGCTTGCCCCAAGGCGAAACCGGGTGGCGCCCGCCGGAGGTCCGGCCCTCGCCGCCGCCGTGGGGATGGTCCACCGGATTCATGACGACGCCGCGGACGGTCGGACGGACGCCCTTCCAGCGCATCCGACCGGCCTTGCCCCAGTTGATGTTGGATTGTTCGGCGTTGCCGACCTCGCCCACCGTGGCGCGACAGCGGATGTCGACCAGCCGCATCTCGCCGGAGGGCATACGCAAGGTGGCGTACTTACCCTCGCGGGCCACCAGCTGGATGGCGGCTCCGGCCGAACGGCCCATCTTGGCCCCGCCGCCCGGCCTCAGCTCGACGGCGTGGACGGTCGTGCCGACCGGGATGTTACGCAATGGGAGGTTGTTGCCGGGGCGGATGTCGGCGCCCTCGCCGGATTCGACCCGGTCGCCTTGACGCAAGTCCTTGGGAGCTATGATGTACCGCTTCTCGCCGTCGGCGTAATGCAACAAGGCGATGCGGGCGGTGCGGTTGGGGTCGTACTCGATCTGGGCCACCTTGGCCGGCACGCCGTCCTTGTCGTAGCGCCGGAAGTCGATCAGACGATAGGCCTGCTTGTGGCCGCCGCCGATGTGACGGGTGGTGATGCGACCCTGATTGTTGCGCCCGCCGGTCTTCGGCTTGGGGGCCAGCAGTGACTTCTCCGGGGTCGAGCGAGTCAGCTCGACGAAGTCGGCCACGCTGGAGCCGCGCCGGCCCGGCGTCGTCGGCTTGTACTTACGGATTCCCATCTCGGTTCGTCCTCTTCTCTTACATCCCGGAGCCGAAGATATCGATTCGCTCGCCGTCGGCGATCGTCACGATGGCCCGCTTGGTGGCGGCCCGGCGGCCCCAACCGTTCCGGGTGCGCTGACGCTTGCCGGCCCGGTTGGCGGTGTTGACACCCAAGACATGGACTCCGAAGACCTTCTCCACGGCCACGCGGATCTGGATCTTGTTGGCCTGGCGATCAACAATGAAAGTGTACTTATTCTCGTCGATCAGTCCGTAGCTCTTCTCCGACACGACCGGGGCGAGCAGGATGTCGCGGTGGTCGTATCGCTTCACTGGCGCGGTCACTTGGCCTCCTCCTGATCACTGGAGCCGTCCTCGGCCACCGGCTCGGCCTCAACCTGCGGCTCGGCCGATTCGACCGGCTCGGCCTCGGCTTCGGCCTTGGGCTTGACGGTCCGCTTGGCTTTGGGCTTGGACTCCGCCTTGGGCTTGGTCTCAGACTCGGCCTCGGCCGGCTGATCGTCCGCCGCCTGATCGACCGGCTCGCCCGATTCGACCGGCTCGGCGGCCTTGGCCGCCTTGGCCTTGAGCCGGGGTGCCTTGACGACCTGGACCGGAGCGAGACCTTGGCGGGTCAGATAGTCGTTCAGGGCCGCTTGGGTGAAGACGACCGTCTGATTGACCAGCACGTCGTAGCTGTTGAGCTGATCGACGGCGATGGCGTGCACGTTGACGACGTTGCGCAAGCTGAGCCAGGCCAGGTCCTCGTCCCGGTGCAACACCACGATGGCCGAGGTGTAGGAACCGATTCCGTCCAGGGTCTTGAGCGCTTGCCGGGTCGAGGGGAGCTCACCGGACACGATGGAGTCGACCACGAACAAACGGCCGTCCCGAGCCCGGTCCGACAGGACCGCGCGCAGGGCGGCTGCGATCATCTTCTTGGGCGTGCGCTGTGCGTAGGAGCGCGGTTGCGGGCCATGCACGACACCGCCACCAGTCCACTGCGGCGCCCGGCGCGAACCCTGGCGGGCCCGACCGGTGCCTTTCTGGCGCCACGGCTTGGCACCACCGCCGGAGACCTCGCCCCTGGTCTTGGTGGCGTGGGTGCCCTGGCGGGCGGCGGCCTGCTGGGCCACCACGACCTGATGGATCAGCGGCAGGTTGGCCGGCGCGTCGAAGAGGTCGCCGGGCAGCTCGAGCTGGCCGGTCTTAGACCCGTCGGCTGCGATCAGATCGATCTTGATGCTGTCAGTCATTGCCCTCAGCCCTTCTTCACCGCCGAGCGAATGACGACCAGACCGCCCTTGGGGCCGGGAATGGCACCCTTGACCAAGATCAGGCCGCGCTCGGCGTCGACGGCGTGGACGGTCAGATTCTGAATCGTCTTACGCTGGACGCCCATGTGGCCGGCCATGCGCAAACCTTTGAAGATACGCGAGGGAGTGGCGCACTGGCCGATCGAACCGGGCGAACGATGCTTGCGGTGGACGCCGTGGCCGGCTCCCAGGCCGGCGAAGCCGTGCCGCTTCATGACACCGGCCGTGCCCTTGCCCTTGGTCACGCCGATGACATCGACGATCTCGGCGGCGGCGAAGATGTCGGGGGCGATCTCCTGACCCAGCCTGTATTCGCCGGCGTCGGCCGTGCGCAGCTCCAGCAGGTGGCGCCGGGGCGTCACCTGGGCTTTGTCGAACTGGCCCTTGGCCGGCTTCGTGACGGACTTGGCTTTGATGGCGCCGAAACCGAGTTGGATGGCGGAATAGCCGTCGATCGGAGGGGTGCGGACCTGGGTCACGACACAGGGACCGGCCTGGACCACCGTCACCGGCACAATCCGGTTGTTCTCGTCCCAGACTTGGGTCATGCCCAGCTTGGTGCCGAGGATGCCCTTGACATTACGTTCCGTATTCATGACTGACCTCAGGGAAGCTTGATCTCGATGTCGACGCCAGCGGGCAGGTCGAGACGCATCAATGAGTCCACAGTCTTAGGCGTCGGATCGAGAATGTCGATCAGACGCTTGTGGGTGCGCATCTCGAAGTGCTCCCTCGAGTCCTTGTACTTATGGGGCGAACGTATGACGCAATAGACGTTCTTCTCCGTCGGCAGCGGCACGGGGCCGGCCACCTTGGCCCCGGTGCGGGTCACGGTGTCGACGATCTTGCGCGCCGAGCTGTCGATGACCTCGTGGTCATAGGCCCGCAGCCTGATGCGGATCTTCTGTCCCGCCACGGGAGTGTCCTTCCTGCCTCGGCCGGTCGCCCGGCTCGCGCTGAGTCGGGACCCGCCTGGGGCCCCTCGTTGCTCCGACCCACGCTGTCGGGCGTGTCGCGCGCTTTTCAGTCGCGCGCCCGCTTCGGCCAGTCATGGTTTGCGGTCATGGACTACCCGATCGACCTGGTCTGCCACAACCCGGCTGATTCGGGCGTTAGCCCGCACCGCGCCAGGCAACCCTGTCGGGGCAACCTGGGGATTTTGTCACGGAACCCGGCCCGAAGGCAAATCCGACCGGCTCACCCGACCCGGCAGCGGCCGGCCAGCCGGCGGCGACGCAGCCGTTCGACCAGGCTGGGATCCAAGGCCAGCGCGGCTGGCGAATCGATCAACCGGCCCAGCCGTCGATAATACCGAGCCAGGGAGCAGCCGAAGCGCTGCCGGATGGCTCCCTCTTTGACCGTGGCCCGGGACCACAGGCGCCGCTCGAATTCCAACAGGGCGATGTCGTCGACGCTCAAGCGCCCGCCCTGATCGGTCGCCTCTGGTTGCTCTGTCATGACGGTCAGACTAGGAGTTAGGTCTGACAGTCCTGCGATACCTATTCACTGGGTCGGTAAGATCGAAGCGTCGATGCGGCCAGCACGTCGCCGTGGGCCGAAAGGATGGACATGCTTCCGTTGCAAGGCCAGGTCCGTAATTACGCCTGGGGCTCCCCCACAGCCATACCTGAACTGCTGGGTCGGACCCCGACCGGCGACCCCCAAGCCGAGTATTGGTTGGGGGCCCATCCACTGGCCCCATCCTTGATCGACGGCCAGCCCCTCGACTCCGTGCTGCGTCAGCACCCGGACTGGGTCCAGCCGAGTTGCCGTCGTGTCTTCGGCGATCGCTTCCCGGTCCTGATGAAACTGCTGGCGGCGGATCGGCCGCTGTCCCTCCAGGCCCACCCCGACCGGGCCCAGGCCGAGGCCGGCTTCGCCCGTGAGGAAGCGGCCCGGCTCGACCTCGACAGCCCCGAGCGGACCTATAAGGACGACTGGCCCAAGCCGGAGTTGCTGATCGCCTTGACCGAGTTCGACGGGCTGTGCGGTTTCCGCGAACCGGCCCAGACGGTCGAACTGTTCCGGGCCTTGGGAGTGGCCGACGCCCTCACCTCGGTCATCTCGCCGCTCTGGCAACGCAAGGGCGCGACCGCCTTGGCCCAGGTCTTCTTGGACATTCTGACTCTGGACGATCCCGACTTGGTCGCCCGGGTGGTCCAAGCCGCCCGGGCCCGGCTGCGCGACTCCGGCGCGCTGGGCGATTTCGCTCAGACCGCCGTCGAACTGGACGCCCACTATCCGCGCCACCCCTCCATCCTGGCCGCCCTGCTGCTCAACCGCATCCACCTGGAACCGGGCCAGGGCCTCTTCTTGCCGCCCCGCACCATGCACTCTTATCTACGCGGCGTCGGGGTCGAGGTCATGGCCACCTCGGACAACGTCCTCCGGGGCGGTTTGACCACCAAACACATCGACGTGGACGAGTTGATCCATGTGGTCAGCTTCCAGCCCTCCACCATCGCCCCGGTCCCGACCCAAGACGAGGCTGGCTTCATCCACTATCTGACCGAGGCCCCGGAGTTCAGCGTCTGGCGGGGCGAGCTGTCCCACTCCCGCCTGCCGCTGCCAGCCACCGGCTCCTGCCGCTTGGCCCTGGTCATCGACGGCGAGGCCGAGTTGCGGTCGGAGCTGTCCTCGCTCGAACTGGGACTGGGCCAGGCCGCTTTGATCCCGGCCGGCGAGGCGGTCGACGCCATCGGCTCGGCCACCATCTTCGTCAGCGCCCCCGGCGTCTGAGCCCCCGCCCCAGCCCAGATCGGTCCGCCCTCCGCCGGACTGGCCGATGGCGGGACGCCTCGTCGTCGAACGCCCTGGGCCGTCGGACGGGACGCCCCGGGCCAGCTTGGGCTAACCTGATCAAGCCGATTCGAGCCGATCCGATCGGCCCGCCACCTTAGCTCAGTCGGCAGAGCTCCCGCCTTGTAAGCGGACGGTCATCGGTTCGAATCCGATAGGTGGCTCCAGCCGGCTGTCGCCAGCCTCCCGGCCGCGAGCGAGCACTTCTGTCTCTCGTTTTCGGCGTGTCATGGGCCGGGATCGCTCGTTCGGCGACAACGACTTCGTGATCGAACAGTTACGACGTCGCGCCGCCGCGCTTCGTCCGATCTGGCATAATGCGACCCACAACTTAATAACCCGATCAGTCGGAGGAAGCCGGTGGAGAACCCGGCACTGACCCGCAACGGTGTATCGACCGCAGAAACCGGTCGATGAGTCCGAGAATCTGACTGCTTGGAGCGTTTCCATCCGTCGAGGTCTACGGAGGACGTCGCCTCACGGCGTAGGCCTTCGGATCGCTCACCGAAAGGCGTACCCGTGTCGACACTTCGCCCCCAGGTCCCACCATCGTGCTCCCCCCACCCTCGTCTCCCGTCTCCGCGCCCACGCTCCCGGCTCTGGACCGTCCCCGGCTCCGCCCGGCGCTGGCTCCGCCCCGTCGGCCCGGCTGGGGCTAGGTTGGCGCTGCTCGGGTTGGGGGCCGTGTTGACGGTCGGCGCGCTGGGGGCCGCCGCTCCCGCCGCCTCCGCCGCCGGGCTGCCCGCCCTCGGGGCCCGGGCCGGCCTGTGCACCACGGCCGATCAGGACGCCGTCTCGGTCGTGATCGACCACGGCGCGCTGGGCGGTGGCGTCCAGACCTACTGCGCCACCGGTCTGAGCGCCCGTTCGACCGGCATCGACGCCTTGCGCGCGGTCTGGATCAGCACCACTGGCACGGTGCACGACGGACCGGGCTTCATCTGCCGCATCCAGGGCCGTCCCTCGGCCAGCGAGGTCGTCCCCTTGCCCAACGACCCGAGTTACACCGAGCAATGCGTCGACACCCCGCCCGCCACGGCCTATTGGTCCTATTGGCACGCCCCCTCGGGCGGCCCTTGGACCTATAGCCAACTCGGTGTGATGTCGCACCGGGTCATCCTGGGCGGCTTCGAAGGCTGGTCCTTCGCCACTGGGTCCGCCAGCGGCGCGGCCAGCCCGCCCCGGGTCAGCCCAGTGACCGAACCGGCCCCCGAGCCGCCGCCGGCGCCCGCGCCCGAGCCGGACCCCAACCCACCGGCCGCCCAGCCGAACGCGAACAATCCCCAGACCGGACAAACCGGCCAGACCGGCGCCACCGACCCAGCCGATCCGGCCGCCAGCCAGAGCGAGCAGCCGGCCCCGAGCGACGACCCGAGCGATCTGATCGTTCCCGTGTCGGCCTCGTTCAGCCCCAACCCCTCAGCTCCGGCCTCGGCCTTGATCGACCCGCCGGAACCGGCCGCTGGCTCAGGCCCCAGCCCCACCGCTCTGATCGGCCTCGGCGCCATCGTCCTGCTGGGCGGGGCCGGCCTCACAGCGACCTGGCTGAGACGGCGCCAGGCCTCTCGCGTCGGCGGCGCCCCGCCCGAGCCGGCCGACCTCTCGGACCGACCGGCCGACTCCGCCCCGGCTCCAGCCAGCCCGGTGGACGCCACCGCCGCAACTGAGACCACGGACCCCACAGGGGCCGTGTCTTAGACTGCCCCCATGTCTGACGTCCGCCCCTGGTCCGCCATCGACGCCTTGGCCGAAGCCCACCTCGACCAGTCGATCGCTCTGTCTCCCCTGCTGGCCACCGAGATCGGCTCCGATCAAGGGGCCGACCGGCTGGACGACTTCTCCCCGGCCGGATTGGCCCAACGGGCCGACCTCGACCGGGCCACTTCGAGCCGGCTCGAGCGGCTGACGCTGGCTGGGGTCGACGATCCGGTCGACCAAGTCACGGTCTGGGCCTTGCGTGATCGCCTCAGTTCCAGTCTCGACCTGGACCAGGCCGGCGAGGGCTACCGCGAGCTCAACGTCGTCACCGGCCCGCAGCACCAGATCGAGGACGTCTTCGCCCTCATGCCGCAGGACTCCCTGGCGGACTGGCAGGTCATCGTGGACCGCCTGGGCCAGGTCCCGGCCGCTTTGGCCGGGCACGTCGAGACCCTGCGCCAAGGCGCGCGACGCGCTCTGTCCCCGGCCCGCCGCCAGGTCGAGTTGGCCGCCCGCGACGCCCGTCGACAGTCCCAGGCCGGCTCGGTCTTCGCCCAGTTGGTCGACCAAGCCGCCAGCCTGCCCGCCCTCGACGGCCCGGCCGGGACCAAGGCGCGAGAAGGGCTGCGTCAGGCGGCCGCCCGGGCCGAACGGGCCTACGCCGAGTTGGCCGACTACCTGCTGGACGACCTCGTCTCCCAGACCGTCGACCAGGACGGCGTCGGCCCAGAGCGTTACGCCCTGTGGTCGCGTCACTTCCTCGGGGCCACAGTCGACCTGCGGGAGACCTATGCCTGGGGCCTGGAGGAACTGGACCGGATCGTGCGCGAGCAATCCGACCTGGTGGCCCAGTTGTACGGCCCCGGCGTCGGCTTGGACGAGGCCATCGACCGGCTGGACGCCGACCCGGCTTGGCGTATCGAGGGGGTGGAGGCCTTGCGGGCCTGGCTGCAAGACACCGCCGACCAAGCCATGGCCGACTTGGACGGCGTCCACTTCGACATCCCCGCCCCGGCCCGCCGCTTGGAGGGCCGGATCGCCCCGACCCGCTCCGGCGGCATCTACTACACCGGCCCCAGCGACGATTTCTCCCGCCCCGGCCGGATGTGGTGGTCGGTGCCCGAGGGGGTCGACTCCTTCACCACCTGGCGCGAGCGCACCACCGTCTACCACGAGGGCGTGCCCGGCCACCACCTCCAGATCGCCCAAGCCGTCTTCCTGCGTCATCGGCTCAACCGCTGGCGCCGCTTCAGCGGCACCTCGGGCCACGCCGAGGGCTGGGCCCTGTACGCCGAGCGCTTCATGGACGAGCACGGCTACCTGCCCCACCCGGGCGACCGTCTGGGCATGTTGGACGGGCAACGCCTGCGCGCCGCCCGGGTGGTGTTGGACATCGGAGTCCATCTCGGGTTGCCCTTCCCCGACGGCTCGGGCCAGCCCTGGGACCGGCGTCTGGCCTGGACCTTCCTGCGCGCCAACTCGACCATGAGCGAACCGTCCTTGCGCTTCGAGCTGGACCGCTACTTAGGCTGGCCCGGCCAGGCCCCCTCGTACAAGATCGGCCAACGCCTGTGGCAGAACCTGCGCGCCGCCGCCCTGGCTAAGGGAACCAGTCTGCGCCAGTTCCACCAGGACGCCCTCAGCCTGGGCGGGCTGGGCTTGGACGTGCTGGCCCAAGCTCTGGCCCGGCCCGCCTCCAACCGACCTGACACCAGCGCCGGACCTGACACCAGTGCCGGACCTGACGCTCCCGCCCAACCAGGCACTCCCGCCCAACCAGGCACTCCCGCCTGACCCGACACCACCGACCGCACTGGCACATCAGCCGGACCCGCCACCACCACCCGAACCGCCGACGTCCGAGCGGACTTCGACCGAGAGGCCCACGAACATGCCGACACCGCACATCAGCGCCCAGCCGGGCGACTTCGCCCCGGCCGTCTTGATGCCGGGCGACCCCAAACGGGCCCAGCGCATGGCTGAGACCGTCCTCGACCAGGCCCGATTGGTGACCGACGTCAGGGGCACGCTCGGCTTCACCGGCCGCCTGGCCCAAGCGGGTCCGCACCAGGGCCAGCCCCTGTCCATCATGGCCTCCGGCATGGGCATGGCCTCGATCGGCATCTACGCCACCGAGTTGTTCCGGTTCTACGATGTCGAGCGGATCATCCGAGTCGGCACGGCCGGTGGCATCTCGCCTCAAGTCGAAGTCGGCCACCGGGTCATCGCGGTCGGCGCCCACAGCGCCAGCTCGATGAACGAATTACGCCTGCCCGGCGTCCACTTCGCGGCCAGCGCCGACCTGACCATGGCGGCGGCGGCCTGGGCCCTGGCCCGAGCCGAGGAGGCGGCCGGCGCTGAACCTGAGGCGGTGACCTGGGCCGGGGCAGTCGTCACGAACGACCACTTCTACTTCGCCGTGCCGGGCCAGCTCGAAGCCCTGGAACGTCACCATGTGCTGGCGGTCGAGATGGAGACCGCCTCGCTCTACGCCGTGGCGGCCGAGTTCGGCCGGGCCGCCTTGTCCGTCCTGACGGTGTCCGACCACCTGACTAGACCCGATCCCCAGATGTCAGCGGACCAGCGCGAGACCTCCTTCCAAGGCGCCCTGCGGCTGGCCCTGGCCGCCGCCTTCGCCTGAGCCAGGGCTGAGTCGCGGCCGGGGCGCTTTGACCCGGACCTGGGACCGCCAGGGGCTGACGGTCGAATTGGCCTACCAAGGCGCCGGCGACAGCTTCCCCCAGCTGGAGTCGATCACCGACCAGGCCGGTCAGACGGTCACGGTCACCAGCGACCCCGTCGGCCGGGTGACTTCGCTGACCCGCCCGGACGGCGCGGTCTGGCGCTTGGGCTATTCGGTCGCCGGCGACCTGATCGAGTTGACCTCGCCCGAGGGCCGGAGATTGGGCTTCGGCTACGACGACGCCCACCGTATGACCGCTCAGACGGGCGCCGACGGCGTCACCTGGCTGCGCAACGAGTACGACGTTTTAGTCTTTGTGGTGGTCGACGGGTCGTGACCCGGCTTACGACTGGCGCCTGTGGGCTGTCTTCATCGTGATTTGTCCGGCTCGTCGTCCGTCGGGCCCTGGCCCGGCGG
>JAISCA010000046.1 GCA_031265875.1 Propionibacteriaceae bacterium
GCCCGGATGTCCAACACTTCTCCCAGTCATGCCCCCAAGGCAATAACCAGACGCCCCCACCCCGCTCAGCGACTAGGCCAAACACCCCCCTGGGAGACACACATTTTTGCCGATAACCCCCTTTGGGGCCGCGCGCCCGCCCCGGTAGGTCAAGGCTGGGAGCAGGGTGTGGTAGAGGCTGCGGGCGAGCTTGACCGCTCGGGGCGCTGCTGAGGTCTCCTCGAAGTGGCGGCGGACGATGTGGGCCACCAAGTCGGCCGCCTGGACTCCGTCGCTGCTGGCCGATGACACTAGGGCGATGGGCTGGGCGACGTGGCCGAGCGAGCCGGGATGCTCGTCGGAGGCGGCGACGGTGGTGCCGTCGATGGCCCGGTTGAACACGTCCGTGGCGAAGCGCATGTCCGAGGAGATCTCGTCGGCGGTGATCTCGACGGCGCTGACACCGGCGTCGGCGCACCACTGGTCGACCTGTTCGAGGGCGAGTCGGGCCGCCGCCTCGTGGGCGTAGGGCGGGTTGTCGTACTCCTCTGCCAGGTCGGCGATGCCGACACCTTCGATGGCGACCTTGGCCCCGCTCGCCACGATGACCTTCAAGAGTTTGCGGTACAGGGAGGCGGCGTCGCCGACCCTTCCGCGCAACACCTTCCAGTCGTCGCAACCCTGCATGATGTCGTAGGCGTGGAACTCGACGTCCGAGGGGACTTTCCACTTCTGGGCGGCTTCTTTCCGCAGGGCGTCGAAACCGGCCTTCAAAGCGGCCTCCTGGGCTTGGCCGGTCACGACGATGGCGACGTAGTAGTCGTGCTGCCCGTAGCTCTCGTCAGCGAACCCGCGCCAGTGTTCTTCAGGCGGGCTGGCAGCGGCGGGTTCGGACACGAGTCTCCTTCCGGTCGGCGTGGGCGGGCAAGCCCCTTCCTGCCGCGCCTGCAGCGCCTGTTGCGGAGACAAGTCCAACGGCGATTATCCCATGATCCCCCGACTCACGCTGAACGATCACCGCACCAAACGACCGGCTTCGCGTACCTCCACGGCGCTTTACCCACCGTCACCTTATGGAGGCCACCTGTGACTGTTGTCCCCATCGCCGATTCCGTAGAGCTTGCCCTCGACACGGCCCGTCTCACGCTGATCGTTGGGGACGCCGTCCGAGTCCTGCCAGCGCGAACAAGGAAGGCGAGCGGATCAAAGGTCGAAGCAGGCCAAGGTTTGAACCAGACCTCGAAGGTGCCCGAGAGGGGAGTCGAACCCCTATGTCTTTATCAGACAGACGGGTTTGAGCCGTCCGCGTATACCATTCCGCCACTCGGGCCGAGCCAACGGCAGATCATTCTGCCACCACTGGAGCGGTCGCGCCATTCGGGCCGCCAACGCGGCCGCTCCAGGGCCGGCCCTGGCCGTCCCATCGTTAGGGCAAACGTGGAAGAATGCCTGGTGTGACACAGACGAAGACACCAGACTCGCCGAGCCAGCCACGGGTGCTGGTGGCGGAGGACGAAGCCCTGATCCGCCTCGATCTAGTCGAACTCTTGACCGGCGAGGGCTACAGCGTGGTGGGGCAGGCGGCCGACGGCGAAGAGGCCGTGGCCATGGCCCGCGAACTCAACCCGGACGTGGTCGTGATGGACGTCAAGATGCCGAAATTGGACGGCATCTCGGCGGCCGAGGTGATCGCGGCCGAGCGGATCGCTCCGGTCGTCATCTTGACCGCCTTCTCGCAGCGCGAGTTGATCGAGCGGGCCAGCGAGGCCGGCGCCATGGCCTACGTGGTCAAGCCCTTCGACGCCTCCGACGTGGTGCCGGCGATCGAGATCGCCCAGGCCCGCTTCGCCCAGATCCTGGCTGTCGAGGCCGAGGTCTTGGATCTCGAGGAGCGCTTGGCCTCCCGTAAGACGGTGGACCAGGCCAAGGCCTTGCTGCAGGAAGGTCTGGGGCTGAGCGAGGCCGAGGCCTTCCGTTGGATTCAGAAGACGGCCATGGATCTGCGCAAACCGATGCGCGAGGTGGCCCAGGGCGTCATCGACCACGGCCGTCAATCCAAGCCTGACCAAGACTGAGGCGCCGCCGTGTCCACCGAGGCGCTTGAGCCGGGCAAGCTCCTCCTGATCGACGGGCACTCGGTCGCCTTCCGGGCTTTCTTCGCCTTGCCGGTGGACAGTTTCGCCACCTCGACCGGGCAGCCCACCAACGCCGTCTACGGCTTCACGGCCATGCTGATCGGGCTCTTGCGGGACGAGCGGCCGAGCCATCTGGCGGTCGCCTTCGACGTCTCTCGGACCACTTTCAGGACGGCGCTGTACCCCGACTACAAAGCCACCCGCTCGGCCACGCCGCCGGAGTTCATCGGCCAAGTCGACCTCATCAAGGAGGTCCTGACGGCGCTTCAGATCCCGGCCCTGGAAGTGGCCGACTACGAGGCCGACGACATCATCGCCACCCTGGCCAGCCAAGGCTCTGAGGCCGGTTTCGAGGTCTTGATCTGTTCCGGCGACCGTGACACCTTCCAACTGATCGATCACCACACCACCGTGCTCTACCCTCGGCGCGGCACCTCCGACCTGGCCCGGATGACGCCGGCGGCGGTCGAGCAGAAGTACGGCGTGGCGCCCCAGCGCTATCCCGAGCTGGCCGCCCTGGTGGGGGAGAGCAGCGACAATCTGCCCGGTGTGCCCGGCGTCGGCCCCAAGACGGCGGCCAAGTGGCTGAAGGCCTACGACGGTCTGGACAATCTCTTGGAGCGGGCCGGGCAGGTCCCCGGCAAGGCCGGCCAAGCCCTGGTCGAGCACCTCGACCAGGTGCGCGGCAACCGTCGTCTGAACGCTTTGGTGCGCGACCTCGACCTGCCCCTGAAGCTGCCCGGGTTGGCCCGGCGGCCCTGGCAGCGGGAGGCCGTCGCGAGCGTCTTCGACGCCCTTCAATTCCGGACTCTGCGCCAACGCTTGAACGAGATCGGTCCGGCCGTCGAGCCGGCTCAGACCTTAGCCCCGAGCCGTCAGACCAGCCAGCTGGGGCCAGGCCAGGTGGCGGCTTGGCTGGACCGGACGGGCCTGGCCGAGCGCACCGGCTTGTTGGCCCGGTTGACGGCCGCCGGCGACATCGACGCCCTGGCCTTGGCGACCGACGATCAGGCCGCCTGGATCGAAGTCCACCGGCTGGAGGCGACCGACGACCAGGCCTTGGCGGCTTGGCTGTCCGACTCGGCCCGGCCCAAAGCCGGCCACGTCTGCAAGCCCCTCTTGCGTCAGCTGTGGGACCGGGGCTGGGACCTGGCCGGACTGGTCTCGGACACCGAGTTGGCGGCCTATCTGGTCCGGCCCGATCAGCGCGGCTACGAGCTGGGCGACCTGGTCCAACGCTACCTCGGCCGTGACCTGGTGGCCGGTCCGGAACAGGCCCCGGACGGGCAACTCGCCCTCGATTTCGGGGCCGACCCGACCGAGGGCGATCCCGAGGCCGCTCTGACCGAAGCCGGAGCCGTGCTCGACCTGTCGCGGGCCTTGGACCAGGTCCTGACCGAGTCCGGCGCCAGCGCGCTCCTCAGCACGGTCGAATTGCCGCTGCAGCGCATCTTGGCCCAGATGGAGCGGACCGGCGTGGCGGTCGACGCCGACCGCCTGGCGGCGCTCTGGCAGGAGTTCGACCAAGCCGTCCGACGAGCCGAGCGGGAGGCTTACGCCGAGGTCGGGCGTCCGGTCAACCTGGCCTCGCCCAAACAGCTCCAGGTGGTCCTGTTCGACGAGTTGGGCATGCCCAAGACGCGCAAGCTGAAGACCGGCCACAGCACCGACGCCGAGGCCTTGGAGGGGTTGTACGCCAAGACTGAGCATCCCTTCCTGGCCCACCTTTTGGCCTACCGCGACGCCATCCGCTTGCGCCAAACCATCGAGGGCTTGACCAAGGCCATCGCCGACGACGGCCGTATCCACACCACTTACCTGCAGACCGTGGCCGCCACCGGCCGGCTCAGCTCGATCGAGCCCAACCTGCAGAACATCCCCATCCGGACCGCCGCCGGCCGCCAGATCCGGCAGGCCTTCGTGGCCGGTCCCGGCTTCGACGATCTGATGACGGCCGACTATTCCCAGATCGAGATGCGGGTGATGGCCCACTCGTCCGGCGACCAGGACCTGATCGAGGCCTTCCGGGGCGGGCTCGACTTCCACGCCGTCATGGCCGGGCACGTCTTCGGGGTCGGCCCGAATCAGGTCACGCCGCAGCAGCGGGCCCGGGTCAAGGCCATCAATTACGGCTTGGCCTACGGTCTGTCCAATTATGGTTTGTCCACCCAGCTGGGCGTCTCGGTGGGCGAGGCGCAGAAGCTGATGGACGACTACTTCGCCCGTTTCGGGTCGGTCCGCGACTATCTCCACGGGCTGGTCGAGCGGGCCCGGGGGACTGGTTTCACAGAGACTCTGCTGGGCCGGCGGCGTTATCTGCCCGACCTGACCTCGACCAACCGGACGCGCCGGGAGATGGCCGAGCGGATGGCCTTGAACGCGCCCATGCAGGGCTCGGCCGCCGACATCATCAAGCTGGCCATGATCAAGGTGTCCCGCCGGCTGGCCCAGTCCGACCTGCGCTCGCGGCTCTTGCTCCAAGTCCACGACGAACTGGTCTTCGAAGTCGCGCCGGGCGAGGCCGAGGCCTTGGAGGAATGCGTCAGAGCCGAGATGGGCCGAGCCGTCGACCTGGCTGTGCCACTGGAGGTCTCGGTCGGGCTCGGTCCGGACTGGGAGCGGGCGGCCCACTGAGGGACTGGGCCGAGGCTCTGACTGGCCGCCCTCGGCGGGGGACACTAGTCAGGTTTACGGCTCTAGGCTCAGGTCACGACCCTATAACGGCACGCCCATCCGGATTGACCGATTTTGGACCCGTCGATACCCTGATCAGGCATTGCGCCTGCGCAGTCCCGGCCTGGAGTGGACTGCGCGCGGTCCCTTTCCTAGTACGGGACAAGAGCGTCCGCAGGGCGTAAGCGCTTATTCAGTATTATTTCATCGGAGTCCAACTACATGACCTCTCCCGCGTCAGAGGCGGCACAGGTCGCGATCGACGACATCAGCTCCCCTGAGGAGTTCCTCGCCGCGGTCGATGCGACGATTAAGTATTTCAATGACGGCGATATCGTCTCAGGCACCGTCGTCAAGGTCGATCGGGACGAGGTCCTGCTCGACATCGGCTATAAGACCGAAGGTGTCATCCCGGCCAAAGAGCTATCCATCAAGCACCATGTCGACCCCTTCGAGGTGGTCCAGGTGGGTGATCAGATCGAAGCCTTGGTGCAGCAGAAGGAAGACAAAGAAGGTCGCCTCATCCTGTCCAAGAAGCGGGCTCAGTACGAGCGTGCCTGGGGCACCATCGAGAAGATCAAGGAAGAGGACGGTGTCGTCACCGGCCGTGTCATCGAAGTGGTCAAGGGTGGCCTCATCATCGACATCGGTCTGCGTGGCTTCTTGCCCGCCTCCTTGGTCGAGATGCGTCGGGTGCGGGACTTGCAGCCTTACGTCGGCCAGGAGCTAGAGGCCAAGATCATCGAGCTGGACAAGAACCGCAATAATGTTGTCTTGTCGCGCCGGGCTTGGCTGGAGCAAACTCAGTCCGAGGTCAGGACCAACTTCTTGAACCAGCTGCAGAAGGGCCAGATCCGCAAGGGCGTGGTCTCCTCGATCGTCAATTTCGGCGCCTTCGTCGATCTGGGCGGTGTGGACGGCTTGGTCCACGTCTCCGAGCTGAGCTGGAAGCACATCGACCATCCTTCCGAGGTGGTCGAGGTCGGCCAGGAGGTCACGGTCGAGGTGCTGAGCGTCGAGATGGACCGCGAGCGCGTCTCCCTGTCCCTCAAGTCGACTCAAGAGGATCCTTGGCAGACCTTCGCCCGGCTGCACCAGATCGGTCAGATCGTGCCCGGCAAGGTGACTAAGTTGGTGCCCTTCGGCGCCTTCGTCCGAGTCGGTGAGGGCATCGAGGGCTTGGTCCACGTGTCCGAGTTGGCCGAGCGTCACGTCGAGATTCCGGAGCAGGTCGTCTCGGTGGGCGACGATGTGATGGTCAAGATCATCGACATCGAGCTGGACCGCCGCCGCATCTCGCTGTCCCTCAAGCAGGCCAACGAGGGCGTCGACATCGCGGCGGACGACTTCGACCCGTCGCTCTACGGCATGACCGCCAGCTACGACGAGCAAGGCAACTACATCTACCCGGAGGGCTTCGACCCGGAGACCAACGAGTGGAAGCCTGGCTACGAGGAGCAGCAACGGGCTTGGGAGGCTCAGTACGCTGAAGCCCAGTCCCGTTGGATGGCGCACAAGCAGCAGGCCGAAGAGGCCAAGCAGGCCCAGGTGGCGGCGGTGACGGCCAGTGAGTCGTCCAGCAGCTACGTCTCCAACCCGCAGGCCGAGCCGGCTGGCTCGCTGGCCAGCGACGAGGCCCTGCAGGCCCTGAAAGAACAGCTCACCACCAATAACTGAGCGATTCGTGGTCGAGGCGGCCGTCCGGCAGGACGGCCGCCTCGTCATTTCTAGCCCGGCACTAGCTTGCGCCGGCCGGGCCAGTCGGTCAGGATCGAAGCTGTGCGAGGGATGCGACGGATATGACGGCGGCGAAGATGCGACGGATCGGTTTGACCGGCCCGATCGCGGCCGGCAAATCGGTCGTGGCGGCCCGTTTGCGTGAACTGGGTCTGACCGTGATCGATTACGACCAGCTGTCCCATCAGGTGGTCGAGCCCGGTGGGTCCGGTTGGATCGCCTTGCGGCAGCGCTTCGGCGATCAGCTGATCGGCCCGGATCAGGCCATCGACCGGGCCGGCTTGGGCCGGCTGGTCTTCGCCGATCCGAAGGCGCGGGCCGATCTGGAGGCCATCGTCCACCCCTTGGTGGCGGCGCGGGCCGAGGCCCTGGAGGAAGCCGCCCGATCCGGCGGGGCCGCAGCCGTGGTCCATGACATCCCCCTGCTGGTCGAGACCGGTCAGCCGGACCGCTTCGACCTGGTGCTAGTGGTCCAAGCCCCGCTGGCGATCCGGCTCGACCGGCTGGTGCGGGAGCGGGGGCTGACGCCGGAGCAGGCCCGGCGCCGGATCGCGGCCCAGGCCGACGACGCCGCCCGTCAGGCCGTGGCTGATCAGTTGTTCGACGGCGCCGGATCGGTGGCTGGGCTGCGTGATCAGGTGACGGCTTGGTTCGAGCGCTGGCGGGCTCGGGCCAGCTGAGCCGACAGCTGTCCTGAGACCTGGGCCGGGCAGGGCGGGGCGGCTTGGGCCGCTGGGGCGGGAGTCTCCCGGCCACTGGGACAGAGGGCCAGAGGCGGCCCGGACGGGTCTGTCACAGCCTGGTAGTACGGTGAGCCCATGCCGACGATCAACGATGTCTCCCGCTGGGTGGCGCCTTTCCAAGTGGTGGCCGACTTCGAACCCTCGGGCGACCAGCCGGAGGCCATCGACCAGCTGGAACGTCGGATCAAGGCCGGGCAGAGCGACGTCGTCCTGCTCGGAGCCACCGGCACGGGCAAGACGGCCACGGTGGCTTGGCTGGCGGAACGCTTGCAGCGGCCCCTGCTGGTGATGCAACCGAACAAGACCCTGGCGGCTCAATTCGCCTCCGAGCTGCGGCAGCTCTTCCCGGACAACGCCGTGGAGTATTTCGTCTCCTATTACGACTACTACCAACCAGAGGCCTACATCCCCCAGACCGACACCTACATCGAGAAGGACGCCTCCCTCAACGAAGAGGTCGAACGTCTGCGCCACCGGGCGACCTATTCCTTGCTCAGTCGGCGCGATGTCATCGTGGTGGCGACCGTCTCCGCCATCTACGGCCTGGGCACCCCCCAGGAATACGTCGAGCGGGCCATCGAGTTGAGGCTGGGCCAGGACTTCGGCCGGGACCAGCTGCTGCGCCGCCTGGTCGACATCCAATACGTCCGCAACGATCTGTCCGCCAGCCGGGGCTCCTTCCGGGCCCGGGGCGACACCGTCGAGGTCTTCCCGATGTACGAGGAGCTGGCCTGGCGGGTCGAATTCTTCGGCGACCAAGTCGAAGCCATGTCCACCCTCAATCCGCTGACCGGCCAGGTCGTCAGCCAGGACGAGGTCATGCGCATCTTCCCCGCCACCCACTACAGCGCCAGCCCGGAGCGGATGGCCCGCGCCCTGGTCGGGATCGAGGCGGAATTGGAGGCCCGCTTGGCCGAGCTGCGCCAGGCCGACAAGCTGTTGGAGGCCCAGCGCTTGGAGATGCGGACGCGCTACGACATCGAGATGATGCGTCAGATCGGCGCCTGCTCGGGCATCGAGAATTATTCCCGGCACATCGACGGGCGCGAGGCCGGCAGTCCACCCAACTGCCTGCTGGATTACTTCCCATCCGATTTCTTGCTGGTGATCGACGAGTCCCATGTCACCGTGCCCCAGATCGGCGGCATGTACGAGGGCGACATGTCCCGTAAGCGCACCCTGGTCGAGCATGGCTTCCGCCTGCCCTCGGCCATGGACAACCGGCCCCTGCGCTGGGAGGAGTTCGTCCAGCGCATCGGTCAGACGGTCTACCTCTCGGCCACGCCGGGAGCCTACGAGCTAGCCAAGGCCACCGGCACGGTGGAGCTGCTGATCCGGCCCACCGGCTTGGTCGACCCTGAGATCCTGGTCAAACCGACGGCCGGCCAGATCGACGATCTGATGGCCGAGATCAAGGCCCGGGCCGAGCTCGACCAGCGGGTCTTGGTGACGACCCTGACCAAGCGCATGGCCGAGGACCTGACCGACTACCTAGTGCTGAACGGGCTGCGGGCACGGTACCTCCACTCCGACATCGACACCTTGTCCCGGCTCGATCTATTGCGCCAGCTGAGGCTGGGGGAGTACGACGCGCTGGTCGGCATCAACCTGCTGCGCGAGGGCTTGGACCTGCCCGAGGTCTCCTTGGTCGCCATCCTGGACGCCGACAAGGAGGGCTTCTTGCGCTCGGAGCGCTCCTTGATCCAGACCATCGGCCGGGCGGCCCGTAACGTCTCCGGGCAAGTGCATATGTACGCCGACTCGATCACGGCCTCGATGGCCAAGGCGATCGAGGAGACCAACCGGCGGCGGGCCAAGCAGGTGGCCTACAACGCCGCCCACGGCGTCGATCCACAGCCTTTGCGCAAGAAGATCGCCGACATCACCGAAATGCTGGCGCGGGAGGACGCCGACACCTCGCGGGTGATGGCCGAGACGCCGATCCGGTCGGCCGGCCGGGGCTCCGGGCCTGGTCGGGAGGGCGAGGCGGCCCAGGCCGAGCTGCGCGATCTGATCGAGCGTTTGACCGAACAGATGCACGAGGCCGCCAGCCAACTGCGCTTCGAGGTGGCGGCCCGCCTGCGCGACGAGATGGTGGAGTTGAAGAAGGAGTTGCGGGCCATGGTCGAGGGGATGCGCTGACCTGGCTGGCAGTCACTACGATGGCCCCCGGAGGAGGAGACTAAGTGGCGCAGAGCGACAACCGGCGGCCGGAGGGCCAGGCCATGCCCCGGATGAGCGATGTGGCGACGATGGCCGGTGTCTCTCTGGGCACGGTGTCGAACGCCCTCAACCATCCGGACCGGTTGTCGCCGGTCACCCTCAAGCGCATCCGGCGGGTCATCAAAGAATTGGGCTTCGTCCGCAACGGAGCCGCCCAGTCGCTGGCCCGGGGCATCTCCAACACCATCGGCTTCGTCATCATCGACCTCTCGAACTCCTTCTTCTTGGACATGTCCCGGGGGGCCGAACAGGCCGCCGCCGAGGCTGGCTTCTCCCTCATCCTGGCCAATTCAGACATGGACATGGCCCGTCAGGACAGCCACCTCGACCTCTTCGACCAGCAGCGCACGGCTGGCGTCCTGCTGGCGCCCTTGCCCGGTCTCTTCTCCGGTTTGGAACGGGCCCGCCAACACGGCCAGCCGGTGGTGCTGTTGAACGCCGCCCCCCAGCAGGCGGGCGACTATTGCGCCGTCTTGACCAACAATGAGCACGGCGGCTACTTAGCCGCCCGCCACCTGATCGAGCAGGGCTGCCGTCAATTGGCCTTCTGTGGCAACATCGACGCCCTGCCGCCGATCCGTCAGCGTTACTCCGGGGCGGTCCGGGCGGTGGCCCAGACCAACGGGGCGGTCCGCTTGGAGTTGATACCGACTCCCGAAGTCCAGGTCGGCGACGGTCTTCGGGTCGGCCACCAGGTGGTCGAACGCGAGCCGGCTCTGCGCCCGGACGGCATCATCGCCGGGGCCGACCTATTGGCGGCCGGCATCGTCCAGACGATCCTGAGCCAGTCCGATCTGCGCTTCCCCGAAGACGTCTCCATCATCGGCTACGACGACAACCGTTCGGCCTGGAACGCTCTCATCCCGCTCTCCACCTTGGCCCAACCGGGCTTGGAGATGGGCCGTTTGGCGGCCCAGTCGTTGATCGACGAGATCACCGCCCGCGACCACCGGCACCGCCAGATCGTGTTGGAGCCCCAACTGGTGGTGCGCGACTCCTCACGTCGTCTGGCCAAGACCTGAGGCGATCCTCGGTCCGGCCGAGAACTGCCTCGGGTCTCAGTTTGATCGCTTTTATGATCGCCCTCTTGACGAATGACTGATTACGCGCAAATATGGCACTACGCTTCTAATTAAAGCGCTTCAATTGAAGCTCGCGTTCAAGGAGGAACAGTGATCATCAAGACCGCCCGCAAGCGCCGTCAAGCCGTCTTGGCCGGCCTTTGCGCGCTGGGTCTGGCCGTCAGTCTGAGCGGCTGCGGCGGCGATTCGTCGTCGGACCAGCCGACCGGGGGCCAGGCCGAGTTCAGCTTCCTGGGCATGCCCGAGAACACCACCGTCGGGTCCGTCCTCAGCACCGTCGCGGCCGGGCCTTGCGCCTCGACCGTAGCCGACTATCCGCTCAAATCCAGCTCCCAACCGCAAGCCAGCTACGATCAGCAGCTTCAGCTCCTAGCCGGGCAGAACGCTCTGCCCAGTCTGATCTTCGCCGCCAACACGCCCTCGCTGGCGATCGAATTGCACGACGGCGGCTATCTCGTCGACATCGACCAAGCCCTGGCCGAGGTCGGCGCCGCCGGCGCCATCCTGCCGGCCGCCGAATCGGTCCTGCGCTCGCTCTACGGCGGCGACCTCTTCACCCTGCCGGCCGAGTTCAACATCGAGGGCATCTGGTACAACAAGCAGATCCTGGCCGACCACGGCATCGGCCTGCCAGCCACCTGGGACGAGTTGACGGCGGCCAATCAGAAGTTGGCCGACGCCGGCGTCCAGCCCTTCTCCGTCGCCGGCTCCGGCGGCGACGGCTGGAATGTGACCCGGCTGGTCGGCAACTACATCTTCCGTAGCCTGGGGGCCGACGCGCTCAGCCAGGTGGCCGACGGCAAAGCCAAGCTGACCGATCCGGGCTACGTGGCGGCGGCCGAGGCGGTGTCGGCCTGGGGCCAGGCCGGCTACTTCGGACCGGCTCCCACGGCGGTCGACTACGCCACCGCCATGAACACCTTCCTGACCGGTCAGGCGGCCTTCTACTACATGGGCTCCTGGGCCCTGGCCTCCTTCAACGACCCGGCCCAGAACCAGATCGGCGCTGACAACATCGGCTTCCTGTCCTTCCCGAACGTGAGCGGTGGCAAGGGCTCGGCCGACCAGGTGCCGGCCAACGCCGGCATGCCGCTGGCCCTGTCCACGGCCGGCTACGGCGACGGAGCCAAAGCCTGGCTGAGCTGTTTGGCCCAGAACTACGGCACGGTCGCCCTGCGCGACATGGGCCAGATCACCGGCTTCAGGGTCAATGACCCGGTGGCCGACCTGCCGGCCCTGACCACCGAGGTGCAAGACATCATCGCCAACGCGCCCAGCTCGGTGCTCTGGTTCGAGGCTCTCTTCTCGGCTCAGGCCACCACCACCGCGCAGACCAACGGCGGCCTCCTGGCCGAAGGGTCGATCAGCGGGGCTGAGTTCATGGACGCCGTCCAGGCCGACCTGGGCTGACCGGTCGACTCGATCCGGGCCGGGTCCGGGGCGGTCTGACCACCGCCCCGGCCCGTCCCGCCTAAATCGATATCCGACCCGATGACTATCCGATAGGAAGACCAGCCATGAGACGACCGCTGAGGTTGAAGCGATGAGACAGGTCTTGGGCGACCGTAAGACCATCGCCGTCCTCCTGGCCCCGGCTCTGATCTGCTACAGCCTGATCATGTTGGCCCCGATGATCTGGTCGCTCGGCTACACCTTCTTCACCGGCAACCCGATCCGAGGCTTCAGCTTCGCCGGGCTGGCCAACTTCGACACCCTGCTGCACGATCCCAAGACCGGGCAGGCCCTGGCCTTCACCGTCAAGTACGCCGTCACCGTGACGGTGGGCCAGGTCGTCTTGGGCTACCTCTTGGCCCTGCTCTACGTCTTCCATCTGAAACGGTCCTCCGGCCTGGTCCGGACCCTGGTCTTCTTCCCCGTCGTGCTGCCCACGGTGGCGGTCTCGCTGCTGTTCCAGAAGCTATTCGCCATCGTGCCCCAAGACGGTCCTGTCAACTCCGTTTTGCAGCTATTCGGGGCCGAATCGGTCAACTGGTTCGGCTCCGGGGCCAAAGCCTTCCTGGTCATCGCCTTGATGGACATCTGGCGTTCGATGGGCTTCTACGGCGTGCTGCTCTACGCCGGCCTGGTGGACATCCCGGACGACGTCATCGAGTCGGCCCGCCTGGACGGGGCCGGCGGCTGGCGGCTGGCCCGCGCCGTCGTCCTGCCGCTGTCCAGCCCAGTCTTGATCTCGGCCCTGATCTTCTCCATCAACGGCACCCTCAAAGTCTTCGACTCGATCTACGCCCTGACCGGCGGCGGACCGGGCTCTTTGACCTCGCCCTTGACCCTGCACATGTACCGCACCGCCTTCGCTTACGGCGACTACGGCTACGGCGCCACCATCGCCTTGACCTTGACCATCTGCTGTCTCCTGGTGACGGTGGCCGTCTTCCGGGGCTCGCGCAAGGACCTCTTGGCATGAGACGGAACGACTCCAGTGGGCCGGCCCGCCCCGCCCGCCAGCGGTGGCGCTGGCGCCGCGCTCCGCTCGGCCTGGCCGTGGCGGTCCTGTTGCTGATCGAGGTCTACCCGCTGCTATGGCTCTTCCTGGGCTCGCTCAAGACCCAGGACGAGTTCCTCAACCGGCCGACTTGGGCCCTGCCGGCGGACTGGCTCAACTTCGACAATTACGTCCAAGCTTGGCGCTCCGGCATCTCCGGCGATCTGCTCAATTCGGCTCTGGCCGTCTTCCCCGCCCTGGCCGTCATCGTGGTCTGCGGCGCCGCCGCCGGTTTCGCCCTCGAAGTCATGGTCTGGAAGGGCCGCGGCGGCGTCTTGCTGCTCTTCTTGGGCGGCATCATGATCCCCTCCCAGATGATTCTGTTGCCCTTGTTCAGCGTCTACTTCCAGACCCATCTGACCGGCACTCTGTGGCCGCTGATCCTGACCTACGTCGCCACCGGTCTGCCTTTGACCGTCTTCATGATGGCGACCTACTGCCGGGCCATTCCGAGGGAGCTGTTCGAGGCCGCCACCATCGACGGGGCCTCCATGCTGCGCTCTTTCTGGTCGATCGGCCTGCCTGTCCTGGCCAACGCCGTCTTCACCGTCGGCTTGGTCCAATTCTTCTTCCTCTGGAACGACCTCTTGATCGCTATGACTTTCACCTCCGGCTCCGGTCACGACGAGTTGGCCACCGTCCAGGTCGGCCTGCTCTCTTTCCAAGGCCGCTTCGGCACGGTCCAGTACGGCCCCACCATGGCCGCCATCTGCCTCAACGTGTTGATCACCTTGGTGCTGTACCTCTTCCTCAACCAACGAGTCATGAAAGGTATGACCGCCGGCGCGGTCAAGGGCTAGAAGATGCGCGTGGTCGAACTGCGAGTCGAGTACGGGGCGGTCCAACTGGGCCTCGGCCAAGCCCGGCCCCGCCTCAGCTGGGTGGCGGACGGTCGGCCGGGCGAGGCTCAGACCGCCTATGAGCTGGCCTGCCGCCGGGACGGCCAGGTCGTCAGCGGCGGCCGGGTCGAAGGAGCGGATTCGCTCTGGCTGGACTGGCCCTTCCCGCCCCTGGCCTCGCGCCAGGCGGTCGAGCTGAGACTGCGGCTGTGGGGCGCGGGGCCCGAGCCGGGGCCGTGGTCCGACTGGCGGATGATCGAGGCCGGCCTGCTGGAGCCGACCGACTGGAGCGTGCCCTGGGTGGTGGTCGACCGGCGGCAGGAGGGCCAGTCCGGGCCGGGTCCGGCCTACCGGGCCCGCACCGAATTCACCTGGTCCGGGTCGGGCCAGGCCCGGCTCTACCTGACTGGCCACGGCCTGGTCGAGGCCGAGTTGAACGGGCAGCCGGTCTCGGACGAGTTGTTGGCGCCGGGCTGGACCAGCTACCGCCACCGCGTGGTCTACCGCGTCCTCGACGTCACCCGATTGATCCGTCCCGGCCGCAACGCCGTCGGGGTGACCGTGGCCGACGGCTGGTACAGAGGCAAACTCGGCTTCAACGGTGGAGCCAGCCAGGCGACCTACGGCTCCGAGCTGGCCTTCTTGCTCCAGCTCGAAGCCATCACCGACGACGGCCCCCAATCCTTGATCGGCCCCGAGGCCAGTTGGCGGGTGGCCCCCAGCCCGGTCGTCTCGGCCGGGCTGTACGAGGGTGAGGTGATCGAAGCCGGTCTGATCGAGCCGGACTGGTCCCAAGCCGGCTTCGACGACGAGGGCTGGCGGCCGGCTCAGACCGTGCCCGGGGACAGTCTGCCCGGCCGGCCGGTGGCGGCCACTCTGCCGCCGATCCGGGTGACCGACGCCTTGGCTCCGGTCAGCCGCCGGCTGATGCCGGACGGACGCCTCCGGCTCGACTTCGGGCAGAACCTGGCCGGACGTCTGCGCGCCACCGTCTCGGCCCAGGCCGCTAGCCTGGTCAGTTTCCACCACGCCGAGGCCATCGACGCCGGCCGCTTGGCCACCCGCCCCTTGCGGCGGGCCGCCTCGGTCGACAGTCTGCGCCTGGCCGCCGGTCAGACGGTCGAGTTCGAGCCTCGTTTCACCATCCACGGCTTCCGTTACGCCGAGGTGGCGGCCGATTGGTCGGCCGTCCGGGTGGAGCGCTTGCGGGCCGAGGTCATGCAGACCGACATGCGCCGGACTGGTTGGTTCGACTGTTCCCACGCCCTGCTCAACCGTCTGCACGAGAATGTGGTCTGGTCCATGCGAGGCAATTTCGTCTCCCTGCCGACCGATTGCCCGCAGCGGGACGAGCGCTTGGGCTGGACCGGCGACATCGCCGCCTTCGCCCCCACCGCCCTCTTCTTGTACGACTGCGCCGGGCTCTTGGTCAACTGGTTGGCCGACCTGGCGGTCGAGCAGACCGAGCAGGGCACGGTGCCCAATTTCGTGCCCTGGGTCGAGTGCGGCTTTCCCAAGGAGCCGACCGCCGCCTGGGGCGACGCCGCCGTCATCGTGCCCTGGGCCTTGTATCAGCGCACCGGCGACCGGGGCGTCTTGGAGCGTCAGTGGCCCTCCATGACGGCCTGGGTCGATCAAGTGGCCGACCTGGTGGGCGAAGCCGGCCTGTGGCAGGACGGCTTCCAGCTGGGGGATTGGCTCGATCCGGAGGCCCCGCCGGAGGCGCCGGACCGGGCCCGGACCGACCGCTACCTGGTGGCGACGGCGTACCACGCCCACAGCGCCCGTCGGCTGTCCCAGATCGCCCGTCTGCTCGGTCGGGCCGACGCCGCCGCCCATTACGATCTGACGGCCGACCGGGCCCGAGCGGCCTTCCGTTCGGAGTGGGTCTCACCGGCCGGCCGGGTGGTCTCGGACGCTCCCACGGCCTTGGCCTTGGCCATCGTCTTCCAGCTGTTGGACGGCCCCCACCAGTACCGCGTGGCCGGCCGGCGGCTGGTCGAATTGGTGCGGGAGGGCGATTACCGGATCAGGACCGGCTTCGTCGGCACGCCCTTGATCTGCGACGCCTTGGTGGCCAGCGGGGCGCCGGACGACGCCTACCATCTGCTGCTGCAACAGGAATGCCCGTCCTGGCTCTATCCCATCACGATGGGGGCGACCACGGTGTGGGAGCGGTGGGACTCGATATTGCCGGACGGCAGCATCAACCCGGGCGAGATGACCTCCTTCAACCATTACGCCCTGGGGGCCGTGGCTGACTTCATGCAACGCCGGATCGGCGGCCTGGCCCCGCTGGAGCCGGCCTATCGGGCGGTCGAAGTGGCCCCTCTCCTGGGCGGCGGTTTGACCGCGGGCCGGGCCAGCCACCAGACGCCCTACGGGCTCTGCGCGGTCTCCTGGCGGCGCCGGCTGGACCGCTTCAGCCTCGACCTCGATCTGCCCGCGGGAGTCCGGGCCGAGGTCCACCTGCCCGATTCGGAGCCACCCCGTCCGGTCGCAGGCGGCGGCCACTTCCACTTCGAGTCCAGCTGTCGCCCGGCTGACCTGGACCCGCCGCCCCGGCGTCCGGTCAACTTGCACGACCCCCGCCGTCATGACGCGGCCACCGACCGCGTCGAGTCCGACTAGACCCGATCGCCTAGGGAAGGAGACGCCAACCCCGACTTGTCATTTGAGCGCTTCACTCGTGACTCTTCCCAGCGCCCGTCCGTATCCACTCCGGGTCGCCTCTGGCGGCCCGGTCCAATCCGCCGCACCCAAATCCGTCGCATTCAATCCGTCAAAGACGACTGAAGGAAAGACCCCATGAGAAGACTGCACCGATTGACCCTCGTGCCGGTCCTGGCTCTGGCCTGGTCCGGCCTCCTGCTGGCCAGCGCGCCACCGGCCCAAGCTGACCCGCCCGACCTCAACCTCTGTCCCTGGATGGACACCAGCCTGACCGCCGACCAGCGGGCCGACCTGCTGTTGGACAATTCGACCCTGGGTCAGACCATGCGCTGGCTGAACGAGCAGGCCTCCAACCTGCCCAATCAGACCACTTGGTCCGGTGGCGTGACCTACGAGGCGGCCCTGCCTTGCACGCCGACGGTCTATTACACCGACGGCCCGGAGGGCGTGCGTCACGCCGGGGCCACCACCTTCCCCTCCCAACTCGGCCTGGCCGCGACCTGGGACGAGGATCTGGCCTTGGCCAAGGGCGACGCCCAGGGGGCGGAGTCGTACGCCTTGGGCTACAACGGCGTGTTGGCCCCCGGGGTGGCCTCCGGGCGGACTCCGTTGTCCGGCCGGACGCCGGAGTACCTGGGCGAGGACTCGCTGCTGTCCGGTCTGATGGCGGGTCAGCAGCTGATCGGCTTGCAACAGAACCCGGTCATCACCAGCCTCAAGCATTACGTCGCCAACGAGCAGGAGCTGAGGCGTAACTCGAGTTCCTCGAACATGACCGAACGGGCTCTGCACGAGGTCTACTCCCTGCCCTTCGAGATCGCCATCGAGCGGGGGAACCCGTCCTCGGTGATGTGCTCGTACAACCGGATCAACGGCGACTGGGCCTGTGAGAACTCCATCCTGAATGAGATTCTGAAGGACGAGTTCGACTACCAGGGCTTCGTCATGTCCGACTTCGGGGCGGTCCACTCGACCACCGCCTCGCTGGTCAATGGGCTCGACTTGGAGCTGAACCGGCCCCGTTACTTCAGTCCCGACAATCTCAACGCCGCTCTGGCGGCGGGGGAGATCAGCCAGGACCAGATCGAGGCGGCCGCCCGGCGAGTGGTGCGGGCCTATATCGAGGCTGGTCTGTTCGACAATCCGTTGTCTTCGCCGGTCTCGACCGACGCTTCGACGGCCGAGCACAAGGCCACGGCCCGGCAGATCGCCGAGCAGGGCACGGTGCTGCTGAAGAATCAATCCGACACTTTGCCCTTGGGCTCAGGCGCCCTTCAGGTGGCTGTGATCGGGTCGGTGGCGGCCGACGCCAGCGAGTACGCCGGTCCCTTGCCCAACGCCAAAGCGACCTGTTCGGCTTCCAACAACAACAGCAACGTCATGCTTTGCACCGACCTGGTCTCGCCCTTGACTTCGATCCGGCAGCGGGTCGAGGCCAACGGCGGACAGGTCAGCTTCGACGCCGGCGCCGACCTCAGTCAGGCCGCCGCCCTGGCCGGGGCGGCCGACGTCGCCATCGTCTTCGGCTACACCCGGATGGGTGAATTCACCGATCCGGCCGATCTGTCCTTGGCCGGTGGCGGCGACGCCTTGATCCAGGCCGTGGCGGCCGCCGCCGCTCGTACGGTGGTGGTCTTGGAGACTGGTTCGGCCACGGAGATGCCGTGGTTGGACCAGGTCGAGGCTGTTTTGGAGGCTTGGTATCCCGGCGAGCAGGCCGGTCCGGCTTTGGCCGGGTTGTTGTTCGGCGACGTCAACCCGTCGGGCAAGCTGCCTATGACCTTCCCCGCCTCCCTGGCCCAGACGCCGCTCGGCACGACGGCCCAGTACCCCGGCCTGGAGTCGACCACTCAGGCCGCCTGCGCCAGCAGCGCTCCCAGCGGGTCGACCTGCCAGGTCGATTACAGCGAGGACCTGGCGGTGGGCTACAAGTGGTACGACCAGAACCAGGTCGCGCCCCTGTTCGAGTTCGGCTTCGGCCTCAGCTACACCAGCTTCGAGTACACCGCTCTGGCGGTCCACCCGGTCACCAATCGGGTCACCGGCCAGGCCGAGTTGAGGGTCTCCTTCGACGTCACCAACTCCGGTTTGGTGGCCGGGGCCGAGACGCCGCAAGTCTACCTGACCCTGCCGGCCGCCAGTGACACACCGGGCAAGCGTCTGGTCGCCTTCGACCGGATCGAGCTGGAACCAGGCCAGAGTCAGACCGTCACCGTCACGATCGACTCCGAGTCCTCCGACCATCCCTTGTCGGTCTGGGACGAGGCGAGCGACCAGTGGGAGCTGGTCCAGGGCGACTACGTGGTCTCCGTCGGCGCCTCTTCGCGTGACTTGCGCTTGACCAACCAGACACTGGTCGACTTCGACGCCGCGCCCGATCTGACGATCTGCCCCTGGATGGACACCACTTTGACCTACGCACAGCGGGCCGACCTGCTGCTGGACAATTCGACTCTGGGCCAGACCATGCGCTGGTTGAACGAGCAGGCCGCCAACCTGCCTGATCAGACGGTCTGGACCGGCGGCGGCTGGGGCGCCCCCGCCACCACCACGGTCTACGAGGCGGCCCCGCCTTGCACACCGACGGTCTATTACACCGACGGCCCGGAGGGGGTGCGCCATGACGGCGCCACCACCTTCCCGGCTCAGATCGGCTTGGCCGCGACCTGGGACACCGACCTGGCCCAGGCCAAGGGCGACGCCCAGGGGGAGGAGTCGTACGCCTTGGGCTACAACGGCGTGCTGGCCCCCGGGGTGGCCTCCGGGCGGACGCCGTTGTCCGGCCGGACGCCGGAGTACCTGGGCGAGGACTCGCTGCTGTCCGGCTTGATGGCGGGTCAGCAGCTGGTCGGTCTGCAGCAGAACCCTGTCATCACCAGCCTCAAGCATTACGTCGCCAACGAGCAGGAGGCGAGGCGTAACTCGAGTTCCTCGAATCTGACCGAACGGGCCTTGCACGAGGTCTACTCCCTGCCCTTCGAGATCGCCATCGATCAGGGCCAGCCCTCTTCGGTGATGTGCTCGTACAACCAGATCGATGGGGCCTGGGCCTGTGAGAACTCGATCTTGAACCAGGTCCTGAAAGACGACATCGGCTTCGACGGTTTCGTCATGTCCGACTTCGGGGCGGTCCACTCGACCACCGCCTCGCTGGTCAATGGGTTGGACTTGGAGCTGAACGCGCCCAGTTACTTCAGCCCCGACAATCTCAACGCCGCTCTGGCGGCGGGGGAGATCACTGAGGAGCAGATCAGGGCGGCCGCCCACCGGGTGGCGCAGGCTTACATCGAGGCTGGTCTGTTCGACAATCCGTTGCCCTCTCCGGTGTCGACCGACGCTTCGACGGCCGAGCACAAGGCCACGGCCCGGCAGATCGCCGAGCAGGGCACGGTGCTGTTGAAGAACCAGTCCGCCACCTTGCCGCTGTCGGCCACGACGGGGTTGAAGGTGGCCGTGATCGGTTCGGTGGCGGCCGACGCCAGCGAGTACGCCGGCCCGCTGCCCAACGCCCAAGCCACCTGCTCGGCCTCCGGCTTCGGGTCAGGCGTCATGCCTTGCACCGACCTGGTCTCGCCTCTGACTTCGATCCGGCAACGGGTCGAGGCGGCCGGTGGCCAGGTCAGCTTCAACGACGGGGCCGACCCGGTCCAAGCCGCCCAGCAAGCGGCGGCGGCCGACGTCGCCATCGTCTTCGGCTATCTGCGCATGGGCGAGTTCGCGGACGCCGCCAGTCTCAGTTTGGAGAACGGCGGCGACGCCTTGATCCAAGCCGTGGCGGACGCCGCCGGCCGTACGGTGGTGGTCTTGGAGACCGGTTCGGCCACCGACATGCCCTGGTTGGATGGGGTCGAGGCGGTCTTGGAGGCCTGGTATCCCGGTGAGCAGGCCGGTCCGGCCCTGGCCGGGTTGTTGTTCGGCGACGTCAGTCCGTCGGGCAAGCTGCCCATGACCTTCCCGGTCTCCTTGCAACAGTCGCCCACCAGTACGACGGCCCAGTACCCCGGTCTGGAGCCGGACGGTCAGGTCTGCGACCTGGGCTCGCCCTTCGGCGGCGCCGCCACCATCTGCCAGGTCGATTACAGCGAGGACCTGGCGGTGGGCTACAAGTGGTACGACCAGAACCAGGTCGCGCCCCTGTTCGAGTTCGGCTTCGGTCTCAGCTACACCAGCTTCGACTACGCCGACCTCAGCCTGGCTCTGAGTCCGGACCCGGATCAGGGCCTGGCCCAGTTGACGGTCTCCTTCACGGTCACCAACACCGGTTCGGCGCCGGCGGCCGAGGTGCCGCAGGTCTACCTGACCCTGCCTGAGGCCAGCGCCACGCCGGGCCGGAGGCTGGTCGGCTTCGACCGGATCGAGCTGGCTCCCGGCCAGAGCCAGACCGTCACTGTCACCATCGACTCGGCCACGTCCGACCATCCACTGTCGGTTTGGGACGTGGACCAGGACGCCTGGACCGTGGTGGGAGGCGCCTACGAGGTCGCTGTCGGCGCCTCGTCGCGTGATCTGCGCCTGTCCGGCCAGGTCCAAGTCGACCTGACGCCGGCCGAGCCGGGCGCTTTGGCCGAGTTGAACGACCTGGTCGAGCGGTCCGACAGTCTGAGGGCGTCGGACTACACGGCCGAGTCTTGGTCGGCCCTGCAGGCGGCGCGCGCCCAAGCCGCCGCTCTGCTGAGCGCCCAGCTCCCGACCGCGGGGGCGGTGGCGGCCGCCGCCGCCGTCCTACAGGCGGCTCTGGCCGGATTGGTCCCAGCCGACGCGGGCGGTCTGCCCGGCACGGGGGCCGAGCTGTCGCCCGTTTGGTGGGGCCTGGCCGCCGGCGTCTTCCTAGTCGGCGGGATCTGCCTGATCCTGTACGACCGGCGTGAACGGCTAGGCCGACCGACCGTCTGATCGGTCGAAGGCACAGGGGCGGCCGTCCTGGCTTCGGTCAGGGCGGCCGCCCCGCCGCCGGCGCCGATCGAGCACATACGACCAGCGCTACGGCGGTGATTTCTAGCGGTCAACGCAACACTTAGGAAAGTGGTGTGTGTTATGGGTCGTCGGGTGTCGGTCGAGGCTGTGCGTTTGTTCTGGTTGGCGTGGGATGGTGGGTGT
>JAISCA010000051.1 GCA_031265875.1 Propionibacteriaceae bacterium
GCCCGGATGTCCAACACTTCTCCCAGTCATGCCCCCAAGGCAATAACCAGACGCCCCCACCCCGCTCAGCGACTAGGCCAAACACCCCCCTGGGAGACACACATTTTTGCCGATAACCCATTATTCCAGTGGAATAATTTGAGCGGTCCGGCCCTGCGCGTTGACCGGCGCGCCCAGGCGATGGCATGATTGGAACATCATCCCGGCGAGGCCCTATCGTTCCTCATCCCAAATGTTGGATCGGTTTCTGGCCCCGGGATGATTTCACGCCCAGGACTCGCCGGCCGAGTCAGCTTGACGAAGTGATTCGTAGGTCTTAGCATCAAAGCGGGATGAGGGACGATAGTTTGAAGCTATCTTCCCTCAGCTCAGACCTACTAATCAATCACGAAACGGTAGGTCAGCACACCCCGCAGGGGAGTCTTTGGAGGCTCTTAATCAGCGGGTTCAGGGTTCAAGTCCCTGGTGGTGTACTTATCGGATAGGCCTGCGACTAGGCCGAATGCGCCTCCCACTAGGTGAGACATGGCGCGGAGCGTCAGGCCGGGCCGTCGGCCTCAGAACCGGGTCTGATCAGGCCGCCCTCGTAGGCGGCCACGACGGCTTGGACCCGGTCGCGGGCTCCGATCTTGGCTAGGACGTGGCCGACGTGGGTCTTGACGGTGGCCTCGGACACGACCAAGGCCTGGCCGATCTCGCTGTTGGACAGGCCCTTGGCCATCAGGCTCAACACCTCCCGCTCCCGCTCGGTCAGACTGGCGAAACGACGCTGATCCTCGGGCAAGGCGGGGGCCAGGCTGGCGACGTGCTCGATCAGACGCCGGGTCGAGGCCGGTGCGATGACGGCCTCGCCGGCGTGGACGGTGCGGATGGCGTCCAACAGGTCTTCCGGCGGACCGTCTTTGAGCAGAAAACCGGAGGCCCCAGCCCGGATGGCGGCTAAGAGGTACTCGTCCAAGTCGAAGGTGGTCAACATGATGACGCGCGGGCCCAAGCCCTGACCCGGAGCGGCGGCCAGGATCGCCCGGGTGGCGGCGATCCCGTCCAAAGTCGGCATCCGCACGTCCATCAGGATGACGTCGCAGGGGCGCTGCGCCACCAGCCGGACGGCCGCCGCGCCATCGTCGGCCTCGCCCACCACGGTCAGGTCCGGCTGCGAGTCGATGATCATGGCCAGCCCGGCCCGCACCAACTGCTGGTCGTCGACCAAGACCACCCGGATCGGATCACTCACGACTCGTCTCCCTCCCCGTACGACCTGTCGTCGCTGAGACCTACACTTGGACCCCTGACATCCTGGGCCTCCCCCAAAGCATCCACACCCGCTTCGTCAGCCCCGCCGACAGGCTCCTGCATCTTCTGATCGCCGGGCCGAACCAGCGCAGAGTCCTCGTCCATGCCGTCGTCCCCGCGCCCTGGGCCAGGCCAGGCGTCTTGGTCAGGGTAGGGCAGATCGAGTTGGACCCGGAAACCGCCTTCGCTAGTCCGACCGACCGTCAACTGGCCGCCGAAGACCTCGGCTCGCTCCCTCATGCCGACCAGGCCGTGGCCGGGGACGACGCTCTCCGGCAGACCGTAGGCGGCTTGACCGGCGGCGGGGGTGTTGCTGACCACCAGGCGCAGCCGATCGGGCAACCAGGACTCGCTGACCGTGGCGCGCGCCGTCGGGCCGGCGTGCTTGATGACGTTGGTGAGGGACTCCTGACAGACGCGGTAGACGGCCATGCCCGGCCCAGGCGGCAAGGCCCGGGGCGAACCGGTCTGGACATGGGCCAAGCCGAGCCCCAAGGCCCGGACTTGAGCCACCAAGGCACCGATGGCCTCGACTTCGGCCACCGGGCTGAGTTGGACCGCCGAATCATCGGTCCGCAGCAAGCCGAGGACGCGCCGGGAATCGGACAGGGCCCGTCGGGCGGTGTCGGCGATGGTGTCGAGGGCTCGGACCGCCGCCTCGGGATCGGAGCGGGCGGCGTACCGCCCCCCATCCGCTTGCACCACGATGACGGACAGGGAATGCGCCACCACATCGTGCATCTCACGGGCGATCCGGTTCCGTTCCGCCGTCACCGCCAGATCGGCCCGCTCCCGCGCCAAGGCCTCACTGTCGACTCGTCGGCGTCGCTTCCACATGACCTCAGACTATTGCCCGCCCTCAGAAGACGGTTCCTAGAGACACGTCCTAAACGATCGGACCGATCCACTCCCGCCGTCCGGGACCAGTCGGCCGCTGAACCGATCCGCCACCCCAGAGCCACGGCTCCCACTCCGCCGGGACCAGACCGGGCGGGCGGTGGAAGGCCCGACTGGGCCCTGTGCCAAGATGGCGCCGTGAACCGGATACGGATCGTTTGCGCGCCGGACTCGTTCAAGGAGTCGATGAGCGCGTTGGAGGCCGCCAACGCCATGGCGGCCGGTGTGCGCCGAGTGCTGCCTGAAGCCGACTGCGTGGTCGTGCCGATGGCGGACGGGGGCGAGGGCACTGTGCAAGCCTTGGTCGACGCCCTGGGCGGGCGGCTGATCGAGGCTCCCTGCCATGACGCCCTGGGCCGGCCGACGACGGCTGGGTACGCCTGGGTGGAGGGCCAAAATCTGGCCGTGATCGAGATGGCGGCCGCCTCCGGGTTGGCTCAGATCGACCCGGCCGAACGAGATGTGCGCCGGGCCACCAGTGTCGGCGTGGGCGAGCTGATCGGCCACGCCCTCGATCTCGGGGCCCGTCGTTTCATCGTCGGCTTGGGCGGCTCCGCCACCAACGACGCCGGGGCCGGCCTGGCCCAGGCGCTGGGAGTGCGACTGCTCGACCGCCAGGGAGAGGACCTGCCGCCGGGCGGGGCGGCCCTGGCCCGACTGGACCGGGTCGACCTCAGCGGGCTCGACCCGCGCCTGGCCCAATGCCACTTCGACATCGCCTGCGACGTCGACAATCCTCTGCTCGGCCCGCGCGGGGCCAGCGCCATATTCGGTCCCCAGAAGGGGGCCGACCCGGCCACGGTGGCCGAGTTGGACGCCGCTTTGACCGTCTGGGCCGACCGGGTGGAGGCGGAACTGGGCCGCCCGGTGCGCGACATCCCCGGGGCCGGGGCGGCCGGTGGCTTGGGAGCCGCCTTCGCCGCTTTGACCGCTTCGACCATGCGCCGAGGCATCGACATCGTGGTCGAGGCCGTCGGCCTGGCCGACCTAGTGGTGGGGGCCGACTGGGTCCTGACCGGCGAGGGCAGCGTCGACTCCCAGACCCTGCACGGCAAGGTGCCCTGGGGCGTGGCCCGGACCGCCGCCCAGGCCGGCGTGCCAGCGATCATCTTCGGCGGCCGGGTGGCGCCGGGCAGCGAGGCCCTGTTGACCGACACCACCGTCGCCCTGGTGCCGATCCTGAAGTCGGCCCAGGACCTGCCCCAAGCCTTGGTCGAGGGGCCCCATAACCTAGCTGACGCGGCCGAGACAACCATGCGTCTGCTCCTGGCCGGAGCCAGCTGGTCGGCCCGGCACGCCATCTAGAAAGACCTGGGCTAGCCCAGCGCCAAATACAGCGCGGAGATCGCAGTGAGACCAGTCACCAACTGGTCGAACAGTTTTTGGTTGACGTGCTTTATGACTAGGCGGCCGACCCAGGCGCCGATGAGGACGGCCGGGACCAAGACGGCGGCCAGGCCCACGGTGGGCCAGGTGATGATACCGATCCCCACCGAGATGGGCACTTTGATGGCGTTCACCGCGAAGAAGAACCAGGCCGTGGTGGCGATGAAGCGCCACTTTTCGAATTTCGCCGCCAGTAGGTAGAGGTTGAGCGCCGCGCCGCCGGCGTTGGCGACCATGGTGCTGAAGCCCGCCAGCGCGCCGTAGCTGTGAGCCACCGGCTTCTTCTCCACCTTGATCAAACCGCCCGGCAACAGCCCGATGGCGAGCAGGGCCAGCAGCATGACGCCCATGCTGCGCCGGAGCACGGTGTCGTCCACCCAGACTAAGAAGAGCGCCCCCGCGGCCAGGCCCACCAGCACCGGGACGATGGAGGAGACCAACAGCTTCCAGTCCACGTTCTTGCGGTAGATGGTGATGGCCACCAGATCCCCGACCACCAGCAACAGCAGCGTCAGGCCGGTGGATTCCTTGGCCGGGAAGAACAGCGCCATCACCACCACGGCGACCATGACCAGCCCACCGATGGCGGTCTTGGCGAAACCGACGCAGAACGCTATCAGCGCCAGCGCCGCCCAACCCCACAGTGGCAGAGTGGTCCAAACATCCGCGACAGTCATTCGCCCCAGACTACCGGGCCAGCCACCGTTGAACCCAAGTTACCGCCCAAGGCTGGGCTGTCCTTAGACCGCCTGGTCCGGGCCTCCGAAGACTGGGATGACGTACGGCCCCTCCGGCACCACCGCCACGGCCGGGTCGCCGGAGCGGGCGATGGAGTCGGCCACCGCTCGATCGATGGAGTCGATCAACTCGACTCCGGTGATACGTCGCTCAGCCTCGTCCAATCCGCCGGTGTACAACTGGATCCGCCCTAGCCGCATCGGCTTGAGCTGCATCTCGGTCTGCCACTCGTCGACGTCGGCCAGGGCCTTGTCGGCGATCGAGGCCAGGAAGCGGTCCGGCCCCAGCTCGACCAGCCGGGCCTGGGACCGGCGGAACTCCGGGCTGCCGAAGCCCTCCGAACACTCCGACACGATGATCAAGTCGCCGCCCGGCTGGAGGATGTCGATCGGCGTCACCATGCCTTTGACAGTTTGGTAGTAGGTCTTGTCCAAGGGGTAGCCGGCGGCCGAGGTCACGACGGTGGAGAAGCGCCTTGACACCTTAGGGCAGGTGGACTGGGCCACGAAGTCGATGGCCGCCAAGTGGCTGGCCTCGATCTCACCGAAGGTGACCCGGACCAGGTCGCGATCCTCGTCCAAGACAGTGTTGAGGGCGTACAACTCCCCCACCCGGGCGACGATCTCGAGCTGGGCCTGATGCAACGGATTGCCGGCCAGGTTGCACTGCACCGCCAGCGGGTCTTCCATGAAGGAGGCGTTGTGGAAGGTGCGAATGGTGCGCTGCCCGGCCACACCGGGGGCGACGACCTTGCGCCCGCCCGACCAGCCGGCCATGAAGTGCGGCTCGACCAGCCCGGTCACGATCCTGAGGTCGGCTTCGACCAGGAGCCGGTTCAGCACCACCGGCACGCCCCGGCTCTCGGTCACCCCCAGGTCGACCAGACCGGCCTCGTCCCGGGCCAGGTGGTTGACCACTCGGATGTTGTCCAAGACCCAGGGGTCGCCGATCAGCTCGGCCAGCTCGTCGCCCTCGTTGGGCCGGTGCAAGCCGCAAGCCACCAATACGGTGATGGCCTGGCGCTCGATCCCGGCCGCCAGCATCCGCTCGATCATGGGGCGCAGGAAGAGCCCGTTGGGGACCGGCCGGGTGATGTCGCAGACCACCACACAAGCGCTCCGCCGACCCTTCGCCAACTCGCTCAGAGGCAGCGAGCCGATCGGCTGGTCGAAGGCCTCCTGGATGGCTTGGGCCGGATCGGGCAGCTTGGGCAGGGCCTGTTTGCGAATGACGGTGGCCTGCGCGTCCGCTGGCAGGTTGAGCGGCAGCGTGCCCCGGCCGTAGAGCAATTCGATCGTACGAGGGTCGCCCATGGCGTCTCCTTCCCGCGGCGGAGCCACCACGCCGTGGTTCCGCCCCCATCGTAGGACCGATCGCCCGTCCGGGCGGCGACGGGGCGAATCATGATCGGCCCAGGCGGGCCAGCCGGCCGCCTGGGCCGGTGGGAGCGGCCGGTCGGCCCGATTCACCCCGACCGCCTGGTCGGGAGATCGGCCCGGCGCGGGACTGGGCCGTCTCTTGGATCAGCGGCTGGCCCCGGCCAGCAAGCCGGCCACGAATTGGCGTTGGAAGATGAGATAGACCGCCACGATGGGGCCGATCACGATCAGACTGGCGGCGCTGAGCAGGGGCAGATCGGTCGAGTGGGGCGCGACGAAGAAGCCCAGACCGGCCGGGGCGGTGCGCCGGTTGGGGTCTGATATGAGGGTGACGACGAGCAAGAACTGATTCCAGGCCCACATGAAGTAGAGCACCGCCAAGGTGGCCACGGCCGGCCGGGCCAAGGGCCACTCGATCCAGCGCAGGCGTTGCCAGGGGCCGGCCCCGTCCAGCAGGGCCTGCTCGACCAACTCGGCCGGCAGGCTGGCGAAGGTCCGGCGCATCCAGTAGACCCCGAAGGGCAGGAAAGCGGCCGCTTCGACCAAGCTGAGAGTGATCAGGGAGTCGGTCAGGTGGAGGTCGCGCAGATCGCGGTAGAGGGGCACGATGACGACTTCGATGGGCAGAGTCATGCCGAGCAGGAAGACCAGCCCCAGACCGCCTCGCCCCGGGGTGCGCAACCCGCCCAGCCCGTAGCCGGCCAAGCTGGCCAAGACCACCGTCAGCGGCACCACGATCAGGCAGACGGTCAGGCTGGCGCCCATCAAGCTGGCGAAGTGACCCTCCCGCCAAGCCGTGGCCAGGTTGCCCCAGGAGAACCGCTCCGGCCAGGACAGGCCGCTGACATGGGCCCCCGGCGGGTGGAAAGCGGCCAAGACCAGCCCCAGCAGAGGCGTCAGCACGCCTAGAGCCATGGCGATCAAAACTAGATACGAGGCGGCGCCCTCGGCCCGGCTGGTCCTCACCGTTCCTCCCCGCTCCGGCTCAGGCGACTGGTGGCGAGAGCGGCCAATAGGACCAGGCCGCTCAGGACCACGGCCAGGGCGGCGGCGTGGCCCAGGTCGCCGGCCACTAGGCGTTGGTAGATCAACAGACCGGGCACGTCGGTGCGATGGCCGGGCGAGCCGTTGGTGGTGACGAAGACGATGTCGAAGCTGGCCAGGGCCGCGATGACGGTGACGGTCAGAGCCAGGCCGACCTCGGAGCGCAGACCGGGCCAGGTGACGGCCCAGAACTCACGCCAGGGGCCGGCCCCGTCCAGACGGACAGCCTCGTACAACTCACGGTCGATCCGGCCGCAGCCGGCCATGAACAGCATCATGCAGAGACCGGATTGGACCCAGGCCCCGATCAGACCGATGGCGATCAGGGCGTAGTCCCACTCCCCCAGCCAGGCCCGGCCCTGGTCCAGGCCGAACCAGCCCAGGACTTGGTTGATCAGTCCCTGAGGAGCCAGCGCCCAACGCCAGATCACACCGACCGCCACCAGGGGCAGGATCTGAGGCAGGAAGAAGACCAGCCGGAACCAGGCCAGACCCCTGATCCGACGTCGGGTCAGCAGGGAGGCCCAGACCAGCCCCAGCCCGACCGGGATGAGAGAGAAGAAGACGATCAGAAGGCCGGCGTGCAGGATCGAGCCACGCAGGATCGGGTCCAGCGCCACGTCGACGTAATTGGCCCAGCCGCGCCAGGTCGCCTGATTGACGCCGTCCCAGCGCCACAACGACAGATTGATAGTACGGGCGGCTGGGTACAAGATCAGTCCGCCGTACAACAGCAGCGCCGGCAGGACGAACCACAGTCCCGACCATTGACGCCGCCGGCCGGGGCCAGGCCGCCCGACGGGTTTGGCCGAACGGCCGGACGGCGCCAGACCAGCCTTCGCCGCCGACCGGGGACGGTCGGCTCTCACAGCGCTCACTCGGCCAGGCTCAGCCCTTGCTGGCCTCCCAGTCGGCCTGGACCGAGGCGATGAAGTCAGCCGGCTCCAGTTGCCCGGCGATGACGGCCTGCAAACCCTGGGTCAAGGTGGTGTGCATGGTCACGGTGGCGTGGTCGTAGAAGGTCACGATGCCCGAGTCTTGCACCGCCTGGGCGTAGGCCTGGCGCAGGTCGCTGGCGACGCCGGGGTCGGGGGCGGGCGCGGTGTCGATGTTGACCGGCAACATGCCCAGGCCGACCGAGATGCGGGCCGCTTCGGCCGAGGCCAAGTAGTCCAGGAAAGCGGCTGCCACGTCGGCCTTGGCCGAGCGGGCCGAGATGGCGAAACCGGCCGTGAAGCCCTGACCTGAGGCCTGGTCCGCGCTCGAGCGGCCCGGGAAGCTGAAGAAGCCGACCTGGTCGCCCAAACCCTGCCGCACCGTTCCGACCGCCCAGGAGCCATCGACGGTGAAGACGGCCTGGCCCTGAGCGAATTGGGCCCGGGCGTCGTCTTCCTTGGTGCCATTGGCGGAAGCTGGGAAGTAGCCCTGGCGGGCCCAGTCGGCCAGCTCGGCCGTGGCCTCGACCGCCCCGGCCAGGTCGATGGTCGATCCGGGCCGGCCGTTGACCCAGTCCTGGGCCGACGTGACGCCGAACAAGCTGGTCAGCAAGCCGCCCCAGAGATGAATGCCGCCGTCGTCCAACGAGCCCAGGGCGATGGGGGTCAGACCGGCGTTCTTGACCGCCTTGAGGGCGATCTGGAACTCCTGCAGGGTCCTGGGCGGCGCCTCGACACCGGCTTGACGCAGCAGAGTCTTGTTGTAGAAGACGCCGGTGAAGGAGGCTCCGCCGGGTATCCCGTATTGCGCTCCGACGCCGTGCACTTTGCCGTCCGGGCTGAGCTGGAGCTGAGCCAACTCGGAGGCTGGGAACTTCGACTCCCAACCGTAGGCGGCCAGGTACGGGGCCAGGTCGAGGACGTGACCGGCTGGGGCCACAGTCTGAATGGCGGAGTCAACGTATTGCACCAAATCGGGGGCCGAGTCACTGGTCAGACGGTTGATGACGTCGGTCGAGAAATTACCGCAGTCCTCGTATTGTTTGTCGAAGGTGACATTGGGGTGCAGGGCGGTGAAACCGTCGATCAAATCCTCGACCGGATGGGCGTCGCAGTAGGCGATGGTCAACTGGACTGGCTCCGTGGGCAAGGTCGTGTTGACTGCCACTGGTGAAGTCGTGGGGCTGGACGTGGGGTCCGGGGTTCCGCTGGGCGAACAGCCGGCCAGCCCGCCGACCGCCAACAGGGACGCCGTCAACCAACTGGCTATGGTTCGACTTCTCATGACTGGAACCTCCTTCATAGGACCGAGGCGGGTGACTCCGCCAAGCTTGCGTTGGTTGGGCCGATCGAGCCCGAACCGTCTTCAGTCTGCCAGGACTTGGCCCTTCATCTCGGGCAATCTGAGGGCGCCGACGGCGGCGATCAGGAAGAAAACGGCGAACAGAGCGAAGGCCCAGGCCGTTGAGCGGACGAAGACCAGCGGTGCGATCAGGGGTGCCGCGATGGAGGCCAGCCGGCCGAAACCGGCCGCCCAACCGGCCCCGGTGCCACGCAGACGGGTGGGGTAGATCTCCGGCGTCGAGGCGTAGAGGGCGCCCCAGGCCCCCAGATTGAAGAAGCTCAGCAGCATGCCGGCGGCGATGATGCTGGCCGGGCCGCTGGCCTGGGAGAAGAGAGCGGCGGCCACGGCCGAGCCGACCAGGAAGCAGGCCAAGGTGGCGCGGCGGCCCCACTTCTCGATCAAGAAGGCCGAGCAGGCGTAGCCGGGCAACTGGGCCAAGGTGATGATGAGGGTGTACTGCAAGGACTTGGTGACCGAACCGAGGTCGGCGGCCAGAATGGTGGGCAGCCAGGTGAAGGCCCCGTAATAAGAGAAGTTGACGCAGAACCAGACCGTCCAGATGGCGATGGTGCGCCCGATCATGGGGCGGCTGAAAAGAGCCTTCAGGGGAGCCTGGCCGGGTTCGAACTCGGCTCCCGCCGCTTCGGCGGCCACCGACCCGACCGCCGGGTCCACGACGACATCGTCTTGGACCGATACGGCCTGGGCCGTCGTGTCTTGAGCTGCTGTCTCTTGGGCTGTCACACCCGGGGTCGCCGCCGAGGCCGACCAGGCGGCCGCCTGCTGCGGGCTGATGCCGGCCGAGCGCTCGAAGGCGGCCACCGCCCGCTCGGCCTCGTCCATCCGGCCCTTGGACTCCAAGAAGCGGACCGACTCGGGCAGGGCCCGACGGACCACGACGGCGTAGATGGCGGGCAGGGCCCCGACGGCTAAGGCCACCCGCCAGCCGTTACCGCCGAAGACGCCGTCGGGAGAGGCCACGTAGTAGCCGATCAGAGCGGCCAGAGTCCAGCCCAGGGCCCAGAAGGCCTCCAGCCAGACGATCACCCGGCCCCGGATGCGGGGCGGTGCGAATTCCGACACCAAGGTCGAGGCGACCGGCAGCTCGGCCCCCAGGCCGAGGCCGACCACGAAACGCAAGCCGATCAACAGGGCGACCGACCAGGCCAAGGCGCTAGCCCCGGTGGCCAGGCCGTAGATCAAGAGAGTGACGGCGAAGACTTGGCGCCGGCCCAAGCGGTCGGCCAGCAGGCCGCCCAGGGAAGCTCCGATGGCCATGCCGGCGAAGCCGGCCGAGGCGATCCACGACTTCTCGGTCACCCCCACCCCCCAGCTGGCGGGCAAGGCGACCAAGACGAAGCTGATCAAACCGACGTCCATGGCGTCCATGGCCCAGCCCAGCCCGGAGCCGAATAGGAGGCGTCCGTGCAAGCGGGTGAAGGGAAGACGGTCGAGACGTTGCGAGCGGGTGTTATCCGCCGCCGTCACAGTGTTCGGCATGGCAACCCAGGATACACAGGTATACCCGCTCTCGCCGCCACCGACCAGGCCTTGGACCGACGCCCTGGAGGCTAGCTTGAGCGCTGATGGCCGGCTTGATCGGACCGGGTCGACCGGCCCGGCCTCAGCGCTGATTGGTCGCGGTCTGCTCTTTCTCCCACAGACTGAGCTGCTGCTCCAAGGCTTTCATCAACTCGAACACCTGCGATGGCGGGATGCGCACCCTCGAGACGATGGTGGCGTTCAGGATCAGATCGCCCGAGGTCTCGTCCCGGGTGGCCGGCTCGGTGAAAGCCGAGAAGTCCAGCACGAAACAGTCCTTAGTGTGCCAAGCCCGCACGAAGTCGGCGAAGCCGCCTGACAATTGATCCGGTGGCAAAGAGATCTGAATACGTTGCTCGGGCACGCCTCGAGCCTACTAGCTTCACTTAGGAGTCTGAAACTTAGACGAATGAACCGAGTTTTAGCTTCTCGGGGTCCCCGAAAAGTACCGGACCAGAGCGCAGCGGAGGGAGGACACTTTTTGGGGCTTTTAGGAGTCTGAAACTTCGATATCAGCTAGATCAGGCCGTCAAACGGCGGATCGCGCCCATCACGACGTCACGGTCGACTGGGGCCGCCACCGTCGAGACGAATTTGAGGAAATCGACCGAGGCTTGGCCGTTGGCCCGGTCGGAGATGGTCCGCACCACGCCGAAGGGCCGGCCGGCGGCGGTGCAGACTTGGGCCACGGCCGCGCCCTCCATCTCGACCGCCAGGGCGTCCGGCAGATCGTTGCGCAGGCGCCAAGCCAGTTCGATCGAATTGACGAAGAGGTCGCCGCTCAGGATCAGACCGGCGTGGCGGCGGGGCGGGGCGAAACCCAACTCGGTCCCGGGGTGGGGCCGGACCGCCACCTGCTCGTCGGCCGACTCCAACAGGGCTTGGGTGACCAGCGGCGTGGGAGCGAAGCGGGCCACCCCCAAATCGGGCTGCTGCCAGCGCGGGAAGAGCGGGCGGGCGTCCAGGTCGTGTTGCAGCAGAGCGGTCGCCACCACCAGGTCGCCTGGCTGGACGGCCTTGTCCAAGGCCCCGGCCGTGCCGACGAAGATGACCGTGTCGGCCAGCTCGGCCACGATAGTGGTCATCATGGCGGCGGCCACTTTGCCCACGCCGGTCAGTCCGAGCACGACTGGGCTTCCGGCCAAGCGACCGAAGCGCAGGGTCCGGCCGCAACGGGTCTCACTCTCGACCGCGCCTTCGGCCTCCATGGCGGCCACCAAGCCAGTCGCCTCGGCTTCCAAGGCGGACAATAAACCGATCATGACTGACCTCCGATCAAGCGGGCGCACAGACCGTCCGGAACGTCGCTGGCGTCCAGAGCGAAGCACTTGTGGTCGCGCCAGGCGCCGGCGATGTGGATATAACGGGGGCGGACGCCCTCGTAACGAAAACCAAGTTTCTCAACCACGCGCAGACTGGCGGCGTTCTCGGGGCGCACGCAGACCTCGACCCGGTGCAGGCCCATGACCGTCATGGCGTAGTCCGTGGTCAAGGCGACGGCGGCCGGCACCAAGCCGCGACCGGCCCAGTCTTGGTCGATCCAATAGCCGATCGAGGCGAATCGGGCCGAACCATAGACGATGTTGCTGAGCGTGCACTGCCCGATCAGAGGGCCGGGGCGGCCGGCCTGGTCGGGCCGGATCAGCCAGGGCACCATCCGGCCGTGACGGGCTTCGGACTGGAAGAAGGCCACCATGGCCCGGCCGGAGCGCCGCCGCTGGCGCCGGTCCGGTGGCGTCGCCTCCCAGGGGTCCAACCAACTGGCATTACGATGGCGGACCGTTTTCCACTCGCTCAAATCGCGTCGGCCGAAGGCGGTCAACCAAAGGTCGCCGAAGCGCAGGCCGACTGGCCAGCGGTGTTGCCGGGGCAGGACCGGCGGGGAGCTGGGGCCAAGGCCGACGGAGGGCTCGGGCATGTCCTCAACCCTCCAAGGGCAGATAGTCGATCCAACCGCCGATGCCGACCTGGCCGGAATCGTCGGACAGCAGAGCCAAGCCGTTGCAGCGGTTGATCGAGGCCAGAGCTTCGACGCCGCTGCGGCGAGGCCTCAAGGACAAGGTGCCGTTGTCGTAGACAGTGGCGTGGGCGCAGGTCAGCAGACCGGGAGTGAGAGCGACCGGCTGCGTCAACCGGGCCCGGCGCAGCGGCGGCAGGACCGTGTCGGCCCCGGACATCCGGCGCAGCACCGGCGCCAGCAGAGTCATGATCAGGACGTGCGCCGCCACCGGCTCGTCGGGCAGCGCCAACAGGGGCACGCGATCCTCTCCGACCAGGGCCAGACCTTGACGGTGGCCCGGCGTGATGGCGACGCTGGCGATGTCGCAGGGACCCAGCCGGGGCAGCACCTGGGCCAGGTCGGGCAGACCGGACTCCAAACCGCCGACCGTCACGATGAGGTCCGCCCGGATCATCTGATCGGCGATCAGAGCGGCCACCTGATCCGGGTCCGGGTCGTCGGTCGGCACCCGCCAGACTCGCGCCCCTTGAGCTTCCAACTCCGCCGCCACCAGGTAGGACGACAGATCCGGCGCCGGCCTGGGGCCAGTCTCGGTCAGGATCGAAGGCCCGCTGACGGCGATCACCACGATTCTCGGCTTGGGCCGGGTCATGACCTTGTCGATGCCGACCCCGGCCAGCAGACCGACCAAGCGGGGACCGATCTTGACGCCGCGTTGGACCAGTGCCTCGCCGGGGGCGGGCGAGCCCTGGGGCCAGGTCGCGTCGGGGCGGATCGACTCGTTCAGAGTCAAGCCGACGGCGTCCAACAGAGGCACGCCGAAGGGAGCCAGAGGCGCGATCAAAGACAGGACATAGTCGCGCTGAGCGGTGAAGTCGCGCAACCCGTCGGGCCGAGCGGCCGGCGGCGGCGCCGGTAACTCGAAGACCGGCGCCGGCTCAGACGGCTCGGCTGAAGGAGGCTGACGTCGGAACAGACCCATGGTCTTACGATAGGCCAATATGGACGATCAGGGGCAGAGCAAGGCTGATCTACGTCGCCAGCTACGGGCCCGGCGGCGAACTCTCAGCCCCGCCGAGCAGAACCGTCGCCAAGACTCTCGGCTGAGATGGTTGCGAGCGGCCCTGGACCGGCTCCAGCCGAGAGTCGTGGCTTGTTACGCCGCCTCGCCCGACGAGCCCGCCACCGCCAGTCTGATCGATCACCTGACGGCCGCCGGCGCGACCGTCATCCTGCCGGTCGTGGGCCAGGGGAAGGGGCTGCCGCAGCGGCCCGACTGGGCCCGCTGGACCACCTCGGAACAGACCCAGTCGGCTTGGCACGGCTTGTCCCAACCGACCACGCCGCCGCTCGGACCGAGCGAGCTGACCCGAGCCGACCTGATCGTCCTGCCCGGTTTGGCCGGCACGCCGGGCGGCGCCCGCCTGGGGCAGGGCGGCGGATGGTACGACCGAGCGCTGGCCTGGGCCCGCCCCGCCATCCCCCGCTGGCTGTTGCTGAACGCCACCGAAGTGCTGGACCGGCTACCCGGCGACCCTTGGGACCAACCGGTCGACGCCCTAGTGACAGAACTGGGCTGGATCGACTGCCCGACCGACCGCCCCGGGCCAGACCGGCCCGACCGTCCCGCTGACTGAGCCGGCGCACCAGCCTAGGCCGGACCTGGCCCCGGGCCGGCCGGGCCCAGCCGACGGCCACACCATCGAGCCGATCTGGGGTCGGTGACATCCCCGTCTCTGACCCCGGACAAGATCAATAGTTCATACGGCGATGGGCGGAACTAAGAGTTGGCGCACTGTTTGCCTGCCGTTCACCTATTCGACCCCGCCCGTCCAGATCGGCCGAATAGCGTCCTGACCATGGAGAACACCCAGATCACCGTCGCCTGCCACAGCCAGGCGACGTATCAAGCGGCCGACCCGACCGATACCCGACCGACTCGCGCCCGCCGCTGGCGCGGAGCCGCCCTGGCCCTCGGCCTGGCCGCCGCCCTCAGTCTGACGGCCTGCGCCAGCAACGAACGTCCCACCTCGCCGACCGACTCCCCCGGCGGCGACAGTCTCTCCGGCACCATCAACGCGGGCGGCTCGTCCGCCCAAACCGCCGCCCAGGAGGCCTGGCGAGCCGGTTTCCAGTCCGCTCACTCCAGCGTCACGATCAACTACGACCCGATCGGCTCAGGGCCCGGCCGGGAGGGTTTCGCCGCCGGCGCCTACGGCCTGGCCGGCAGCGACGACGCCTTCAAATTGGCTGACATCGCCTCGACCGAGTTCACGCTCTGCGCCTCCGGCTCCGGCATCGTCGAGGTCCCGGCCTACATCTCCCCCATCGTCGTGGCTTACAACCTGCCCGGTCTGAGCGACCTCAATCTCGACGCGGCCGTCATCGCCCACATCTTCACCGGTCAGATCAAGACCTGGGACGACCCCGCCATCGCCGCCCTCAACCCAGGCCAGACCCTGCCTGCCACCGCCATCACACCGGTCCACCGGTCCGACAAGTCCGGCACCACCGGTAATTTCACCGATTACCTGAGCCAAGCCGCGCCCAACGACTGGACGGCCGGACGGACCGAGACCTGGCCCCAGGACCTGGGCGGCGAGGCGGCCGAGAAGACCCAAGGCGTGCGCCAAGCCGTCTCCTCGGCGGCCGGCGCGGTCGGTTACATCGACGCCAGCCAAGCCACCGGCCTGGGCGTGGCCGCCCTGGTGGTCGACGGCACGCCGGTGGCCCCTTCGGCCGCCGGAGCCACCCGCACCGTGGCGGCCTCCCAGCTGGAGTCCGGCCGGGGCTCGGCCGACCTGGTCTTCGCCATCAACCGGACCCCGAGCGAGCCCGGCGCCTATCCACTCATCATGGTCAGCTATCTGGTGGCCTGCCAGCAGTACACCGACGCCAGCCAAGCCGCTCTCGTCAAGGCCTACTTGGCTTGGGCGGTCAGCGCCAGCGGGCAAGAGGCGGCCGCCGCCAACGCCGGCTCGGCCGCCTTGGGCAGCGACCCGACCCTGGCCGCGAGAGTGGGCGAGGCAGTTGACAGCATTCGCTGACCAACTACTGCCGGTCGAGCTAGAGGAGCGCGCCCCGGACGACCTGTCCCAGCTCTTGACGGCCGACCGGGTGGCCGATCCGGTGGACGCCTCCCGGGCAGCCGACGCCCAGCCGGCCGCCCGGGGAGTCCCACCCAAGCCAGCGGAACAGTCGGAGCAGCCGGTCCAGCTGGGTCCGTCAACCCAGTCCGATCGGGCGGCCCGGCCCGATCGATCGGACTCGGCCGCCCGAGCGGATCAGCCCGTCCAACGGTCCGCTCGGGCCGGCCGGCCGGGCCGTAACTTGGGTGACATCGGTTGGCGGGGCCTGACCCTGGCCGCCGCCGTCACCACGGTGCTGGCCCTGGGCTCGGTGATGGCCTTCCTGGCTCTGGAGGGCGCCCCGGCCGTGGCCGGCGACGCCACCGATCTGCCGGCCCAGGCCCCGGACATCTGGGCCTTGACCTGGCCCCTGTTGTTCGGCTCGGCTTGGGTCTCCGGCCTGGCCCTGGCGGTGGCCGCCCCGGTCGGCGTCGGCATCGCCCTCTTCAGCGTCCTGATCGCCCGCCGGCGGTTGGGTGGCTGGTTGGGAGCCTCCATCGACATCTTGGCGGCGGTGCCGTCGGTCGTCTACGGCCTCTGGGGCCTGACCGTGCTGGCGCCGCTGGTGGCACCGGCCTACGCTTGGGTGGCCGACCGGCTGGGTTGGATCCCCTTCCTAGCCGGGCCGGCCTCGGCCACCGGCCGGACGGTCCTGACGGCGGCCATGGTGCTGGCCGTCATGGTCCTGCCCCTGGTGGCCTCCCTGTCACGCGAGGTCATCCGCTTGGTCCCCTCCAACCTGATCGAGGGAGCCCTGGCCCTGGGAGCGACGCGCTGGGAGATGATCCGCCTAGTCGTCTTGCCTCAAGCCCGCTCCGGCATCACCGCCGGCGTCATGCTGGCTTTGGGCCGGGCCTTGGGCGAGACCATGGCGGTGGCCATGGTGCTGTCGCCCACCCCCTTCCTGATCTCCTTCCACCTGCTGCGGTCGGAGAATCCCGGCACGGTGGCCAGCTTCATCGCCCAGAACTTCCCCGAGGCGCACGGCCTGGAGACCAACGCCCTGATCTGGTTGGGGCTGGTCCTATTCGCCTTGACCTTCCTCATCAACAGCCTGGCCCGCACCCTGGTCCGACCCAAGGGAGGCACGACATGACCGGCCTCGACCTGATCGAAGTGGATTCACCCGTGACCGGCTCGACCGGATCTAGCCTCGCCCCCGGCCGGGCCCAAGCGCTTTGGCGGTCGTCCCAGCCGCTGGCGTCGACCCGCCGCCAGCGCCGCCGCCGGATCAAGGACCGCGCCATGACGGCCGCCCTGGCCGCCTGCGCCCTGATCGCCGCTGTGCCCTTGGTCTCACTGCTTTGGACCACCGTCAGCCACGGTCTGGCCCGCCTCGATCCGACCTTCTTCAACCAGTCCATGCGCGGCGTGGCCGGGGTCGGCGGCGGCGCCCTGCACGCCATCTGGGGCAGCGTTCTAATAACTCTGGCGGCCACCGCCTTGGCCGCCCCCGTCGGGCTGGGCACCGCCCTCTGGCTGGTCGAGTGCGCCGACCGCAGCCGCTCGGCCCTGACCAGCGGCCTGGCCCGAGCGGTCCGAGCCGTGGTCGGGGTCACCGCCGGCATCCCCTCCATCGTGGCCGGCCTCTTCGTCTACGCCTTGATCGCTTTAGTGGCCGGGCCGGGTTACCGCAGCGGCTTAGCCGGCGCCATCGCCCTGGCCGTCATCATGACACCGGTGGTGGAGAGCGCCTGCGAGGAAGTCTTAGCCCGGGTGCCGGGCGAATTACGCGAAGGCGCCCTGGCCCTGGGCGCGCCGCAGTGGCGCTGCGTCACCAGCGTGATCCTGCCGACGGCCCGGCCGGGCGTGATCTCCGGCGTCCTGCTGGGGGTCTCGCGCGTGGTCGGCGAAACGGCCCCGCTGCTGCTGGTGGCCGGCTTCACCGACTCCATGAACCTGAATCTGCTGGACGGCCGGATGGCCTCCCTACCCGTCTACATCTACTCCCAGTGGCAGAACAAGGGGGTCCAGGCCGCCGCCTACGACGCCCGCGCCTGGACCGCCGCCCTAGTGCTGGTCGCCCTGGTCCTGGCCCTGCACTTGACCGCCCGGCTGAGCGCCCGCTGGGCCACCCGTAAGGAGCATTGACATGAGCCATCTCCAACTCGACCGAGTCAGCGCCTACTACGGCGCCTTCCAGGCTGTGGCCGACGTCAGCCTCAACATCGAGCCGTGTTCCATCACCGCTCTGATCGGCCCCTCCGGCTGTGGCAAGTCCACTCTGCTGAGGACCATCAACCGGCTGCACGAGACCATCCCGGGGGCCCGCGTGACCGGTGACGTGCGCCTGAACGGCCAGGACGTCTTGGGACCGGGCAGCGATCCGGTCGAGGTCAGGAGCCGGGTCGGCATGGTTTTCCAGCGGGCCAATCCCTTCCCCACCATGTCGATCAGCGAGAACGTCCTGGCCGGAGTCAAGCTACGCGGCCGCCGGCTGGCTCCGAAACAGGCCGAGCAAGTGGTGGAGCGGTCGCTCAAAGCGGCCAACCTGTGGCAGGAGACCAAGGACCGCTTGAAGAAGTCCGGCGCCGGCTTGTCCGGCGGCCAACAGCAGCGCCTCTGCATCGCCCGCGCCATCGCCGTCCAGCCGGAGGTGCTGCTGATGGACGAGCCCTGCTCCGCCCTCGACCCGGCTTCGACGGCGGCCATCGAAGAGCTGATGGTGACGCTGAAGTCGGATTACACGGTGGTGGTGGTGACGCACAATCTGGCCCAAGCCGCCCGCGTCTCCGATCAGACCGCCTTCATGTCGGTCGATCGGGCCGGCCAGCCCGGTCGTCTGATCGAACACGGCTCGACCGTCAGCCTGTTCAACGCTCCGACCCAGACGGCCACCTGTGACTACATCGCCGGCAAGTTCGGCTGAGGCGCGACCAGCCGGCCGACCGACCGACGACCGACCATTCGAAGGAGAGGCGCCGTGCAGCCTAGACTGAGAACGATGGGCACGAAGAAGAGGTCGCCGGTGCCGAGACGGGCGCTGGAAGCGATTCGCGCCTTCGGCGGCCATTCGGTGGTGGTGACGCCCAATTTCCAGGTGGTCTATCAGTCGCCCGAGGCGCATGACCTGCCCATCGTGATGGGGCAGGTCCTGACCCATCCCAAGTTGGTCCAGTTGGCCCGAGCGGCCTGGCGTCAGGGCCAAGCCATCGTCCACCACCAGAAGTTCACCGATCTAGGCCCGATCGAGCAGGCCGAGGTCTCCGCCACCAAGCTGGCCGGGCGTTGCGTCCTACTGACCGTGACCGACTTGACCGCCACCATGCGCACCGAACAGGTCCGGCACGAGCTGATATCGAACATCGGCCACGAGTTGCGCACGCCGGTGGCGGCGGTCCAAGTCATCGCCGAGACCCTCGACGTGGCCAAGGACGACCCAGCGGCGGTGGAACGCTTCTCCGGCCGGCTCAAGGTCGAGGCGGAACGCATGGGCCGCCTGATCGAGGACATCCTGGCCCTGGCCGTGGCTCAGGACCGCAACACCGAGCGTTTCACCCTGGTCGACCTGGCCGACGTGGTGGCCGAGGCCTGCCAGCACGAGGCCACCCGGGCCCAGTCCGAAGACATCACCATCGACGTCATCACGGCGGTCGGACCGGTCGAAGTCATGGGCGACCCCTCCGCCTTGGTCACAGCGGTGGACAACCTGCTCGACAACGCCGTCAGTTATTCAGCGCGCGGTTCTAGGATCGAGGTCAGCCTGACCGTCGACCAGGCCTTGGGCCAGGGGGCCATCGCGGTGGCCGACTATGGCATCGGCATCGACCCCGGCGACCAAGCCCGTATCTTCGAACGCTTCTATCGCTCCGACCGGGCCCGCTCGCGCCGGACCGGCGGCACCGGCCTGGGCTTGGCCATCGTCAAGAACATCGCCCTCGGCCACAGCGGCACCGTCAGCGTGCGCTCGCGCCCCGGCCTGGGATCGACCTTCACCGTCACCTTGCCGCTGGCGGCCAGCGATCCGGCCCGATCCGCGCCGACACCAGATCCGGAGCAGGAGACCGACAATTGAGCGATGTCTTACTGGTCGAGGACGACGACACCCTCCGTGAGGCCCTGGCCTACCTGTTGCGCCGGGAGGGCCACGACGTGCGCGCCGCCGCCGACGGTCCGGCCGCCCTCGACGCCTTCGCCCAGCGCCAGCCCGACGTCATCTTGCTCGACCTCATGCTGCCCGGCGTGGACGGGGCCGAGGTCTGCCGCCGCGTGCGGCGCCAGTCGGATGTGCCGATCCTGATCCTGACGGCCAAGAACGCCGAAGCCGACATCGTCTTGGGGCTGGAGCTGGGGGCCGACGACTACGTCACCAAGCCCTTCTCCACCCCCGAGCTGCTGGCCCGGGTGCGCTCGGCCATCCGCCGGGGCCGCCCTCGCGCCACCGCCGCGCCCGATCCTGAACCGCTGACCGCCTGCGGCGTCAGCTTGGACGTGGAACGCCACCGCGCCACCGTCGACGGCGTCGAAGTGACCTTGCCCCTGAAAGAGTTCCAGCTCCTGGAATTGCTCTTGCGCAACGCCGGCCGGGCCCTGACCCGACGCCAATTGGTCGACCGGGTCTGGGGCTCGGACTACGTCGGCGACACCAAGACCTTGGACGTGCACATCCGTCGGCTACGAGCCAAGATTGAGCCCGACCCGGCCCACCCCCGCCGTCTGCTCACCGTCCGTGGATTGGGCTACCGGATGGAGGACGACTGAGACCTCCGACCCCAACCGCTCAGTCAGGTCTGCGCCGTGTCCCCTCGGCTGAGGCCTGGGTGGGATGGGCGGGACGCCCGGCCAGGCGGAGGAGAGGCGCCCGACGCCCGCTCCGGCGCGCGGCCATAGCGCCATCCAATCGGGGTCCGCGGCACTAGCCTGACCGTCATGCACACCCACACGCCCGGCGCCGCTAGCGCGCCGGCCAGCCGCCGCAGCCGTTTGTGGTTGACCGTTCTGATGGCCGGGCTGCTGCTGCCCACCTTGGTCGGCCTGGTCCTGCTCTGGCCCAGCGCCGACCAGCGGCCGGCGCCGACGCCCTACCTCTACAACGGAGCCAGCTACGCCTTCGGCCAGGTCACGGCGGTGCATCCCGAGCGGGACAGGGACCAGGTCGAGGTCAAGCTGGACGGCAGTGGGCTGATCGTCAGCGTCATGCCCAACCCGGACGTGCCCCTGGACAGCTTCGACCCGGGCGACCGGCTGCGGCTGATGTACCTGCCGGAGGCGGCCGCCAGCGGCAGCCCGTATCTCTTCGTCGACTTCGAGCGCTCCCGGCCGATGTGGCTGTTGGCCATCGGCTTCGCCGTCGTGGTGTTGGCGGTGGCCCGGCTCAAGGGACTGGCCGCCCTGGTCGGCCTGGTGGCCGCTCTGGCTTTGATCTGGTTCTTCTTGCTGCCCGCCCTGATGGCCGGTCGCGACCCCCTGGCGTTGGCTCTGGTGACGGCCAGCGCCGTCCTCTTCCTGGTCGTGTACCTAGCCCACGGCGTCTCGGTCAAATCGACCACCGCCCTGCTCGGCACCTTCGCCGGGGTCGCCATCGTGGCCGGCCTGGCCCGCTGGGCCATCCCCGGGGCCAATCTGATCCCCAGCACGGACGAGAACATGGCCCACCTGGCCAACACCGTGCCCGGCCTGGACCCCCGCGGCGTCCTGCTCTGCGGCCTGGTCCTGGCCGGCGTCGGCGTCCTCAACGACGTCACCATCACCCAGGCCTCAGCCGTCTGGGAGTTGCGCGCCGCCGCCCCCACCGCCACCAGGCGCGACCTTTTCACCCGGGCCATGCGAATCGGCCGCGACCACATCGCGTCGACGGTGTACACCATCGCTTTCGCCTACGTCGGCGGAGCCTTGGGCGTCTTGACTCTGGCCGCCACCTACGACCACCGGCTGGGCGACCTGCTGACCTTCAACGACATCGCCCAGGAGTTGGTCGGCATTCTGGTGGCCTCGATCGGCTTGGTCCTGGCCATCCCCGTCACCACCGCCATCGCCGCCTGGCTGGCCGACCAACCGGCCGCCTCAGTGACCGCCCCCAAGACTGCGCTGACGATCAACGCTGACTCCGTCCTCGCCCAAGAGATCAGAGACGGCCTGGCCGACTTGGCAGCGGGCCGGGGCCTGAGCCAAGAGGAACTGACTGAGATGCTGACTGCCGCCGGGGTGCTGCCGGGCGCCGCCGACGCTTGACCCTTCCGGTCCCGGCCCGGCGGCCGTCGCCGGATTGGCGTAAGGTCCATCCAACGGTGGTGGACCGTCCAGCCGCCACCCCGATCCGACGAGGAGAAGACGTTGTACCGTTCATTGCTCTACCTGAACGTCAAACCGGGCCAGACCGAGGCCTTGATCGAGTGGTACAAGGAGGTCGACTCGCTGGGCATGGCGGTGCGGCTGGCCGGCTGCGTCTCGACCGAGATCTACCCCCTGCCCGACCAGCCCGACCGCCTGCTGGTGACCGCGCTGTGGCGCGACCGCGACGACTACCAAGGTTGGGTCGACCACCCCTACCGCAAGCAACTGACAGCGGGTATCAACCAGTACATCGACGACTCTTTCACCGAGCAGTCGAAGGGCCTGCTGCTGAGCAGCCTGCTGTCGGCCCCGAACTAGTGTTGTGTTAGGGAAATGTCTGACGCTGCGCTGGGTCAGATGGGGCCTCTGGCGGCGTTGTCGGGCCCGTCTGAACACGTCCAGTGTTCAGACGACCCTCCGCCTGGCCAGACACCCCACCTGACCCATGCTCGCCTATCAACCATCTCCCTAACACGACACTAGTTTCCCCCGCTCTGGGAGACCCGTCCGACCTGGCGGGTCAGATTACGGGAGCTGGCCAGCACGATCAGCATGGCGAGGACGGCGCCGGCCGACAGCACCCAGTAGCCGGTGTGGGGGCCGTAGTGGTCGATCATCCAGCCGGAGGCGGCCGAGCCCAGGGCCAAGCCGATGGACAAGGCCACGTCGATCCAGGTCAGGCCCTCGGTCAGGCCGGAGGCCGGCACCAAGCGGGCCACTAAGGAGTTGCCGGTGATGAAGGTGGGCGAGATGGCCAGGCCGGACAGGGCCGAGACGATGGCCAAGGACCAGAACTGGTGGGCCAGCAGGAAGAGGACGGCCGGGCCGGCCACCAGCACGATGCCGATCACGAAACGCTCGGCCAGCGGTTTACGCCAGGCGTGGGAGCCATACCACAGCGCCCCCAGCATGGAGGCGGTCGAGCCGATGGCCATGATCGGGGCGGCCGCCCACTTGGCGCCCAGCTCCTCGCAGACCGCCACCATGGCGATGCCGTTGGAACCGAATTGGACGCCGACGCCGATGAAGGCCAGAGCCACCACCAGCACCCCGGGCCGGGCGATGACCGAGCCGGGCCGGGGCTGGCCGGGGGCCCGCCGCCGGACCGGCGGCTCGGTCTGACGTTGCCCCAGGAAGGACAGGCCGCCGCCCAGCAGGACCAAGACGATCAGACCGACGCCGGCTTGCGGCACCACCCCCACCCCGGGCCAGGCCCAGGTGGCCACGGCGGTGGCGATGGTGGGACCGAGCACGAAGGCGACGTCGTCGAACATCGACTCCAGGGCGTAGGCCGGTTGCAGGGCCGGGGTGGCGCCCAGCAGGTGGGTCCAGCGGGCCCGCACCATGGCCCCGACCCGGAAGACGGTCACGCCCATGACGGCGGCGATCGCGCACAGCGCTGGGCCGGGCAGGCGCCAGCTGGCGGCCAGGATCAAAGCCAGCGCGGCCACGACGTACAACCCGATCAAGGGACGGCCCACCCGGGCCTGGCCCAAGCGGTCGATCAGACCGGCCACCAAGGGGGCGCAGACCGCCCCGGCGATGGTCATGGCGGCCACCACCTGCCCGGCCAGGGCGTACTCCGAGTAGAGCCCGGACACCAGCAGGGTGACGGCGATACCGACCATGGAGTTGGCGAACCGGGTGATCAGACCGGCCCCGCAGAAGCGCTTGGCGCCCGGCAGGGCCAGGACCTCTAGGTAGGCTCGCACGACGCACCATTGTTCCAGACGACCGACTCCACAGTGGAACCGGTTCCACTGGCGTCAGACAGCTGCCAGCCGAGCGCCGACGCGACCCGCGCCCGGCTTAACTCAGGCCTCGTCGGCGTCAGGGCCCGTGGGCGGAATCAGGCGGAATCAGAGCGACGCCGGCTCGGCTAAGCGAGACCGGCTTGCCGCTTGGACTCAAGCCCCGTGGGTGGCGGGGTCGCCGCCGATGCGCTGGCCGGTGTCGAGCCGATCGATGTCGGCCACGTCCTGGTCCGACAGCTCGACCTGCTGGGCCTCGTAGTTCTCCTTCAGCCGGTCGACGGAGACAGTCTTGGGCATGCAGATGTAACCCTTGGCCAGATGCCAGGCGATCACGACCTGGGCCGGCGTGGCGCCGATACGTTGGGCGATGCGCTGGACGGTCGGCTGTTCCAGGTCTTGGGCCTTGCCCAAGGGGGCCCAAGACTCGATCGCGATCTGGCGGGCCTGGCAGTACTCCGCCACCTGGGCATTGCTGAAGCTGGGGTGCAGCTCGACCTGGTTGACGACCGGCACGGTGTCCGAGACCTCGGCTAGGACGTCGAGGTAGGCGGTGTGGAAATTAGACACCCCGACGCTCCGGACCAGGCCCCGGTCGCGCAGTTCGACTAGCTTGAGCCAGGTCTGAGGGTAGACGCCCTGAGTCGGCATCGGCCAGTGGATCAAGTAGAGGTCGACGTAGTCCAAGCCGAGCCGTTTCAAGGAGTCCTGCAGGGCGGCTGCGGGGTCGTCCATGTCGGTCCGCCACAGCTTGGTGGTGACGAAGACCTCCTGACGGGGCAGGCCGGCCCGCTCCAAGCCCTGCCCGACGCCGACCTCGTTCTGATAGGCGCTGGCGGTGTCGATGTGGCGGTAACCCAGCTGGAGGGCTTCGGCCACGATCCGGGCGACCAGCGAGTCCGGGGTGCGGTAAGTGCCCAGGCCGAGGCGGGGAATGGTGTGACCGTCGTTGAAAGTCAAAGTTGACATGGTGCTCCAATCGAGGAGACCTGACCGCTGGAGCGAGTCAGGGGGCGGCTGCGGCTGACCGCCGGAGGCGGCCAGTCTATCGATCTGGATCCGACCCCTTGGAGAGCCGTCGAGCGGCCGAGACGAGCCCGAAGCGGTCGGCCATAATGGGACCATGGAAGCCCCCTTGGTCTTGATCGTGGACGACGAGGCGGCCCTGGCCCGGGTCGTGGCCTCGTATTGCGAGCGCGAGGGCTGGCGGGTGGCCCTGGCCCACGACGGTCCGACCGCCGTCGCCTCGGCCCGTCGCTTGAACCCTCAGGTCATCATCTTGGACGTCATGCTGCCGGGCTTCGACGGTTACGAGGTCTGCCGTCAGGTCCGGTCCTTCTCCTCGGCCCAGATTCTGATGCTGACGGCCCGGGGCGAGGAGCCCGAGGCGGTGGCCGGTTTGATGGCCGGGGCGGACGACTACATGGTCAAACCAGTCCGGCCCTTCGAACTGATGGCCCGGGTCAAAGCCCGTCTGCGCCGGGACCCGGTCGGCCCTGGGACCGTCCCAGCGACGGAGCCGGGCCGCCCCGAGCTGATTTGGCGGGATTGGCGGCTCGACCCGGAGTCGCGTCGGGTCTGGTGGTCGGGGCACGAGTTGGAGTTGACCCCGACCGAGTTCGACCTGATCGCCATCATGCTGCGTAAACCTCATTCGGCTTGGGGCCGGCGGCAATTGCTCGACCGGCTCGGCCTGGTCGCGGTGGAGCATTCGATCGACGTCCACGTCGGCAACATCCGGGCCAAGCTAGCCGCCTGGACCGACCGTCCGGTCATCCGCACCGTCCGCGGCGTCGGCTACGGACTGGCCGAATGAGCCCGGCCCGGCCCCACCAGTCCTGGGGCATTGACAAACGAACTTTCTTCACCGTCTTGGCCGCCGCCGTTCTGGTCGAGGCCGTCTGCGGCCTGGTCGCCTTGCTGATCGGCCCGCTCCAGTTCCGCGACCACATCGCCCAGGCCGGTATCACCGATCCGGTCATCGTCGAGCACGTCGGCCAGGCCTTCACCGCCGCCCTGGGCCTGGCCCTGGCGGCCGGCGTGGTGGTGGCTCTGGCGGTGGGCTGGCTGGTGGCCTATCTGACGGCCCGGCGGACTCAGCGCTGGCTGGTGGCGGCCTCCGAGGCCACCGTCAAACTCAGCCACGGCGACCACAGCGTCCGCCTGCCGCCGTCCGGTCTGGGGCCTCAGTTCGAACACTTGCGCCAAGCCGTCAACGCCATGGCGGCCCAACTGGAACGAGTCGAACGTTCCCGGCGCGACCTGCTGGCCGACCTCAGACACGAGATCAGAACCCCCTTGTCGGTCATCGTGGCGGTGGTGGACGCCTTGGACGACCAGGTCATGGCCCCCGGGCCGGAGGCTTGGCGGACTCTGCGCGAGCCGACCCAACGTATCCTGCGCCTGACCGACGACATCGCCCGCCTGAACGACATCGAGGACCCCGGAGCGGCGGCGGTGACCGGGCCGATCGACCTGGCCGACCTGACCGAGCGGGTGGCCAGCCAATTCCAGCCTCTCTTCGACGAGGCTGGCGTGCGCCTGGTCGCGGTCTCGGGCGAGGGGGTGACGACGGCTTGGGCGGACGACGACCGGGTGGCCCAGATTTTATCCAATCTGTTGTCCAACGCCTTGCGCCACACCCCGGCCGGCGGGCTAGTCGAGATCCGGGGGGCCCGACTGGGCGACCGCGTCGAATTGATCGTGGCCGACAGCGGCGAGGGCTTGGACGAGGAGGCCCTGAGCCGGGCCTTCGACCGCTTCTACAGTGGCGATCCGGCCCGCAGCGGCGGTCAGCGGCACGGCCTCGGTCTGACCATCGCCCGCCGGCTGGCCCAGTCCTTGGACGGCGACCTGACGGCGCGCTCAGCCGGGCCGGGGCGAGGCGCCGCCTTCAGCCTGCTGCTGCCGGCCGGGCCGTCTTGATCGTTCCTTGAACTGAACCGGACCGATCCTTGATCGAGCCGCCCTAGAGTCACCACTGTGAGCAAGCGCAGCGCCAACCGGCTGAGTCAAAGCCAAGTCGCCATCAAGGGCATGACCTGTGGCGCCTGCGAGACCCGGGTGGGGCGGCAATTGCGCCGCTTGGAGGGGGTGGAACGGGTCACGGTGTCGGCCCGCCGGGGCTCCGCCACGCTCTATCTCAGCGCCCCGGTGAGCGAGGAGCGAATTCGTCAGGCGGTCGAGAAGGCCGGCTACAAGGTGGCCCAGGACGGCCCGCCCTGGCTCAACCGGGACCCGGCCGTCTGGCGTGACATCGCCCTCGGCGTCGCCCTGATCGCCTTGCTGGCCCTGGTTCTGACCGCCACCGGTTTGATCGACCGGGTCTCCGCTTTGTCCTCCGGTTTCGTCGACGGCGATCTGGCCATGGTCTTAGTCTTGGGGGTGGCCGCCAGCTTGTCGACCTGCATGGCCTTGACCGGCGGCTTGGTCATCTCCTTGTCGGCCCGTTACGGGGCCGCCCACCCCCAAGCCAGCACCAGACAACGTATCATGCCTCAGGTCTGGTTCAACCTGGGCCGGCTGGTCGGCTTCAGCCTGTTGGGGGCCGCGCTGGGCTGGGTCGGCCAGCTGTTCCGGCTGACGGCCGGTCTGACCTCCTGGTTGATGCTGGCGGCGGCCGTCGTGATGGGCCTGCTGGGGTTGTCCTTGAGCGGGGCCTCCCCCCGGCTGGGCCTGAACACCCTGCGGCTGCCCGGTCGGCTGGGCCAGGCCCTGACGGAACGCGGCGAAGCCGGTCAAGACCGTCCTTACAGCGACTGGCGGGCGGCCGGCTGGGGCGCGGCCAGCTTCTTCCTGCCCTGCGGTTTCACCCAGGCGGTCCAGGTCTACGCCGCCGCCACCGGCCAGCCGCTCCAAGCCGGTCTGGTCATGGGCCTGTTCGCCCTCGGCACCGCCCCCGGGCTACTGTCGGCCGGCGCGCTGGCCTCCCTGGCCCGGGGTCGGACGGCCCAACGGGTCTACCGCCTGTTGGGCGTCGTGGTCTTGGCCTTCGCCATCTTGAACGGCAGCAACGCCGTGGCCGCTCTGCTGCCCACCGGCTTCGACGCCAGCAGCCCGGCCGACGCCGGCCTGAGCGCCAATGTGACGGTCCAGGACGGCTACCAGGTCGTGTCGACGGAGCAGAACTTCAACGGCTACTCCCCCCAGCGCACCACCATCTACGCCGGAGCGCCGGTGCGCTGGCAGATCAAGTCGACCTCACTGGGCTGCGCCTCCGCCCTCGACCTGAGACCCTTCGGCCTGAACAGGCTGGTGCTCCAACCAGGCCAGACCTCGACCGTCGAGTTCACCATCGACCAGCCGGGCGACATCGCCTACACCTGCTCGATGGGCATGTACCGGGCCTGGTTCCACGTCGTGGCCCCACCTGAGGGCTGGACGCCGACGGCCTCGCCGAGCGCGCCGACCGAACCGACCGAGGGGCCGCGCTGATGCCCGGCTGCCACGGCCTGGGCGGGCTGAGCGGGCTGAGCACGATCGGGCTGACCTGTCTGCTGGTCGGGCTGGCGGTCGTGGCCGTCGCCGTCTTGGCCGGTCTGAACCGGCCGGGGCGACCAGACCCGTACGACTCCACTAGTGACTTCTCGTACGATTCCGCAGCCGATGCCTCGGACGGCTCCGCGTCCGAGCCGCCGAGCGCCGTCGGGCCCGATCCGAGCCGCCGGACGGGCCTCTCCCCCTCCGACTCCACTAACGACGCCTCGTACGATTCCAGGGCCGACCGACCGAACGCCGGGGCCGACCGGACCGGGCTGAACGGCCTGATCGGCCTGAACGCCGGGGCCGACCGGACCGACCACCTGGCCGACCAGTCCCCCGAGACCTCTCCCCCACCCGCCCCTAGCGGGTTAACATCACTGTGAGAAGGAGTACCGCCCAATGACCGCCCCAACCGACCTGATCGAGCGTCCGGCCGCCCAGCAGGCCACCATTCCGATCGGCGGCATGACCTGCGCCGCCTGCGTCAAGCGGGTGGAGAAGGCCGTCGGCAAGTTGGACGGGGTGGTCTCGGCCTCGGTCAACCTGGCCACGGAACGGGCCACCGTGTCCTACCAGCCCCAGACCGTCCGCCTCAGCGCCATCAAAGCGGCCATCGAGAAGGCCGGCTACGAGGCCTTGGAGTTGGAGCGGCCGGACGCCGTGGCGGCCGAGCGGGAGCGCCAGGCCCGGGCCATCAAGATGATGTGGATCAGGCTGGCCCTGGCCGCCGTCTGCGCCTCGCCCCTGCTCTACGTCGCCATGGCCCCGATGCTGGGCGGGCTGCCCCTGCCCGGTTGGCTCCAGCCGATGGAGCACCCCTTGACCTACGCCTTGGTCGAGCTGGGTCTGGTCGTCCCCGTGGTCGGCTTGGGCCACCGTTTCTACAGCGTCGGCTTCAAGGCCTTGTTCCAGACCAGCCCCAACATGGACTCCCTGATCGCCATCGGCACCAGCGCCGCCCTGATCTACAGCGGCTACAACACGATCCAGATCGCCAGCGGCCAGACCATGGCGGTGGAGTCGTTGTACTACGAGACGGCCGGGGTCATCTTGACCTTGATCATGCTGGGCAAGGCCCTGGAGGCGGTCACCAAGGGCCGCACCTCGGAGGCGGTGCGCAAGCTGACCGGCCTGGCGCCGAAGACCGCCTGCGTGGTGGTGGACGGGGTCGAGCGGGAGATCCCGATCGAGCAGGTCGAGGTCGGCGACGTCATCGTGGTCCGGCCGGGGGCCCAGGTGCCGGTCGACGGCTCGGTCATCGGCGGTCACAGCGCGGTCGACGAGTCGATGCTGACGGGCGAGAGCCTGCCGGTGGACAAGCAAGCCGGCGACCCGGTCTACGCCGCCAGCCTCAACAGCACCGGCACGATCCAGTTCCGAGCCGAGAAGATCGGCCGCGACACCGCCTTGGCCCGTATCATCGCCCTGGTCGAGGAGGCGCAGGGGTCGAAGGCTCCGATCGCCCAGTTGGCCGACCAAGTGGCTGGGTACTTCGTGCCCGTGGTCTGCGCCGTGGCGGTCGTGGCCGGGCTGATCTGGGGTGTCGCCAGCGGCGGCGACATCCGTTTCGCCCTCACCATCTTCATCTCCGTCCTGGTCATCGCCTGCCCCTGCGCCCTCGGCCTGGCCACGCCGACCGCCATCATGGTCGGCACCGGCCAGGGGGCTGAGCACGGCATCTTGATCAAGGGCGGCCAGGCCTTGGAGACCGCCCACCAGGTCGACATCGTGGTCTTGGACAAGACCGGCACCATCACCGAGGGCCAGCCCCGGGTGACCGACCTGGTGGCCAGCCCGTCACTGGCCCAGGACCAGTCGCCCCAGCTCACCAGCGCCAGCGACCGCTCAGACCCGCCAGTGGCCGAACCATCGGACGAATTAGACGAATCGCCCCGCCCCAGCGCCGCTGGAGATGGCACCGACTCACCGCTGGCCAGCCTGTCGCCGGACCAGGCGGAGTTGCTGGCCTGGGCGGCGGCGGCCGAGCGCGGCTCGGAGCACCCCCTGGGACAGGCCATCGTGGCCGAGGCGACGGCCCGTGGGGTGGTCGAACCGACTGTGGAGTGGTTCGAGTCGATCACCGGTCGCGGCGTCGAGGCGCGCTGCGACGGACAGACCGTATTGGCCGGCAACCGCCGCCTGATGGAGGAACGGTCGGTCGATCTGGCCGGACTGGAGCCGGTGGCGGACGAGCTGGCCGAGGCTGGCAAGACGCCGATGCTGATCGCCCGCGACAGCCGTCTGATCGGTGTCGTGGCGGTGGCGGACGTGGTCAAAGCATCCAGCCGAGCGGCCGTGGCGGCCCTCCACGCCATGGGCCTGGAAGTGGCTATGGTGACCGGCGACCACGCCAAGACGGCCGCCCACATCGCCCGCCAAGTCGGCCTCGACCGGGTCCTGGCCGAGGTCCTGCCCCAGGACAAGGCAGCTGAAGTGGTCAAGCTGCAGCAGGCCGGGCACAAGGTCGCCATGGTGGGCGACGGCATCAACGACTCCCCCGCCCTAGTCCAAGCCGACGTCGGCGTCGCCATCGGTTCCGGGGCCGACGTCGCCATCGAGTCGGCCGACATCGTCTTGATGCGCTCCGACCTGATGGACGTGCCGACCGCCATCGCCTTGAGCAAACGCACCATCCGCAACATCAAGCAGAACCTGGTCTGGGCCTTCGGCTACAACGTCGTCGGCATCCCGATCGCGGCCGGCCTGCTCTACGCCTTCGGCGGCCCCCTGCTCAACCCCATCTTCGCCGCCGCCGCCATGAGCCTGAGCTCAGTCTCCGTCCTAACCAACGCCCTACGCCTGAAGCGATTCAAACCACCCGTCCCCGCCATAAGTTAGTGGTGATAGGTCCGGGCTCCGCGTCACGCGAACGGTCGGTTTCGACCACTATTTCGGCGGCCGACTGGTCGCAGGCCTCCGCTCGGCGGCAGGGGTGGTCACGAGCGATAGTTTCGACCACTGTTTCAGCGCGGAGCGCTCAGCCCCTGACCTCCGTTAGTCTTCTAGTGGTGTGTCAGGGAAGGGTCCGACCAGTTCCTCTGGACGCGCCGGGCCGCCCTCGTGGCCCAACGGTAGAGGCAGGCGGCTTAAACCCGCTGCGGTACGGGTTCGAATCCCGTCGAGGGCACAGACGATTGAGCCGAGAGCGGTGAGCGCTCGCACTCACCGCCGAGGCGATTGAGTCTGTCGAATGACGCGACCCGTTCGCGTCATGAACACAGACGACTGACGCGACCTAGTCGCGTCAGGAGCACAGACGATTGAGCCGCACATCCGCCTTGACCAGACCTGGCCAGGGAAACTAGCCTAAGCTTATGACCACGGTGAACGTGTACGAGGCCAAGTCCTCGTTCAGCCGGTTGCTCAGCCGGGCGGAGGCGGGCGAGACCCTCGTCCTGGCCCGCAACGGCAAGCCCGTAGCCCAACTGGGGCCCATCGTGGTGCGGCCCAGGCCCGTAGTCTTCGGAGACCTGCGCGGCCGGGTCCGCCTCCCCGATGATTTCGACGAGTGGAGCAGCCAAGACGAGCTTGACTGGTACGGTTCGTGAGACTCCTGCTCGACACCCACGTGTACCTGTGGGTGCGCCTCGACCATCCCAGACTGCCGGAACGTTTCCGTGGCGCCATCGCCGAGCCCGGCAACGTCAAGTACGTCTCGTCCGTCAGTTCCGCCGAGATCGCAGTCAAACGTGCGGTCGGCAAGCTCGAGGTCTACGGTGAGATAGGCGGCGACATCGCCCGCCTCGGCTTTGACGAACTCGACTTCACCCACCGCCATGCGATGGTCTTGAACGGCTTGCCGCTGCATCACCGCGACCCGTTCGACCGGATGCTGATCGCGCAGGCGATCGCCGAGGACCTCGTGTTCTTGACCGTCGACCCCCAGTGCGCCGCCTACGATTTCCGCCGCCTGACCTGACCGGCGACCTCCGGTCCGGCCTATGAATCAGAAAGTCGGGCGGGACGGACTGGCCAGTCAAGCGGCGGTTCCCCGGGGATCGTCTCGACCGCATACAGCGGAACGTCCGTGAAGCTCGTCTGGACTGATCCCAATAGCCGCCAGCGACCGCTTTAGTGGCGATTTTGTGCGTCAGTTCACGTTTTTACTAGCAAAAATCGTGCGTACTCCCACGAAATCGCCACTTGAACTCGGAGCCACAGCCCGCAGACAGCATTCGGAGATCTGAGCTGGGTAAGGTGATGAACGACTCGACCACCCGCGCTTCGGCCCCGTGCCGTCACCGAGTCGGGGACCAGCCCAGGGCGGGGGCGATGACCGTGGCTGTCTCCTCCAGGATGTAGCGGTAGTCGTCGTAGTCGAACTCGAAGGGCAGCAGGATGGCCAGTTCGTCGGCGTACTCGTAGGACGGGTCGTGGCCCAGGTCGTCCAGGATCTGATCGAGCGAGCCACCGGTGTCTTTACGGAAGAGGTGGAGCTTGCCGCCCAGCTCGCGCGGGGCTCGGGTGCGGGCGGTCCGCTTGTCGATGAAGGCGTCGAACTTGGCCTTGCGCTCGGGACTGGCGTGGCTGGTCGGGGCCCAGACCCGGCCCAGCGCGATCTGGCCGTTGAAACCGGGCTTGAGCTGGTCGCGGTAGGCCTGGAACTGGTCGGCTTGGACCTCGTCGAATGAGCGCGTCTCGGTCAGGTCGCGGGCCGACAGGATGTTGTCGACCAGGAGGTGCAGCCCGGCCTGGGCCGCCCATTCGACTGACCGGTAGGAGCCGGCGCCGTACCAGAAGCGTTGGTCCAGCCCGGCGGCGTGGGGCTCCTGGCGCTCCGATTCCAGGTAGGTCTGGAGGTACTGTCCGGCCTCGGCCTGGTCGGGCTGGCTGGGGACGTGGCTGGGCTCGTTGGGCCGGTGGATGTCGGACAAGTCCCGCAAGGGCCGGCCCGAGACGTAGTCGAGCAGCTTCTGGATGCGGTTGTACGAGAAGTCGTCCTCGCGCCAGCCGGGGCCGAACAAGACGTCGTTGAGGGGATTGTCCGGCTGGGGCGGGTGGACCGAGACGCCGGGGCGCAGCCGGCCGCCGGACAGCACGTCGGCCACGGCCAGGCTCTCGGCCAGGTTGAACGGGTTCTCGTACTCGCCCACGATGACGGCGGTGGACAACCCGATCTTGGTCGTGCGCTGGCTCAGAGCGGCCAGGACGGCGGCCGCGCCGGGCGTGGCGTACTGCAGGTGGCGTTGTCTGATCCAGACAGCGTCGTAGCCCAACTGTTCGGCGAACTCGACCAGCTGGAACGACTCCTCGTAGCTGCGGCGCGGGTCGTCCCGGGCGATGGGGAAGATATGAACAAAGCTTAATTTTTTAATCTGATGGGTCATGATGTCTTTCGTTTGGTGGGTGGGCGGATGAGTGGATGGATGGATTGATCGCCTTGTCTGGCCTCAGCCCTGCGTGGATGGTTATGTCCCACAGGAGACGGCAGGTGGACGCGAACCGATTCAACAGGCGAGTCGCCCTCACGAGATCGGGTCGGTCGCGGCCTCTTCAGCGGCTTGGAGGACGCGCAACACGTTGCCACCGGTCAACTGGGCCAGGTCTCCCGCCGACCAGCCCCGCTCGGCCAGGGCGGTCAACAGGCGCGGGTAGCCGGAGACGTCCTCCAAGCCCTCGGGGAAGTAGAGGTAGCCGTCGTAGTCGCCGCCCAAGCCGACGTGGTCGATCCCGGCCACCTCGCGGATGTGCTCGACGTGGGGCACGACGTCGGCCAACGTCACCTGGGGCCGCGGGTGGTCGCGTTCGTACGCCCGCAGGGCGGCGAAGAAGGACGGCTCACCGGCTTGGGCCCGGTTACGCGCGGCGGTCTCCTGGTAGGTCTGGCCCGGCCGAGGAGCCGGCTTCCAGAAGCCACCCCCGGACGGCGCCGACGGACCCTCGGACTCTGTCGCAGCCTCGGCCGCCGCCCGCGCCGCCGTCGTCCACTCGGCCACGGCCGGGGAGACGAAGTCGGGCACGAAAGTGACCTGGACGACGCCGCCGCCGGCCGCCACTCCCGCCAGCACGTCGTCCTGAACGTTGCGCGGGTGCGGGTTGACGGCGTGGGCCGACGAGTGGGAGAAGATGACCGGGGCGGCGCTGACGGCCAGGGCGGCTCGCTGCGTGTCGGCCGAGGTGTGGGAGAGGTCGACCAGGACGCCGATCCGGTTGAGTTCGGCCACGATGGCCAGTCCCTCGTCGGTCAGCCCGCCGTGGACCGACGGGGCCGTGGCCGAGTCGGCCCAAGCCGTATTGTCGTTGTGGGTCAATGTGACGTAGCGCACACCCAGTCGGGCCAGACAACGCAGGACGCCCAGGGAGCCGGCCAGTGAGTGGCCGCCCTCGACGCCGATCAGCGAGGCGATCTCGCCGGCGGCCCAGGCGGCCCTGACGTCGGCCGCCGTGCGGGCGAAGCGGAGGCGGCCGGGGTAAGCCGCCACCAGTCGGTGGATGGCGTCGATCTGTTCCAGCGTGGCCACGACGGCCTCGGACTCAGGCAGACCGGACGGCACCCAGGCCGACCAGAACTGAGCCCCGACCCCGCCCGCCTCCAACCGGTCCAGGTCGGTGTGGTAAGTCGTCGGCCGGTCCAGGCCCTCGACGCCGTAGCCGGCCTCCGCTCGAAGAACGGAGGGCAGATCGTTGTGGCCGTCGAAGACGGGGAACTGGGCCAGGGCCGCCGCCACAGCAGGCGGGTGGTCGGGTAAATCAGGCATGACGGGTCCTAGATCTTCGTGATGGCGTAGTAAGGCGTGCCGGCGATCGGCCCGAGCACGACCCCCTGAACCGTGCGGGCGTGGATCGTGGTCTGGTACGTGTACCAGAGCGGGATGACCGGGAGATCGCGGAACAGCACCGACTGGGCTTGGTTGAAATACTGGTTGGCGGCCTCCAGGCTGGTCTGGCTCCGCCCCTGGGCCAGGAGATCCTCGAAGTCCTGCGAGTAGTAGCCGGCCTGCGTGGTCGATCCGGCCGCCGCCGAGTAGCCGGTCGCCAGCATGTCGTCCAGGCCCGGGTTGAACGGGATGTTGGAGGCCCGCCAGGGCCCGTCGAGGGTGTGGTCGCGGATCTGCCCCAATAACTCGGCGAAGGTCGTGACGGGGCCAGGCACGGCGTTGAGGCCGAGGTTCTCGCGCACCTGGTTGGCCACCGCCTCGACCCATTCCTTGTGGGAGCCGTCGGCGTTGTAGTAGAAGGTCAACGTCTCACGGGGATAGCCACCGGCCTCCGCCAGCAGCCGCCGGGCCAGGTCGGGGTCGAAGTCCAGCACTTCGACGCCGGGGATGGCGTCGGACCAACCGTCCAGGCCCTGCTGGGTGAAGTCCCGGGCCGGCGCGGCCAGACCGACGAAGATGGTGTCGATGATGGCCTGGCGGTCGATGGCGTGGGAGATGGCCTGACGCACTTTGAGTCCGGCCGGGGAGCCCCAGAAGTCGTCCCACAAGGGGAAAGCCAGGGTCTGGGTCGGCCCGCCGGGCCCGGCGATGAAGCGGTCGCCGAAGTCGGCGGCGGCCGTCAACAGCCCTCCGCCCGAGGCAGAACCGACATCTAGATTGTCAGCCAGGACGTCTTGGTAGACCGTGTCCAGACTGGTGTAGAAACGGATGTAGAGGCCGTCGTTCTGGGGCTGGCGGGTGCCCGTGTAATTCGGGTTGAGGTCGAGGTAGGCGCCGTCGGAGATGTCGATCTTGTCCCGCAACTGGTAGGGCCCGTTACCGATCGGCCGGTCGGCGAAGCCGGCCGGATCGTCGAAGAAAGCCTGCGGCAGAGGCACGAAGACGCCGTCGGTCAACTGGCCGATGAAGGAGATGGTCGGCGCGGTCAGCTCGATCGTGAAGGTTCGGTCGTCGACGACGGCCAGGCCGGACAGCGTCTCGGCCGTCGGCTCAGCCCCCTCCTGAGCTGGATGGACCGCCTCGTAGCCCTTGATGAGCGCGTAGTTGGAGGCCGACTTCTGGGCGTTGGGACCGTAGGCTCCCCAGTTCCAGGCCTCGACGAAGCTGGCCGAGGTGACGGCCTCGCCGTTGGCGAAGCGCTGGCCCGGCTTGATGACGACGGTGAAGTGGACGGCGTCGTCGGTCTCGATCGATTCGGCCACCTCGAAGACGACCGAACCGTCGGTGTCGACCCTGACCAGGCCGTCGAAGATGTTACGGGCGATGACCTCACGGTTGGATTCGGTGATGTCGGCGGGGTAGAACGGGCCCTCAGGCACGGTGCCGGCGATCGAAACCAGTCCGGCGCCGCCGGCTGTCGCGTCGGGGCCGGTGGAATCGTCGGTCGCGCCGCAGGCGGTCAGAACCAGAGTGAGTAGACCGATGGTGAGAGCGACTAGTCGTCGCCTAAGTGACGGGGTTGGCATGGTGCTCCTTCGGTGGATCGGGGTCGGTCGGTGTCAGGTGGTCGGGGCGTCGGCCAGGGCCGAGCCAAGGATGGAGAGGGGCAGGGGGCCCAGTCGGAGGGCCTCGCCGTGGAAACGTTTGAGGTCGAAGTCCTGACCCTGGGCCTGTGCCCGGAGACGGGCCTCCTGGCGGATCTGGGTCCACCGCCGCTGGCCGATCTTGTAGCTCGGCGCCTGGCCGGGCCAACCAAGATAGCGGTCGAGCTCGGCCTTGAGGAAAGCCTCGTCCCAGCGCACGTTGGCGCGCAGGAAGTCCCAGGCCTTAGCGGCGTCCCAGGAGCCGCCGCCCCAGCGCCGCGGCGCCGGCAATCGGAGGTGGACGCCGATGTCGAGCACGACCCGGGCGGCCCGCATCCGCTGCCCGTCGAGCAGACCGAGGCGGTCGCCGGGATCGTCGGCGAAGCCTAACTCCTGCATCAGCCGCTCGGCGTACAGGGCCCAACCCTCGCCGTGGGCGGAGGTACGGGCGGCGTGGCGGCGCCAGAGGTTGAGCCCGGCCCGGTTGTGGATGGTCAGCCCGTTCTGGAGGTGATGGCCGGGCACGGCCTCGTGGTAGACGGTCGTCTTCTCGCGCCAGCTGTTGAACTCGGTCAGACCGGGCGGCACCGACCACCAGACCCGGCCAGGGCGGGTGAAGTCGTCGCTGGGCGCGGAGTAATGGACGCCGCCGGAGCGGTCGGGATCGATCCGGGCCTCGACCCGGCGGACGGGCGCGGGGATGTCGAAGTGGGTCCCATCGAGGGCGGCGATGGCCTGGTCGGCCGTCTCTTGGACCCAGTCGCGCAAAGCGTCGAGGCCCAGGAGTTTACGGGCCGGATCCCGGTCGAGGACGGCGATGGCGTCGTCGATAGAAGCGCCGGACCCGGCGATGGCCCGGGCCGCCGCCTCTTGCTCGGCCGTCGTCCGGGCCAATTCCTCCAAACCCCAGGCGTAGGTCTCGTCGAGGTCGAGTTGGAGCCCTGTGAAGTAAGGCAGCCAGAGGGCGTAGCGGTCCCGGCCGAAGGCGTCGTCGGACCGCGCCCTAGGCCCCAATTCGTCGGCCAGGAAAGCGGCCATGTCAGCGTAGGCCCGGCGGGCCGCCTCGGCCGCCCGTTCGAGATCGGCCGCCAGAGCCGCCGGCGGGGCCGTCCCGTCCGGCCGGGCGGTGGCGGCGAAGACGACGAAGAAGGAGGTGGCTTCATCGGCCAGGGCTACGGCCCGGCGCAGCGCCGCCTCGACCTGACGCCGGGCCGGGGCCAACCCCCGGTCGGCCGACGCCCTCAGACTGGCCCGGTAGCCGGCTAGAGCGTCGGGCAGGTCGGCCAAGCGGGTGGCGATGGCGGCCCAGTCGTCCAGCGTGGCCGTCGGCACGAGGTCGAAGATGGCCCGCAGTCCGGTCAGGGGCGACGTGATCGGGTTGAGCTGGGCGGCCCACTCGCCAGCCGTTTGCAAGGCCGACTCGGCGGCGAAGCGTTCCTCGATGGCGGCCAGGGTGATCCGGTCGGTGGCGTCAGTCGGTTCGAGACCACGCAGGGCCGCCAGCGTCCGGCGGCGCAGGTCTTCCCGGGCGGCCCAACCGTCAGGCGAGTAGTCCGGCAGGCCGGGCGAGCCGGGCAGACCGGTGTGGATGGCGAAGACCGGGTCGAGCCCGGCCAGGGCTGTGACGTGGTCGGCGGCCACTTGGTCGATGGGGCTGGGCGAGCGGGGCTCGGTCATGGCGTCTCCGTTCTGGGTCGGCGGGTCTGGGTCGCGGGTCTGGGTCAGAAGAGGGATTGGCCGGGGACGGCGGCCAGCAGGTCTTTGGTGTAGGTGTCTTGGGGATGGGCGAAGACCTCCGTGACCAGGCCGGTCTCGACGATGCGGCCCCGGTTGATGACGGCGACCGTGTCGGCGATTTCGGCCACCACGGCCAGGTCGTGGGTGATGAAGAGCATGGACAAGCCGAGCCGTCGGCGCAGTCCCGACAGAGTGTCGAGGATCTGGGCTTGGACCAGGACATCGAGGGCGGAGACGGCCTCGTCGCAGATCAGGACCTCCGGATCGAGGGCCAGGGCCCGGGCGATGGCGACGCGCTGACGCTGCCCGCCGGACAGTTCCGCCGGATAGCGGCCGGCGAACGATTCGGGCAGGTCGACTAATGTCAATAATTCTTTGACGCGATGGCGGCGGGCGGCGGTGTCGCCCCGGCCATGGATGGTGAGGGGTTCGGCCAGGGTCCGGGCGACCGTGAACTGGGGGTCGAGCGAAGCGTAGGGGTCTTGGAAGACGACCTGGAGTCGGCGGCAGTTCTGACGGCGGCGGGCGGCGCGACCCGGCCGGAGGGGCTGGCCTGGCCAGTGGTCGGGCTGGGGGCCGGACCCGCCCGGCTGACCGCCCAGCCGGATCGTGCCGGCGGTCGGTTTCTCCAAGCCGAGGATGAGCTTGGCCACGGTCGACTTGCCCGACCCGGACTCCCCTACCAGGGCCAGGCACTCGCCCCGGTGCAGCGTCAGGTCGACGCCGTCGACGGCCCGCAGCCGGCGCTGGGCCCGGCTGGCCCGGCGGAGCCGGAAATCCTTCACCAGACCGGTGGTCTCGAGCACGACTTCCTCGGCCAGCGGCGGGATCTGGCGGTACTGGGCGGCGGACAGCTTGGGCACGGCCTGGAGCAACTGTCGGGTGTACGAGTGGCCGGCGTACTGGACGACCTCCTCGGTCGGACCAGAATCGACGACCCGGCCGTGGCGCATGACGACGACCCGGTCCGAGCGGTCGGCCACCAGGCCCAGGTCGTGGGTAATGAGGACGAGTGAGGCGCCGAGGCGTCCGGTCAATTCCTCCAGCAAGTCGAGGACCTGCCTCTGGACCACGACGTCGAGGGCGGAGGTCGGCTCGTCGGCCACGATCACCTGGGGCCGGGCCAAGACGGCCAGGGCGATCAGGGCCCGTTGGCGCATGCCGCCGGACAGCTGGTGGGGGTACTGGCGCAGGATCCGGTCGCTGTCGAGCAGCCCGACCTCATGCAGCCGCTCGGCGGCCAGAGCCCGCCAGGGCTGGTCCCGGTCGAGGCCGTGGGCCTGGATGGTCTGACGGAAGTGGCGGCCGATCGACTGGACCTCGTTCAAGGAGGTCATGGGGTCCTGGGGGATGTAACCGATGCGGGCGCCCCGAATGTGGCGCCAGGCCCGTGGACCGAGCCCAGTCAGCTCGGTCTGGCCCAGATGGATCGTCCCCCTCACGACGGCCGTGCGGGGCAACAGCCCCATGATGGCGTTGGCCACCGTCGTCTTGCCCGAACCGGACTCGCCGACGATGGCGAGGGTCTCCTCGCGGTGCAGGACGAGATCGGCCTGACGGATGGCCTGGGGGGCCGGCCCGCCGGTGGTGGCGTAGGCGACCTGCAGGCCAGCGATCTGGAGCAGGCTCATCGGACGCTCCCCTTCGCGCCGAAAGCGCCGCGCACGACGTCGCCCAGCAGCAGGAAGTTGAACACCGTGATGGTCAGCGCCCCGGCCGGCCACAGCAGAATGGCCGGATTGACTTTGAGTACGGTCTTGCCGTCGGCGATCGCCTTGCCCCAACTGCGGACCTCGAAGGGCAGTCCGATGTTGAGGAAGGAGAGGGTGGCCTCGGCGGCGATCAGACCGCCGATGGCCATCGTCACGACGACGACGATGGGGGCGAGGATATTGGGCAAGACGTGGGTCACGACCAGGCGCAGCCGCGAGGCGCCCAGAGTCCTGGTGGCGGCGACGAAGTCCTTCGTCATGACCTCGATGGTGGCGGCGCGGGCGATCCGGGCCGTGCCGGTCCAGCCGAAGACGGCCAGGATGGCGGTCAGCGTGAAGACGTTGCGCTGGGACACGACCTGCAGGGCGACGATGGCGCCGAGGATTAGCGGGATGGCGAAGAAAATGTCGGTGACCCGGGAGACGACGGCGTCGACCCAGCCGCCGAAGAAGCCGGCCACGACACCCATCAGCGTGCCGACGACCGTGACGGCGGCAGCGGCCAACAGACCGACCGAGACCGAGGCTCGGGCTCCGTAGACGATGCCCGTGAAGATGTCGCAACCCTGGAAGTCGGCCCCGAGCGGGAATTCGGGGCTCATCGGCGCCTGCGAGTCGGCCAGCAGGCAGCGTAAGGGGTCTTTGTCCGTGAAGAGGCTGGGCCAAGCGGCGACGACGAAGATGAAGGTCGTCAGCCCGGCCGAGAACCAGAAGCCGGGATGGCGTCTCAGGCGCCACCAAGCCTCGGCCAAGGGCGTCCGGGGCGCCCGTCCGGGGGCGCCGGTCTCGGACTCCCCCGCCTCCTCAGAGTCCTCGGGGGCGATGAAGCGGCGTCGGCGTTCGATTCGGTCGAGGTCGGGTGCTTCGATCAGCAGCTCGGAATCAGGCGGCGCCATAGCGGACCTTCGGGTTGAGGACGGCGTAGAGGAGGTCGACCACCAGGTTGACCACGACGAAAACGACGACCAAGACGATGACGAGGGACACCGTCGGAGCCGATTCACCGCGAATGATGTTCTGGTAGACCTGCTGGCCGTAACCGGGGATGTTGAAGATGGCCTCGGTGATGATGGCCCCGCCCAGCAGGGCCCCGAACTCGGTGCCGACGACGGTCACGATGGGGATGAGGGCGTTGCGCAGGACGTGGCTGAGCGTGATCTGCCACTCGGGCAGGCCGCGGGCGCGGGCCGCCGTGACATGGTCGGCCCGCATCGCCTCGGACACGCCCGAGCGGGTGAAGCGGATGAGGAAGGCCAGCGAGCCGAGGGCGAGGACAGCGGCCGGCACGATCAGCTCGGCCCAGCCGGCCTGGGCCGAGACGGTCGGTTTGACGATCCCCCAGCGGACGCCCAGGAAGTACTGGACGATGTAGCCGGAGACGAAGGTCGGCACTCCGATCAGCAGCATCGTGATGAGCATGACGGCCCCGTCGAAGACACCGCCGCGACGCCGGCCGGCGATCAGTCCGACGCCGACGCCGACGACGGACTGGATGGCCACGGTGACGACGGCCAGTCGGAAGGTGACGGGGAAGGCCCGGCCGATGATCTCCGTCACCGGACGGCCGGCGAAAGTCGTGCCGAGATCGCCCTGGAAGACGCCCTGGAGATAGAGCAGGTACTGCACGATGAAGGGTTTGTCCAGGTTGTACTGCTGGCGGATACGGGCGATCGTGGCCTCGTCCAGTTGAGTGGCGGAGCTGGAGCCGACCAGAGCGGCCACCGGGTCGCCGGGCATGGCGTAAACCATGGCGTAGAGCAGCAAGGTGGCCGCCAGCATGACGACGACCGCCTGTCCGGCGCGGGCGAGTACGTAACGGGCCATGGCGTTCCCTTGATCAGGCGGCCAAGCCGGTGACGAAACGCTCGATGTCGGTCAGCTCCTGTCGGCGACTGGTCTCGTCCAGGTAGATCATGTGGCCCGACTCGTAGTGGAGGACCTCGATCCGGTCGAGTTCGGCCCGGGGCAGCTCGAGCTGGGCCAGGTCGGTCTCAGCTCCCCAGTAGGGCGTGCAGACGTCGTAGTAGCCGAGGTGGTACTGCACCCGCAGGTGGGCGTTGACGCGCAGGACCTCCGACAGCGCCCCCAGGGAGTTGAAGCCGGCGAAGATGTCCTGGGAGCCGCGCCAGGGGCGGACCCGCTCGCTGATCAGCTCGTAGGGCAGGTCGTTGCGGTAGCCCAGTTCGTGGCGGAGATAGAAGTTGATGCCCGCTCCGAAGGCGCCCCGGATGGCTTGATCGGTCGGGTCGTGTTGGGCCACCTCGCCGGCCTGGTCGGGGTTCCAACCGGTGAAGCGGCCGTCGATCTCACCCACGGTCAGACCCCTCTTCCGCAACAGTTCGGCGTAGAAGCGGCGCTTGTCGATCTTGAGGTTGACCCAGTCGAGGTACTGGGGGCTGAGGCCGGTCAGAGAGGCGAGCTTGGCGATGGCGGCCTGGCGTTCGTCCAGTGGCAGCCGGTGGCCGGCGGCGAGGACGCGCAGGAGATCGCCGGTGGCGTAGTCCTCCGCTTCTTCGACCACCTCGGCCAAGGTCCGGTCGGGGTGGAAACCGTGGTAGTGGGCGACGGCGGCGTAGGTCGGGAGGAAGCCAGGGGTGGACAGCAGCGCGCCGGGCCCGAAGCCCATGAAGTCGCCCCCGCCCAGGGTCGACGAGATCAGGATCAGACCGCGCAAGTAGAGGCCCCATTGGCGGGCCAGTTCGGCGGCGACCTTAGCTCCCCGGAGGACGCCGTAGGACTCGCCGGCCAGGAAGAGCGGTGAGGCCCAGCGGTCGTGGCGGCTGGTCCAGAGCCGGATGATGTGGGTGACCTGTTGGACATCCTCGTCGACCCCGTGATAAAGATCGGCCGGGACTCCCTCGGCGGCCCGCGAGTAGCCGGTGTCGACCGGGTCGATGACGACCAGGTCGGCGTATCGCAGCGGCGTCTCCAGGTTGTCGATCAGGCGGTGGGGCGGGGCGAAGGGTCGGTCGCCGGACGAGTTGTCGACCCGACGCGGGCCGACCAAACCTAGGTGGAGCCAGGCGGATGAGGCGCCGGGGCCGCCGTTGAAGACGAAGATGACGGGCCTGGCCAGACGTTCTTCCTCAGTCAGGTCGGCCAGGTAAGCGGTGTGGAAGATCCGGGCCGTGACGCGGGGCGCGCTGGCGACGCCGGAGCTGGGGGCGTCCTCGAGCAGGTCGAGATAGCCGGCCTCGACCGAATAAGCCAAGCCGCCCGGCAGACGGTGGCTGGTGACGGCCAATTCCAGCCGTTGGCTCGCGTTCCGGTCGGGGACCGGGATGGTGGGGGCCTCCTGAGCGGCCCCCACCCCCGTCAGCGGGTCGGTCATGGGGCGACCCGCTCGTACAGATGGCTGGTGAAGGCCCCAGCCGGCCCGATGATGACGCCGGTCACCCGCGTCGAGTGAATGATCGACGAGTAGGAGTACCACAACGGGATGGCCGGCAGGTCACGGAAGAGGACTTCCTGAGCCTGGTTGAAGTAGGCCACGGCCTGGTCGGTCGTGTCGGCCACGGCGTTCACCACCTGGCCGCTGGTCTCGTCGACCCGGACCAGGCCTTCGAACAGGACGAAGACGAGCGTCTTGCGGCCCTGCTCTTCGCTGTCGGTCGGGATGAGCGGCCCGTCCGGCGGGCTGGCCGACACGGAGATGGGGTCGTAGGCGTCGGCGGCGCCGGAGGGCTGATCGGACGAGTCGCTGGCGCAGCCGGTCAAGCCGGCCCCGAGGGCGAGGGCCGCTGTCAGGGCGATGGTCTTGAGGCGACCGGAGGGCGACCGGCCATGGGTGGTAGTTTGCATGGTGTTCTCCTGGGCGTGGACGTCGACTGGCTGATGGTGTGGACGGGTGAAACCTCCCGCGGACCTCGCTGCAACGAGTTCGCTCAAACGTCAGTTTGATGTGGTCCACGCCCAGGGGAACGCCTCGTGGAGCGGGAGACCCGAGACGGGCCGGGTCGGGCGGCCGGAAAACCGCCCGCGGTTGGATCCCCTGGGCGTCAGATACAACAAGGCCGCCAGGCGGGCCGAAGCACTCCGCTGCGAGCCATGTGAAACTCCATCCCTGAAGAGGTGAAACCGAATTTAGCAGATGAATACATACGTATGCAAATGTACACGTTCACTCCCCTAGGTCGGCTCGATTCGACCAGAGCAGGATGGTCAGGGCGTGAAACTGGATCATCGGCAGTCGAGGCCCGACCCTCACCGCCCGGCCTCCCGGTCCGAAAACCGCTAGCCGCTCCCTGATCGGGTGACTAGGCTCGGCCCGTGACGAGTCTCTGGGAGGACCACGACGCCTGTTACTCCGCGCTCCTGGCCCACGACGCCCGCTTCGACGGGCGGGTCTTCGTGGGTGTGCGGACGACCCGGATCTATTGCCGTCCGGTCTGCCGGGTCCGGACGCCACGGCCGGAGAATTGTCGCTTCTACCCCAGCGCCGCCGCAGCCGAGACGGCCGGCTTCCGGCCCTGTCTGAAGTGCCGGCCCGAACTGGCCCCCGGGTTGGCGCCGGTCGACGGTCCGGCCCGTCAGGCCCGCCAGGCGGCCCGGCTGATCGCGGACGACCCGGTCGACCTCACCGTCGAGGACATCGCCGCCCGGCTTCAGATCACCAGCCGTCAACTGCGGCGGGTGGTCGAGCGAGAGTACGGCGTCGCCCCCGTGCGCTACCTGCGCAGCGCCCGTCTGCTGTTGGCCAAGAACCTGCTCACGGACACCGACCTGACAATCACACAGGTCGCCTTCGCCGCCGGTTTCGGCAGCCTGCGCCAGTTCAACGACTCCTTCCGCCAGCACTACCGCCTGACCCCGAGCCAGCTCCGGCACGACGCTGGCCCGCCCACAGCCCACTCACCGACTGCTGGCCCGCCCACAGCCCACTCCCCGGGCGGCACCGGTGAGACCGCAGTCCCCTCCTCGGGCGTCGGTGCGATCAGGCTCAGGCTCGGCTACCGCCCGCCCTACGACTGGGACGGATTAGTCGGCTTCCTGGCCGCCCGCGCCATTCCGGGAGTGGAACAGGTCACAGACGGGGTCTACCGGCGCACCGTCCGGCTGACCAAAGCCCAGGTGGCCCACTCTGGCTGGTTGGAGGTCCGTCACCTACCCGACCAGGCCGCCGTCGCCGTGACCGTGCCGACCGCGCTGCTGCCGGCGCTGACCCGGTTGTTGAACCGAGTCCGGGCCATGTTCGACCTGGATTGCGAGCCGGCCCCGATCCAGCGCCGACTGGCCTCGCTGGAAGCGCTTGGACCAGGACTGAACACCCCTGGCATCCGCTTGCCTGGGGCTTTCGACGGTTTCGAGTTGGCCGTCCGGGCCATCCTGGGCCAGCAGGTCAGCGTCAAAGCGGCCCGGACCTTGGCCGGACGCCTGGCGGAGGACTTGGGCGATCCGATTGAGACCGGGATCGAAGGGTTGACCACGGTCTTTCCCGACCCGGACCGGATCGTCGCCCTGCCCTGCCCCATAGCCGACCGACTCGGCCCGCTGGGAGTCACCGGAGCCCGGGCTAGGGCCATCCGGGCGCTGGCCCAGGCCGTGCTCCAAGATGGCCTGGATCTGACCCCGACGGCCGATCCAGCCCAGACGATCCGGAGCCTCACCGCCCTGCCCGGCGTCGGCCCCTGGACGGCGCAGTACGTGGCCATGCGGGCGCTGGCTTGGCCCGACGCCTTCCCGGACTCCGATCTCGGCCTCCGGCTGGCCCTCCAACGCGCCCTCGGCCTAACGGACGGCCCGACCTCCCGTCAGATCCTCGACTTGGCTGAGACCTGGAGACCGTGGCGGTCCTACGCCGCCCTGAACCTGTGGAGGTCGCTCACATGAGCATCTTCAGCGCCCGTTTCGAGACCCCGCTCGGCCCCGTCCTGGCGGCGGCGAACCACGGCGCCATCGTCGGCCTCTGGTTCTTAGACCAGCGCTACTTCCCCCCGGCGGCCAGCGACTGGACCGAGCGCCCCGGCGACGCCGCTTTGCGGCGGCTGGGCTCCTGGCTCGATGCCTACTTCGCCGGCCAGTCCCCCGCCCCGGACTTCCCGCTGGCCCCCCCGGGGACGCCTTTCCGTCAGGCCGTCTGGAGCCTGCTGCGCCAGATCCCCTACGGTTGGACGGCGACCTACGGGGATCTGGCCCGCCGCCTGGGCGCCCCCGGCCGCCCGGCCTCCGCCCGAGCCGTCGGCGGGGCCGTCGGCCACAACCCCATCTCGCTCGTCATACCCTGCCATCGCGTGATCGGAGCCGACGGCGGCCTGACCGGCTACGCCGGCGGCCTGAAGCGCAAGACCGCTTTGCTGGACTTGGAAGGGGCCCGGCCGCCCTTGCTCTGAGGTTAAGAGCGACCACCGTCAACGCCACATTGCCCCACGACAAGCGTCCGACACCGCAGCATAATGTCAAATTTATTTGACATTTAGTCGTCTATACCATACTGTCTGTCATGTTCACATGCCATTAAGACGGAAGGGGAGGACCGTGGGATATTCAAGTCTACGGGCGCTGGTCAGCACGGGGGCTGGGCTCGCGGCGGTGGCGGTCTACACCGTGTACGCGGCCAGGGTGGGTCTGCTGAGGTCGACCGATCTACGGGCCGTGGCGGTGGCGATGCTGGTCTTCATCGGGGCCAGTGTCGTGATCCTGGTCGTGCTGCAGGTGCTGTTCCACATCGCTTTCGCGGTCCGGGAGTCGGTTAGTAGCGGCGACGCAGACGACCGTCAGATCGATCGCTTGTTGTCGTCTGAGATGGCGGAGGACGAGTTGGACCACTTGATCGCCTGGAAGGCGGGCCGGGCCGCCAGTCTGGGAGCCGGAGTCGGGTTGGTGGCCCTGCTGGCGCTGTTGGCGGGCGGAGCCGCCCCGGCCCTGTCCTTGCATGCGCTGTTGTGGTGTTGCGCGGCCGGGTCGCTGGTCGAGGGCGGTTTGACAGTTTGGTTCCACCAACGGGGCGTCAGCCGTGGCTAAAGGAGTGACTAAAAGCCTGGTGATCACGAACTCCATCCGTCGCTTGCGCTTCTTCGCCAATGAGATGACCCAGCTCGACCTGGCCGAGCGGGTGGGCTGTTCCCGGCAAACCATCGTCGCCCTAGAAGCGGGCAAATACACCCCGTCACTGGAACTGGCTTTCCGTATCGCCTCAGTGTTCGGAGTGCCCATCACCGAGGTATTCCAATACGGATCAGGCGCCCCGGCGGCGCCGGATAACAATAAAAATTGAGCTGAGAGCCGAACCATGAGAGCAGTCGTCTATGACCGTTACGGCGGTCCGGCCCAGCTCCGGCTGGCCGATCCAGCCCCGCCCGCACCACAGCCGGGCCAGGTATTGGTCCGGGTCGAAGCGGTGGGATTGAACGCCTACGACTGGCGGGTGCTACGGGGCGCTCCGTTCCTGGTCCGACTACAGCAAGGGTTATTCCGACCGAAGAACCCGATCCTGGGGTCCGACATCGCCGGCGTCGTCGAGCGAGTGGACGACCAGAGCGGCTTCCGCCCCGGCCAGCGCGTCTTCGGCTGTTTGGAGGGCTGCGGCACCGCCGGCTTGGCGGTGGGTGGATTGGCCGAGCTGGTGGCCGCCCAACCATCCGGCTTGGCCCCCATGCCCGATGGGCTGTCCTTCGAGCAAGCGGCCAGCTTGCCGATGGCGGGCGGCACCGCCCTGATCGCCGTCCGCGACATCGCCCAGGTCCAACCGGGCATGGCCGTGTTGGTCCATGGCGCGGCCGGCGGAGTGGGCAGTTTCGCCGTCCAGATCGCCAAAGCTCTCGGCGGCCAGGTCACCGGAGTCTGCCGAACCAGACACGTCGATTTCGTGGCCAGCCTAGGCGTCGACGAGGTGATCGACTCCACCCGTGAAGACTTCACCGCGCCGGGACGGACTTGGGACGCGGTGATCGACGTAGCCGCCAACCGCCCCATCGGTCAGCTACGTGAAGTGGTCAACCCCGGCGGGGTGGTCGCCTCCGTCGGCTTCTCCAGCCTGCGCCACCTGGTCGGAGTCAGCCTGGCGGCCCTGGGGCAGAAGGACAGCCGGCGAGTTGTGATGGTGGCGGCGGACAACACCGACAACCGCTACCTACACACTCTGTCCGACCTGGTGACGACCGGCCAACTCCGGCCCGTGATAGACCACGTTTACAGCCTCGACCAGACCGCCCAGGCCTTCCAACACATCGAATACGGTCACCCGGCGGGCAAGATCATCGTCCTATTGGATGAGTAAATACAGTCATTACTACCGCATCGCACAGGCCGCCTAGCGTCAAACCACAGGCAACCGAGTAAACATCTCAGCCGGAAGACGAGTGACACACCCGCCGTCGGTGCCGGGCACCTGCCAGCCGAGATATTGCCAGGCCTCGGCCGAGACCGAACGCAGAGTCCCGTCAGGATTCCACCAGGTGAACTCACCGTCGGGCAAGGAATCCTTGATGGCGCTCACCCGCCCCGACGCCACATCCCACAACCGCACCGACCCCTCACCAGAGCCACTCGCCAAAAGTAGAGCGAACCGGTCCGTCCGTCAGGCGGCGGCTTCCCGAGGGATCGTCTCAACCGCATACAGCGGAACGTTCGTGAAGCCCGTCTGGACCTCGTGGGGCGCCAGCGACAGACGGAACGCCTGCGCGGGGTGGTACCGGTCCAGGTAGCTCCGCAGGCTCTTCGAGCGGACCTGTGTGGCTGACTTGACTTCGAGCGGGACGACCATCCCGCCCAGTTGGGCGACGAAGTCGACTTCGGCGGCCTTCCCCGTCCAATAGGCCAGCGGCCCGTCGGCTCCGAGCGCGGCCACCAAGTGTTGGTGCACGAACTGCTCGGCCAGAGTGCCACGGAACTCGGTGAAGGCGGCCTCGCCCAGCATGAGCGTGGCCACGTCGAGCTTCGCCATGGCCCCCAGAAGGCCCACGTCGAGGCCGAAGGCCTTGAAGGCGGCGTCCTCGACGTAGGCCGCCAAAGGTAGTCCCGGCCTGGTCAAGCGGGGCAGTTTGTAGACGACCCCGTAGTCGATCAGCCATTGGAACGCGAGTTCCAGATCCCGCGCCCGCGCCCCCGGGCGGACGGCGCCCCAGACGAGCCGCTGGTTCTCCTTGGCCAGATGGACGGGGATCGAGTCCCAGACCTGCCAGACCCGGGCTAGCTGCGAGGCCGGAGCGTGCTTCGAGAAGTCGGCCCTGAGCAACTGGAGCAGAGCGTCCTGCGTCGCCCGCGCCTCGACCAGCGAGCCGTTCTCGGCGTACCCCTGGACGACCTCGGGCATCCCGCCCACGCACAGGTACTCCCTCAGCAGGCCGGTCAACTCACCGTGCAACACCGCTAAGAGATCCCACTCGCCGCCGGCGACAGCCTCTGCCAACCGGTCCCGCCTGAGAGCGGCCAAGAACTCTGTGAAGGTGAGCGGGAAGAGGCTCAGGACATCGACTTTGCCGACCGGGAGGCCCGTCCCCGGACGCATGGCCACGCCGAGGTGACTGCCCGCGGCGACGACGTGATAGCCGGGAGCGTCTTCGGCGAAATACTTCAGTGCGGCCATGGCGCGGGTCTGTTCTTGGACCTCGTCCAAGATGATCAGAGTCTCTCCCGGTTCGATCGATGTGTCGAAGAGCGCCTCCAGCGCCCGGACCAACCGGTCAGGCCGGATGTCCTGCTCGAAGACGGCGTGGATCCTGCGGTCACCGGCGGGATTGGCATCCAAGTCGAAGTTCACGTAGACGACGTTCCTGAAGTGACGTCGGCCGAACTCCTTGGCCAGCCAAGTTTTACCCACCTGCCGTGCTCCGCGGATGAGCAGCGGTTTACGCCGAGGGGCCTCCATCCACGTCGTCAGACTCTCCATAGCATGGCGTTCCATAGCCGCAATGGTAGCGTTTTCGTGCATCGACGCACGTTTTCGCTAGCAAAAACGTGCGTACTACCACGAAATCGCCACTTGAGCACGGGCGACAGCCCACTAGGACGAGACCGGTACGACATCGCCTAGATCCAACCGGGCATGGACGTGTCGGTCCGAAACGTGGCCGCCGGGATGGACTTGGGGCGCGGTGATCGACGTGGCCGCCAACCGTCCCGTCGGTCAATCGGAGAACACGTTCCAGCAGATGGAGTCGCGTAGGCGCTGGTCGTCCAGGACGAGGGCGCGGATCGCCTCCGGCAGACGGTCGCGTTGCCAGTCCCGTTCCGCCCGGGCGGCGGCGTCGCCGGCCGGTTCCGGGACTGCGGCTCGGGCCGCTCTGATGGCGTAGGCGGCGGCGCCGAGCTCGTGCGCGGCGACATGGGCGACGGCGACGGCTTGCCCCACCGCCAAGGCCGCGAACTTGGCCGCTCCGGAGGTCTCGCGGGCGGCGGCGTTGGCCACGAAGGCGGCGTTATGAGCTTCGGTCATCTTGGCCTCGCCCCGGATCCAGGCCCGCGCCACCTCGAGCGCCTGGCGCGGCCGGTCGTCCTCACTGACCGCCTCGAAGAGGGGCAGCGCATGCTCGGCGCATTCCACCGCCCAGACCGCCAGCAGCCGATGGTCCGGATCGGTCAGAGTCCCGCCCCGACGGATCGTGATGAAACGGGGATCGCGGGGTTGGGGCAGGATGACACTAGGCATGACGCCCTCCACGAAAATATTGGGTGCTGAGAGTCTATATGTTTAGGGTAGCCAGCCCACTAGCATCGAAGGATGAGCAGGCCCCACGCCACGATTTATCAGGTCTCGGAGCGAGCGGGCGTGTCCATCTCCACCGTCTCACTGGCCATCAACCATCCTGAACGGGTCAAGGAGGCCACTCGGCGGCGCATCCTGGAGGTGGTGGACGAGCTGGGTTTCACGCCCAAGGAACTGGCTGTGACCAGGGCTCGGGCCGGGCTGGGCCGGATCGCCGTGGTCGCCCCCTTCACCTCCTACCTGAGCTACGCCCGCCGGCTGTCCGGGATGCTGACCGAAGCCCAGGGCCAGGCCCAGATCCTGGTCTACGACCATGAGGACGTGGCCACCTCGACTTCTCCCCTACTGGCCACCATGCCGGTCCGAGGCCACGTCGACGGCTTGGTCATCATGGGCGTGCCCTTGGACCAGCCGACGGCCGACCGCCTACGCCGCCGCCTGCCCACGGTCTTGCTGGACATCCGCCACCCCGACTTGACCAGTGTCTACGTCGACGACGTCAAAGGTGGACGACTGGTGGGCGAGCACCTCCGCCAGCAGGGCCATCGCAGCGTGGCCTTCGTGCGCGAGGCCGAGCGCTCCTATCTGCCCTCCTCCCCCACCCAGCAGCGCAAGGACGGGCTGGTGGCGGCGCTGGGGGCCGAGCACGTCCACGAGATCACCGTCGAACGCGGTCCCGGTTTGGGCGAACGCGCCCTGGAGCGCTGGCAGGCCCTGGCCTCGGCCGACGGCCACCACCCCACCGCCATCGTGGCCCACCGCGACCTGGTCGCCATCGCCGTCATGGCCGCCGCCACCCGGCACGGCCTGGCCGTGCCCCGGGACCTGTCGGTGGTGGGTTTCGACGACGACCAGATCGCCCAAGAACTGGGCCTGACCACCGTCGGTCAGCCCTTCGAGGAGTCCGGGGCCTTGGCCTTCCGCCTCCTCCGCCAGCGCATGGCCGAACCCCAGCTCCGCCCGGTCGAGCACTTGCTGCCGCTCCACCTGGCCGTGCGCACAACGGTCGGTCCGCCCCCGGACTGACCACCAGGCCGCCGCTGGACGCCGTGGCGTCGTTCAGTGAGAGTCATCGACTCAGAGCACCCGCGTACCGCCGCCGCGCCAAAAGCGAGGGCCGTAACCATCCTCGCGTGATGGTCTCTGGCCGACCGAGCGCCTGAGACCTGCTGAAGCGCCCAGTCGATGACCCCTATCACCGACAGAGCACATACGACGTCTGTTTCGGCGGGGCGGGCGTCGTAAGTCGTCTATCGGCGATGGGGTGGACACGGGCGAGAGGTCACGGCGCTTCCTCGTACGATTCAGGCCGCCAAATGGCGGAGGGCGGCTGCGACCTCGTTGGCCCAGAGGCGGGCCCCGACCCAGGCGCCGGCTAGGCCGTTGCCGCCGTGCAGATTGCCTAGTTGGCGGCTGGCGCTGACCGGGACTCCGGCTTGGCGGAGGGCGACGGCGTAAGCCTCCCCTCCGGCTCTGAAGGGGTCGATCTCGGCCGTCATGATGTGGGCCGGCGGCAACCCCGTCAGATCGGTCGCGGCCAGGGGGGAGACCAGCGGATCGGCCGGGTCCTGGCCCGGCGGCAGGTAGAAGTCCCGCATCTCGGCCGAATCGGACAGCCCGTTGATGGCCGCGTACTCCTCCAGCCAGGTCCCGTCCGGGCGCAGGTCGAGGGCGGGCACCTCCAGCAGTTGACCGCAGATGGGCGGGCCGCCGCGCCGCCGGGCCAGCTGGCACAAGGCGGCGGCCAGGTTGCCGCCGGCCGAGACCCCGCCGACCACGATCCGGTCCGGATCGACTCCCAGCTCAACGGCGTGCTCATAGACCCAGACCAGAGCGGAGTGGCAATCCTCCAGGCCAGCCGGGAAGGGGTGCTCGGGAGCCAATCGGTAATCGACGTCGAAGACGACGACGTCGGCCCCGACCGCCCGTTCAGCGGCCAGAGCGGCGTTGATCCGCTCGTCGATCGAACTCAACCAGAAGGCGCCGCCATGCAGCAATAAGTAAGCCGGCTTGAGTCGGGTCGCGCCAGCGTTGCTGTTTGGATCGACCGGACGGTACTCACGCACCCGGAAGGTGGCCACTGAATGGGTTCTGACCTCGACTCCGGCTGGGCCGGGCCGGCCGAACTCGTCGAATAGACGGTCGCCCAGCTCTAGGGCCCAGGCTCGGCGCTGGACCGGGCTGGCGTCGGGCCTCTGTCCGATCTCGGCCTCGATCTGGTCGATCCGGACCAACCAGCGCCGCAGGACCGGATCCAAACTGAACGAGCCCGCCTCCGCCGACTGGCCGGGCCGGCCCAGTACGGGGACGTCCGGGGTCTGGTCACTGGGTTGGCTCATGGGCTTCCTTCCGGGTGGCGCGACGGGCCCGCTGAGCGACCGGGTCGGGCAGGGGCACGGCCTCCAGCAGAGCCTTGGTGTAGGGCTGGCTGGGGTGGTTGACGATGTCGGCGGCCGGTCCCTGTTCCACCACACGGCCGTGGTGCAGCACGGCCACCCGGTCGGACATGTGCTCGACCACCGCCATGTCGTGCGAAATGAACAGATAGGCCAGGCCGGTGCGGCGCTTGAGGTCGGACAGCAGGTTGAGCACCTGGGCTTGGATGGACAGATCGAGGGCGGAGACCGCTTCGTCGCAGATGACCAATTCCGGCTCCATGATCAAAGCCCGCGCGATGGCGACCCGTTGACGTTGCCCGCCGGAGAAATCGCTCGGATAACGATCGGCCGTCTCAGGGGGCAAGCCGACGATGTCGAGCCACTGGGCCACCCGCTGGTCGGCCTGACTAGGACTGGCCAAACGGTGGGCCAAGAGACCCTCGCGCAAGGTGGCGCCGATGGTGCGAGCCGGGTTGAGCGATCCGAAGGGGTTTTGGAAGATGGGTTGGATCAGGCGGGTCAACTCGCGCCGACGCCCCGGACTGGCTTGGGCGATGTCCTCGTCTTTGAACCAGATCCGCCCGCTGACGACGGGGGCGAAGCCGAGGATGGCGTCGCCCAGGGTCGACTTGCCCGACCCTGACTCCCCCACCAGGCCCAGGGTCTCGCCTGGGGCGATCTCGATCGAGACATCGTCGTTGGCCCGCACCGGCGCGCGGTGGCGCCCGCCCGGGTATTCCACCACTAGCCGCTCGACCCGCAAGAGGAGCTGTTCAGTCATGCCGTCACCTCCAGCGCGACCGACTCGTGCCTGGCCGGGCCGGCCCAGTCCGCCGGACCATCGGTCAGGAGGCAGCGGCTGGCTCGGCCCGGGCCGACCCGGCGGAGAGCCACTGGATCGGACAGGCAGGCGGGGCCGACCAAGGGGCAGCGGTCCGCGAAGTGGCAGCCCCGAGGCCAAGATCCCGGTGGCACGACCTGGCCGGGGATGGAGGGCAGGGGCTGACCAGGTTGGGCGGTGGCCGGGTTGGCCGCGATCAGAGCCCGCGTGTAGGGGTGGGCGGGAGTGGCGTAAACCGCCTCGGTCGGGCCGACCTCGACGATCTGCCCGGCGTACATGACCAGGGCCCGGTCGGCCAAGTCGGCCAAGACGCCCCAGTCGTGGGTGACCAGCAATATGGCCATGCCGAGTTGGACCCGCAAATCGTCCAGCAGGTCCAGCACCTGCTGTTGGACGGTCACGTCGAGGGCGGTGGTGGGCTCGTCCGCGATCAACAGTTGAGGCCGCCCGGCCAGGGCCAAGGCGATGCCGACGCGCTGGGCCATGCCGCCGGACAACTCGTGCGGGTAACACCTCAGAATCGCCGCCGGGTCGCGCAGCCGCACCAGATCGAGCAATTCCAGGGCCCGGGCCCGGCGAGCCGCCTTGGCTCCCCGGTCGTGCCGGCGCACCACCTCGTCCAGCTGCGACCCGATCGTGAAGACCGGGTCCAAGGTGGTCATGGGTTCCTGCGGCACGTACCCGATCTGACCGCCGCGCAATTGGTTGAGCCGGGCCGGACCCATGCTCCGGACCTGGTCGCCGCGATAGTCGACCGAACCGGCGGCGATCCGCCCGCCGGCCGGCAGGAGGTCGATCAAAGCCCGGGCGGTGACCGTTTTGCCGGAGCCCGACTCACCCACGATGCCCAAGACCTCACCGGCCCGGATCTCGAAGGAGGCCCCGCTCAGCACGGTGACGGCCCGCCCGGGCGGGCCGAACTCGACCGTGAGTCCCCGCACCGTCAACCAAGTCTCAGCCGGATCGGCCCCAGCGGTCCGCTGGTCCGCCCATACGGCCGGGTCGTCCCCCTCGTCCTCCGCCGGCATCAGGGCCTGGGACCGGGCCGGACGCCCGACCGTCCCCAAGGCGCCGGCAAGACCCGGGTCGGCTGGAGGCCCGTCCGACTCGACCGCCGCAGTGGCCTGGCCCGACCCTGAGACCGGACCCTGGCCGGCCCCGGCCGCGTCACCCGACCCAGTGCCCGGACCGGTCGTCGCTCCAGCCGCCACGGCCTTGACCGGAACGGCCGGGGCGACCGGGGTGGCTGGAACGGCCGGGCTGGGACCCCGCCGGGTGGTGGCGACGTCCCGGACCCCGTCGCCGACCAAACCCAAGGACAGCACCACCAAGCCGATCAGGACGCCCGGCGGCAATAGCTGGAAGGGGTGGGAGGACAGCACATTGGAAGCCTCACCGATCATCGAGCCCCAGCTCGGATCGGGTGGTTTGACCGAGAAGCCGAGGAAAGCCAAGCCGGACTCGGTCAGGATGGCGGAGGCGGCGAAGAGGGCGACCTGGACGATGACCTGGCCCCACAGGTTGGGCAGGATGTGACGGCGCAACACGGCCGGGCCGCTCAAGCCGGCCGCCCGGGCGGCCTTGACGTACAACTCCCCGGCCGCCGCCAGGGTGGAGGCCCGCACCACTCGGAAGAGGGAGCCGAAACCGAGCACGCCGAGAGTGATCATGGCGGCCGACAGGTTGGCCGAGAAGACCGACAGCACCACCAGCAGGATGATGATGACGGGGGTGGCGAAGATGACTTCGACCACCCGGCCCAACACTCGGTCGACGGCGCCCCGGCGGTAGCCGGCGATCAGACCCAGGGGCAGACCCAAGGCGGTGAAAACGCTGACCGCCAAGACCGAGCCGGACAGGGTCACCCGGCCGCCGTACAACAGCCGCGACCAGATGTCCCGCCCCAAGCTGTCGGTGCCCAGCCAATGGGCGGAGGTCGGCAGTTGGTTGGCGGCCAGCAGGTCCTGCTTGATCGGATCGTAGGGGGCGGTCAGGTCGGCTAGGACGCAAGCCAGCACGATCAGGACCACCAACCCGGCGGCGGCGCAGGCCAGCGGTTGGCGCAGGAAACGACGCCAGGCGCTCATCTCAGCCTCGCTTTCGGGTTGAGCCAGCCGTACAAGAGGTCAACCGCCAGGTTGGCCAGGACGACGAAGATGGCGAAGGTCAAAGCCACGCCCTCCACCACCGGGATGTCGTGCTGGGCGGTGGCGCGCACCACCAGGCCGCCCAGGCCGGGGTAGGCGAAGACGTTCTCCACCAGGACGGTGCCGGAGAACAGACCGACGAACATCAAGCCCAGCACGGTGGTGACCGGGATAGCGGCGTTCTTGAGGGCGTGCTTGTAGACGATGGAGCGCTCGGACAGTCCCTGGGCCCGCATGGCCGAGACGTAGCCCGAGGCCAGTTGGGCCCCCATGGCGTCACGGGTCTGTTTGGCGATGATGGCCACCCCGCCCACGCCCAAGGTGACGACGGGCAGGACCAGTGACCTGGCCCAGCCGGCCGGTGAGGCGGCGAAGGACACGTAGCCGGTGGCCGGCAGCCAGCCCAGCCCGACCGCGAACAAGGTGACCAGGACCAAGCCGAGCCAGAAGTTGGGGATCGAGACGCCGAGCAGTGAGACCACATCGGTCAAGCGGCCCAACAGACCCTTGCCCTGGGCGCTGGCCACGCCCAAGGCGACGCCGACCAGGGCGGAGAAGAGCAGGCTGCCCACCACCAGGGCCAGGGTAGGCGCGATCCTGGAGGCGATGATCTGGCTGACCGGCTGGTTGGAGAAGATGGAGGCCCCCAGGTCGCCCTGCAGGACACCGCTCAGCCAATCCCAGTAGCGCTCGGGCAGAGGGTCGTTCAGGCCCAGGCGCTGACGCAGCTCCTCGTATTGTTCGACCGTCCCCTTCGCCCCCAGGATGGCGCGGGCGGCGTCGCCGGGGGCGAAGGAGATCAGCACGAAGGTCAAAGCCGAGACGACGAATAGCAACAGCACCGAGGTGGCCAGCCAGCGGGCCAACAGACGGATCATCGGCTCTGCCTCTCTGTCAGAGACGCCGCTCGGCGCCTAGTTTTAATCGACGTCTGAAACTTCAACTAATGAGCCGAAGTTCTAGTTTCTCGGGGCCCCCGAAAAGTACCGGACCGGAGCGCAGCGGAGGGAGGACACTTTTTGGGGCTTTAGTCGAGTGGTACGGGGTACGGGGTCGTCGCCAAGGCCGGTCGAGTGGCCCGGCCCTGGCGACGACCGGGTCTATCTACTCAGGCGGCCGGCTTGAGGTCGATGATGGCCACTATGGGGTTGACCCCGTTGGTGGTGGTGACCGCCTCCGGGTCGATCTTGGCGGTGGCGTACTGACCCAGCGGCACCCAGGCCACCGGCGCGAACCAGGCCAACTCGACCAGCCGGGTCTCGATCTGCTGGCTGATGGATTCGATCTGCTCGGGCGGCGCCACCGACAGCTGGTTGTACAGCTCGGTGATCTGGTCGTCCTCGGTCTTGAAGGGGTTGAACAGCGCCCCGGGCATGAACAGGTTGATGCCCTCCAGGTACATCGGCATGGAGCCGAAGCCGATCCAGGCCACCGGGTACTGCGCCGTCGCCATCAGGTTGAAGAACTCGTTGGCGTCGGCGATGGAGTCGACCACCAGGTTGATCCCGACCTCGGCCAGTTGGCCGGCGATGGCCTGGGTCACCAGGTCGCCGCTGGCGAAGGGCGTGGACAGGGTGGACAGGTCGAGCCCATTGGGGTAACCGGCCTCGGCCAGCAGGGCGCGGGCCTTGTCCGGATCGTAGGGATAGAAGTCGTCCAGGGCGGGCACGTAGCCGATGCCGTTGACGGTCTGGGTGGTGGGCACACCGGTCTCGCCCAGCAGGGCGGCGGTGATGACGTCGCGGTCGAGGGCGTAGTTGATGGCTTGGCGCACCCGGATGTCGGCCAGGGCCGGCGCCATCTGACCGTCGCGATCGTTCAAGGCGATGCCCTGGAAGACCTGGGGCACGAAGTGGGTGGTCAAACCGGCTTCCTTGGCCGCCTGAGCGGTGGTGAAGTCGCCTTGGGCGAAGTCAGCTTGGCCGGAGCGCAGGGCGCTCAGGACCGAGTTGATGTTGGGGATGACCTTGATGGTGACCTTGTCCCAGTGGATGTTGGCCTTGTCCCAGTAATTCGGGTTGGGGAAGTAGACGTAGGTGTCGCCGGTGATGGTTTGGGCCGGGTCGAGCACGTAGGGGCCGGCCCCGTGGGTCTCGGAGCCCAGTTTGGCGGAGTTGGCCAGGCCCTCCGGCGAGATCACCTGGCTGATGCCGACGCTGTACTGAGCGAACAGGTAGGTCAGCTCCGGATTGGGCTGCGACAAGGTGACCCGCACGGTCAACGGGCCGGTCGCCTCGATCTTCTCGAAGGTGGTCAGAGAGGCCGCCATCTGGCCGCCGGCGCCCTTGACGTAGGTGAGGTGGTCGACCACGCCCTGGGCGGTCAACTTGCCACCGTCGGAGAAGGTCACGTCGGGACGCAGGGTCAGCTCGAAGACGGTGTTGCCTTCGCCGACGTAACCCCACTCGAGGGCCAGGGAGGGCCTGGGCGTGCCGTCGGAGGAGGTCTGGATGAGCGGCGCGTAGGCCAGGTCGGTGTACCACTGGGCGGCCTGGTTGATCAGAGCCGGGTCGAGGGTGCCGGGATCGGATTGCATGGCGATGGTCAGCTCGCCTTTGCCGGAGGCGGTGCCGTCGCCGCTGGGGGACGCTGAGCCACAGGCGGCCAGGGTCATGGCGGCGGCCAGGCCCACGGCCGCGGCGGCGGCGAGGAGGCGGGATCGATGTGGTCGGGTGCGATGGCTCAATCGGGTCGGGGTGGACGTCATTGTCGTCTCCTGGATGGTTGGACGGGACCGCTGGCGCGTCTTTGGCCGGCGGCTGTTCCCATGAAACCCGAAGCTGACGTATGATGTCAATACAAAATCGAAGCACTTCGATAACACTTCCATCACGGTCTGCCGATCCGGCGCACAGCCCCGCCTGATCGCCGAGGAAGCCCCGCATTAGCCTCGATCACGACTCGAAGGAGAGCCCGCCATGCCGATCGATCCGGTGATTCAGCGCGTCCAAGCCCAAGTCAAGGCCGCCGCCGTCCGGCCCAGCTCCGAGCCGGCCCAATGGCGGGCCGATGCCTTACGGATCGACCAGTTGATGGCCGAGGCCGCCTACGACGAGCCGACCCCGGTCATGACCGATGACGTCACCATCGCCCCGGACGGTCTGCCCCCGCTGCGGCTGCGCTTGTACCACCCGCCGCAGCCGAGCGACCTGTCCAGCCAGCCGGTCGAGCCGACGCCGATCCAACCAGACCAGGGCGCCCCGGCCAGTCCGTCCGGTCTCAGGGGGGCCTACCTCGGCTTCTTCGGCGGGGCCTTCCGCCAGGGCGGACTGGACTTCCCCAGCGTCGACCGCCTCTGGCGGGCCCGGGCCGCCCAAGCTGGCGTCTTGGTGGTCGGCGTCGAGTACGCCCTGGCCCCCGAGCACCCCTACCCGACCGCCCTCGAGCAGGGCTACGCCGCCCTCGACTGGCTGGCCCAGCAGACCGGCCAGTGGCGGGTCGATCCGAACCGTCTGGCCATCGGCGGCATATCATCGGGCGGCAACCTGGCCGCCGCCGTGGCTTTGCTGGCGCGCGACCGGGGCGGCCCCAGCCTGGCCCTGCAGATCTTGGAGGTCCCCACCCTCGATCTGACCGGCCGTCATCTCAGCTTGGCCGCCGGGCGGGGCCTGGGGCTGCCGCCTCTCCTGCTCAAGCTCGGCCTCAAGTCCGTCATCAAGACTTATTTCGGTCCGGGCAGCGGCGGGCAAGCCCGACAGGCCTACGCCTCGCCCCTGTTGGCCGACGACCTCACCGGCCTGCCGCCCAGCTTGATCCTGGTGGCCGAGCACGACCTGTTACGGGGCGACGGCGAAGCCTACGCCGATCGCCTGCGCCGGGCCGGCGTCGACGCCACCGCCCTGGTCTATCTCGGCCACACCCACGAGAGCTCCTTCTTCAGCCGCGTCCTGCCCTCGGCCCGGCACTGGCAGCGCACCGTGGCGGAAGCCCTGGTGGCTCGGATCGGCCCGGGCTCAATCGTCCGACCGGATTAGATCCATAGCGGCGCCGTCTAGTATGTCGGTCTCGCGCACGATCAGGGGCCGGTGGACCCGGCGGGCCAAACCGTCCGCGATCAGGGCTCCGGCTGTGATGACCTCGGCCCGCATCGGCTCCAGCAGCGGGTAGAGCCGGCGGATGCCGGCCTGGTCGAGCCGGCTCAGACGTTCGGCCAGGCCGGCTAGGTCACTCGGTTGGACGACCGAGTTGTGCACCACGGCCCGGTCGTAGTGAGTCAACCCGGCCAACAGGGCGGCGATCGAGGTGACCGTGCCGGCCACGCCGATCCAGCTGCGGGCTTGGGTCCAGGCCAGGCCTGAGGCGTCCAGGGTCTGATCGACCAAGTCGCGGGCGGCCTGGAGTTGGGCGGCGCTGGGCGGGTCTCCAGTCAGACAGCGTTCACGCAGCCGGACCGAGCCGAGGTCGAGCGAGCAGGCGGTTTGGATAGTCACGTCGGGTGACACTAAGCCCAGAATCAGCTCGGTCGAGCCGCCGCCGATGTCGCTGACCAGGACCGGACCGGACACCGGACCGCCGCTGAGAGCGCCGAGGAAGCTGAGCCGGGCCTCCTCTTGACCGGAGATGACCTCGGCGGCGACCCCCATCCGGATCTCGACCCCGGCCAAGAACTGGTCCCGGTTGGCCACGTCACGGGCGGCCGAGGTGGCTAAGAAGCGGACCCGGTCGACCCGATGGTCCCGGATCGACTGGGCGTATTCCTCGACGGCGGCGAGAGTCCGGGCCAGGGCCTCGGGCGCGAATCGACCGCTGGCGTCGACGCCTTGGCCCAGCCGGACGTAACGCAGTTGGCGCTCGATCGGGCGCAGCCCCGTCGAGTCGGCCTCGGCCACCAGCAAGCGGATGGTGTTGGTGCCGCAGTCCACCACCGCCACTCTCATGGCTTGGTCCGCCGGCGCCTGAACAGGCCGCGCTTCAGGAAGGGGGCGGTTGGATCGGCCTGCGGCGGGCCGGACTCCGGTGGCAGCGGAGCCGGGTCGCAGGGGGTGGTCCAGAACCGGCCCAGCCGGGCCACCGCCTCGTCGCCCAGCGGATTGATGCCGGGGCCGACGGCCAAAGAGTGGGCGGCCAAGGCGTGCAGACACTTGACCCGGGTCGGCATGCCCCCGGCCGAGACGCCGTCGATGATGGAGGCGTCGACGTCCAGGTCGGCCGCGATGGCGGCCCGGTCGGCCAGATAGGACTCGTGGGCGGCCCGGTAGCAGGTGGCCAGATCGCGGTCGGCCAGACGCGTGTTCATCTCGGCCATGATGCCGTCGGCCTCCATGGTCGAGCAGAGCTTGGCCGCCCTGGGGCAAGTCAGATAGTAAGTGGTGGGGAAAGGGCTGCCGTCAGGCAGGATCGGAGCGGTCGTGACCACGCCGGGACGCCCGCAGGGGCAACGCCAGGCCACCGTCAAAGCCCCTCTGGGGTCGCGGCCCAGTTGGGCCGTCACGATGTCCCGGTCGGCTTGCTCCAAAGGCCGCCTCACCGGGGGGGCTCGTCATCGACTGTGACCGTGGCCGGCGGTTCCGGCAATTGGTCGGCCGGGGCTTCGGGCAAGGGCAGATCGGCCGCCTTGACGGTGGCCCAGAGCTGCTCGAACCAAGGGCCTTGATCGGTCGCGACCTGGTCGGCGATGGGATCGGCCGCATTACCCCAGAGCTCCCCGTCGGCCCCGATGACACGGTAACCGACCTCGCCGGGCATGACCCAGCCCAGGCGCTCACGGGCTTGGGCCCGGACGAAATCGGGGTCGTCCCAACGGGCCAATTGGTCCTGCATCCGTTCGATGGCGGCGCCGTGTTCGACGATCTGGGCCTGGGCCGTCGCGATGTCACGCTGCTGGCTCCAGTAGACGCTCAGACTGCTGGCGTAAGACAAGGCCAAGACCGCCACCACGGCGATCAGGGCGATGACCCGATGGGTGGCCCCGGAAGGGAATCGGGCTGAGGCCGGGGCGGGGGTGGCCGGGGCCGGGCCGGCCGCTAGGTCGGCCTCGGTCGGCGAGCCGGCGGACGAGGCCGGCGGGCGCCGCTCACGGGGCAGGCCGGGACGGCCGGGACTACGGCCCGGCCCGCCCGGTGTCGAGTGAGGACGCCCGCCTGGCATGTCGATCAGGCGTTGAAGCGCGGGAAGGCGGCGGCGCCGGCGTACGAGGCCGCTTCGTCCAGATCCTCTTCGATGCGCATGAGCTGGTTGTACTTGGCCACGCGCTCGGACCGGGCCGGGGCGCCGGTCTTGATCTGACCGCAGTTGACGGCCACCGCCAGGTCGGCGATGGTGACGTCCTCGGTCTCGCCCGAACGGTGGCTGATCATGCAGCGGTAGCCGCTGCGGTGGGCCAGCTCGACGGCGTCCAGGGTCTCGGTCAGCGATCCGATCTGATTGACCTTGACCAGCAGGGCGTTGGCGGCCTTGAGGTCGATGCCCTTCTGCAGGCGCTCCGGGTTGGTCACGAAGAGATCGTCGCCCACGATCTGGACCTTCTCGCCCAGCGCGGCCGTGATCTTGACCCAACCGTCCCAATCGTTCTCGAACAGCGGGTCCTCCAGGGACACCAGAGGATAGGCCTGGACCCATTCGGCGTAGATCTTGATCATGTCGTCGGCCGACTTGGCGCCGCCTTCGAACTTGTAGACGCCGGCGGCCTCGTCGTAGAACTCGCTGGCGGCGGCGTCCAGGGCCAGGGCGACGTCGGCGCCGGGCCTGAGGCCAGCCTTGCCGATGGCTTCGACGATCAGGTCGAGGGCCTCACGGTTGGAGTCGAGGCTGGGCGCGAAGCCGCCCTCGTCGCCCAAGCCGGTGGCCAGACCGCGCTGCTTCAGCACGGCCTTGAGGGAGTGGTACACCCGGGTGCCCCACTCCATGGCCTGGGCGAAGGAGTCGGCCCCGATGGGAGCGATCATGAACTCTTGGATGTCGACGTTGGAGTCGGCATGGGAGCCGCCGTTGAGGATGTTCATCATCGGCACCGGCAGGGTGTGGGCGTTGGGGCCGCCAATGTAGCGGTAGAGCGGCAGTTCGGCCGACTCGGCGGCGGCGTGGGCCACGGCCAAGGAGACGCCCAGGATGGCGTTGGCCCCCAGGTTGCCCTTGTTGGCGGTGCCGTCGAGCTCGATCATGGCCTGGTCGATGGCCCGCTGCTCGGAGGCCTCGTAACCCAGCAATTCCGGGCCGAGCTGCTCCACCACATTGTTGACCGCAGTCAAGACACCCTTGCCGGAGTAACGGGATTGATCGCCGTCACGCAATTCGACGGCTTCCCAGGTGCCGGTCGAAGCGCCCGAGGGAACCCCCGCCCGACCCTGCGCCCCGTCGTCCAACACCACCTGGACTTCGACGGTGGGATTGCCCCGAGAGTCGAGGATCTCCCGGGCTTCGATGAAGTCGATTGTCGCCACAGTGGGCCACCTTTCCGAATGGGATTTGTACTTGAGTCAGCCTACTCGGCCCGGCCCCGGCTGGATCGGGGAACCGCTGGTTAATCGACTCTTCGAATCGAGGGGTGGCTCTGGTGTGGTCGCGCCCCGGCCCGGGTGACCGTCGGAACGCCGGACGGTAGCGCTGGTCGTATGCGCTCAATCGCCGCACCTCTCGCCGCCGAACGACGGGTTACGACAACCGACACGCCGAAGCAACGGTTGCAAGTGCTCGCTCAGCCCTATCCTCCTGACTGATCGAGCAGCTGCGTCCACCGAACCTTATGGCGACTGCTTACGGCGACTTCTGTCAGCGGTTCTTGAAGTAGCGGAAGAGGTGCCGCTCCTTAGTCCAGCCGGCCGTCAGCCCAGCCGCTAGGAGCAGGCCGGTGGCGGCCAGACCGACGCTACGAGCTCCCGCCCAAAAGGCCGTCCGTCTCAGAGAGGGATTGTCCCAACCGGCCGTCCCAGCGGACCAGGCCAATAGGAGCGCGACGGCCGGAAGCAGCCAACCGGCGGTCTCGATCAGGACTTGGCCGATCAGAGCGGCCCGGCTCTGGCCGGCGTGCAGAGCGGAGGCCAGTTCCAGCCGCCGGGTCCGGATCAGGACGAAACCCAGGCCGGCCCCGAAAGCCAAGCTGGCGGCGGCCAACGGGCGCAGGGGCAGACCGGCCAAACGGTCGGCCGCGCCGAAGCGCAGGCCCAGGCCAGTGTTGAGCTGCTGGGCCTGAGCCGGCGCGGACTGGGCGCCGACCGGCCCGGACAGCACCGGCCAGGTCAGCCAATCCGCCGCCAGATCGGTCTCCGGCCACAATTCGACCCAGCAGGCGTCGAAGACGCCCTGGGCCGGGACCGGCGCGACCAGGGCGAAGGACAGCGTCGGGGCCCGGCCATCCGAGGGATAGGGGAAGACGCCGGCCACCGTCACTTGGTCGCCCGTCAGCAAGGTCATCTGGTCATTCGGGCCCAGAGTCGCGGCTAGGTCCTGTGCCAGCCAGACCCCGCCGGCCCGCCGGGAGTCGACCGCCGTGCCGGAGTCGCCCACCGTGGGATCGCCGCCTGGTGAACCGGTCGGCTGTGTGACCGCGCCCAAGGGCTGGACGCCCAAGACTTGGGCCAGACCCCAGGTGGCCTCGAAAGCCGCCACCGTGGTCGAGGGCAGGACGGCCAGTCTGAGATCAGCCGCCGGACGCAGGGCTCCGGCCGCCGCCACCGCCGGGTGGCTGGCCAAGGCGTCGCACTGGGCCCCGTCGATCCGGCCCGGCGCGGAGACCACTTGGATGGCCGCCCCGGCCCGCCGGAAGGCGTCGGCTTGGCGGGCCAGGTCGGCCAAGCCCGAGGTCTGCAACCAGACGAGCAGCCCCAGACCGACCGCCAAGACGACCAACCCGATCAGCCCCCGGGTCGTGCCCGAGGCTAGATTGCGTCCAGCCTCGCGCCAGACTTCGCGCGACCGCATGACGATCCGGCTACGGCCGTCTCGGCCGACGTGACCCGTTCGGGACCGGTCAGAAGTCGGGCCGCTCACGACCGGTCCGTTCTGGTCGACCTGGTGACCCGGTCGAGATGGCCGAATTCAGTCAGGCGCATGGCTCGGCCGTCGGTCCGGCCGGCGACCAGACCCGCTCCGGCAAGCGGTCGGCCCGAACCAAGGTCAGACCGAACTCGGAGGCCACCACTTCCACCCGGAGCGGGCCTTGATCGGTCGCCAGACAGGCTTGGCCGCCGGTCACGTCGTACAGTGCCGCAGCCGGCGCCGCCACCACCTCGATCGGCTCGGCCAAGCGGGTCTCGACGGTCAAGCTGGTGGCCGGATCAGTCAGATAGGACCGGAAGGACGGCGTTTGGGCGTAGGCGGACAGGAAAGCCGGGTCCGTGATGACCCCGTCCTCGGGCAAAGCCAGGCTGACGGCCCCATTCCCAGTCACGGCCAGCCGGGGGCCCGGCCAAGCCGTCGCCGCCGGTGGGCTGACGGTCAGAGCGATCAGGCCGCCGCCGGCTTGGAACAAGATGTCGTCCGGCGAGACCCGCTGCCCCACCGACCAGGGGCAGGCGGTCGGCGTGACCTCGGTCTGAGGCGACCACACCGCCTGGCTCAAGGGCAAGCTGGTCTGGCGCTTGTCACCGCCCAACTTGGTCCACAGTCTCTGCACGGCCCAGGCCGTGTCCGACCCGAACAGACCGGTCGTGGCGACCGGTCCGAAGCCCAAGCGGTTCAACTCGCCTTGCAGAGCCTGGACGTCGTCGCCCCGGTCGCCCTGGGCCAGGTCGCGCCAGAGCGGCGTGGCCAGATTCAGAAGTACGACCGGGCGGTCGTCCAGGGTGAAGGGTGAAGTCCCCGAGGCCAGGGGTTGCCCGACCACGCAGTCGCTCCGCCGCAGCACGCCGGCGGCCGGGGCTAAGGCCTCCCATAAGGGCGCCGACTCGGCTTTGACGGGGGCCAAGCGGGCGTCTGTGAATTGACGCGGCACCACTTCAACCAACCCGGCCGTGACCGGTGCGATCAGCCCGTCCGTCGTCCGATCCGGGGCCAGCCACAGACCGGCCAGCAAACCGACGGCCCCAGCGGCGACCGCCGCCAGAACTATCACCCGCAACCTGTTCATGGGCTCAGAATAGTGGCGAGACTATGAGACGGGTCGACCCCAACTACGTGGGCATTCAGCTACGAGGCATTCCTGCTCCCAGACCGGTCGACTCGCCAGCACCGCCAGCCGGAGAGCATCCTGTCCAACCCGCCCCGAAGAGTCGCCCGGAACAGCGGGCCAATCGGTCATAGCTGCGGATTAATCATGCAGGAAGTCGCCTCCATACCGGCCAAGCTGACCCCACTAGAAGAGGTGGGCGGCGGGACCTCGGGGGCCTGGTAGGTGCCGGGCGGCAGTTCCTCGTCGGGACCGTGCGTGGTCGTGATCTGAGCCAGCAACTCGGCGTAGTCCCGGCCGCTGAAACCTGCCGGGGCCAAGTCATGGCGCACGAAACAGGCCGCCACCAGAGAGTTCCAGTCCCGCTTGTCCGGGTTCGCGATCTGATCCCAATACAACGACTCGATATCCCCCACCCATAGATCATGGCAACGTATGTCGGCGTCGATCTCCTCCTGAGTGTCCTCCTCGCCGTCGTACATTGTCAGGTTGCTCCACCCGTACCCATTGTCCGCGTACCAGGCTTGGATGCCGGCCTCGGCCAGACAGTCGATGTAGTGGTCCTGAGCCTGCCTCAACTCCACCGCCTCAATCTTGTCGTCGGCCAGGACGGAAAGGATGAAGTCGCTGCCGGCCCGGGCCCTGGCCTCGGCGAAGTCCTGGGCGTAGGGCGAGGGCGGCGCCGGCGGGGACGAGCAAGCGGTCAACAAACCGGCCGCGACCAAGGCGGCGCCCAGAGCGCCCGCGACTAACCGACCCGTCTTATCGACTATATTCATTGCCCAACTCCCTCCCCTGGTCGTCATCGCACCAGGTCCGGTCGACGACCCATCCGGATCGCCGCCGGCCGCCATTCTCAGATCATATCCACGGGCCTTAGCCTCGGCTGCCCGCTGACGGGCTACGCTGAGGCCGTGACGACTCCGGGACCGCTTGAGCCCCAACCCTCCGTGGCCAAGCCGGACTACCTGCCCTACCCGGCCCTGGCGGCCGAGACGCCGTCGCCGCTCCCGACCCCCGGCTACTACCCGCCCAATCTGGACTCAGTGGTCCGGCTCTGGCCCGACCAATCGGCCCTCCCCGCGCTCCCCCCGTCACCGCCGGCCGTCCCAGCCCCGATCCCCTCGATCCAGCCCAGCGCCCCCTACCCGGCGTCAATCCCTTACGACCCGGAGGCTCCCTACGGCCGTGATCCTCTGACCGGGCAGCCCCTGTCGGACAAGGGCAAGGGCATGGCCGGTTTCCTCCAGTTCTGCTTCGGTTGGGCCGGCGGCGGGCGCTTCTACATCGGCGACCAACGCACCGGCTTCCTCAACATCGGCTTGGTCCTGGCCGCCATCTTCTTGACCGCCACCACGATGTGGGGCTGGATGCTGTTCCCCGCCCTCGGCCTGTGGTGGCTGGCGGACTTCATTCTGATCCTGTCCGGGCATGTCCCCGACGCTCAGGGCCGTCAATTACGTTCGCACGGCGACGGTCGGCCCCGGTCCATCTTGAAGAAGCTCCCCCCGCCCGGCCGGCCAGCACAGGAGCCCTGGCCAACGGCGAGACCCTGGCCCCAGCCCGATCGGCCAGGGCTGGAGCCGCCACGCTAGTGGCGACAGTCGTCCACCGATCGACCGGATGACAGCCTCAACCCGCCACCTCACGCCAGTGGTCGTCCTCCCGCCACTGCTCGTGGTGGCGCACCACCTCGCGCACGATGAAGGTGAGGAACTTCTGGGCGAACTCCGGGTCGAGGTCGGACTCGACCGCCAGGCGGCGCAAGCGGGCGATCTGCTCGGACTCCCGTTCCAGGTCGGCCGCCGGCAGGCCCAGGTCGGCCTTGAGCTGTCCGACCCGGCGGGTGATCTTGAAGCGCTCGGCCAAGAGATGGACCAAAGCCGAGTCCAAGTTGTCGATCGACTGGCGGGCCTGAGCCAGTTCGGGGGGTGTCTCAGTCACGGCCGGACCTCCTCGCCTTAGATGAGGTTCCATCCTGTCATGACCGGACCGCTGAGGGTTCCGTCGGCCCGACCATTCTCCAGCCCGTCTGGGCCGGCACACGAGGGTCACGGACACGATCTAGGGGAACCCCACTGGATCGATATGACCACTACCCTCAGGCCCGGCCAGCATCCTCGCTCTTTGGCTTCCGTCGCCGACCAGGCCGACGCCGGGTCTAGACCAGAACCAACTCGGCCCGCTGGAAGGCCTTGACGTCGGTGTACCCGGTCGAGGCCAGGGTGCGGCGCAGGGCGCCGACCAGGTTCATGGTGCCGTCGGCGATGGCCGACGGGCCGACCATGATCTCCTCTAGGCTGCCGATCTGGTCGAACTTGACCCGCCAGCCCCTGGGCAAGCTGGCGTGCCAGGCCTCGGCCCCCCAGTGGTAGCCCCGGCCCGGCGCCTCGGCCGCCCGGGCCAACGGCGTGCCGACCATGGCGGCGTCGGCCCCGCAGGCCAAGGCCTTGGCGATGTCGCCGGAGCCACCCAAGGAGCCGTCGGCGATGACCTGGACGTAGCGTCCGCCCGACTCGTCCAAGTAGTCGCGCCTAGCCGCCGCCACGTCGGAGACGGCCGTCGCCATCGGCACCTCGATGCCGAGCACACTGCTGGTGGCGTTACGGGCCCCGCCACCGAAGCCGACCAGGACGCCGGCCGCGCCGGTCCGCATCAGGTGCAGGGCGGTGTGATAGTTGGCGCAGCCGCCCACGATGACGGGCACGTCCAAGGTCCGGATGAACCGCTTCAGGTCGAGCGGGGTCTGCCCGGCCGAGACGTGCTCGGCCGAGACCAGGGCGCCTCGGATGACGAAGAAGTCCGGGGCCGAGCGCTCCACCACTTGGGCGAACTGCTCGACGTTCTTGGGCGACAAGGAGCCCGCCACCGGCTGCCCGGACCCGCGGATCTGGGCCAGGCGGGCCGTGATCAAGTCGGCTTTGATGGGCTCGGCGTAGACCTCTTGCAAGCGGCGGGTGGCGGCCATCGGGTCGTCCAACTGGCCCAACTCGGCGAAGATCGGCTCGGGCTCCTCGTAACGGGTCCACAACCCTTCCAGGTTGATCACGCCGAGGCCGCCCAGCCGGCCCATCTCGATGGCGGTGGCCGGCGACATGACCGAGTCCATCGGGGCCGCGATCAGGGGGCAGGCCAATCTGAGGGCGTCGATCCGCCAGCTCAGGTCGACGTCCTCCAGGGCGCGGGTGCGCCGAGTCGGCACCACGGCCACATCGTCAAAAGAATACGCCTTGTCAGCTCGCTTGAAACGACCGATGTCGCTCATGGTCGACCCTCCCTGCTCGTCGGTCTCCAGACCCAAGACCTAACCTAGTGGTCTAGCAGGTCGAAAGGCGCGGATTCGCCGCCTCCGGCGCAGGGCTGGTCCGCCCCCTGGCCCCGACCAGGTCTGGCCTCAGCCAGCGTAGTTCGGCGCCTCGACCGTCATCTGGATGTCGTGCGGGTGCGACTCGCGCAGCCCGGAGGCGGTGATGCGGATGAAACGGCCTCTGGCCTGCAACTCCGCGATGGTGGCGGCCCCAGTGTAGAACATGGATTGGCGCAGGCCACCGACCAGTTGGTAGGCCACCGCCGCCAGCGGGCCCCGGTAGGCCACCTGGCCCTCGATGCCCTCCGGCACCAGTTTGTCGTCGTTGGAGACGTCGGCTTGGAAATAGCGGTCTTTGGAGTACGAGCCGCGCCGGCCCCGGCTGGCCATGGCGCCGAGCGAGCCCATGCCCCGGTAAGACTTGAACTGCTTGCCGTTGATGAAGACCAGGTCGCCCGGGCTCTCCTCGCAACCGGCCAGCAAAGAGCCCAGCATGACGGTGTCGGCCCCGGCCACCAGGGCCTTGGCGATGTCGCCGGAGTATTGCAGGCCGCCGTCGCCGATCACCGGCACCCCGGCCGGGCGACAGGCCTGGGCGGCGGCGTGGATGGCGGAGACCTGGGGCACGCCGACCCCGGAGACCACCCGGGTGGTGCAGATCGAACCCGGCCCGACGCCGACCTTGACTCCGTCGACGCCGGCTTCGACCAGGGCCTTAGCCCCCTCGTAGGTCGCCACATTGCCGCCCACGATGTCGGTTTGGGCCGCTCTCGGCTCCGCCTTGAGGCGACGGATCATCTCGACCACGGCCTGGGAGTGGCCGTGGGCGGTGTCGACCACGATCAGGTCGGCCCCGGCCTCGATCAAGCTCATGGCTCGCTCCCAGGCGTCGCCGAAGAAACCGACTCCGGCTCCCACCCGCAGACGCCCGGCGGCGTCCTTCGAAGCCAAGGGGTATTTATCGGATTTGACGAAGTCTTTGAGCGTGAACAAGCCGGTCAACTTGCCATCGGCGTCGACCAGGGGCAGCTTCTCGATCTTGTGTTTGGCCATCAGGGCCAGGGCCTCATCGCCCGGGATGCCGGGATAGCCGGTCACCAGCGGCATCCGGGTCATGACCTCGCCCACCAAGCGCTGGGGGTCGTCCTCGAAACGCATGTCGCGGTTGGTGACGATGCCGATCAGGCGCCCGTCGTCGTCCACCACCGGCACCCCGGAGATGCGGTAGGTCCCGGCCAAGGCGTCGACCTCGGCGATGGTGCGGTCGGCCGTGATGGTGTACGGATTGTCCACCATGCCGGCCTCGGAGCGTTTGACCTGGTCGACCTGATGGGCCTGGTCGGCGATCGGCATATTGCGGTGGATGATGCCGAGGCCGCCCTCCCGGGCCATGGCGATGGCCATGCGGGTCTCGGTCACCGTGTCCATGGCGGCCGACAGCAAAGGCACCTTGACTTCGATACGGCGCGAGACGCGGGAGGAGGTGTCGACCTGGGAGGGGACGACGTCCGACTCGACCGGCTGCAGCAGAACGTCGTCGAAGGTCAAGCCCAGCGGAGCGAAGGGTTCGGGCACACCGGCCGGTCCCAGTTCGATCGGATCAGACACCAAGACCGCCTCCCACTCGGAATGGCCACAGTCTAACCCGCCGGCCAAGGATCGCCCGGCCTGGCGCCTGACTCTGGCCCCGGTCCGACTCGATCAGGCCAGCGGTCGCCGGGACGGCCGGATTGACCGGGCTGAGGAAGGGGCGCGGAATCTCTGTGGCCCACCACCAGCCAGACGGACCTGGCTGGGTCAACCAGTGACACCGCCCGCCCCAGCCTCTCTGGCGACCGCTAGTGGGCCCAGCCCCTAAAGGTGGGGAGAAGGAGCGACGTCAGGGGTGGGGCTGGCGAGGCGGAGGAGGGAGGCGATGCGGGTCCATCGTCGACCGACGACAACGCGGCCAGCGCCGTGTCTGGCGCCGCGAGTCCACAGCTTTAGGGGCTGGGCCCGCTAGGCTCCGGTCATGGGTTTTCATGACGACGAGGCCATGATGTGGGTCGATGGCGACCTCTGCTTGGCCGGACAAGCTTCGATCCCCGCTCTGGACCACGCCATCACGGTGGGAGACGGCATCTTCGAGGCGCTCAAGATCATCCACGGCGAGATCTTCGCCTTGGACCGGCACCTGCGCCGGATGGAGCGCTCGGCTAAAGGAGCCGGGGTGCCCTATCCGGGCCACGACGCCATCGCGGCAGCCGCCCGGGCGGTCGTCCAGGCCAACCGGACCCTGCTCACTGGCACCCATGACGTCTTGCGGCTGACCCTGACCGCCGGGCGGGGCCACATCGGCTCCAACCGTATCCCCGGCGTCAGGCCGACTCTGATCGCCGCCGTCACCCACCAGACGCCACGCGGGTTGGCCGGCTCCGCCATCACGACGGACTGGATCCGTAACGAACGCGGCGCCCTGTCCGGTTTGAAGACGACCAGCTACATGGAGAACGCCATGGCGGCCGACCTGGCTTCGGCGGCCGGCGTGGACGAGGTGATGTTCGCCAACACGGTCGGCCATCTCTGCGAGGGCTTCCGCTCCAACGTCTTCCTGGTCCTGGACGGGCAGTTGGTCACACCGCCCTTGAGCGACGGCCCCCTGGCCGGCATCACTCGCCAACTGGTGCTGGAGTGGGTGGAGGTCGAGGAGCGGTCGGTCCCCTTCGCCGCCCTGACCCAAGCCAGCGAGATCTTCATCACCTCGACCGTCAGCGACGTCATGGCCATCACCGCCCTCGACGGCCATCCGATCGCAGACGGCCAGATCGGCCCGTTCACCGCCGCCGCCCAAGCCGCCTTCGCCGCCGGCCAAGCCCTCGGCCTCAACCCCTAGCTACTTGGACCTTAGTCACGGGGAGGGAATAGGTGGTGTTACGGGATCCCCGGGCTCCGTTCATCGTGACCCGGCCTTGCTTTATGAGCTTGTTCAAGGCGTAGCGGATTTGCGTCGGGGTCGAGTGGCAACGCTCGACCATGGTGCGTCGGTCGAGCGGGCCTTCGGTCAGGGCGACCAATATTCGGCGCGAGACATCCATCCAGTCACCTGGCTCAGTGGCGGCTGAGCGGACGGCGGCCGTCGCGGAGGGAGGGCGCATGAGGACAGCGGTGAAGCTGACGGCTTTGTCGATGAAAATGGGCGGCTCGACCCGCCAATCGGCCAGGGCGCGCTGGGCTTCACCGATGCCGCCACCCTCGCCCTCGATGACACGGGCTCCTTGCGAGGTCTGGGTGAGGGAGCAGATGTCGTACAGATACTCGTTGACGGCAGATTTGCCGCCGGGCAGGCCGAGTTGCTGACGGCTGACGCCCCATAGGCCGCCCGGGTTGGAGATGACCAAGCGGTCGTCGCGCAGCCGGATCTCCACCCGCTTGGACTGGGTATGGGGGCCGAGGTCGCGATGCACGAGCGCATTGGCGACTAGTTCCCGCAGAGCGGCCAAAGGCAGTTCGGGGTGGTCGTAATTCTGGCCGTCGGCGCCGACCCGCACCCCAGTCCGCAGGTTGCGGCGCAACCACTCCAGGCAGCCGTCAAGCAGGTCTGGGATCGGCCCGTCCAGATGGGCCAGGTCGACCAGCCGGTCGGCCGATCCTAAGCCGGGCACGACGGCGGCGGTCACAGCCAGGTTGGGAGCGAATTGCTGCGGGTACTGGCCCAACGCGTACAGTCCCCCCAAGGTCAGCCGAGGACCTTCGGCTTCCAGCACTCCCTTGCGGCGCAACACTGTCTGGTCATCCACCAGCGCCAGCCGACGGGAAGCGGCGCGGGCGTTACGCAAGAAGGCCTGGACCAAGCCCTCGTCCAGGTCGACCGCGCCCGTGCCATCCACCACGACTGCGTCATAGCGGGGCCTATCACGCAGCGCGAGCATCTGCTGCTCCTCCTGAGGGCTCATCGCGTAGTCACCATCGGCCTGCCGCAAATAGCCTCGCCCGTTGACCCGGCCCGGTCTGTCGCTGGCCGGCATACCGGCCACCGTAGCCACCACTACCACCTCGCCCGCCACGGGAACCGTGTCGAAAGACACCGCCACCGGTGGCACGACAGCTGTCCGAGCTTGGGACGCGATGCCCTGCTCGATCGAGGCGGGATCAGCCACCCCGACCGGCGCGAAGCCGTCATTCTCGTCTAGCCCGATTACGATCACCCCGCCGTCGGGCATGTTGCCGAAGGCGCACAGCGTCGTGGCCAGATCAGGGCAACCCCCGCTGCCGCGCTTCACCTCCACCGAGGTGAAATCGCCGCCATGGACCCGCATGTCCTCAATCAGCGTCAATACCGTCGGAGAGTCCCACGTCATAGATACACCTTACCGCCCAGAATGCTAATTCGCACTCTAGAATGCTAATTCACCCGCTCAGAATGCTAAAAGTCCGACCAGATTGCTAAAATAACTAGTCAAAGCGTTAATACACCGTTCTAGACAAGCCAAGATGACGCAGGACAGGGCCCGCCCCCTTGAAGGGCGGACCCTGTCCTCTTCGTCCATTCCCCGTTGGCTCATCGCCGACTGACGACGAGCTAGCTGGGGTCAGTGCTTGTGACCGTGATCGTCTTCCTCTTCGGCCGGCTTCTCCACCACCAGAGTCTCAGTGGTGAGCAGCAGGGCGGCGATCGAGGCGGCGTTGGCCAGAGCCGAACGAGTCACCTTGACCGGATCGATCACGCCGGCGGCCAGCAGGTCGCCGTAGACGCCAGTGGCGGCGTTGTAACCCTGGCCGGGCTCCAACTCCTTGACCTTGGAGACCACGACATAGCCCGGCTCGCCACCGTTCTCGGCGATCCAGCGCAGCGGCTCGACCAGAGCCTGGGCCACGATGGCGACCCCGGCCTTCTCGTCGCCGCTCAAGCCCAGGCCGTCGGCCAGGACCCGGCCGGCGTGGACCAGGGCGGAACCGCCGCCGGCCACGATGCCTTCCTCGATGGCGGCGCGGGTGGCGGAGACGGCGTCCTCGATGCGGTGCTTCTTCTCCTTCAGCTCCACCTCGGTGGCGGCGCCGACCCGGATGACGCAGACGCCGCCGGCCAGCTTGGCCACCCGCTCCTGCAGCTTCTCCCGGTCCCAATCGGAATCGGTGCGCTCGATCTCAGCCCGCAGCTGGGCCACCCGAGCGGCCACCTCTGCGGCCGAACCGGCCCCATCGACGATGGTCGTATTGTCCTTGGTCACGACCACGCGACGAGCCCGGCCCAACACCTCCAGACCGACCTGGTCCAGCTTCAGCCCGACCTCGGGAGCGACCACCTGACCACCGGTCAAGATGGCGATGTCCTCCAGCATGGCCTTGCGTCGGTCGCCGAAGGCCGGAGCCTTGACCGCCACCGACTTGAAGGTGCCCTTGAGCTTGTTCACGACTAGCGTGCTCATGGCCTCGCCGTCGACGTCCTCAGCCAGGATGAAGAGGGAACCGGAGACGCCGATGACCTTCTCCAACAGCGGCAGGAGGTCGTTCATGGACGAGACCTTGCCCGAGTTGATCAGGATGTACGGGTCGTCGAAGACGGCCTCCATGCGATCCGGGTCGGTCACGAAGTAAGGCGAGATGTAGCCCTTGTCGAACTGCATACCCTCGGTGAACTCCAGCTCGGTGCCGAAGGTCTGGGACTCGTCCACTGTGATGACGCCATCTTTGCCGACCTTGTCGAAGGCGTCGGCGATGAGGGCGCCGATCTCCGGGTCGCGGCTGGAGATGGTGGCCACATTGGCCATGTCGTCAGTCGTCTCGACGGCGCGCGATAGCTTACCCAACTCAGCCGTGACGGCTTCGACGGCTTGCTCGATGCCCCGCTTGAGGCCGACCGGGTTGGCGTCCGAGGCGACCGCCCGCAGACCCTCGTGAACCATGGCCTGAGCCAAGACGGTGGCGGTGGTGGTACCATCGCCGGCCACGTCGTTGGTCTTGGTGGCGACCTCCTTGGCCAGCTGGGCGCCGAGATTCTCATACGGATCAGACAGCTCGACCTCTTTGGCGACGGTGACGCCGTCGTTGGTGATGGTCGGAGCGCCCCACTTCTTGTCCAGGACGACGTAACGGCCCTTGGGGCCGAGCGTCACCTTGACAGTGTTCGCCAAGGTGTCCACGCCACGCTCGAGCGAGCGCCGGGCATCCTCGTTGAACTGCAGGATTTTCGGCATTGTCAATTCCTCACTTCACGACCACGGCGAGGATGTCGCGGGCGTTGAGCAGGAGGTACTCGTTGCCGTCGTACTTGACTTCGGTGCCGCCGTACTTGGAGAAGATGACGATGTCGCCCACCGCGACATCGAGCGGAATCCGCTTGCCGGAGTCATCGGTCCGGCCGGGACCGGTCGCGACGACCTTGCCCTCCTGCGGCTTTTCCTTGGCGGTGTCCGGGATGACCAGCCCAGAGGCGGTGGTCTGCTCGGCTTCCAATGGCTGGACGAGGACGCGGTCCTCGAGCGGCTTGATCGTGGCTGCCACGTCAAGACCCCTTTCGCGTGCGTGTGGCCCGTGGCCACAGAGTTTCGTCTGGAGAACACGGCCGCTCTGTCGTCGCGGTGCCATCGCAGCCGTTGGCACACTCAAGGTGAGAGTGCTAAAGCAGAATCTATACCCCGTTTAGCACTCGATCAAGCCGAGTGCTAGTAGCCCTGAAAAGTGCCCTCCCTCCGCTACGCTCCGGTCCGGTACTTTTCTTAGGACCCCGAGACCCACCCCAAAAAGTGTCCTCCCTCCGCTACGCTCCGGTCCGGTACTTTTCGGGGACCCCGAGAGAGAAACCGACATCCGGATCATGCGTCGAAGTCTCAGACGCCTAGAAGCCCTAAAGGGTCGACCCACCGACTCGGCCCGCCGACGACCTCAGTCGCGCCGCGTCACCAGCGCCAGCGGACCGCTCGGGCTGGGAGCGCAGATCAGACTGGCTTGAGCCGACCCTTTCAACTTGAGTTGCTTACGCCACTGGGCTGGGTCGAGGTCGAGGCCGCGCTGCTTGATCTCCAGAGCGCCGACGCCGGCCGCCGCCGCCCAGGCCCGCACCTGCTTAGTCCGAGCCGGTAACACCTCCAGGATCTCGAAGCGGGTGGCGAAAGGGCTCCGGCGGTCGGCCGAGCCGGTCAAATAGGCGATCTGGTCGGCCACCGGATGGGCCTCCAATGACTCGGCCACGGCCCCCAACGCCCCGGATCGGATGACGGCCGGGTCGGGCTCCCACAGCCAGCGGCCCAAGGGGCCGGCCGGCGGCGTCGGCGGCCCAGCGGCGACGGTCTCGCCCTGGGGCAGCCGGACGGCCAGACGCCGGTCGACCGGCCAGTCCGGCCCCCGCCACAACCCGGTCTCGACCAGGTCGCCGTCGTGCGAGACCCAGACGGCCTGAACTCCGGCTGGCAAGAGCCGGTGAGGCAGGCCGGGGGCCAGCTTGTAGACGACCGGGCCGGTCGCCTGGTCGAGCCAGGCGGCCAGCTGGGCCCAGGACGGGGACAGGTCGGCCACCTCCCAGCTGCGGCCCCGGGCCGTCCGGCGGCTGGGGTCGCAGAACAGGGCCTGATCGGGCCGAGCGCATAGTTCGGCCGGATCGACCAGGGTCTCGGCCGAGCCGGTCAGCACCGTCGCCCCCGGCCCCAGGTTGGCTTGGGCCAGCACGGCCGTGACCGGGTCCCGCTCGATGGCGCGCACGGTCAGACCGGCTTCGAGACCGGCCAGGGCGTCGATGCCCAGGCCGGCGGCGGCCTCGGTCAGTTCGACTGCTCCGGCCCGTCGCAGGCGGTCGGCCCGCCACCTAGCCACCGCCCAGCGGGTGGCCTGCTCCAGGCCATCGCGGGTGAAGAAGAGGCGCTCGGCCGACTCTCCCAGTTTGGCGTGGGCCCGGCTTCTCAGGGCGACCTGGTCGAGCACGGCCGCCGCCTGGTCGCCGCTCAGATCGCGGCGCAGCCGGGTGGCGGCGGCCAGCGACGAGGGATCGGCCTCCTGAGCGGCCCGCTCCAGATGGGGACGGGCGGCTTCAGAGACCAGCCAACGGGCCAAGGCGACATCCACGCCGTACACGCTAGTCGGACCAGAGAGGGTCCGGCTCCGGCCGGGCCCGAACGGACGCCCACCGGCGCCGTGGCCCCGCGCTCAGGCCGGGGTCAGATCGACCTCCCAGCCGACCGGTTGACCGTTGTCGTAGGGCAGCACGCCGTGGAAGCTGGACACCGTCGGGTCGAAGACCAAGGGCAGGAAATGGCGGTCGCCCGGCCACATCGGCAGGTTCGAGCCGAGCAGCCGGTCCAATGCGATCCATTCCAAGCGGCCCTCGGCCGACTGCTCCAAGAGCTGTCCGGTCCAGGCGTCGACCCGGAAGACGAAGCCGAACCAGCTCTCTTGGTCGGAGCCGAAGCCGGGCCAGGAGACGGTGCCGCGCAGACTGTAGACGGTGGCGGTCAGGCCGGTCTCCTCGGTGAATTCGCGCCGCATCCCGGCCACCACGTTCTCGCCCGGCTCCAATTTACCGCCCACGCCGTTGTACTTCGACCGCGCGGTGGCGCCTGAGGCGGCGTCCTTGTAGATCGTCAAGACCCGCTGGCGGTCGGCGTCGAAGGCGTAGGCCAAGGTGGCCAGGACCGGTCGGTAGACGCTCACAGCGACACCACCTCGACCGGCAAGCCCGGGTCGGCCGAGATGTCGAGGGCGGAGGGCGCGACGCCGGCCCGGACCAGTTCGACTCCGACCGCCGCGATCATGGCCCCGTTGTCGGTGCACAGATCCGGCCGGGGCCGGCGCAGATTCACCCCGACCTCCTGACAACGGCTGGCCAAGAGCTGGCGCAGCCTGGAGTTGGCCGCCACCCCACCGCCGAGCAGCAACTCGGTCAGGCCGAAAGTCTGGCAGGCGTCGATCGCCTTGGTCGACAGGACATCGGCCACGGCCTCCTGGAAGCTGGCCGCCACATCGTCCAGCGGCACCGCCAGGCCGTCCCGCCGACGCAGCTCGACCCAGCGGGCCACGGCCGTCTTCAGCCCGGAGAAGGAGAAATCGAAACGGTGGCGTTCCAGGTCATGGCGGGCGGTCAGACCACGGGGGAAGCGGATGGCGGTGGGGTCGCCTAGCTGGGCTCGGGCGTCGATCACAGGACCGCCCGGATAGGGCAGGCCGAGCAGACGGGCCACTTTGTCGTAGGCCTCGCCGGCGGCGTCGTCGATGGTGCCGCCGATCTGGCGGACCGAACGGGCCAGGTCGTCGACCCTCAGAATCGAGCTGTGCCCGCCGGAGACCAGCAGGGCCAAAGCCGGCTGGGGCAAAGGCCCGTGGTCGAGCAGGTCGACGCCGACGTGCCCGATCAGGTGGTTGACGCCGTAGAGAGGCTTGTGCAGGGTCAGAGCCAAGGTCTTGGCGGCGGACAGGCCGACCACCAACGCCCCCATCAGACCAGGGCCGGCGGTGACGGCGATGGCGTCGATCTCGGACCAGTCCAACTCGGCCTTCTCGATGGCCCTGGCCAAGGTCGGAGCCAGGGCCTGGAGATGGGCCCGAGAGGCGACCTCGGGCACCACCCCGCCGAAGCGGACGTGCTCGGCCACCGAACTGGCCACCTCGTTGGCCAATAGCCGATGGCCCCGCACCAGCGCCACGCCGGTCTCGTCACAACTGGTCTCGATGCCTAGCACGACTGGCTCAGACATGGCCGTCCCCTAGTGCCCCGGGCACGGCCCGGCGCATGACGATGGCGTGCTGACCAGGGGTGTAGTAGTCGCGCCGCCGGTCGATGACGCTGAAATTTAAGTCCAGGTAGAGCCGGCTGGCCGGCTGATTGTCCTCGGCCACCTCCAGGAAAGCGACCTCGGCCCCGGCCTGGGCGGCCCACTCCAGGCCGGCTTCGACCAGGCGGCGGCCCCAGCCTCGACGGCGCTGGGCCGGGTCGACCACCAGGCGTAACAACTCGGCCACCTCGGCCACCACCGACCAAGCGGTCGCTCCGACCGGCTGGCCGGCGGCGTCCCGGCCCACCAAGACGATGTGCCCCAAGCGGCCGATCTCCTCCGCCCAAGCCGTCGGCGACCACAATCGACCGCTGAAACCAGCCCGTTCCAAGGTCATGATCTGGGCTAAGTCGCCGGGTCTAGCCGGCTCCACCCGGACGGCCCCGAGCTCAGTCGGCGGCATCAGGTCCGCCCCCACTCGGTCGGTCATGGCGCTGGCCTCGCTCCCGGGGACGGACTGGTCCCCGGCTCAGTCTTGAGTCCGCTCGGGGTCGGCTGACGGGTCGAGCCGAGCCAGGGTTCCTGGGGCGGGCGACCAGTTTCAGGTCGGGGACCGGGCAGGGCCGACTTACGGGGACCCGGCACGGTGGCGTCCGGCCGCCGCAGGTAGAGCGGCTCCGGGCCGGCCTCGGGCAGGTCCAGCCGACAGGCCGCCATCAAGCCGGCGTCGACCCGCACCAGGTCGCCGACCGCAGCCAGGTCGAGATCCGTACCAGTGGTCGCGCCAACGGCCAGACGCCGGGCCCAGCCAGCTTCCAAACCGGCCCCGGCGGTGGGATAGAGCAAGGCGCCAGGACCGATCAGGGGCAAGTCGGGCAGGTCGGCCGGGGCCGACACCTGAGGATCGCCCAACCGGGCGCCGGCGGCGTCGTAAACGGCCCAGTAGAGCTCCCGCCGGCGGGCGTCCAAGGCGGCCACGAACCGGCTCGGGCCACCGCCCCGGCGGGACTGGGCCAGGGCCAAGACGTCCAGACTGCAGACCGATCGGACCGGCCGGCCGCTGACCGCCGCCCAGGTCTGGGCCGCCGCCACGCCGACGCGCAGACCGGTGAAGGGACCCGGGCCCAGCCCGACCACCAACTCGTCCACCTGGGCCAGGCTGAGATCGGCACGTTCCAAGACTTGGGCCATCAGGGGGGCCAGGCTCTCGACGTGACGGCGCGAGTCGTCCAGCCAAGCCCGGCTCAGGACGTGACCGCCCCGGGCCAAACCGACGCTGACGCCCCAAGCGGTGTCCAGGCCCAATACGACCAGCTCAGCCACAGCTGGCCTCCCGGGCCGACACGGGATCGGTCAAAGCCGACCAATCGACATCCCGCCAGCGGCGGCCGACCGGCCGTAACTGGACCAGGCGGGTGTCGTCCGTCGGATCGTCGGCCCGCTCGATCACCACTTCCAGGCGGTCATCGGACAATTGCTCGGCCAAGCCGGCCCCCCATTCGATCAGGGTGACCGAGTCGGCCAGAGCGCTGTCCAAGTCGAGATCGTCGATCTCGGCCGGACCGCCCAGACGATAGGCGTCGACGTGGACCAAGGCTGGCCCGCCGATCAGAGAGGGATGGACCCGGACCAGCACGAAGGTGGGCGAGATGACTGGGCCCTGGACCTGAAGACCGGCTCCGACGCCCCGCGCCAGCACGGTCTTGCCCGCCCCCAAGGGTCCGCTCAAGATGACCAGGTCACCGGCCTGCAGCGGGCCGGCCAGGCGCTCCCCCAATATCTCCATGGCGGCGGCTGTGGGCACTTCGAGGACGCCGCCGACCGCCTCCGCGCCAGGTTCGACCAGGCGAGGGGCCGGGCCGGTTGGGCTGGGCATGACGATCGGGCTCCTTCCGGCGGTCCCGGCCGACCGCCCAGGTCAGACTACACGGCCGATCCAGCGGGCCAAGCGCCTTTCCGACCCCGTCCAACCGGGTCGGAGAACGGCTCTGGAGCGCCGCCAGCGAATGTCCTCTGACGCGCGCGCCGCCCCGCTGGTGAGCGGCCCCTATGCGACCAGTCGGCCCGCTGGCGCCCTTCGACGCGCGCGTCGCCTAGCCCGGCCGGGTCGGGGAGCGGCCGGTGGAGCGATTCCGGTCCGGCCGTAGACTGGCCCGGTGCGCGTGGCCATCGTGACCGAGAGTTTCTTGCCCCAGGTCAACGGGGTCGTCAACTCAGTCCTGAGGCTGGCCCAGCATCTCAGCCAGCACGATCATGAGGCCATCATCGTGGCCCCCGACGACGACCAGGTGCCGGCCCAGTACGCCGGTTTCGACGTCATCACACTCGGTTCGGTGGCCTTCCCCCTCTACACCGATGTCAAATTAGGATTGACTCCCAGCTTCGTGATCGAGCGGCTGTTGGCTGACTGGGCCCCCGACGTGGTCCACGTCGCCGCGCCCTTCATCGTGGGCTACAACGCCCTGTTGGCGGCGGCCCGCCTGTCCTTGCCCACGGTCGCCATCTATCAAACCGACGTGCCCAGCTTCGCCGGCCGTTACGGGCTGGGTTTCTTGGAGGCCTTGGCCTGGCACCGGGTGCGCGACATCCACTCCCTGGCCACCTTGACCCTGGCCCCCTCGACCCAAGCCCGCGACCAGCTGATCGCCCACGGGGTGCCCCGGGTGGCGATCTGGGGCCGGGGCGTCGACACCGACCTCTTCGACCCGGCCCGCCGCCGCGACGACCGGCACGATGACTGGGCCCCCCAGGGCCAAAGTCTGATCGGCTACATGGGCCGCCTGGCCCCGGAGAAACAGGTCTCAGATCTGACCGTCCTGGCCGACCTGCCCCACACCCGTCTGGTCGTGATCGGCGACGGCCCCTCCCAAGAGGCGCTAAGGGCCCAATTGCCCGACGCCGTCTTCCTGGGCAAATTGTCCGGCCTGGACCTGGCCGAGGCCGTCGCCAGCTTGGACCTATTCGTCCACCCGGGCGAGCTGGAGACCTTCGGCCAAGCCATCCAAGAGGCTCTGGCCTCGGGCCTGCCGGTGCTGGCCCCGGCCCGCGGCGGTCCACTCGACCTGATCCAGCCCGGCCGCAACGGCTACCTCTACCCACCCGGCGAACTCGACCAGCTCCGTCAGCGGGCGGCCGAACTGGTGGGGGACCCGGTCCGCCGCCAAGCCTTCGCCCAAGCCGCCCGGGCCAGCGTGACCCAACGCACCTGGCCCCACCTGTGCGACCAACTGCTGGAGCACTACCGCTCGGTCATGCGCCCCTGGGCCGACGGCGAACTGGTGCCCGACCCCCGCTGACCCCGTTCGCCCCCACGCTGAGAGCGTGGTCGGAACCCCGATCTCGTGTGATGCCCCTCGCCGAGCGACCGGCGATAGGGGCGCGAACGAGCACTTACAACCACTTCCCCGGCGTGTCGGATGTCGTAAGCCCCCTGTCGGCGCCGGCGACGGCCGCGATCGCGCTCACGTTACGGCGGAGCCGGCTTCGCCCTCGGCTTGGCGGGCCAGCAGGCGGGCGAAGACGCCAGCCTGAGCCGCCAGCTCGTCGAAACGGCCCTGCTCGACCACTCGGCCGGCCTCCAGCACCACGATCCAATCGGCTTGCCGCAAGGTGCTGAGGCGGTGGGCGATGGCGATCACAGTCCGGCCCCGGGTGGCCTCGGCCACCCCGGCTAGGACCCGCTCCTCACTGTCCCGGTCGAGTTGGGAGGTGATCTCGTCCAAGACCAGGATGTCCGGTTCGGCCAGCAGGCCGCGGGCCAGGGCCAGGCGCTGGCGCTGGCCGCCGGACAGCCGCTCGCCCATCTCCCCCACCGGGGTGTCCAGCCCCTGGGGGGAGTCCTCGACCAATCCGGTCAGATCGCTGAGGGCCAAGGCCGAGGCGATGGCCCGGTCGTCAGCTTCCGGCACGGCCAAGCGCAGATTGCCGACCACCGTGTCGTTGAAGAGATACGGCCGCTGCTCGATCAAACCGACGCGGGCGCGCAGGAGTTCCAGGGGCCACTGCCTGAGATCGACCCCGTCGATCAGGATGGCGCCGGAATCGACGTCCCAAGCCCTGGTCAACAGCCAGCCCAGAGTCGACTTGCCCGAGCCGGAAGCCCCCACCAAACCGGTCACGCCAGCGCCGGGGACGGTGAAGGAGACCTGACGCAAGACTGGCTCGGGTCGAGCCGAGCCGGCCTCGTCGCCCGGCGGATAGGCGAAGCTGACCTCCCGGAACTCGACCTGGCCTACGCCGATCGCCCGGCCAGTCGAAGCGGGCTGAACCAGGTCGATGCGAGACGAATCGGATTGGTCGGCTCGGGACGGGACGGATTGGACCGAGTCGGGTTGGCTGGGCGCGGGCAGCGACGAAGCGGGCTGGGGCAAGTCAGTCAGGGCCGGGTCGGGCCGGGCCGGGTCGAGCACCAGCGGTTCGGCGTCTGTCACCTCGAAGAGGCGGCGGGCGCTGGCGTAGGCCTGTTGCAGATCGGCCGCGAAGTCCTCCACCGCCAACACCGGCGTGAACCCGGCCAGGGTCAGGCCCAAGCCCAAGCCCAGGGCGGGCAACTGGCCGGGCAGGTCGAGCCGGGCGGCCAAGACAGCTAGCTGGGCCAGCGTCAGCCAAGCCATCAGCGCCACGTTGGCCCCACGCCGGAAGGCGATCCAGCGGCCCAGGCCGATCAGACCGGCCTCGATATCGGACTCCAGCCGGCCCAGCTCGGCCAAGCGGCGGGGACCGTAACGGAAAGCCAAGACCTCGCGCACGCCCTGGACCGAGTCGGTCACATGCTGGGCCACCGCGCCCCGGCCCCGCCTCAGCCGGGCGGCGGCCCGGGCGCTCGAGCGAGAGCCGAGGGCGGGCGTCAGCAGACCGACCGCCAGCAGACCGACCGCCAGGACCAGGGCGGCCAGGGGATCGACCCAACGCGCGCAGACCGCCACGGTGGCGACCGGCACGACCACGGCCGTGACGACCGGAGCCAGAGTGTGGGCGAAGAAGACCTCGACCCGGTCGACGTCCTTGGTCACCCGGGCCAGCAGGTCACCGGTCGGCCGGCCCAAGACCCCGGCCGGGGCCTGAGGCTCCAGCCGGTCGTAGAAGTGGACCCTCAGTATGGCCAAGGCCTTGAAGGCGACGTAGTGACCGGCGAATTGCTCCAGATAACGCATCAGACCCTTGAGCAGGGCCAATCCGATCAGGCCGGCCAACAGCGGCCCCCAGGCCGGCGCCCGCCCGCTGGCCGCGCCGCCCAGGACCCAACCGCCCAGGCCGAACAAGGCGATGCCGGCGGCCAAGGCGATGGTCCGGCACAGGATCGACCAACCCAGTGGAGCCAGCACCGGCCGGGCCAGCCTGAGCAGGCGACGGCGCAGGACGGCGGGACGGTCGCCGTCGATCCCGGCGGTCGGTTGGGCTCCGAGCTGGTCCCGTGCGCCACCCGCAGGAGCGGCGGGACTACCGCCGTCCGCCCCAGCGGTCAGATAGTCGACAGACACGGCTCCACCTCCCCCTGGTCGAGTCTGAGCACTCGGTCGGCCCCGGCCACGGTCGAAGCCCGGTGCGAGATGGTCAGAACGGCCCGGCCCACGGTCAACCGGGCCAGGGCGGCCAAGATGACCGCCTCCGACTCCAAATCGACCTGCGAGGTCGGCTCGTCCAACAACAAGATGGGCGCGTCGGCTAAGAAAGCCCGGGCCACGCCGACCCGTTGGGCCTGCCCACCGGACAGAGCCAGACCCCGCTCCCCCACCGGGGTGTCCAAGCCCTGAGGCAGGCTGGCCACGAAGCGGTCCAAATCGGCGGCGGCCAAGGCTCGTGCCAGATCCTCTGGTCCAGCCTCCGGCCGAGCCACCAGCAGGTTGTCACGCAGGCTGCCTCGGAAGAGATAGGTGCGTTGGGCCACCACCGCCAGCCGGGAACGACGCCAGTCGGCCGTCAGAGCGGCCGCGTCCAGACCGTGGCAGCGGATCGTGCCGGCGTCCGGGCGGAGGTTGGCTTGGATCAACTCGGCGATGGTGGTCTTGCCGGCCCCGCTGGGGCCGATCAAGGCGACGTGTTCGCCTGGTCCGATCTGGAAGCTGACCTGACGCAAGATCGGCCGCTGGGGGTCGTAGGCGAAGTCGACCCGCTCGAACTCCAGAGCCGGAGCGGTGCGGTCGACGTCGGCCGGGGACTGGGCGCCGGGCCGGTCGGCCAGGGGGACGGCGGCTTGGACGAAAGACTTGACCTCGCGACTGGCGGCGGCCCCGGCCATGCCGATGTAGAAGAACTGGCCCAGACGGTCCAGCGGATCGAGCAAGAGACTGGCGCAGAGCAGTAGGGCCAACCCCTGGCCGGCCGTGATGTGACCGCTCTGCCACCGCCACAGCCCCAGCCCGACGGCTAAGACGACGAAGGCCAGAGAGAAGAGGGAATCGACGATCAACAAGACCAACTGATTGCCGGCCAGCAGCCCCATGACGTGACGGCGCAGTCGCTCGGCGGCCTCGGCCAGCCGTTGGCCCATCCGCCGCCCGGCCCCGATCAGACGCAGGGTGGGCAAGCCCTGGATGGCGTCCAGGAACTGGGCCGACAGCTTCTGGGCGTTGGCCCGGTAGCGCTGGGAGACGCTCCGGAAGACCCCTTGGAAGGCGCCCACCATGAGAGGCACGGCGGGGACGCCCAAAGCCAACCAAGCGGCCGCCACCGGGTCGATGGCGAGGGCCACGACGACTAAGACCAGCAGCGGGATGGTCATGGAGGCGGCCATCGGACCGATGAAGCCGCCCTTGAACCCGGCCACCCGCTCCACTCCGTCGGTGGCGGTGGAGACGATCCGGCCGGTCCGCTCACGCGACCGCTGGCCCGCCCCCAGGGCGAAGACCTGGGCCACCACGCGATCACGTTCGGTCCGTTCGATCCGGCTCTGTTCCCCCGCCGCCAAGAGCGGACCGGCCCCCGCCGCCAGCCCGGCCAGCGCGCCCAACCCGGCCAATCCGAGCAGCGCCGCCGGGTCGAGCCCACGGCCGTCCAACAAACGGTCGAGGACTCGGCCCAAGCCGATGTAGAGGCCGGCCAGCGACCCCGCCGTCAACCAACTCGAAGCGATCTGGGCCGCCACCCGAGGGGTCATAGCCAAAGACCGTCCTCAGCCTCTGGGCCAGACCCGACCAGGCTCGGCCCGGCTGGGCCGAACTCGCCCAAGGAGGCGATGACGGCGGGCAGACGCCGGACCAGGGCCTGGGGCGGATAGGGACCCAGGTGGCGGACGGCGGCCAAGGCCTGGATCGAAGCGCCCGCCAACCCAGCCTGCCAAGCTGGCAGACCGGCCGCCAACAAAGCGCCGCAGATGCCGGCCAGGACGTCGCCGGAACCGGCCTGAGCGGTCCAGGCCGGGCCGGGGAAGGCCAGATGGACGGTGGCCTGACCGGGGCGGGCGACGTATTGCGTGGACCCCTTGAGCAGGACCGTGGCACCGGTCAGATCGCTCAGCCGACGCACGGCGGTCACCGGATCGGCTTCGACCTGGCGCCGCTCCCAGCCCAGGCAGGCCGCCAACTCACCGGCGTGAGGCGTCAACAGGACCGACGGGTTGAGGGGACCGACCACTTGATCCGGCTCCAAGCCGGCCGCGCCGGGCAGGCCGGCCAAACCGACGCGCAGACCGTCGGCGTCGACCACGACCGGCCGACCGCTGGCGACCGCCTCGCTCAGGCGGGCGGCCAAACCGGACCGCTCGCCCCAACCGGAGCCGATCACCCAGGCCTGGACCCGCAGCTGGGCCAGACCGGACTGGTGGCGGGCCTGCTCGGTCGGCACCAGACCGGGCCAAGCCGGCGCGGGACTGTCCAGGGCCTGGCAGATGACGTTGGGGGCCGCCGCCAGCACGGCCGGACCGACTGGCCCGACGTAACGCACCAAGCCGGCTCCGGCCCAGACCGCGCCCAAGACGCCCAGGACGGCGGCGCCAGGGTATCGCTCGGAGCCGGTGTCGAAGCCGACCACCCCGCGCGAGTACTTGTCACTGGTCGGTTGGGGCCAGGGCCACCAAGCCGCCAAATCGGACAATTCGACCTCTAGCAGGTCGGCCTGGCTCGAGACCAGGCCGATTTCGACCAAGCTCCGGGCCCCACAGCGATCACGGGCCGGCTGCAGGACGTGGCAGGGCTTCCAGGCCCCGAAGGCGACCGTCCGGGTGGCCCAGAAGCTGGCCGGTTGGTCGGCCGCGCAGGCGTCGGCGGCCAGACCCGAGGGCAGATCGGCCGACACCAGCGGCAGTCTTAGTTCACGGCAGGCTTGGGCCAGTTCAGCCAACTCCGGCGGCAGCCCGGGTCTCGCCCCCAACCCGAAGACGGCGTCCAGCACCAGGTCGATCCGGGCCAGGTCGGCTGGAGCGGGCGGGGCCTCCAAGGGTCGGGCGCCAGCCGCTAGGGCGGCCCGCCAAGCGGCCGGATGGACCTGTCCCAGTGGATTCCACAGCTTCACCTGGAGGCCGCGCCGGGCCAATTGGGCGGCGGCGTACAAACCATCGCCGCCGTTGTCGCCGGGACCGGCTAAGACCAGCAGCCGAGACCCGCGGGGCCGTAGTCCGACCGCCCTCAACTCGTCCAGGACGGCCCTAGCCAAGCCGGCCGCGGCCTGGGCCATCAGCCGGCCGCTGGTCAGAGCCGCGCCGGTGGCCTGTTCGGCGGCACGGACCCGGTCGGCCCGCCAGATCTGTCTCATACCGGTGTCCTCCCGTGGGCGGCCTCGGCCACCACCATCGCCACCGCCAGGTCGCCGTCGTGGCTGATGGATAGATGCAGGCGGCCCACTCCGGACTCGGCCAGCCGGCCGGCGGCGTTGCCCCGGACTTCGAGTTGGGGCCGACCGCCGCCGTCGGTCACGACCTCGACTTCGTGCCAAGAAGTCCGGCCCGGACCGCCCAGGGCCTTGGCCAGGGCTTCCTTGGCCGCGAAACGGGCGGCCTGGCTGGCTGGCGAGCCGACCGCCTCTCGGTCAGTCAATACTTTCTTGACTGCACCTGGGTGACGTTCGGCCATGGCTCGCCAACGCGAGATCTGGCAGATGTCGACTCCGACCCCGACGATCATGGACCCCTCCTGACCTATGCCACCGTCATTGCCGATGCGACCGTCACTCCACCGTCACCGACTTGGCCAGGTTGCGCGGCTGGTCGACGTCGTAGCCCTTCAAGGTGGCCAGCTCGCAGGCGAAGAACTGCAACGGGACGATGGCCACCAGGGGCTGGAACAAGGTCGGCACGATCGGCAATTCGATCAGACAGTCGGCCCAGCGACTGGCTTCCTGGTCGCCCCGCTCGGCCAAGACGATGGTCCAAGCCCCCCGCGCCCGGACTTCTTGCAGATTGGAGATGACCTTGTCGTGCAAGGAATCACGGCCCTGCGGCGGCACCACCACGAAGATGGGCAGACCGGGCTCGATCAGTGCGATCGGCCCATGCTTCAGTTCACCGGCGGCGAAACCCTCGGCGTGCAGATAACTGATCTCCTTCAGCTTGAGGGCCCCCTCCAGCGCCACCGGGTAGCCGACGTGGCGACCGATGAACAGGACCGAGCGGGCTTCGATCTGCCGCCGGGCCAGCTCCGCCACCTGGTCGAGGCCGTCCAAGACCTGCTGCATCTGGTCCGGCAGGGCGGCCAGCCGCCGCACCAGGGCCGCCACCTCGTCTCCGAACTTGATCCCGCGCTCTTGGGCCAGATAGAGGCCGAGCAGATAGCAGGCGACGATCTGAGTGGTGAAGCCCTTGGTCGAGGCGACACCGATCTCAGGGCCGGCGTGGGTGTAGATGACGGCGTCCGACTCCCGGGGGATGGTGGCGCCGTTGGTGTTGCAGATCGCCACCACCGGGGCGTGCTGTTCGCGGGCGTGCCGGATCGCCATCAGGGTGTCGGCCGTCTCGCCCGACTGCGAGATCGTCACCACCAAGGTGGAGGCGTTGACGATGGGGTCGCGGTAGCGGAACTCGGAGGCGATCTCGACCTCGCAGGGTATCCGGGTCCAGTGCTCGATGGCGTATTTGGCGATCAGACCGGCGTGGTACGCGGTGCCGCAGGCCACGATGATGATCTTGTCGACGCTGCGCAGCTTGGCCCGGTCGATCCGCATCTCGTCCAGGCAGAGCCGCCCGTCGGCGTCGATCCGGCCCAGCAGAGTGTCGGCCACGGCCCGGGGTTGCTCGTAGATCTCCTTGCGCATGAACCAGTCGTAGCCGCCCTTCTCGGCCGCCGACAGGTCCCAGTCGATGCGATACGGCCTAGTCGGCGCCACCTGGCCGGCGAAGGTCACGACCTTGACCGAGTCGGGGGTGATCTCGACCACCTGGTCTTGGCCCAACTCGATGGCGTCACGGGTGTGCTCGATGAAGCTGGCCACATCGGAGGCCAGGAAGTTCTCGCCCTGGCCGACCCCGACCACGAGAGGAGAGTTACGCCGCGCCGCCACGATCCGGTCGGGAGCCTGAGCGTCCAATGCCACCAGGGTGAAGGCGCCGTCCAATTGGAGGCAGACCTGGCGCAGGGCGGTCAACAGATCGAGACCGGTCGCCAAGCCCTGGCTCAGCAGATGGGCCACCGCTTCGGAGTCGGTCTGGGACTGGAAGACGACCCCGTCGGCTTCCAAACGGTGACGCAGAGCGGTGAAATTCTCGATGATGCCGTTGTGCACCACCGCCACCCGGCCGTCGGCCGAGTAGTGCGGATGGGCGTTGGCGTCGGTCGGGCCGCCATGGGTGGCCCAGCGGGTGTGACCGATGCCTTGGTGCGACCCGGGCAACGGATCGACCTCCAACTCGGCCGCCAGATTGGTCAGCTTGCCGGCCTTCTTGCGCCCGGCCAAGCGACCGTCCGCCACCACCGCCAAGCCGGCCGAGTCATAGCCCCGGTACTCCATCCGTCGTAGCCCGTCCATGATGACCTGGACGGCCGAGCGCGGCCCGACGTAGCCGATGATCCCGCACATGGCACCGATCCTACTTGTCGTGAGGCCGCTCCTCGGCCCGCCCGCGAGCCGGCCCGGCCCGAGCCGGTCCAGACTTCGCTCCTCCACCGTCCCAGGCTGGTCCGCCGGCCGTCCCTCCTCCGACGTCCGTTAGATTGTGCCAACGACAAGGATCGAGCGAGACCGAGGAAGACCATGGCTGAACCGACCGGCCCCGAGAACGCCCCCTCCGGGACCTACCTGACCTTGCGTCGGTCCCATTGGGCGGAGTTGGCCCGTACCCGGCGGCTGGAGCTGTCCGAGGCCACCCTGGATTCGATCCGGGCTCTGGGCGACCCGATCGACCTCGATATCGTGCGCCAGGTCTATCTGCCCTTGACCGAGCTGATCAACCTCTACATCGACCACTCGACCTCGCTGTCACGCCAATCCGACTGGTTCCTCGGCCTCAACAATCCCCCCACCCCCTTCATCATCGGCGTGGCCGGGTCGGTCGCAGTCGGCAAGTCGACCACCTCACGTCTGCTGCGCGAGTTGCTGACCGGTCCGCGCCGCCGGGTCGAGCTGGTCACCACCGACGGCTTCCTGCTGCCCAACCGAAAGCTGGAGCGCCTCTCCCTGATGGATCGCAAGGGCTTCCCCGAGTCCTACGACCAACAGGCCCTGTTACGCTTCGTGACCGACGTCAAGGCCGGCCGGCCCGAGGTCTTAGCCCCGGTCTACTCCCACCTGACTTACGACATCGTGCCCGACCAACAGGTGACGGTGCGCCAACCCGACGTCCTGATCGTGGAGGGACTGAACGTGCTGCAACCGGCCCGGCCCCGCCCGGACGGCCGCATCGGGCTGGCCGTGTCCGACTTCTTCGACTTCACGGTCTACGTCGACGCGCCCGACCAAGCGGTCAAGAGCTGGTTCCTGGACCGTTTCATGCGGTTGCGCCAGACCGCCTTCACCGACCCCAGCTCGTATTTCCGCCGCTTCGCCCAGGTGCCCGAGGCCGAAGCCAAGGCGATGGCCAACCGGACCTGGGACACCATCAACGGGCCCAATCTGGCGACCAACATCAAGCCGACCCGGGGGCGCGCCACCGTCGTCATCGGCAAGGGGGCCAACCACACCATCGAGCGCATCCGGATCCGCAAGGTCTGAAGGCCTTAGACTGGGGCGATGGCGACTTGGCAGGACGGCCCGGCTTACGCCCCGTTGCAGCGGCCGCTGGCGTTCGCCCAACCAGCCTCCGGTGTCTCGTTGGAGCCGCCGCCAGCCCAGCCCGGCCCGCCGCCAGCGCCGCCGCAGCCGCCGACCGCCTTCACCCCGCCGACCGGGCCGGTCAAACCGCTGGATCAATTACGAGCGGTCCGGAGCGACCAGCGCGACCCCAATCAGCCCTTCGCGGTGGTGGAGGCGACCCTGACCAGCGCCTCGGCCTGGGGATCGGTCCACTCCACCGCCCCCGGCACGACTCCTGGGCAGGCTCCCGGCGGCTGGGTGGCCGACCAGCCCTGGCAGTCCTCTTACGCCCCGCCCGACGCCACCAGCCAGTTCCCCACCCCTGGCACGCCCCAGTGGTTCGGCCCCAGTTCGTACCAAACCCCGACCAAACTGGCCCAACCGGTGACCTTGAACAACTTGATCCAAGCCACCAGCGTGCCCTACCTGCTGACCTTGCTGCTGGGCCTGTTCATCCCGGCCCTCAGCCCGGCCTGTCTGCTGGTGGCGACCTTCTTCGTCGCCACGGCGGTCTACCGGCGCAAGCAGATGATGTTGATGATGGGGGTGCTGTGGGGCTTCATCATCATGGCCTTGATCTTCACCAGTCTGTCCACCACTGACTTCGACCTGACCAACGCCGCCCTGGCCTGTTGTGGCTTGGCGGCGGTGGGCGGATTGGCCATCCAATTCTTCGCCTTACGGGCGGGTGATCGCCCCGCACGCACGCGGGGTTGAGCCGCCGGCCCTTCAGTGGCCCCGGCGGGAGCTGGCGCGGGCCACCTCGGCGTCGATCAGACGCCGCCAAGCCGCCACTTGATCGGCCTCCAGACTGGCTGAGGGCCGCCCCCCGTCACCGACGTGGAAGCGGCGCAGCCCGGCCCGGGCCAGCCAAGGCACCTGCTCGACGGTCAGCCCACCGGCCGCCATCATGAGGTCGGCCCCCGGCCGACCGACCTCCTCGATCAAGCGGTCCAAACCGTGCTCCAAACCCCGGGCCGATCCAGCGGTCATGACGGTGTCGAGACGGGGCAGGGCGGACAAAGCGGCCCAGGCCTGATCGCGGTCGAGGGCGCAGTCGAGCGCCTGGTCGAAGGACCAGGGCCAGTCGCCCTCGCCGATCAGAGCTCCCACCACTTCCAGATCGACCTGGCCGTGACCATTCAGGAAGCCCAGCCCGAAACCGTCCGCCCCCGCCTCTTGGAAGGCCCAGATCAGGCCGCGCAGGCGGGTGGCCTCGCCACCGTCGGTCGAATAGCCGTCGCGCAGACGCAACAGGACTCGTAACTCCACCGAGACGGCCTGACGCACTTGGGCGACGTCCTCGGGCCAGGGGCTGAGATCGCCGGCCGGGTCCGGCCGGGCCAGCCAGAGCCGGTCGGCCCCACCCTGAGCGGCCTCGACGGCGGCCCGGACCGACGTCACCCGGACCTCCAACAACCCTGTCATGGCACCATGATGCCAAGTCGGCCCGTCCAGCCTGGGCCGCCACGCTCAGGCTTCAGCCCGACCGGGTCGAGGGGAAGAGACGGCAAAAGACGGTGGGGGCGACCCTGAGATCGTCCCCACCGTCCTCGACCGGTCACGGCGCAGCCGCGACGGTCGTTCAAGTCGCGTTCGCTACGACTTAGTTTTGGTCAGTAATCCATGCCCATGCCGCCGTCGCCACCCGCCGGAACCGGCGGAGCCTTCTCCGGCTTGTCGGCGATGACCGCTTCGGTGGTCAGGAACAAGGCCGCGATCGAAGCCGCGTTCTGCAGCGCCGAACGGGTCACCTTGGCCGGATCGATGATGCCGGACTCGATCATGTCGACGTACTCGCCGGTGGCGGCGTTGAGGCCCTGACCGGCCGGCAGGCCGGACACCTTCTCGGCCACCACGCCGCCTTCCAGGCCGGCATTGACGGCGATCTGACGCAGCGGCGCGGCGCAGGACGACAGCACGATCTGGGCGCCGATGGCCTCGTCGCCGGTCAAACCGGACAGATCGACCGTCTTGGCGGCCTGCAGCAAGGCGACGCCGCCGCCCGCCACGATGCCTTCCTCGACGGCGGCCTTGGCGTTGCGCACGGCGTCCTCGACCCGGTGCTTGCGCTCCTTCAGCTCGACCTCGGTGGCGGCGCCGACCTTGATCACGGCCACGCCGCCGGCCAGCTTGGCCAGCCGCTCTTGCAGCTTCTCACGGTCGTAGTCGGAGTCAGAGTTCTCGATCTCCTTGCGGATCTGGGAGACCCGGCCGTCGATCTGAGCCTTGTCGCCCGAACCGTCGATGATGGTGCACTCGTCCTTGGTCACCCGGACCGAGCGGGCCTTGCCCAGCAGGTCCAAGGTGACGGCGTCCAGCTTGAGGCCGACCTCTTCGGAGACGACCTGACCGCCGGTCAGGATGGCGATGTCAGTCAGCATGGCCTTGCGCCGGTCACCGAAGCCGGGAGCCTTGACGGCGACCGACCGGAAGGTGCCCTTGAGCTTGTTCACGATCAAGCCGGCCAGAGCCTCGCCATCGACGTCCTCCGCGATGACGAGCAGCGGCTTGCCCGACTGGACGACCTTCTCCAGGACCGGCAGGAGGTCCTTCAGCGAGGAGACCTTGGCGCTGGTGATGAGGATGTAAGGGTCGTCCAGGACGGCTTCCATGCGCTCGGCGTCGGTCACGAAGTAAGCCGAGATGTAGCCCTTGTCGAAGCGCATGCCCTCGGTCAGTTCCAGTTCGAGGCCGAAGGTGTTCGACTCCTCGACCGTGATGACACCCTCTTTGCCGACCTTCTCCATGGCTTCGGCGATGATCTCGCCGACCTGGCTGTCAGCGGCCGAGATCGAGGCCGTGGCCGCGATCTGCTGGCGGGTCTCGATGTCAGTGGCGGTGTCGGCCAGACGGTCGACCACGGCCTTGACGGCCTTCTCGATGCCCCGCTTGAGGGCCATCGGGTTGGCGCCGGCGGTGACGTTGCGCAAACCCTCGCGCACCATCGCCTGAGCTAGGACGGTGGCCGTGGTGGTGCCGTCGCCGGCCACGTCGTCGGTCTTCTTAGCGACTTCCTTGACCAGCTCGGCGCCGATCTTCTCATAGGGATCTTCGAGTTCGATCTCCTTGGCGATGGAGACGCCGTCGTTGGTGATGGTGGGTGAGCCCCACTTCTTCTCCAGCACGACGTTGCGACCCTTCGGGCCAAGCGTGACCTTGACGGCGTCGGCCAGGACGTTCATGCCCTGTTCCAGGCCGCGGCGAGCCTCGATGTCGAATTGAATGAGCTTTGCCATAGTGTTCCGGGTTTCCTCCGGTTGCGGGGGGCCACAGCCCCAGGGATGATCTGGTCCGCGTCTTGAGTGCCCGCGACGGACGGCCTATGGCCTCACAGCAAGACGTAGCACTCACACTGGGCGAGTGCTAATCCATGTTTAGCACTCTCCAGGTGAGAGTGCAAACACCAAGCCGACGGGCGAGCGCCGCCCAGCCGTACTGACGCCCGTTTGGGCGCCCCGACGGGGTCCAGGACTGCCTGATCTAGGATCATTCTCAGCCGACCAGGCCAGGAACGGTCAGCCGAGGGGCGGCCCACCGTTAGACTGCCCTCGTGCCCTCATCTCAGGACCGACTAGCCATCGTCATCGTGACCTTCCGGCGTTCCGCCTTGCTGAAGGAACTGCTGCAGTCGATCCAACGGCTGCCCCGCTCCCCCTACCGGGTCGTCGTGGTCGACAACGCCAGCGGCGACGACACCCAGGCGGTCATCGAACAGGCCCGCCCCGGCTTCCCGCCCGACGTCCTGATCAACCACCTCAGCCCGGCCAACACCGGCGGGGCGGGCGGCTTCCACACCGGCGTCAAGCTGGCCTACGCCGCCGGCGCCGAGTGGCTCTGGGTGATGGACGACGACGTCGAGGTCCTGCCCGAGGCGATCGACCGCTTGAAGCCCTGGCTGGAGCGGTTCAAGTGCTTGCACGGGCGGCGCTACGACGTCGACGGCAGCCCCTTCTACTGGCAGGCCCGCTTCAACCAGTTCCTGGGCGTGCCGCTGCCGTACTCCTCCAATCACTTCAACCGTCAGGGTTACGCCCTGACCAACTCGGGCACCTTCGAGGGCATGTTGATCCACCGCGACGTGGTGGCGCGGATCGGCTACCCCGACCCGCGCTTCTTCATCACCTGGGACGACGCCACCTACGCTTGGCTGGCCTCCCGCCACACCGAGGTGGCCTACGTCGACGCCTTCGTCCTGCGCCGCAAGCGGCCCCAGCGCAAGATCCAACTGGTCATCCGCCATCTCAACGACTCCAGTCCGATGGTGAAGTACCACACCATGCGCAACCGGGGCTACGTCGCCCGCTACTTCCAGCTCTACGGCCAGCTCCACCCGGTCGGCTTCGCCATCGGCACGGCCATGACCCTGGCCAAGGAACTGGTCCGCCTGGCCTTGGTCGAACGTTCGCCCAAGGGCCTGGGCCAGCTCCTACGCGGCCTGCACGCCGCCGGCGTCCTGAGACGGGACGCCTCCTGGGAGCCCATGCCGGCCCTGACCGACTGAGGACGGACCCAGCCTGAGCCGTCCGGCCTGGGCGCCGGGCACGAAGGACGCACCTACCCCAGGACCGCTGTGACCCGGCCCCGCAGAACGCCCGGACGGGTGACCGTCAGGCGGCGTGAGCCCAGTGACCGGACAACAGCCGCCGGGACAGCGCCAGCGACGACACCGCGCCGGCGGCCAGCAGCCACACCATGACCCAACGGCCCAAGCCGGCCGGAGCGCCCGTGTCAGGCAGAGCGCCGGCCGCAGTCACCGAGAAAACGGTCTCGGCCGACCAACCGTTGGCGAAAGCCACTGTCAGGGTGTGCTGTCCAACGGACAGGCCCGCTAGGAAGCCGGGCTCCAGCTGGACCACGGTCGAACCGGCGAACACCCGGTAATCCGTTCCGGCCGTCAAAACCACGCCGTCGACCGACACCAGACCAGTGTGCAAAGACAGATCCCGGACACTGACATGGGTCAAACCAACCGTCGAGCCCCGCACGAAGACCGCACCGCCGACGAAGCTGTGCTCCAGCGAGTCGGCTTTGAGAGAGGCCACCGCCGCTTCCAAGGCCCGGTAGGCGTCCGTCAGAGCGGCTCCGCTCAAGCCCTGGTCGACCGCGTCTTGGGCTCCGACCAAGGCGACGGCGACCGCTCGCGAGGCATCCGTCTGAGCCAGCACGGGCAGGTCGGCGGCCTGATCCACCAGTTCTTCCAAATCGGCCAGAGTGATCGGGACCACGACCGGTGCGGAGGTCAGGCTGGCGCTGGTGTGACCCGGAGCCGACGCCTGAACCTCGACCGTCAACGACTGATCCACGTCAGCCGCCACCACGGTGTAGGAGGCAGCCGTGCCGACCTCGGTCGAACCCCGCAACCAGCGATAGGACAACGAAGCCGTGCTGGGAGTCACCGACACCTGGGCGGTCAAGGTCTGCCCGGACTGCGCTGTGCCCGTGATCTGGACGGAAGTCAGATCGATCAGGCCCGGCGCCGGTGTCACCACCGCCGAGGTCTTGGTAGCCGTGGTGTGACCAGTGGCAGACGCCGTCACCTCGACCGTCAGGGATTGACCCACGTCAGCCACCGCCACGGTGTAAGTGGCAGCGGTCCCGACCTCGGTCGAGCCCCGCAACCAGCGATAGGACAGCGCAGCTGTGCTGGGCGCCACCGTCGTGCTCACCCCCAGAGCTTGGCCCAACTGCGGCGTGCCCGTGATCTGGACAGAACTCAGATCGATCACATTCAAAGCCGGCGTGACTGGAGCCGAGGTCGAACTGACCGTGGCGTAGCCAGGAGCGGCGGCCTGAACCTCGACCGTCAGCGGCTGACCCAGATCAGCCAGCACCACGGTGTAGGAAGAAGCCGTCCCGACCTCAGTCGAACCCCGCAACCAGCGATAAGACAACGAGACCGTGGTGGGATCCACCGACACCTGAGCGTCCAAGGTCTGCCCCTCCCGGGCCTGACCGATGATCTGAACGGAAGTCAGATCGATCACGCCCGGAGCCGGCGTCACCACCGCCGAAGTCGAACTAGCGGAGGTGTAACCGGTGGCCGACGCCTGAACCTCGACCGTCAACGACTGGTCCAGATCGGCCGGCACCACGGTGTAAGTGGCAGCGGTCCCGACCACGGTCGAACCCCGCAACCAGCGATACGACAGAGCCGCCGTGCTGGGCGTCACCGACACCTGAGCGGTCAAAGTCTGCCCCGGCCGAGCCACGCCCGTGATCTGGACGGCACTCAGATCGATCGTGCCCGGATCCGGTGCGACCGCAGCCGAAGTCGAACTGACGGAGGTGTGACCGGGAGCTGACGCCTGAACCGCGACGGTCAAGGGCTGACCCACGTCAGCCGCCACCACGGTGTAAGTGGCAGCGGTCCCGACCTCGGTCGAACCCCGCAACCAGCGATAAGACAGAGCCGCCGAGGTAGGCGACACGGTCACGTTCACGCCCAAGGCCTGACCCAGCTGCGCCGTGCCCGTGATAACGACAGAGCTCAAATCGATCAGGCCCGGAGCCGGCGTGACCGGATCGGAGGTCAGATTAGCGTTGGCGTAACCGGTGGCCGAGGCCTGAACCTGGACCGTCAAAGACTGCCCAACATCCTCCGCCACCACGGTGTGAGTCGCACCAGTCCCGATCTGGGTCGAACCGCGCAACCAGCGATAGGCCAACGAAACCGTGCTGGGCGTCACCGTCGTGTCCACACTCAAGGTCTGGCCCAACTGCGCCGTGCCCGTGATCTGAACGGCACTCAGATCGATCAGACCCAAAGCCGGCGTGACCGGGGCCGAAGTCCTGGTCGCGTTGGCGTAACCAGTGGCACTGGCGGTCACCTCGACCGTCAAAGGCTGATCCAGATCAGCCTCCCCCACGGTGTAAGTCGAAGCGGTCCCGACCTGGGTCGACCCCCGCAACCAACGATAAGACAATGCAGCCGAGGTAGGCGTCACCGTCGTGTCCACGCTCAGTAGCTGGCCCGGCCGAGCCGTGCCAGTGATCTGGACCGCACTCAGGTCGATCGCATTCAAAGCCGGCGTGACAATCGCCGAAGTCGAACTGACCGTGGCGTAACCAGGAGCGCTGGCCTGAACCTCGACCGTCAGCGGCTGACCCAGATCGGCCAGCACCACAGTGTAGGAAGAACCGGTCCCGACTTCGGTCGACCCCCGCAACCAGCGATACGACAGCGAGACCGTAGTCGGATCCACCGACACCTGAGCCTGTAACGACTGCCCCTCCTGGGCCTGACCGACGATCTGGACTGAGATCAGATCGATCACGTTCAAAGCCGGTGTGACCTGAGCCGAGGTCGAACTGGCACTGTCATAACCCGGGGCCGACGCCTGAACCGCGACCGTCAAGGGCTGATCCACGTCAGCCGCCACCACGGTGTAAGTGGCAGCGGTCCCGACCTCGGTCGAACCCCGCAACCAGCGATACGTCAACGCAGCCGTGCTGGGCGACACCGACACCTGGGCGGTCAAAGTCTGCCCCGGCCGAGCCACCCCAGCGATCTGGATGGAAGTCAGATCGATCACACCCGGCAGCGGCGTGACCGCCAACGAAGTCGAACTGGCGGGGTTGTAACCAGTGGCCGAAGCCTGAACCGCGACCGTCAAGGGCTGACCGACATCGGCCGCCACCACGGTGTACGAAGAACCGGTCCCGACCTCGGTCGCACCCCGCAACCAGCGATAGGACAGAGAGACCGCGTTAGGCTCCACCAATGTGCTCACGCCCAAGGTCTGGCCCAATTGCGCCGTGCCCGTGATCTGAACCAAACTCAAGGTGATCGTGCCCAGGGCCGGCGTGACCGGGTCCGAAGTCCTGGTCGCGTTGGCGTAACCGGTGGCTGATGCCTGAACCTGGACCGTCAACGACTGACCCAGATCGTCCGCCACCACGATGTAGGTGGACCCAGTCCCGACCTCGGTCGCACCCCGCAACCAGCGGTACGACAACGAAGCCGTGCTGGGAACCACTGTCATGTCCACACCCAGCACCTGGCCCGGCTGCGGCGTGCCCGTGATCTGAACCGAACTCAAATTTATCGTGCCCAGGGCCGGCGTGATCGGGTCCGAAGTCTTGGTCGCGCTGTTGTAGCCGGTGGCGGTGGCGGTCACCTCGACCGTCAGGGACTGACCCAGATCGGCCGACACCACGGTGTATGTGGCAGCGGTCCCGACTTGGGTCGAGCCCCGCAACCAGCGATACGACAACGAGGCCGTGGCAGGGGCCACCGTGGTGTTCACGCTCAGCGTCTGGCCCAATTGCGGCGTGCCCGTGATCTGGACGGCACTCAGATCGATAGCGCCCAAAGCCGGCGTGACCTCAGCCGAGGTCAGGCTGGCGCCGTAGAAGCTGACCAGCGGACGGAAAACCGACAACTGGTAGGTGTGAGCCCCGTCCGCCACCTGGGCCGTGACCGTGATGGGCTTACCGGCGTCCGCTCCCACCAGGGTGTACGTGGCGGCGGTCGTGGCACCTTCGATGGGGGCGCCATCCCGCTGCCACTGGTAAGTCACCTTCGAGGCGGCGGCGCTGGGCGTGACCTGACCCAATTGGGCGGTCAGGGTCTGGCCGACCTCGGCCTGCCCGGTGACGGACAGCGAGTCGATCCAGACCTGGGCGGCGCTGAAGACCTCGACCTCGTAGGTGGGCTGTCCAGTGACCGAGATGCGATAAAGGTCGGACGCCCCGGCGGCCGGTCGGGTGGTGCTGGCCGCCGGCATCTCCCAAACCAAGGTAGCGTCAGGAGTGTAGCCGATGCCGTATTCGGTCTCCCGGTGAACGATGGTGATGGGAACGGACTGACCGTTCTTGGTCACGCTGACCTGTTCGGTGTTGAAGTGGTAATTGGGCAAGCTATACGACCATCTACCACTACTGGGCAGATTCTCGTAAGGGAAGAAACCATCAGCCGGGGGCCAAGCCACCGCGCCACTGGTGCGGGTGTTATCTTGCATTCCGGCGTTACCATTGCTATTGCCCCAGACCAAGGAGTCTGTGTTATTAGTGTGACCGATGCCGAACTGGCTCTGGGGCGGGAACAGTATCCACTTCCGGTGGCCGACGCTGACGTTGTACTCCCCCTCGTCGCTCATATAGTTCTCGATCGCCTGACCACCGCCCAAGGCGCCCGATGACCAGCCCAGGTTAGATTTGGCGGCGCCTGCGGCGCCATCGGCCGTATAGCAGGCCCAAGTGGAGCCGGGAGTGTGGCTCAAAGTACCGGCCGCCGCCATCATCAGGGCTGTCTGCTGGGCCACAGCGGTGGCGGCGCTGTTCTCGGTCACAGGCGCCAGCCCAGCCAAGTCGCGGTAATAGTTGATGATGTCGATCTCGGACTGGCGGAATGCCGTCGTGGTGGTCCCGGCTTCGCATCCGGCCGTATTGCCGGTCCAACCGGTCGGCACGTTGAAATTGGCCAAGAAGCTGTTGATGTAGGCCTTGGAGACATCTTCCATCGAGGCGCGGTTAACAGCCGCCTGGGCCGGGGGCGTCGGCGCCAGCCAGACGCCGGCTCCGACGATGGAGACGATCAGGGCGGTGACGAAGGCGACCTTCTTCACGACATGTCCTTCCTGGGACGGCGGTGCGCTAGGGACGGAGATGGAGGAGGAACCCGGCACCGTTGAGGTAAGTACTAGACCTCGACCGCCGACTTGTCAAGGCGCACTCTCCAGACGCGCCCGGCTCCGCCTCAGGTCAACCATCGATCAGGTCGGCCATCGAGTCCATCGCCGGCCTCGGCCGAATCGGACTCAATTCGTCCAAGACAGCCGATCCGACCGAACCAATAGACTCGTTATCATGCCGGACACCTCGCAACGGATCGAACCCAGACTAAAGCCCACCGTCGTCGGCTTAGCCGTCGGCGCCGTCGTCCTAGCCCTTTGGATCTGGCATCCCCTGGCTTCCTACGCCACCGTCCCGTTCCTGATCCTGGCGGCGCTCTGGCTGCCCAGCGCGGCCGACCTGGCCGGGCGCGTCCTTCGGATCGGCGCTTGGGGGCTGGGCTTCTCGGTCACGCTCTGGCTGATTCCCCTGCCGACCTGGCTGCCTCGGGCCGGGCTGATCGTCGCTTTGGTGGCCGGGTCGTTGGCAGGAAATCTGGTACGGCGTTGGCGGGGCGGTTTGGCCCGCACCCTATGGTGCTTACGTCCGCCAGCGCCCGGCTACCAAGTCCTGGCCTTGGGCGGGGTGGCTTTGGCCGGCCTGGTGGCCTACCGCAAGTTCCTCCTGGCCACCCACCTGGAGACGGCGGTCGATCTGCTGATGCGCTATTGGGACCATTCGTCTCATTTCTTCATGGCCGACATCATGCGTGACCGTTCCCAGATGATCGCTCAGCTCGGTCCAGCCCCGGATGGCTCCGCTTATATGTTCGACGAGTACCCGGCGGCTTTCCAGGGCAATCTGGCCCTACTGATGGATCTCGTCAGAGGGTCGGCCCCGACCGGTCTGGCCGATGTGCCGGTCTTCATCCAAGGCCTCGGCCTGGTCATGATCGGATTGGCCGTCTTGGCCACGGCCGCCGTCTTGACAGTTCTAGCCGGGCGCTTGCCGGCCTGGGGCAGCCTGCTGATCGCGACCATCGCCGGCATGACCTTTGTGACCGGACCAGGCACGATCGCTGTGATGGAAGGGCATGACAATTTTCCCTTCGCCTTGGCTATGGTCGTGGTGGCTTGGGCAGGAGCCATGGGACTGCGTCGACTATGGTCGCCGGACGCCCTGTCGATCGCCCTAGCCGGGGTGGTGGGAGCGACTTGTACCTGGACCCCGCTCGGAGTCTTGGCCGCCGGCCTGGTCCTGGCCGGCCTCTGCGGCGGTTGTCGCCTGTCCCCAGTCGGCGCCGGCGTCAGCCGAGTGGTGACGTCGATCGTTCTAGTCCTGGTCTCAGCCATCACCTGTGGGATAGTGACCTGGCGGGTCGTCAGTCAGATCCAGGCCACCGAGCTGTTCTCAATCATGACCCGCGCCCACCGGGCGCCGACCCAGACCGTCGTGGCTGTGATAGCTCTCCTGACCGTCAGCCTGGCCGCTTGGGCCCTGACCGAACCAACCAACCCCTGGCGCCGCCGCCTGCTCTGGATCGACGGCACGCTGCTGGCCGCCGCCGGAGTCTGGGCCGTGGCCGCGACCATCCAATACCGCCGCGTCGGCGAGGTCTTGTACTACCTGGCCAAGTTCGGCAACGGTCTGATCGCCATCGCCATTCCGGTGGCTCTGGCCAGTTGGGGCCTGTGGTTCGCCTCCCGTAAAGCCGCCCCAGCCGATCCGGTCGGTCAGCGGCCGGTCTGGAACTGGCTGGCCTTGACCGTCGCCTTGCCCGTCTTCGGCTCACCGCTCAATCTGCCCATGCTCGGTTCCGGCGCGATCCCGGCCATCGAAGCCACTCGCGGCAGCGGAGCCGGCGCATCCGCTTTAGTGGCCGCCACCGAGTTGGCCCAGCTCCAACCGCCCCAGCGCGTGGTGATCTGGGCTCCAGACCCGACGCCCATCACCATCACCATGCAAACCATGACTGTCAACTCGTTACGTCCGCTCTACACCGATCTGGGCCATGACCTGCTGGTGAGCCTGTTGGAAGCCGCTCCGACGACCTGGGACGAGACCGTCGAGACGGTCCACCCATGGTTGACGGACGGCACGGCCGTGTTGATCGTACCTCCGGACCAGTTGACTGCGGCGCGTCAGGCGGCCGACCCGGCGGCACGGGACGCCATCATCAGTTGGGCCTGACCTGGTGGGCGGTCGCCCCTGAACCCGTGGCTTCGCGGCACCGAAAAGCCGGTGCGACAAGCAGAGGCGTCAGAGCTGCCCCAACGGATAGACCGGCACGACGTATCCGGTGGCCTGCAGCTTGGACAAGTCGAGCAGGCTGTGCAGTGGTCGCGGCGCGATCAGGGTCTGGCCGGCGTAGTACTCCTCGGTCGTGACGGCGCTGACCTGGTCGGCGGCGCGGCCCTGGGCCACGAAGACGGCCCGGGCGATGTCGGCCCAGCTGACCGGGTCTCCCCCGTCGGTGCAGTTATAGGTCCCGTAGGGGGCCTCGACCTCGAGCAGGTGTTTGACACAAGCGGCCAGATTGCTGGTGTGGGTTAGCCGGCCGATCTGGTCCCCCACCACCTTGGGCGCGATGCCGCAGGCGGCCAGGTCGGCCATGGTCTTGATGAAGTTCTTGCCGTCGCCCACCACCCAACTGGTGCGTACCAGATAATGCCGTGGGACCACACTGACGGCCAGGTCGCCGGCCGCCTTGGACTGTCCGTAGACACTCAATGGACAAAGCTCGTCTTGTTCAGTCCAGCGGTCATGGCTGCCGTCGAAGACGTAGTCGCTGGAGATGTGGACCAGCCTTTGCCGGTGTTCGATGGCCAACCGGGCCAGACGGCCCGGCACGGCGGCGTTGGCCCGCCAGGCCCCGACCCGTCCCTCGGGGGTCTCGGCCGCGTCCACCGCCGTCCAGGCGGCGGCGTTGATGACGGTCTCGAAATCGGCCCAGGGCCAAGCTTCGACCTGGGCCGGGTCGGTCAAGTCGAGCCGATCGATGTCGACCCTCACAGCCTCGGGGTAGAGCTGACCCAAGGCCCGGCCCAACTGCCCATTGCCGCCCAGGATCAAGGTCCCCCGGCCGGTCGCGGGCAGAGACTGGGCCAGACTGGGGTGGGCCCGGTCCTTGTCCGACAGCTCGGCTTGGCTCAAGGGGATGGGCCAGTCGATGGCCAGGGTCGGATCGCCCAGATTGACGTAGGCGTAGCCAGCGGTCCGGTCGGCTCGCCAGTGGTCGTTGACCAGATAGGAGTAGGTGACCCGGTCGTCCAAGGTTTGATAGGCGTTGCCGACGCCCCTAGGCACGAAGACCGCCACCGACTCGTCGACCTCGGTCGTCACCACCACGCCGTGAGTCGGCCCGGGCCTGAGATCGACCCAAGCGCCGAAGTAGCGACCCTGGGCGCTGGAGACGAACTTGTCCCAGGGCTCGGCGTGGATGCCCCTAGTCACGCCCCGCTCAAGGTTGAAGCTCATATTGTTCTGGACCGGCTCGAAGTCGGGCAGTCCGGCCGCCGTCATGGTGGCCCGCTGCCAGTTCTCCTTGAACCAGCCCCGGGCGTCACGGTGGACGGGCAAGCGGCAGATCAAGAGACCGGGGATGGCCGTGGTCTCGAGGCTGAAGCGGCCGGTCATAGCGACCGTCCTAGCTGGACGCCAGCGGGCCGGACAGCCGCTGAACGCCCTTCGGATGCGAGCCGCTGTCGCCACGGGGATGGTGTCGGAACCTTCGACCAGACCAGACCGGCTCCACCGGTCACGAGCACAGTGTCCATAACGGCTTATGCTAGTGGGATTCCAGCCCAGGGGGCCTGTGCTCGCTCCCGTAGACTTGAGGAGGCGCCCATGAAGGGGATCATCCTGGCCGGCGGAGCCGGCACCCGATTGCATCCGCTGACGCTCGCCTCCAGCAAGCAGATGCTGCCGGTGTACGACAAGCCGATGATCTACTACCCCCTCTCCACCTTGATGCTGGCCGGCATCCGCGACATCCTCGTCATCTCCACCCCGCTCGACTGTCCCGCCTTCCAGCGTCTACTGGGCGACGGCTCGCAATTCGGCCTCGAATTGTCTTACGCTGTCCAGCCCTCGCCCGACGGGCTGGCCCAAGCTTTCATCATCGGGGCCGATCACGTCCGTGGCCAACGCTCGGCCCTGGTCCTGGGCGACAACCTGTTCTACGGCCCTGGCCTGGGCAACCAGCTATCCGCTCTGAACCAGATCGATGGCGCCGCCGTCTTCGGCTACTGGGTGGCCGATCCCACGGCCTACGGCGTGGTGGAGGTCGACGCCGACGGCCGGGCCTTGTCGATCGAGGAGAAGCCGGCTAGACCGAAGTCCAACTGGGCGGTGCCCGGGCTGTATTTCTATGACCAGCAGGTGGTCGACATCGCCGCCGACCTGAAGCCATCGGCCCGGGGCGAGTTGGAGATCACCGACCTCAACCGGATCTACCTTGAACAAGGGCAATTGAGGGTGTCCCTGTTGCCCCGGGGCACGGCCTGGCTCGACACCGGCACCTTCGACTCTCTCAATGAGGCCGGCGACTTCGTCCGCACGGTCCAAAAACGGCAAGGCCTCCTGGTCGGGTCGCCGGAAGAGGTGGCCTGGCGTCAGGGATTCATCACCACCGATCAGCTGTTGGCCCGAGCCGACGCCCTGGGCAAGTCGGGCTACGGGGCCTATCTACGCCAGGTAGTCCAGCAGGGCGTCTCCCCGGACTAACCCGGATCTGGCTTCGCCGTCAGTGCCCCTGCCCTTGGAGGCTGAGCCGACCTCCGCCACTCGGATAGTAGCTCTGAGTCTGGTCGGCTGTCCCGTCGGACTGGACCTGTAGACTGCCCGACGTGTCTGACGGGTCCTCTGGCCGCCTCCTGGTCATCATCCCGGCCTGGAACGAAGAAGAGACACTGCCCGACGTCCTGGCCGAGGTGCGACGGACCGACCCGAGCTGGGATGTGCTGGTGGTGAACGACTGCTCCCGTGATCGGACCTCTGCCCTAGCCCACCGAGCCGGGGTCATGGTCCTGGACCTGCCGATCAATCTGGGGGTGGGTGGCGCCATGCGGGCCGGGTACAAGTTCGCCCTGTGCCGAGGCTACGACCGCACCGTGCAACTGGACGCCGACGGCCAACACGACCCGGCCGCCATCCCAGACCTGCTCGCCGTCGCCGATCAAGGGCCCGACATCGTCATCGGGGCCCGTTTCGCCGGCAAGGGCGACTACGCGGCCCGGGGGCCCAGACAGTGGTCGATGGCCTTCTTGTCCGCCGTCTTGAGCCGTATCACCGGCGTTAAACTGACCGACACGACCTCCGGGTTCAAGCTCTGCGGACGACGGGCGGTAGCCCTGTTCGCCTACGATTACCCGGCCGAATACTTAGGCGACACCATCGAAGCCCTCGTCATCGCCCATCGGGCCGGCCTCAAGATCAGCCAGGCCCCGGTGGCGATGCGGCCCCGGGCCGGCGGAGCCCCGTCGCACAGTCCCTTCAAATCGGCCATCTTCTTAGGGCGGGCCTTCTTCGCCCTCCTGATCGCCCTGTCGCGACCGGCCCGGCGAGTCAGGCCGGTCTCATGAACAGCTACTGGTTCGTCTTAGCCCTCTGCTTGGCCTTAGTCGTCAGCCTGATCCAGTTGCTGAGGCGGCGGCGCATCCGGGAGAAGTACGTCGCTTTGTGGATCGTGGTCGCCATCGGGGTGATCGTGCTCGGCGCCTTCCCTGGCCTGACCTCGTCGCTGGCCCGCCTGGTGGGGATCCAGCTGCCGGCCAACCTGGTCTTCACGGTGGCTCTGTTCTTCCTCCTCATCGTCTGCGTCCAGTTGTCCGTGGCGGTGTCCTCCCTGGAGGAGCGCACGCGCCGATTGACCGAGGAGATCGCCTTGCTCCGGGCCGAGCGAGCGGACTCGATTCCCTCGACTGATCCGAATGGCCCGGCCGACCCGACTGATCTGGTTGACCCGGCCGATGCCTGACGACCCACGCGCCACCATCGGTCGCCGGGACGGCGCTCTGGTGACGGCGGCTGGAATCTTCTCCGCTCTGGTCGGCTTCGTCGGCTTGACCTTCGCCGTCAACGCCTTGTCCGTGGTCGACAGCACCACCTTCCAACTCTTCTGGGCGGCCTTGTTCTTCTCCTTCGGCCTCCTCACCGGTCTGGCCATGGAGACCACTCGGGCAGTGGCGGCGGCGCCAGAGTCACCCCCCACGACGACCGGCTCGATCGAAGCCGAGACTGTGACCGGCCGACCGCGGCCCGAGTCCGGCCCACAAGCCGGCCATCGCCTAGTCGTGACCAAAATCGTCATCCCCGCCGTCCTGACCGTAGTCGTAGTCGGAGCCGTCAGCGCCCCGCTGTGGCGACGGGCCCTGTCGCCGGGGGCGGATCAGCCGACCTGGATCTTGGCCGGGGCAGTTTTGATCGGCGCCATAGGCTACTGCGTCCACGCCATCTTGACCGGATCCCTGATGGGAGCCCGGCGCTGGCGGACCTACGCCGTGGCCAGCCTGGCCGAGTCGAGCCTGCGCCTGGTCGCCCTGGTGGTCTGTCTGGCCGTCCGAGGCGGTTTGATCGGTTATGTCTGCGCCACCGCCGTGGCGGAGTTCGCCTGGATCGGCGTCCTAGCCCTGTCCCGCCCGGCCCGGGGCGCTTTCCGCCTGGCCCTGGACGTCGACGCCCGTCGCTTCGCCCGTCGGGTCGCCAGCGCCGTGGCCGGGCAGGGGGCCAGCGCCCTGCTGGTGGTCGGCTTCCCCCTCTTGCTCAGTCTGACCACGCCGGCTGTGGTCATGACCACAGCCAGCCCCCTACTCTTCTCGCTCGCCCTCACCCGCACCCCTCTGATGGTGCCGCTTACCGCCCTCCAAGGCGTGGCGGTGTCCCACTTCACCCGCCGACGCGGCCACGGATTAGGGCAGGCGGGCCGCATCCTAGGCCTGGTCGGCCTGATCGGAACGCTCGGAGCTGGGTTGGCCTGGCTGATTGGACCTTGGCTACTGGATCTGATCGCCCCCGGTTACGTCCTCTCCGGCCTGACTCTGGCCGGCCTGACCATGGGCGCGACCGCCATAGCCGAGTTGACCTTGACCGGAGTGCTGTGCCAATCAGACACCGCCTACCGAGGCTATCTGTTAGGTTGGTTAATTGCGGCTATGGCGGTCATAGTAGTCCTGCTCTGCCCGCTCGACCTGGCCCCCCGTACCGTCACGGCCCTTATCGCCGGGCCGGTCCTGGGCTGCCTGGCGCACCTCATAAGTTTACTTATGAAATCCAAACCACATGCCACCCTAGGAGCAAAGCCGCAAAGCTAATTCGAGTGACTTGAAGGCTTGTCTTAGACTCAAAGTTGCGATTCAATCCACTTAGCCAAGCGAGCTACGCCTTCGTCCAGATCATACCCGGCCCGCCAGTTCAGTAGTTGACTGGCTTGTGTCGGATCAGCCCAAGCGTGACGCACATCACCCAGTCGATACTGACCTGTCACCACCGGATACGGTGCCCCGTAATGGGTGGCTATAGCTTCGGCGGCGGTACGAATGGTCTGAATACGGCCGGAGCCGATATCGATCGTATGGCCGTTGGCGGCCGGACGGTCGATGACGGCCAGCAAAGCTTGAGCCACGTCGTCGATCAGAACGAAGTCCCGCCTAATCTCACCGTCCTCGTACAACGGTATGGCCTGACCAGAACGAGCCAACCGGCAGAACAAAGACATTATGCCGGTGTACGGATTGGACAAGGACTGGCCAGGACCGTAAACGTTCTGCAGTCGCAGAACGGCCAAGTCAACCCCGAAGGCAGCCGCCCAGACACCTAGCAAATGTTCCTGAGTCAGTTTAGTGACGGCGTATACGCTAACTGGTTGTGGTGTTGTAGTTGTCGCTGACATCGGCAGCGGCTGTGCATCGGGAAAATCCCACCGGCCAGCTTCGAGATCATCGATTTTACGTTGCCCGGGATAGAAGACCGACCCATCGCTCAGACTACGCCAAGCTCCTTCACCATAGACAGCCCGACTAGAGGTCAAGATGACGCGAGACGGCAAGGCGTCATGACGCACGAAGGCGTCCAACATTTGCGACGTTCCAACCACATTTGCTGCAGTATGAAGGGTGGATTGACGCAGTGACTGCCCGGTGCCAGTCTCGGCCGCCAGATGTAGCACCACGTCTGGCCTGACCTCTGCTAGCAAGCCGTCCCAAACTTCAGGGTCGCACACGTCACCTTGCACTAAACGCACCGCCGGGTCTAAGTCCGCCGGTCGATGAGGTTGATTATGCACCTGAGGCAAAAGACAATCCAAAGCCACAACTGACCCGAAACGTCGAGCTAAACCACCTGAGGCGGCCACACCAATGAACCCAGCCCCACCCGTCACCAGGCAAGTCTGTTGCGATAGGTCTTCACTCATGCCGTCTCATCTTTCTCATCGTCTCGCTCATGCCCGTCTAACCCCGCTCATCAGGCGAATGAAGGCTACCCGAACTGAAGCCTACGATGTGTCGCCCCAAGACGGCCAGGCCGTGCCACTGGCGGCCACAAAGGGTGCGGGGCACGATGGTCAAAGCGTCGAGCCGTGATAATAGACGCCAACGAGCATGGCGAGCCGCTCGCCGCCAGCCTTTGACCATTGTCAGCTTTTCAGCCAAAGCCAAGTAGCGCCTTTCCCCCTCGAAACGGCGGCCGTCAATCGACGAGGTGGCCGAGGCACTGGCTGAATGGCGGCGGTAGCGGAAACAGACCGTCGGCACGTAAAGCAGACTTCCGCCTGCCAAGATCAGATCCATAACCAGGGCGAGATCCTGAATTATAGGAAAAGCGTCCCGAAAGTCCTGCCGGGCCAAGTCCTGGCGCCTGAAAGCTAAGGACGGCCAATACAACCAATCTCCCCATAGGAGACTGCTGGCGGCTGCCTCGCCCGTCAGCAGGAGCGGCCTTTCGGAGCGAGGCCGCACCAAGCGGGCTTTGACACAATCACGCAAGCTGTGGGTGGGGGTGCCAGTCTCATCAATCACCTCGACTCCAGGTTGGATGACTGTGGCCTGGGGATATGCCTTGGCGGTCGTACGAATAATGTCAACGTAGTTAGGAAGCATGAGGTCATCACAGCCGAGCAGAACGACTACATCTTCGGTAGCCAGCTCTATACACCGACGATAGTTGTCAGTTATACCCAGGTTTTTCTGGTTGCGCACGTATCGCACTCGGGGATCGTCCAACTCTTCGATCCGGTCGGCTACCGACTCGGGATAGCAATCATCCACGATGGTCAAGCGCCAGCTCGGATCCGTCTGGGCTAAGACCGACTCGACTGCCTTCAGCAGTAGATCGGGGTCGCCCCAGAAAGGGATCATGATGTCGATCACGACGCACCTATCTGATCTTGGCCCCGCTGCCCCCGAAGCCGTATCCAAGGATAAGCCGATTGACCGCGAACCCGACGCATAGCCGGCTGCTCCACGATGACCCAGCTTAGGACGGCAAAAGGAATGGTGAGGAGGACGGATGCCACCGTGTACAGCACCATGCCCCAGCGTTGGAAACCCAGGATGGCTAAAATCTGCTCCGCCCAGAAACCATAGATGTAAACACCGTACGAAATGTCTTGACGCCGGATCACACCGGGACAAGGCAGCACCTGAGCCAACCAGAGCAGAAAGTACCCGAGTAAAGGCGAGACGGCCTGGATGCCCCATGTGGGCCAGGCCCAGACGACAACCCAGGAAACTACCAGGCAGACCACCACCCCAGGCAGGTTATATCTGATCTGGCGCCGCCAAACGTACAACACGGCGCCGCCCATGAAGCTAGCGCCTAATTTGATCAGGTATCTGACGTCGAAGTTCTGGCCGCTTAGAACCATGATTGGGTCAATCTGCCAATAGGCCACGACCAAGAGCACGAACAAAACGCTGACGACCGCCTTGGAGTGGCGACGCACCGCCGCCCAACAGAAGATGGCCCCGATCAGCAGGTAGCAGGCGAACTCGTAGTAGAGGGTCCACAAAGAACCGTCCCAAACCCCCGGATAAGGTATATTAGCCGGCGTTCCGGCCACGTTATAGTTATACATTTTCAACGTGATATTTTCGACCAAATAGTGCAGTGGTTGGTTCGGGGTCCTGATATAGCCGCGCCAAGTGCCGTGCTGATGGATGTAAGCCCACGGCGCTATCACGGTCACGGTCACCACCAGACAGGCCAAGAAAGCCGGATAGATACGCGCCACGCGATGAGTCAGGTACTGGCCCAACCTGTGGGAGAGACGTGAGCCAGTTATGAGATAACCAGAGATTATGAAGAAGCCGAACACTGCCCAGCTACCCAGGTTCTCACCGCCTGGTTCCGGGCCGACACCGAAGCCACCGGTATAGAAGCAATGGGCCACAATGACAAAAGTAGCCAGCAACAGACGAATCAAGTTAAGACTATTTCGTCTAGGGTCAAGAACCACCCCAGGGTAAATGACTGGTGGAATCTTCACCGCCATAGGACTCGTCTCCTCCTGCTCGGGGTATAGGCCGGACACGACCTCACCCAATCACTCCTGGCCGCACAGTTACCTGACAACCTGGTCAATCTTACAGTCCATAGCTGCTCACATGATCTGGCTGCCCGCAACAGTCGCCCTCGCCCGACCGATTCGGTCGCCCCCGGGCTCCGCCCTAAACATTACGTTGACCGCTCAAGAGCGGCTTGATCTCATTGTCGAACATGGTCAAGGCGGCGGCGATGGCCATGTGCATGTCGAGGTACTGATACGTCCCCAGTCGGCCGCCGAAGAGGACGCCCGGTTCCTGGGCGGCCAGCTCGCGGTAGCTGGCTAGGCGTTTCCGGTCCTGGGCCGTGTTGACGGGGTAGTAAGGCTCGTCCCGATCGGTGGCGAAGCGCGAGTACTCGCGCATGACGACGGTTCGGTCGTCGGGGTAGGCCCGTTCGGGGTGGTAATGGCGGAACTCATGGATGCGGGTGAAAGGCACCTCGGCGTCGGCGTAGTTCATGACCGAGGTGCCTTGGAAGTCGCCCACCGGCAAGACCTCGCGCTCGAAGTCGAGGGTGCGCCAAGCCATCTGCCCAGCCTGGTGGTCGAAGTAACGGTCGACCGGCCCGGTGTAGACGACCGGCAGATTGCCCACCAGTGCGGCCTTGTGCGCCGGTTGCCCGTCGTCGAAGAAGTCGCAGCCGGTTCGGATCTCGATCAGGGGATGGTCGGCCATCCGGGTCAGCCACTGGTCGTAGCCGTCGACCGGCAGTCCCTGATAGGGATCGTTAAAGTATCGGTTGTCGTAGGTATAGCGCACCGGCAGCCGGGAAATGATGGAGACCGCCAACTCCCTCGGGTCGGTCTGCCACTGCTTAGCCGTGTAATCACGGATGAAGGCCTCGTACAGGGGCCGTCCGATCAAGTGGACGCCCTGCTCGTCCAGGTTGGCCGGTGTCCGCCCGCCCAGTTCCTCGGCCTGGCTTTGGATCAGAGCCCGGGCCTCGGCCGGTCCCATGGACGCACGAAAGAATTGGTTGATGGTGCCCAGATTGATGGGCAGGGGGAAGACCTCGCCCCGATGGGTGGTGTAGACCCGGTGGACGTAGTCGGTGAAAGCGGTGAACTCGTTGACATAGGCCCAGACCCGGTCGTTCGAGGTATGGAAGATATGGGAGCCGTAGGTGTGGACCTCGATACCGGTGCCGAGGTCGCGGTCCGAGCGGGAGTTGCCCCCGATCTGGTCGCGCCGCTCCAGCACCAGCACCCGCCGTCCCAGCTGGCTGGCCACCCGCTCCGCCACGGTCAGTCCGAACAAACCGGAGCCCACCACCACCAAATCGGGATCCATCAGTCCTCCTGCGCTCTAGCCGATCATCCGCGTCAGTCTATAGAGCAGTCAGCTGGTCTTAACCCAACGCAGTCAGGCACCGACCGTCCGACGGCCTGACCGCCGGCGCTAAAGACCTTGATCTGGCCCTGGCCTAAGTCGCCGAAGCGACCTCTGGAGAAGCAGCCTCTGACAGGCTGACCGGAGCCGACGGGACAGCCTCTATCTCTATAAGGTTAGGCTGGTCTGTAGTGTCACCGTTGTCTGCAGCGACAATCACCTCTTCAGCAACTTGGGGCGGCGGACTGGGTCGGGCCGACCGCACTGCGAAGAAGAGCAGGCCGACCAAGGCGAAACCGACCGAGCCGATGACCCAGGTCAACATCGGACCGGGTCCGCCCGCTCGCCACCATTCCACAGCCCGGTCCAAGTTGAAGCCGGGCTGGTCGGATCCGGTGACGTAACGCCTGATCAGGCTGTGCAGAGCGGCGGCGTGGGCGACCACGAGGCCGAGATAACAGATCAGCGACTGGGCCCGGGACAAGGAGTTGGCCCCACGGGCGTCGGGCCGCAGTAGCGCCAAGGCCACACCGACCACGATCAAGGGAGCCACATAGCGGATCTGAACCCCCTCGTAGTAATAATTCAGACCGCGTTGGAGGACGAACATGGGCAGGCCGATGACGGCGCCCCAGACCCCGATCAGAGCCAGGTTCTTGCGCCCCGAGGTGCGTCCCAAGCCGATCATGATCAGACTGGTCGTGACCACCATGGCCGGGAAATAGGCCAAGGGCACCATGGGCACGTCGAACCAACCCAGTCCCCGTTCCGCGCCCCAGAAACGACTCAACAACCAGGGGAAGTTCATGACATTGGTGGCCAGCACATTGATCGGATCACGGCCGGCAGACGGGTAAAGGCCACCCAGAGCCCCCAACTGGCCGCCGCTGAGGAAACCGGCCAAGCCGATCACCATGACGACCAGCAGCGCCGCCGCCCGTCGCCGGCGCTGGCGCCAGTCGGGCCAATGCATGATGGCCAACGCCAGCGCCACCACGATCAGGTAGGCACCAGCGTCCGACCGGCCCGCCGAAGCCATCAAAGCGCCCGCGCAGCCCAGTCCCAGGGCCACCCGCCGCCGTAGCGGCGAGGGGCCGGCGAACCAGCCGTGCAGACCCAGGAAAGCCACCGTCACCCCAACGATGGCCCAGGCGCTCGGATTGATCGAGGTGACTAGATAGAGGACCAGCGGGATCGACGTGCCCAAGACGGTGTAGATCATCAGCCGTCGGGAAGCCAGCGGCAGGGCCCAGCCCAAGCCACCCAGCAGGACCAGAGCCAAGCCTAGGTTGACCCAGCGCATGACCAGGACGGAACGGTTGGAATCTGAGCTGACGAACAAATGCATGATGTCGTAGTAGTAGCCCGGATAAACACCATTGTCGATGCGGCTAGTGTATACCGTGACGGCGTCGTCATACCGCTCGACACAGGCCGCCGACTCGTCCGACTGGAAGGCATAACAGACTGAGGCCATGAGTGACTGGGGTACCGCTACCAGACCGGGGTTGTCCCCATCGACATCGCCGATTGGACAATGGCTCCCGATGGGTGTCGGGCACCAGATGCTGGCTTGATGGAAATCGTCGTCCGGTGACGCGCCGATGGGCGAAGAGACCACCCAGGCGTAGCCCACCAGGACACAACCGAGTATGGCCAATAATGTCAATACTGTATTGCCCCACCGGGTCAGAAACGGCTTGAGCGCCGCCGTCCAGAGACTCACCGTCGTCGAGCCTTCCGGATCCGGCCCTTCATGCGCGACACCACCATACTCATCCCACCAGCCTTGAAATAGTCCACGAACAACCCCAGGTCGCGCTTGACGTCGGTGACCAAGGGCGGCGCCAACATGACCTGGTCATCTAAGCGACGCAAGGCCAAATCAGCCGCCGGACGGGGCCGCCGGCAGAACTCGATCAGGGGCTCCAAGACCTTGGACCAGCGGAACTGCTTGGCGAAACGAGCCACGTTGGCCCGGGCCGCCGCGGCCGCCTCCGGATCGTAGAGCAAGGTCTCCAAGGCCTGGGCCAAGGCGTCGACGTCTTCGGGCGGGACGCCGATACCGATGCCCTCGCTGTCCAAGACGTTGCCGAAGGAGTCGCCCGTGGTGGCCACGATCGGCAGACCGGCCCAGAGGTAATCCAGGATGCGGGTACGGAAGCTGTAGGCCGTCTCCAGGTGTTCGTAATGGGTCGACACACCGACATCGGCGTCCAATAAGACGTCGGCCCGCCGCTCGTATGGCACCCAGCCGGAGTTGAAGAAGACGTGCTTGTCGGTCAGCCCCAGCTCATCGCTCAGCTGACGTAGCTGCCAAGCTTGCCGCATCTCGGGGACGGCCGGATTGGGATGCTTGAGGCCCATGAAGAAGAGCCGGACGTCGTCATGGCGCTGGGCCAACTGGGCCACCGCCCGCACCAGGGTCAAGGTGTCGAACCAGTTGTAAACTCCGCCACCCCACAAGATGACCTTGTCCTGAGGTCCGATGCCGGGCACCGACCCGCGAATGCCGTGCCGACGCTGGACCGGCCGGGCGTCGCTCAAGCCGAAGGGCACGACTTTGATCATCTGCTCCAGGCCGCCGAATTGACGTGTCGTGGCCAGGTTCTGACGCCCCAGCAGGGAGGCTTGACCGAGCCAGAAGGCTCTCTGCTTGTCCGAAGCGCACAACATCAGGTCGGCCCGGCCGATCTGCTGGTTGAGCGATCTGTTGGCGCTGGCCACCCCGTCGATGCGCTTGATCGGTCCTAGGTCGCGGGCCTGTTCCAATTGCTCGAGGTGGAAGGGATCGTAGATGTCGGCCACGATGATGCGGTCGGTCTGGATGATCCAGGGCATCTTGGCCAGCAGGTTGCCCTGGAACACCAGCACCGAACCCCATTCAATGTGCCGGCGAATGTCGTCACCGCGAGCGAACACGACATCGAAACCGGGGCCTTGCTTCAGCGAGGCGGCCGTCATCGAGACCAAGCGGACCTCGCAGACGCGAGACAGAGCGGTCGCTATCTCCCAAGCCCGGATGGCCGGACCAGCCATCTTGTCTGAGATGACGTCGTCCGTCACCACCACGACTCGGCCATGGCCGGACATGGCCTGATCGACACCGAGGACCTGGACCAAGAAATCATGAGCCTGGCAGTAGCGGGGCAGATTGACCAGCGGGTTGGTGGGGTCACGGAACAGTCCCACCACGACGGCGTCGTCGACCGTCCGCTCAGCTTGCAGCCGCTGTCGCTCGACCGCCAGCTCCGGCAGCAGTTGGACGAAATCGTCGATCGCGAAAGGACTGCTCAGACGCACCTTATGTTCACCTGGGCGATCGCTCGACGACGTCAGCGAACCGCCTTCGAGAACGCCTTGGGCCGGCCTCCGCTGACGTCCCTGCTCAATCGCGACCTGCTCGTCGGCCCGGGCGTTGGCCCGCCGCACGGCCAGGGCCACAGCGCCACCGAAGACCGTTCGTAAGAGGTCGTCGTCTAGGTTCTTGTACAGACAGAGCAGAGCGTTGCGCTCGAGCAGGAACATCTCCCGGAAGTCACCGAATTTACGCATCGCGCCGTGGTGGCGGTGATAAGCCACCGAAGCCGGCGCATAGCGCACCCTATGCCCCAAGATATTGGTCCGCCAGCCGAAGTCGGCGTCCTCGTAGAACATGAAGAAGCGCTCGTCGAAGCCACCGGTCCGGCGGAAGAACTCGGTCCGCACGAACATGGCCGAACCGGTGGCGAAGAGGACGTCTTTGGCCGGCAGGGGATCGGACTCGTCGGACAATTCCGAGACCGGCTTGGCCCCCATGCCGAACCAGGTCATCATGGCGTCGTCGTAGTCCACCTCGTCGCCGTCCCAGGACAGCACGCGCGAGGCCACGACCGCGATCAAGGGATCTTCGGCGAAGGCCTCCAAGGCGGCCGAGATCCAGGCCGGGTCGGGCTTGGCGTCGGAGTTGATGAAACCGACGAACTCGCCCTGGGCCTGGCGGACACCGAAATTACAACCACCGGCAAAGCCCAGATTGTCACCGGATTGGTACACCTCGGCGAAGGGGGCGGCCTGTCTGATGGCCGCCTCGGAGCCGTCTTGGGAGTCGTTGTCGACCACGATCAACTGCAGGCTGGCCTGGGGCCAGTCGACTTCGCGCAGCCAGCGCAGAGCTTCGATGGTGTCATCGGCCCCCTTGTAATTGACCAGGACGACCGACACCAGCGGCGCCTGGCCAGCCTCTCTCGCCGCCGTCATGGTCTCCCCTTCAGTCGAGCCGCCAGTCTGAGACGGCGCGATGGACTAGGCGCGACGGCACCGGCCTGAGGATAGGTTTGAACCAGGTCGGGCGCTCGCAAGGGACGCTGACACCAGCGCCAGAGCGCCTGAGCCGAATCCGGCGCCACCTCGACCAAGTTGTTGAGCGAATGGTCCTCGTCGTAGACCACCGGCGTGACCCGATCCCGACCGGCCAAGGCCCCCAGCAGCCAGTCCCGCTGTTCGACGTTCCCCGCCACCAGATGATCGGCCCGGTCCAATGTCTCCGACAGCAGTTGGACCGCGATGCCCCTCGGGTCGCTCCGCCCGACCCCGGGATACTCGCCGGCCAGGTCGGCTTGGAAAGGCCAGTCCGTGGCGTCGATCCAGACCGGCGCCTCGGAGTCGGCCAGCCAAGCCACACTCCGCACCAAGACGGCGTCTAGCGCCACCAGGTCGGGCCAATCCGGCAGTTGGCGCGGCTTGAGCGGGACCTCGGTCCAGGCCGTGCCGTCGCGTTGGCGCAGAGTCCCATTGGCGATGTCGAGCGCCCGGAAGTCGAAATCCGGGCTCAACGCGGCCGACCAAGCCTCCATCTTGGCCGCCGGCGCACTACGCGACGGGTCCACCACCGCCAGCAAGCGCAGGCGCGGCCGGGGCGAGAAGCCGCCGAAGAAGGCCTCTTCCAGGCGCTGCCGCTGACCGACCCCCGAGGAGTCGGCCTCCGAGTCGAGATCGAGCCACAACTGATCGATCAATTGGGCGATCGGCTGGGCCAGACAGCGATCGCTCAGGCGCCGGGTGCACTGAGCCATCGGCCTAGTCCAGTTGACAGCCTCGAGTTGGTTCAGCCAGGCGTCGATCGCCCCCGCCCCATTGAGAGCTGCCTCGGGCACCGCCAAAGTGGCGCTGTCGTCCCCGCCGGGCGAACGCTTGAGGTCGAGGGCCGAGGTGTCTGTGCCCGTCGCCCGCAGGGGTTGGCTGACTAAGGCCAAGGACAGGGGGGCCAGAACCGCCTGCAGCGTCTTCAACTCCAGATTGCTGGCCGCCAGAGTCAACAGCTGAGACCGGGTCAACCGAGGGAGAGGACGGTCATGACATAAGTGACCGCTCAGGCATTCGACCCGGCCGCCGCGCAGGGTCAAGCGCCAGAGAGCGTCCGGCGCCATAAGGTCCGGTTCCAAACGCCCGAAGAAGCCGCGCACCTCACGTAAGGCACCGCCGTCGAAGACCGTCGCCGCGCCCACCGGGCAAGGCGTGCCGACCAGTGGCCCGTCGGGCTGGCCCAACACCACAGCGGCGGCCCCGTCGGCGATCATCTCGGCGGCGGCGGTCAGCCAACCCGGTCGCAAGTCGTCTGGTTCTGGGACCACCACCACCAAATCGGCGTCGACCGTGGCGGACTTGGACTGCATGATGCGACCGGCCGCGCCCGGTCTGACCCGTTCGGACAAGACCCGGTGTGTCTCCACCACAGGCCATCCCTTGGTGACAGGGGCCGGGTCCGAACCGCTGAAGACCAACAGACTGAGCCCACTCGCGCCCTGTCCTGATGCCATCGGCCGCCGTCTCCTCTCCGACCGCTGGGGGCGGTCCAATCCGAAGCGACCACCGTCATCTGAGGCAGCCACGTGAAGGCCAACTCTAGTCCCTGCCCAGGCGGAGCGCCTCATAATCAAGTGCCCGACTAGCCAGCCTGGCTGGACCGTCCGGCCAGCTAAGATGTGGTCGCAGCAGCGCTAATGTAACGTCGGCTCTCATCACCAGACGGCGTCAGGCATGGCGCCAACCAGAGAGTGGAGACCCCGTTGAGCTTAGCCTCGGAGCGGATGGAACGGCTAGCCGCCGAACCGTTGCGGGACACCAACCTCCCGCTCGGCTTCATCTCCGGCACCGCCCGTTCCTTGGGCGTCATCTGGTCCCGGCGCGAGTTGGTCTTGCTGTTGGTCAAGCGTGAGATCAAATCCCGCTACAAGGACTCCGTGCTGGGCCTGGTCTGGTCGATGGTCCGACCCCTGGTGATGCTGTTGATCTACTACCTGGTCATCGGGCAGTTCCTCGGCGCCGTGCGCATGATCCCCAGCTTCGCGGTCTATGTCTTCACCGGCTTGACCGTTTGGACGCTGTTCAACGAGATCATCCTGATGGGCACCCGCTCCATCTTGGACAACGCCGGCATCATCAAGAAGATCAATCTACCGCGCGAGATCTTCCCCTTGGCCACCGTCGGCTCGGCCGGCTTCAACTTCGTCATCCAATTGGTCATCCTGGTGGCGGCGGCCCTCATCGTCGGCGGCGGCGTCAACCCGGCTCAGCTGCACTACTCTCTGCTCGGCGTCCTAGTGGCGATCATCTGGGGCACCGCCTTGGCCTTGGTCCTGTCGGCCGCCAATGTCTACTTGCGTGATGTCCAGCACCTGGTCGAAGTCCTCCTCCTGATCGGCTTCTGGGTCTCGCCGGTGGTCTACTCCTGGCCCATGGTGGCGTCCCAGGTCGGCTCCACTCTGCAAGAGATCTACATGGCCAATCCGATCACCGTGGCCGTCTTCGGCATGCAACAAGGTCTATGGTCGGGCGGAGACGCGACCTTCTTCCCGGACCACCTGTTGGCCCGTCTGCTCATCGCTTTCGGCCTCGGGCTGGTAGCCCTCTTCCTCTGTCAGCGTGTCTTCGACCTCTTGCAGCGCAACTTCGCTCAGGAGATCTGATGGGCGTCGAAGTCGTTCGAGTCGAACACCTGGTCAAGTCCTTCACCCTGCGCAAACAGAAGTCAGTCAAAGAGAGCTTGCTCAACGCCAGCCGGGCCCGGACCAAGAATGAGACCTTCAACGCCCTCGACGACGTCTCCTTCTCAATCGATGCCGGCGAGTCGATCGGCTTGGTCGGACCCAACGGCTCCGGTAAGTCAACCTTGCTCAAGATCATCGGTGGCATCCTGACACCGAACCAGGGACGCGTCCAGGTGCGCGGCCGGGTGGCCGCCCTGCTAGAGCTGGGGGCTGGCTTCCACCCCGATCTGTCCGGTCGCGAGAACATCTACTTGAACGCTTCCGTGCTGGGCATCTCACGGGCGGAGACGGAACGTTACTTCAATGACATCGTCGAGTTCTCCGGCATCGAAGACTTCATCGATACCCAGGTCAAGTTCTACTCCTCCGGCATGTACGTCCGCCTGGCCTTCTCCGTGGCCGTCCACGTCGACCCGGACATCCTCCTAGTCGACGAGGTTCTGGCCGTCGGCGACGAGCCCTTCCAGCAGAAATGCATGGACAAAATTCGCCAGTTCCAACAAGAGGGCCGCACCATCGTCTTCGTCAGCCACGCTCCCGGTCAGGTGGCGGACCTGTGCGATCGGGCCATCCTGTTGGAGAAGGGCCGTGTCGTGGTCGACGACACCCCGCTGATCGCCTTGGGCCGCCTGCGGCGGAACTACCAGCAGGTCATCGAAGCCGACATCGAATCGAACGAGACCGAGCACTCGACTTATCAAGCCAGCATCGACAGCATCTACCTGACCAGTGAGCAGCCGTCGTACCACCACTACGAGTTCCAGGTCGTGTCGCCGCCTGGGTTGACCCTGTGCGCCAACATCGAGCTGAGCTTCGACCGCCCGACCCCCGACTGGAGCCTGCGGGCCTCGATCGAGACCATGCTGGGCAACCACTGCCTGAGCGTCGACACGCGCGACTTCCGGGACGAGGCGCTGCCGGTCGGCCAGGGCCAGCAGAAATGCGTCCTGCGTTTCCCCGACCTCCAACTGGGCGAGGGCGACTACGTCATCAACCTGTCGATCCACGACCAGCGCGGTATCCGACTCGACACCATCACCCGGGCCGGGCTCTTCGCCATCCGGACCAACGGGCACTCGATGGGCCAGGTCTACTCCGATCCCACCATCGACTTCAGCTAGACCTAGGAGCCACTCATGCATGTTCTCATCTCGGGCGGCGCCGGCTTCATCGGCGCCAATTTCGTCCATCAGACCCTGACCGACCGGCCCGACTGCGCCGTCACGGTGTTGGACAAGCTGACTTACGCCGGCAATCTCGCCTCCCTGTCCGATGTGTCGGATCGGATCGAGTTCGTCCAGGGCGACGTGGCCGACGCCGAGACGGTCGATCCCCTGGTGGCCGCCGCCGACCTGGTGGTCCACTTCGCGGCCGAGTCCCACAACGACAACTCATTGCGCGACCCCTCGCCCTTCGTCCAAACCAATCTGGTCGGCACCTTCCAGCTCTTGGAGGCGGTGCGCCGCCATGGCGTGCGCTACCACCACATCTCGACCGACGAGGTCTACGGCGACCTCGAGCTGGACGATCCGGCCAAGTTCACACCGACGACTCCCTACAACCCGTCCAGCCCCTACTCCTCGACCAAGGCCGGCTCCGATCTGATGGTGCGGGCCTGGGTGCGCTCCTTCGGCGTCCAGGCCACCATCTCCAATTGCTCCAACAACTACGGGCCGTATCAGCACATCGAGAAGTTCATCCCCCGTCAGATCACCAATCTGATCGACGGGGTCAGGCCCAAGCTGTACGGGGCCGGGCTCAACGTGCGCGACTGGATCCATGTGCGCGACCACAACCAGGCGGTCTGGGACATCATCGACCGGGGCGAGATCGGCCAGACCTATCTGATCGGGGCCGACGGCGAGATGAACAATAAGCAAGTCGTCGAGTTGATCCTCGAGCTGATGGGCCACGCTCCCGACGACTACGATCATGTCGCCGACCGGCCCGGGCACGACCTGCGTTACGCCATCGACGCCACCAAGCTGCGTCAGGACACCGGCTGGGAGCCCCAGTTCAAGGACTTCCGCTCCGGTTTGGCCGACACCATCGCCTGGTACCAGGCCAACCAGACTTGGTGGCGGCCCCAGAAAGCCGCCGTCGAAGCCCGTTACGCCGCCCAAGGTCAGTGACGGCCCAGGACCTCCGCCCGGCCGCGCCGATGTCTCGCCCGATCCAGGTCCTGCTGGCGACGTACAACGGGGCCGCCCACGTCGAACAGCAATTGGACTCTCTGCGCCGTCAGACCGTGGCCGATCAGATGACCGTCTTGGTGCGCGACGACGCTTCCACGGACGGAACCGTGGCTGTCGTGCGCGACTTCGACCCGGGGCCGCTCGCCCTCGAACTGATCCCGGGTGACCACCTCGGAGCGGCGGCCTCCTTCCTCGATCTGCTGCGCCGGGCCGACCTGAGCTGTCCCACCACCATGCTGTGCGATCAGGACGACCACTGGGACCCGGACAAGGCTGAGATCGCCGCCGCCGCCTTGGCCGGCCTCGACCCGGGCCGGCCCGGTTTGTACTGCTGCCGTTCGGTCGTGACGGACGCCCAACTCAATCCGGTCGGCCTGACCGACTTGGCCCCGCGCGGCCCCTCCTTCCGCAACTCGCTGGTCCAGATCATCGCCTCCGGCCACACCATGGCGCTCAACCCCCGCCTGGTCGAGCTGGCCCGTCAGACCATGGACCCGGCCGCCGCCGTCATGCACGACAATTGGATCTACTGCCTGGCGGCCGGCTTGGGCCAGGTCGTGTTCGACCCCGAGCCCCACGTGCGCTATCGCATCCACAGCGGCAACGAGATGGGGTTCACCGTCGGTTGGCGGCGCGAGCTGGAGCGGCTGGGCCGGCTCCTTCGCTCCGACCGTTCCCAACTGACGCGGCAGGCCCGGGCCCTGGCCCAGGTCATCGGAGACGACCTGGCCGAGGCCGACCGCTCAGCCCTGCTCGGTTTCATCGATCAGTCCAGCCTGGCCCAGCGCTTGTCCTATCTGGCCCGCTTCCCCTTGGTCTTACAGCGCCGCTCGACGGCGCTCGCTAGCACCTGGTCATACCTCGTCGGTCGCTTCCGCCCGGCCGACTGATCTGTCCGAGCAGCCACCGCCGACTGCCACGTCCAGCCGCAAGAGTCCCTACGGTGGAAGGAGTCAGCCCGTCTCGGCTTCGTCGCCACCACCGGACCGGTCTGGCAGCCGGACGGGCACCCGTCGTCGACCGAACGGCAACTGGGCCAGGAGCACGGCCACCAGCATGATCAAACAGCCGACCATCTCCCGGTGAGTCAGAGTCTCGCCCAGCACCACGGCGCCGCCGATGACGGCGAAGACCGACTCCAAGGACATGATCAGCGAGGCCACGGCCGGGGCGACGTAGCGTTGACTGAAGGCTTGCAGGCTGAAAGCCACGCCGGAGGACAGGATGCCGGTGAAGGCGATGGCGGGCAGGGCCGACCAGATGGCCGCCCCGCTGGCCGCCTGGTCGGTCAAGCGACTGTCCAGCAGCCAGGCCAGGGGCAGGGACAGCGCTCCGGCGGTCAAGAACTGGATGCAGCACAGGCGCAGCACGTCGGCCCAGCGCACGAAATGGTCGGTCACCAAGATGTGCCCGGCCCAGAACAGGGCCCCGCCCAACACCACTAAATTGCCGGGCTCGATGCTGAGGTCTTCGGTCAGGCAGAGCAGATAGAGGCCGACTAGGGCCAATCCGCCCGCCAGCCAGGTGTTCCAGCGCGTCCGCCGCCCGATCAGGAGTCCGATCACCGGCACTAGCACGATATACAAGGCCGTCAGAAAACCGGCTTTGCCAGCCGGTGTCGTGATGACGCCGATCTGCTGCAGGACCGAGGCGCAGAACAAGGCCAGGCCGCACAGCAGCCCGCCTTTGATAGTCGGATTGGACCAATCGATCGGCTGCCGACCGTCACGTCGGGTCAGCCCGAAGTCCGGCCGCAGCCCTCGCTGGCGCCAGCAGATCACGACGTAGAGGCTGAAGGCGCCGAGCAGATAGCGCAGACCGTTGAAGAGGAAGGGGCCGATGTGGTCCATGCCGGCCCTCTGGGCCACGAAGGAGAAGCCCCAGATCAGGGAGGTCAAGGTCAGCAGGGCGCTGCCTTGGAGGGTGCGCCGATTGGAGGCCGGGGCGGATCCAGCGGGCGATGGGGGCGACGAGGCCTCCTGGCCCTCTCCCGACGGCGTCTCATTCACCGGTTCCGCTCCCTTTCGCGCCTCGAGCGGCCCCGATCGGCGATCGCTTCGGCACCAGGCTAGTGGACAGCCCAGCTCGACCGGCCCGGACTCTCAGACGGACGTCCGGACCGATCCGACTCAGCCCTGGCTGAACCGCGCCACCTGGTCCAAGAAGCCTTCGGCCACGGCCTCGACCAAACTGGTCAGAGCGTCGGCCCAGCGCTCGAAGCCGGTCAGATCCACGGTCGCCGAGTTGGCCTCGGCCCAACTGGCCATCAGCTCCAGACCGGCCTCAGGATGGAATTGGAGGCCGAGGGCGCTGCCCAGACGGAAGGCGTGATACGGGCAGTGGGCTGAGGCGGCCAGCCAACTCGCCCCCGCCGGTAGTCGGGTGATGGCGTCGGAGTGGAAGCTGGGAGCCCAGAGAGTCGACCCCAGACGCCGCCAGACCAGACCCAGAACGGGGTCGAGCCGTGCCGCCGGGCGTAGAGACAACTCGATCAGACCGCGTTCGGGGCCGGCTGCCGCTGGCACCGCGACCGTTCCCCCACTCACTTTGGCCAAGAGTTGCGCGCCTAGACAGATGGCCAAGACCGGCCGTCCGGCCTCGGCGCAGCGCAGCATCAGCTGGCCTTGGCGGGCTAACCAGTCGGCTTGGGCCACGTCTTCGACCGAGTGGGGCCCACCCAGCACGACCAAACCGTCGAAGTCGTCCCAGCCTGGCAGACCGGAGCCGACCGAGTGCCAGGCGGCCTGGCCCAGCCAGGGCTCCAGACGGCCCAAGGGCACCGCTGGATCGTTCGCGATGACGGCGACACGGGCGTTCACGGCGGACATTTTGCCAGTGTCAGGTCACAGCTTGATTTCACTGCCCTTCACCCAGCTGGGCCAACCTCCGATTTGGCGTCTACGGCCCCTCAAACTTAGGCTAGGCTTACCTTCAGCCAATTAGGCAAGGCTTATCTAACGTAATTCGATCGGCCACTGGCCTAGTTCACCGTCTTTCCGACCGCCCCGACTTCAAGCCCAAGGAGACCGATTGTGAGACGACTAGCTCGGGCTGGGGTCAGAGCGCTGGCCGGTTTGGCTCTGGCCGTCGCCGTGGTCGGCCTGTGGTCGGCCGCCGCCCCACCGGCCGCCGCCGACGACACCGAACCGGCCGCGACCTGGAGCGGCATCGCCTCGACCATGACCGACTTGCTGGAACAGTCTTGGCAGACCTACCAAGCCGGCCAGTTGGAAGCCGCCCGCGACGTCGTCAACGACGCCTACTACGGCTACTACGAGGCCAAGGGCTTCGAGCGCAACGTCATGGCTTACATCTCCGGCCAAGCCGCCACCGACGCCGAGTACGAGTTCACCCTGATCAAACGGGCCATCCTGGCCGGCGGGCCGGACCCAGAGGTGCGGCAGCACATCGACGCCCTGGCCGCGATGCTGGTCGACCAAGCCCATCAGTTGGACGGTTCGGAGCCGGACCCGACCGGCTTGTTCGTGAAGTCCCTCATCATCATCTTGCGCGAGGGTTTCGAGGCCATCATCGTCCTGGGCGCCATCATCGCCTACCTGGTCAAGTCTGGCGCGGGGGCCAAGCTGCCGATCATCTACCTGGGCGCGGCGGCGGCGGTGGGAGCCTCGGTCCTGCTGGCGGTGGCCTTGAACGCTCTGACCGCCCTGGCCGGCGCGCCCCAAGAGATCATCGAGGGCGTCACCATCCTGGTCGCCATGGTGATGCTGATCTGGGTCTCCAACTGGATCGCGGCCAAGTCGCACACCGGAGCTTGGAACGCCTACATCAAAGCTCAGGCGGACCAGTCCCTGAGCCGTCGCTCGGTCTGGTCACTGGCCTTCGTGGCCTTCTTGGCCGTCTTCCGGGAAGGGGCCGAGGTCATCTTGCTCTACCAGGCCCTGCGGGCCGGGGCGGACGGAGCCACCGGCGGCATCTGGCTCGGCCTGGGCGTCGGCCTGGTCGGGCTGGTCGGCGTCTACCTGGCCATGCGCTATCTCTCCGTCCGCTTGCCACTGCGGCCCTTCTTCCTCGCCACCTCGCTGCTGCTGGCCCTGCTGGCCCTCAGCTTCGCCGGTTCCGGCGTCAAGGAATTGCAGGAGGGCGACGTCATCCCCATGACTCCGTTGCCGGGTTTCCCCTCGATCGATCTACTCGGCCTCTACCCGACGGTTCAGACCCTCTCGGCCCAGGGCCTGGTCTTAGCCGTCATGACCGTCGGTCTGATCCGCTCCTTCCGCCGCTCCCAGCCCCGCCCACTCACCCCGACCGGCCCTGGACCGGCCCCGGCCGAGCCCGCTCTCGCTCCGACCGCCGCTGCCCCCGCCCCAGCCGGCGCCGGTCAGCCGGACGAGACGACTTCGACCACCACCGAATCCACCCAAGTCACCACCTAAATTGGAAAGGACCCTAATGAAATCGAGAATGCGCGGCATCGGCTTGGCCGTGATCGCCTTGGCCATGGGATTGGCGGGCTGCTCCGCTTCGGACAAGCCGTCCGACGACCCGACCGGCACCGGCTCCTCCGACGTCGGTGGAGCCCCGGCTCCCGACGACGCCCCCGGCTTCACCGAATACCCGATCGGCGACGCGCTCAGCCTGCCGCCGCTGGAGGTCGCCGCCGTCTACTTCCAGCCGGTCGACATGGAGCCGGCCAACATGGGCCTGTCGGCGGCCGAGTCCGACATGCACATCGAAGCCGACATCTCCGCCGGCCCCAACGAGCTCGGTTACGGCGTGGGCGACTTCGTGCCCAACCTCCGGGTCGACTACTCCATCAACCGGGAAGACGGCAGCGCGGCGGCCTCCGGCACCTTCATGCCCATGAACGCCAGCGACGGACCCCATTACGGAGCCAATATCGCTTTGCCCGACGCCGGCACCTATCAGGTCATCTTCACCATCTACTCGCCGGAGCAGGCCGGACACGTCCTCCACATCGATCCCGAGACTGGTGTGACGGGCCGCTTCTGGACCACCCCGATCGTGGCCGAGTGGACCTTCGATTACATCCCACGGGAGTGGTGAGCCTCTCAGCGAATCGAATCCGCTAGGCCGGGCTGGACCAGCCAGTTCGGCCTAGACTCGAACTAGTCCGGACTCGACTCAAGTCCTATCGTCCTGGCGACCGGTCGGCCTGACCGCCGGTCGCCAGGACGCTTGGCTGACTGGAGACCAGGGGTCTGGCCGAAATCAAGGAACTGCGTGCTGAATCAATTCATCAATGTCGTGGCCGGGGTCGCCCCGGCGGCCCTGGCCTTGGCTTGCCTGACAGCCTGGGCGGCCGCCGGAGCGACCCCGGCCCAACGCCGTCCGCTCTGGCGGGCCTTGCTCTTTGGCAGCGCGGCCGGACTGGTCGGCGGTGTGGCGGTGGCGGCGCTCCGGGCCAGCGCCATCTTGACCGACCGCGAGGTCGTCGCCTTGGCCACCCTGGCCCCCCTGGCCCTGAGTGAGATCGGACTGCTGGTCTTGGTCTGGCGCCGCCGCTCGGGCCCAGTCTTGACCGGGACGGTGGCCCTGGTGGCCGGCCTGATCAATCTGAGGGCCTGGCCCGGCGTGGTCCTGAACTGGGCCGACCGAGTGCTGCCGGGCCAGTCGGTTCTGACCACTGACTCCCTCTCCCGCCTGACCGGCTTCTTGGCCGGGGCCGGTCTGCTGGTCTTGACCGTGCTAGCCCTGACCCGGGCGGCGGCCGGGTTGAGCCGGACTTGGGCCGCCGTCGTCTTGACCGTCGGCTGGGGGCTGACCTGGGTCAGCCAACTCGTCACCATCGTTCAGTTCTTGCAGGCCCGTCGCCTGGTGCGACTGCCCCGGCCGGCCTTCCGGGGCCTGGTCTGGGCCGTCAACCACCAGTCCTGGGTCCTATTCGGCCTGATCGGCTTGACCGCCCTGCTGGCCCTCAGCCGCTGGCGGGCGGCCCGCCGACCTAGTGGGCTGTCCACCGCCTTGGACGAGGCCCGCCCGGCCGAGATCCGACTGGCCCGGGCCCGGGCCCGCCGCCAGGGCCGCTGGATGGCCGTCGCCTTGGGCGCGGTGGCCCTGATCGGCTTGACCGTGACCGCCTTGGCGGCTTGGGAAGCCCGTAAACCGGAGCTGTCCCCGCCGGAGCCCTTCGAGATCGTGGCCGGCCAAGCCGTCATCCCCCTGGCGGCGGTCGACGACGGTCACCTGCACCGCTTCGCCCACACCACCGCCGACGGCACCGAGGTCCGCTTCATCATCATCCGGAAGAACGGCGTGGCCTATGGCGTCGGCCTGGACGCCTGCGAGATCTGCGGTCCGACCGGCTACATCGAGATCGCCGGACGCATCCTGTGCCGGCTCTGCGACGTCATCATGAACATCGCCACCATCGGCTTCAAGGGCGGTTGCAACCCCATACCACTCGACCACAGCGTGATCGACGGCGCCATCGTCATCCAAGTGGCCGACCTCGAGGCCGCCGCCGGCATCTTCGCCTGACTCGCCTGGAAGGAACCCATGTTCTGGCGCATGCTCCGTGGAGCTCTCACCCGCCGCCGGGGCGGGCGCGGCTTGATCGCCTGCACCACCGCCCTGGGGGCCTCGGTCGCCACCGCCTTGTTAGGCGTCGTCTTCGACATCGGCGACAAGGTCTCGGCCGAGTTGAGCACCTACGGGGCCAATATCGTGGTCCTGCCCCGGGGCGCCGCCGTCGTGGGCGACCTCTACGGCGACGACCAGCTCGCCGCCGGCCGCACGGCCGCCTTGCGCGAGGACGAGGTGGCGCAGATCAAAACCATCTTCTGGGCCTTCAACGTCACCGCCTTCAGCCCCTTCTTGGACGCCCAGGTGACCGTGACCGGGGTCGAGCGGCCGGTCGATCTGGTCGGCAGCTGGTTCGCCCACCACCTCGATCTGCCCAGCGGCGAACACGCCCAGGCCGGCCTGATCGACCTCCGCTCCTGGTGGGAGTTGGAGGGCGGCTGGATCGCCGACCAGGACACCGACTTGGCCTTGGTCGGAACCAAGCTGGCGGCCAGCCAGGGGTGGGGCCTGGGCGACCGCGTCACACTCCAAGGGGCGGCCCGATCAGCCGACTTTCGGATCGCCGGGCTGATCGACTCGGGTGGAGCGGAGGACGACCAGATCGTGGTCCCCTTGGCCCAGGCCCAGGCCCTGTCTGGCCGGACCGGCCAGGTCGACCGGATCGAGGTGGCGGCCTTGACCACGCCGGACAACGATCTGGCCCGCCGGGCCGCCCGCAACCCGGCCAGCCTGTCCGTCTCGGAGTGGGAGACCTGGTACTGCACCGCCTACGCCTCCTCCATCGCCTATCAGATCGAGGAGGTCATGACCGACGCCGTGGCCAAACCACAGCGTCAGATCACGGAGTCGCAAGGCACTATCTTGAACAAGACCAGCGCCATCATGGTGCTGGTCGCGCTGCTGGCCTTGGCCGCCTCGGCCCTGGCCATCGCCAATCTGGTGACGGCCCAGGTGATGGAACGGTCGGCCGAGATCGGCCTGCTCAAGGCCGTCGGAGCCACCGATTCGGCCGTGGTCCGCTTGATCCTGGCCGAGCTGACCCTGGTCGGTCTGGCCGGCGGCGTGATCGGTTACGGTCTCGGCCTGGGCTTGTCCCAAGCTATCGGCTGGACCGTCTTCGACTCCGCCATCACCCCCCGTCCGGCCGTCGCCGCCTTGGTCGCTCTGGGGGTGGCGGCGGTCGTCCTGATCGCCTCCCTGCCCTCCATCCGCTTGCTGCTGCGCTTGCGCCCGGCCGACGTCCTGCACGGGCGGTGACCGTTGACCACTCGCAACCCTGCCGCTGAACCCGCGCCAGCCCCAGCCGTCCCAGCGCCCGACCGTCTGACCGTCCGGCGCCGCCGGGCCATGGCCTGGCTGATGCTACGGCGCTCCCTGACCCGGCGCCGCTCGCGCGTCCTGATCGCCGTCTTGGCGGTCGCCATCGGTTCCACCACCATCTTCGCCCTGGCCCTGCTGGCGATCGACATCCCCCGTCACATGAGCCAAGACATGCGCTCATTGGGCGCCAATCTGATCGTCTTGCCGGCCGACGGCAGCCCGGCCTTGAGCGCCAGCACTGTCGAGGAAATCAAGGGCGTGTTGACTGACTCCGAAGTCGTCTCGGTCGTCTGTTTCCGCTACGCCAACGTCCGCTTGAACCAACAGCCCTTCCTAGCCGCCGGCACCGACCTGGCCCAGGCTCAGAAGGCCAAAGGCTACTGGGACGTCGAGGGCGACTGGCCCGACCAACCCGGCCAAGTCCTGATCGGCCGGGACGTGGCCAGTCTGATCGGCCTGGCCCCCGGCGACACCGTCACCGTCACCTTGACCCAAGCGGTCACGGCGGCCGATCCGACCGACCCGTCTGACCAGACAGATCCGGACGGCCAAGCTCCAGAGCCGCCGGCCGAACGGTCGGCCCGGCTGTCGGTGCGGGGCATTTTGACCACGGGCGGCAACGAGGACGGTTTCGTGGTGATGGACCTGTCCGATCTGGAGCGCTTGACCTTAAGCTTTGACCTGGTCGACATCGTCGAATTGTCGATCGACCGCGACAGCGCCAGCTTGGCCGAGTTGGCCCAGACCATCGACCGTCAGGTCGACCAAGTCTCGGCCGCCCCGGTCAGACGCCTGGCTCACTCCGAGGCCGACGTCTTGGCCATGCTGCGCTCGTTGCTGGCCCTGGTCGCGGTCATCGTCTTGGCCTTGACCTTGATCGGCGTCGCCACCACCATGATGGCGGTGGTGACCGAGCGGCGGGCCGAGATCGCCCTGCGCAAGGCCTTGGGGGCGGACCAGCGCTCCATCGCCTGGGAGTTCCAGTGCGAGGCCATGGTCTTGGGACTGGTCGGCGGTCTGCTCGGGGCCGGCCTCGGCTTCGGTTTGGCTCAGGCCATCAGCCAGTCCGTCTTCCAGCGCGGCGTGGCCTTCAGCGGCTGGCTGGCCGCCGTCACGGTGGCGGCTTCGGTCCTGATCGCCTACTTGGCCTCACGTCAACCGGTCCGTCGCGCCACTCTGGTCGACCCGGCCCTGGTTCTGAGAGAGGAATGAGATGAGTCAGTCCCCGGCCCCGGCGGCCGATCAGCCGATTCTGGAGTTCGTCGAGGTGAGCAAGGTCTACGGCCAGTTGCACGCCCTCGACCGGGTCTCCCTGGCCGTGCCCGAGGGCGAATGGCTGTCCATCGTGGGCCCGTCCGGATCGGGCAAGACGACCCTGGTCAACATCGTCGGCTGTCTGGACCGGCCGACCTCGGGACAGGTCCGGTTGGGCGGACGGGACATCGCCGGCCTGAACCCGACCGGGCTGACCGAGATCCGCCGCACCATGGTCGGGCTGATCTTTCAGAAGTTCCACTTGATCGGCCACCTGACCGCCTTGGAGAACGTCATGGTGGCGCAGTACTACCACTCCATGCCGGACCAGGCCGAGGCTCTGGCCGCCCTGGACCGGGTCGGCTTGGCCCAGCGGGCCAACCACCTGCCGTCGCAGTTGTCGGGCGGCGAGCAACAGCGCGTCTGCATCGCCCGCGCCCTCATCAACGACCCCCGGCTGATCCTGGCCGACGAGCCGACCGGCAACCTGGACGCCGCCAACGAGGCGATCGTGTTGGAGCTGTTCCATCAGTTGCACGCCGAGGGCGCCACCTTGATCGTGGTCACCCACGACTCGACCGTGGCCGGGCAAGGCGACCGCGAGGTCACCCTGGAGCACGGCCGCCTGGTGCGTGACATCGCCCACCGCGACGCCCCAGCCGCCAGCGACGGAGGAAACCGATGAGCCAACCGACCCGACCTGGACCAGGCCGTCTGCCGCGGGCGGCGGCTTGGAGCGCCCTGGTCCTGGCCTTGGCCGCCGGCTGCTCCGCCGGCCCCAGCCTGGACCGCGACCGGCCTTTCCAGGACGGCGTCTTCGAAGGCCGGTCCGCCCCGGACGAGGAAGGCGCCATCGGGCACGTCACCATCACGGTCCGCCAGGGCGCCGTGGCCCAGGTCGACTTCGTCGTCGTCGGGGCCGACGGGCAGCCCAAGGACGAGACCTACGGCCTCGACTCGACCGGTCAGATCGCCAATCAGGCCTACTACCGTCAAGCCCAAGCCGCCGTGGCGGCCTTCCCGGTCTACGCCCGCCAACTGGTCGAGGTCGGCTACCCCGAGGACGTCGACGTCATCTCGGGCGCGACCTGGGCCCACGACCAATTCGTCGAGGCCGCCACCGCCGCCCTGTTGGAGTCCCAGGACCTTGGGGAGTCGGACCCGGCATGAGCCCGTCGGCCGGACCCACCCCCGCCGACAGCCGCTGGCGGGGACGTTTCCCCGCCCTCGGCACCACCGTCGCCCTCGATCTGACGGCCCCGGACGCGGCCGGCTTGGCTCAGCGCTGCCAGTCCCTGGTGGAGGAGTTAGAAGGACGGCTGTCCCGTTTCCGGCCCGACTCCGACGTCTCCCGCTTGAATCGGTCGCCCGGCCGTTGGATCGAAGTGAGCGAGCCGACTGACACGGTGCTACGGGCCGCTCTGGCCGGTTGGCGGGCCACCGAGGGAGCCTTCACGGTCGCTCTGCCTCAACCAGTGTCCCCCGCTCGACCGGACCCAGCCGCCGCTGGCCCCGGACTGACCGACGGGGGCGACCGGCGCTGGCGGCTGGACCCGGACCGCCGGCTCGATCTGGGCGGGATCGCCAAGGGCCACATCGCCGATCAGGCGCTGGCCCTGTGCCGGGCCACCGGCGCCAGCCAAGCCTTGGTCGATCTCGGCTCGTCCTCTCTGGCGGTCTTAGGCCAGCGTCCCAGCGGCGGCCCCTGGCGAGTCGCCTTGAGGTCTCCCGGCGGCTCCCGCCGACAGGCCTTCGGCTGGCTCGAGGTGACCGACCAGGCGGTCTCGACCTCGGGCTGGGACGAGCGCGGCCGGCACTTGATCGACCCGGCCAGCGGTCGGATGGCCCAGGCCGGCGTCGAACAGGTCACCACGCTGGCGGACCTGGGCCTGACCGCCGAGATCTGGTCGACCGCTCTGATGGTGCTGGGGCCAGCCGGATTGTTCCGGCTCTATCGGCCGGCGGCCGGTTTCGAGGCCGTCTTGGTGACGACCGACTCCATCATCACCAGTCCAGGGCTGACCGGACTGAACCTGAACCACCTAGAAGCCCCAAAAAGTGTCCTCCCTCCGCTACGCTCCGGTCCGGTACTTTTCGGGGACCCCGAGAAACCGAAACCCGGCTCATTCGTCGAAGTTTCAGACTCCTAGAAGCCCCAAAAAGTGTCCTCCCT
>JAISCA010000061.1 GCA_031265875.1 Propionibacteriaceae bacterium
CTCACCCGACTCAGCCAAACCCAAAGAGATACCCGACGAATCAGCCGCGCCGACCGTCACCACCACCAAACCAGCGCTCCTGGGCTCAGTCGGACCGAGATAAGTCCGCTGGCCGCCCGGCTGAGACGACAGATCCGGATCCGGGGTGGCATGGCTGGGCCGCCAAGCCACGGCGTCGTAAGTGATCCGGATCAAAGCCGTCCCCTCAGACAGACCCGTCACCCGATACTCCTGCCGGCCCGGAGCTCCCACCGGCGTCAGCGACACCGCAGACACCTCAGCTGAACCGCCGTCGAACGAATCCAAACGATCCGTCTCACCAGCGAAATCCACCAACTCTAAATGATAATCCGGCTCGACGAAATAATTCCCAGTCGTGCCCTCCATGGCCTGCCAAACCCGGATCGGGAACAAATCGAACGAACCACCCACATCCAGCGACAGATGCTGGCTGTCATCCAAATTCAACAACAGCCCAGACTCCAACTGTCCCGCCGACGGGGTGCCCTGAGTGCCCGGATCGAACGGCTCCGCCGGATGATTGTCCAACGCCTCCAAATCCACCGTCACCCTATACACCGACACATCTGGACGGACCTGGAAACTCTGCGCCTCGCGCAGCCACTCACCACCACCCGCCTCATAATGCACATGCACGCTATCCGGCAGCATGAACACATACCGGTCATAAAGACCATCCTCATCCCGAACCGGACCCGACACCGGCAAATGCTCCGTGAAAGCCTCGAAATGCCGCGGCCCCTTCTCAAAGACCCGGAACCTAGCCCCCGCCGTCACCGCCACCTCGAACCGATGCGGCACCGCTAAACTCAAATAGGCGTAACCTTCACCACCAGTGCTCCTGTACCACTTCCCATCCACGAACCTGACCTGGGATCTGGTCCAGTCGTAAGTGTCTCTGAACGCGTTTCGAAACGCGTTATTCGGGGCGTCGACGGCCGGCCACGCGATCTCTGGCCAATACAACAAACCACTCTTAGCCGAGGCTGCCGTCTGATCAACCGGCGTCACCCGATACGAATACGCCTGGCCCACATCAGTCGGATTGTCCACCGCGTCATAGAACTCACCCGCCTGACGCGCCAATACCGCATAAGTCGCACTCGGCATATACCCGTCCCAAGTCAACGCCGGCTCGACCGGGTTGCCCAGATAATCCCATAGCTCGATCTTCGACGCCGGCGACGACGGCGACAACACGATCTGGGCCTGGCTGATGAACAACTCCAACGGCCCCTCTCCCGCCGGCACCTCGAACACCCCACCGCCGACCCGACGGCCCTGATGACCCCAGCCCTCCCAGCCATACCACCCCGGCACCAACTCGAAAGCCCGCCCCCGAGCGCGCGAATTCACCTGGTCTAGCGTCACAGCCGAATCCGCCGCATAACCATGATCCACCCCAGTGACCGGCTGGCCGTCGGCGTCGAAGACCCGCAGGCCGCCGTCAGCGATCCAAGCCGGATGCCCCCACAGATCTTCCTGGTCGAACTCCTCGCAGTCCGCCAGACCCCAAGCCTCCGCCAGGGCCTGGGTGCACACCTCCTCCGACCAGTAGAACCGCACTGTCCGCGTCCCACCGTCGTCAGGCGGATCGTCCGCCATAGCTTCCCAGACCGACACTGGAGCCAGACCAGCCACCAGAGCCAACACCGCCACCACAGCCGACACCACCCGAGCCCACGACCTCATCGAAACCCCTCAAATAGACAGACAGACGGACCAGAACGAAAACAACGAACCCCGCAGACCGGCCCAACCGGCCAAGAACCACCCCGATGGGAGCAGTCCCCAGCCGGCTGGGCCGAATCCTCTAGCGATCAGACCGGCCGACTCGGCGGATCGGGCAAGGTCAGCTGGAACAAGCTGTCGTAGTCAGCCTCATTGCCATACTTCCACACCACCAGGTCACCCTCTTGCAGACGGTAGACATCGGCACCGACGAACTTGGCCACGTCGGCCCGGACCCAGTTCCGGCCATCGAAACGATAGACGCCGTACAACCAGCCCTGATCGCCCGCGTAGGGCCAAGCCTTGTCGGCCACCGTCATCGAATCCACGACGTCACCGAAGCCCGGAATGAACCGAGAATAGACGTAGCCCAACTCCGGGATCGTGCCGTTGTACCACATCTGATAGGTGGAATCCAAAGCGCTCGGATAATTCGTGTTCCAAGTCTCGTAGAAGGTATTGGACAGGATCGTCACACCGTCCGCCTCATAGTAGAGCACCCCCGTGTCGTCGGCCGGATCGTAGATCCGGACGTCGATCGACGCCACATCGGTGATGGTCGAAGAAGCCAGACGCACCACAGTGATATTGGCCGAATTGGTGAGAGTGAGCCCACCGTTCGGGCAAGCCGCCGGAATCGGATTGCACAAACCGACGCTCATCGCCCCGTAAGTGCCACTGACGAAGATTTCCACCTCGTCGACCCACTCGTTCGAGCCCTCGTCTTCCCCTTCCACAGAGACCGCTCCGACAGTGATGCCATCATCGGCGCGGGTCGAATATTGGATGCCCTCGGCATCAGCCCGGCTGTCGAAGAAAGCCGGGACATAGCCGTCGTCAGTCGTGGTCACCTCGGTACCCACGGAGGGGACCGTATAGCCGATGACGTAGACGTATTCGTCGGTCGACATCATGTACGGACTGTCGGAAGCGGCCTGACTGGCCGGTGAGGCCAAACCGAAGAACAGGGCGAACACCGCCACTAAAGCCGCCAGAATCGAAGCGCCTCGCCGCTTCCTCTTAGTGATAGACATGAAAGATTCCCTTCAAATTGAAGTTGAGAATAATAGAAGGTTGATAATTACTCGCGGCCACACCTGAGCGTGGTCGCCGTGAGGGGCGGCCCGACCGTGGTCGAACCGTCTTAGATGGGCCACCCCGAAGAGGCAGCCGGAGGGCAGGCCAAGACGTCCCGACAGGACAATCTGGCCGGTGGTAGGCGCGAGGCGAGCCGAAAGGCCATCTCCGCCGAGGGGAGCGAGGCGACTCTGAGGGCCGCTCTCGCCAGTGGGGATGGGCGTGACCAGCCGCTAGGCCACACCCTTGATTCCGGCCCGAGACCGGGTTCAGGCGCATCCACCCCGCCGAGACGATCACATCAGCGCCGGCCACCGCCATCGCGCCCAGACGGCCACGGCCGACTGGACTGGGATGGGTGAGGGAGGTGGCAGACACCGGATGACCTCTCGGTAGCGATCCCGAGGGTCATCCAGTTCGGATACCCCCGTAGACACGACGGACGGATTCGCTCGCCGCCAGTTGGTGCTCGGGCTCGTCCTAAAGGGCTTACGACCAGTAGGCATACCGTTGCGGCTCAGCGCCGGACTCTCACCGGCTTCCCCAAACAAGCAGCGTATTAAATTGTGTGGGTCCGATCCGCCCGACGTAGGACGGAGGGGGCTGTGAACGCCATCTTTCCACCGCCCGAACCGGAGCGCAACCCCTTTCCCGGCGCCCACCCGACTCCGCCAAACCGGCTGCTCGGGCCGGGCTGCCAGATCGTGACGGGAACCGGGAATGCGACCGGGTCGGGTGGTGTTGCATCAGGTGAGAGAGCCGTCGACCGCCCTGCGGTCGGCCTGCTTGCGCAGAGCCGGTGTCGAACCTGGGGGATCGACCTGGCCCGCAAGTCGGAACGTCGGGATCGGCGGCGACGGTCGAATCAGGCTTGGAGGGGGTTTCAGCCTGAGGCCGACCGTCGCCCCGGTCTTGACCCGGGCGGCCTAGGTTTGAATTCATGGGCAAACCTGGGCCGTCCCCTCCGGCTCTCGACAGCTTTGAGATATCCCCTGCGCCTCTCCCCTAACAGATCGTGCCTGACGAGTTCCCTATGCGGGGGAAACTAAGGGCTGAAACCGTCGTTCTTTCCTCCATGGAGGAAAGAACGACGGTGATCGTGCCGCGATCCTTGTATCTGGACCGCGTGCTCGAACTGCTCGACACGCCCCCGATGAAGGTCATCACCGGAATGCGGCGGGTGGGGAAGTCCACGATCCTGCGGTCGGTGGCTGCTTCGCTCCATCAAGGCGGCGTGCCCGCCCAGAACGTCGTGTCCTACAACTTCGAGTCGATGTCTCTCGCCCCCCTGACCAACGCTGACGCTCTGTACCGTGATGTGCTGAGCCGCGTCAGCGGACTGGAGGGGCGCGTGTACCTGCTGCTGGACGAGGTCCAGGAGGTCGCCGGCTGGGAGAGGGTGGTGGCTTCGCTCAAAGTCGACCTCGACTGCGACATCGTGGTCACTGGATCCAGCGCCACGCTGCTGGCCTCTGAACTGGCGACGAGATTAGCGGGCCGGTACATCGAGATCCGGATCTGGCCTCTGTCCTTCGGTGAGTTCCTGGACTTCAAGAGAAAGGCCGGGACGGAACCGGTCGACGAGGCTCGCGCCGACGGCCTGAGCCTGACGTCAGGTGCGCCGATCTGGGAGTATCTGCGCTTCGGTGGCATGCCGGGCATCCATGAATTACCGCCTGACGCCGATATCCGGGACGCCTATCTGAGCGACGTCTTCAATTCGGTCCTGCTCCGGGACGTCGTGTCACGACACCGCCTGCGCGACGTCGACCTCCTCAGCCGCTTGACCGCCTTCGTGGCGTCGAATCTGGGGCATACCTTCTCGGCCAGCTCGGTTACTCGTTTCATGAAATCGCAGGATCGGCGTTTGGGCTCCGAGACCGTCTACCGTTACCTCCAGCACTTGGAGGAGGCATTCGCGTTGCGGCCCGTCCGACGGGTCGAGGTCAAGAGGAGACGGTTGCTCGAGACGCAGGAGAAATACTTCTTCGAAGACCACGCGCTACGCCACACGCTGCTGGGATACGACGCCCGCGAGCTGCCGGGAGTTCTGGAGAATGTGGTTTGCGTCGAGTTAGCCAGGCGAGGTTTCCGCGTCGGAGTGGGACAGTTGCCCGGCGGCGAGATCGACTTCGTCGCTGACAAGGGTGGCGTCACCGTCTATATCCAGGTCGCCTACCTGCTGGCCGACCCGGCCATCGAGCGGCGTGAGTTCGCAGCCCTTGAGGCCGTCCGCGACAACCACGCCAAGACGGTGGTGTCGATGGACGCCGCGCCCGGTTACTCCAGGAATGGCATCCGGCGCCGCCCCTTGCCCGAGTTCCTACTCGACCCCGACTGGTGATCCGCAGCGCCTAGTGAGTTGTCGCCCACTAGGGCGGCTAAAACCCCAGCCGCCGCAGCAGCTTGGCGTCGGTCTGCCAGCGCTTGAGCACTCTGACCTGCAGATTGAGATAGACCGGCGTGCCCAGCAGGCGGGCGATCTGGCGGCGGGCGGTCGAACCGATCTGCTTCAGGCGCTGCCCGCCTTGGCCGATCACGATCGGCTTCTGGGAGTCGCGTTCGACCACCAGGGAAGCGTAGATGTCGAGCAGGGGGGACTGGGGCGGCCGGCCCGCTCTGGGCCCCATCTCGTCGATCTCGACCGCGATGGAGTGGGGCAGCTCGTCGTCCACCAATTCCAGGGCGGCCTCCCGGATCAGCTCCGCCACCAGGGTCTCGGTCGGTTCGTCGGTCAACTGGCCGTCGGGGTAATAAGCCGGCCCGCTCGGCAGCAAGCCGACCAGCAAGTCGGCCAAGAGGTCGACCTGGAAACCGGTCAGGGCCGAGACCGGCACGATGTGGTCCCAGGCCAGCTCCAAGTCATGGCCCAAGCGCTCGACGCCGAGCAAGTGCTGACGCAAGCGGTCCTCGGACACCAAATCGGTCTTGGTGGCCAGGGCGACCAGCTGGGGCCGAGGCTTGAGCCCGGCCAATTGCTCGACCAGGTAACGGTCGCCCGGCCCCAGGCGCTGGTTCGAGGGCAGGCAACAGGCCACCAGGTCGACTTCGCTGAAGGCCTCCCGGACCTGGGCGTTGAGGCGTTCGCCCAGCAGGGTGCGGGGGCGGTGCAAACCAGGCGTGTCGACCAAGATCAATTGGGCCCCGGGCCGGTTGACGACGCCCCGGATGGTGTGCCGGGTGGTCTGGGGCCGGTCCGAGGCGATGGCGATCTTCTGCCCCACCAAGGCGTTGATCAAAGTCGATTTGCCCGCGTTGGGCCGCCCCACGATGGAGGCGAAACCGGAGCGGAAGTCAGCGCTGGCAGGTTGATCGGTCATGGGTTGGCCCCTTCCGCCTGCGGGCCTGGCCCAGGCTCCACTGGACTGGCCGCCGACCCTGACCCCGGCCTTGGCTCCGGCTCTGGGCCGGGCCAGCGCCGGACCAAGACGGTGCCGACCTGGTGGCGCCGGCCGACCGGCTGATCGGCCCTCAGCTCCAAGCCCTCCCAGACCACCTGGGCCCCGGGGATCGGCACCTGGTTGAGCACCTTGGCCAAGACGCCGCCGACCGAGTCGACTTCGGCGTCGTCCAACTCCAAACCGAAGAGGTCGCCCAGGTCGTCCAAGGACAGCCGCGCCACCACCTTGTAGGAGCCGTCGCCCAAGTCGGTGATGGGGGCGATCTCGTCGTCGTACTCGTCCACGATCTCGCCCACGATCTCTTCCAGGATGTCTTCGATGGCGACGATGCCGGCGGTGCCGCCGAACTCGTCCACCACCACCACCAGATGGATGCGGTCGGTCTGCATCTCGCGCAAGAGGTCGTCGGCCGGCTTGGAGTCGGGGCAGCAGACGGCCGGCCGCAAGATGGCGGTGACCTGCTCGCCGGCCTGGGCGTCGGGGTCGTCGAAGACCCGCTTGACGATGTCCTTCAAGTAGGCGATGCCGACCACGTCGTCGATGCCGCCGGGGCCCACCACCGGGATACGGGAGAAGCCGGAGCGCAGAGCCAAGGACAAGGCCTGGCGCAGGGTCTTGGACTGCTCGATATAGACCACCTCGGTGCGCGGCACCATGACCTCGCGCACCAAAGTGTCGCCCAGGTCGAAGACGGAATGGATCATGCGTCGCTCGTCGGCCTCGATCTGGTTCGAGGCCTCGGCCTGGTCGACCAGTTGGCGCAATTCGTCCTCCGAGGTGAAGGGGCCCTCCGGGAAGCCCCGCCCCGGCGTGATCAGGTTGCCGATCCAGATCATGATCTGGGGGACGAAGAAGAAGACCGCCGTCAGCAGGCGCATCAGACCGGCGGTCTTGAGCGCCACCTGGGACGAGTGCTGACGCCCCAGGGTGCCAGCGCCCACGGTCAAGCCAGTGAAGACGATGGCCACCGCCAGACCGGCCGCCAGCAAGTAGCCGCCGACCGACCAGCCAGTGCCCCGGCAGAGATCGACCAGGGCCACGATCAAGGCGACCTGGCCGATCAGGGCGAAGAAACGGATGGTGGACAAAGTGGGGGCCTTGTCGGCCGCGATGTCGACCAGACGCTCCGCCCGAGGCGCCCCCTCCGCCACCAGCTTGGCCACCCGGCCCGGGCTGAGCCGGGCGAAGGCCTCGTCGGCGGTGGCGAAGAAACTGGCCCAGAGCAGGGCCACCAGGCCGATGGCGAGATCGATCATCCAGCGCGTCACCGTCCCACCCCCAGAACTGCGACGGGACGGCCGGTTGAGTCGGGCCAGGCGGGCTGATCGGTCACGCTCGCGCCCTCTGTTTGGCCCAAGCCGCGATGATGGCGTCGTTGAGGTCGAACATGACCTTCTTCTCGGCCGGCTCGGCGTGGTCGAAGCCGAGCAGATGGAGCAGGCCGTGGATCAGCAGGTACTCCGCCTCCTGGTCCGGGCTGCGGCCGAAGTCGGCCGCCTGGCGCTCAGTCACAGCCGGGCAGAGCACGATGTCGCCCAACAGGCCGAGCGGCGGCTCCTCGTCCTCGAGCGGTGGCCTGAGCTCGTCCATGGGGAAACTGAGCACGTCGGTCGGGCCCGGCTCGCCCATGAAGCGATCGTGGTAGCTGGCCATGGTGTCCTCGTCCACCAGCATGATCGAGACCTCGGCCTCGGGATGGATTTGCAACTGGGCCAAGGCGAACCTGGTCAAAGCGATCAAACCGGCCTCATCGGCCGGCCGGCCGGACTCATTGGTCAAGTCGATCATGGCCGTCTCCTGTGGTCTTGGCCCAAGCTGGCCTCATAACGGTCGTAGGCGGCGGCGATCTTGCCCACCAGGCGATGCCGCACGACATCGTGATTGGTCAGCCGGCAGAAGGCCACGTCCTCCACCGCGTCCAAGATGGCGGGGGCCTCGCGCAGGCCCGAACGCGTGCCCGAGGGCAGGTCGACCTGGGTGACGTCGCCGGTGATGACCATGGTGGAGCCGAAACCGAGCCGGGTCAAAAACATCTTCATCTGCTCCATCGAGGTGTTCTGGGCCTCGTCCAAGATGATGAAAGCGTCGTTCAAGGTGCGGCCGCGCATATAGGCCAAGGGGGCGATCTCGATCGTCCCAGCGGTCAACAGCCGAGGCACCGCGTCAGGGTCGACCATGTCGTGCAAGGCGTCGTACAAGGGCCGGACATAAGGGTCGATCTTCTCCGACAGGGTGCCGGGCAGGAAACCCAACCGCTCACCGGCCTCGATCGCCGGCCGGGTCAAGATGACGCGGTTGACACGTTTGTCTTGCAAGGCCTGGACGGCCTTGGCCACGGCCAGATAGGTCTTGCCGGTGCCGGCCGGGCCGATGCCGAAGACGATGGTGTGGGCGTCGATGGCGTCGACGTAACGCTTCTGGTTGAGGGTCTTGGGGCGGATGGTGCGGCCCCGGTGGGACAGGATACGGGCGGTCAGCAAGTCGGCCGGCCTAATGGCGTCGCTCTCGCTCAACTCGATCACGCGCTCGACGTCGGGACCGCTCAGGCCCTGGCCGGTGCGCAAGATGGTGACCATCTCCTCGATCACCTCGGCCCCGTGCACGACGGCGGCCGGTGAACCGGTCAGGGTGATCTCATTGCCCCGGACGTGGATGTCGGCCTCCAGATCGCGCTCCATCAGACGCAGGAACTCGTCGCCGGGACCGAGCACCGAGACCATCGGGATCGAGCTGGGCACGGTCAGACGCTTACTGACCGGATCGGACTGTTCGGTCAGAGGCGGGGCGGTGGTAGTCAGCTTTCCTCCGTAAATGGTGTCGACGCTGGCATTCTAGTGGGCCCAGCCCCTAAACATGTGGACTCGCGGCGCCAGACGCGGCGCTGGCCGCGTTGTCGTCGGTCGACGATGGCCCCGCAGGCCTCCCTCCTCCGCCTCGCCAGCCCCACGCCTGACACCGCTCCTCACCCACAGCTTTAGGGGCTGGGCCCACTAGTCCAGGCCCAGGCTCAGTAATCGAAGCTGCGGCCAGGCTGCTCGAACTCGGCCAAGCGGACCCGGTAGGCGGCTTCGATCTGGTCCTCGAAGACCAAGTGCGGGTCCTCCACCCCCATCAGCGCCAACAGCCGGCGGCCGAAGCCGGGGTTCATGACCACCAGCGGGCCGAGCAGATAGGTGGCCATGAAATTGCCCCGCCGCCAGCCCTCGCCCGGACAGCCCGGCTGCAGACCGGCTCCCCGGGTGACCTCGAACAAGTGACTGGGTGCGGCGCCGGGCAGGGCCCAGGAGTGGGAGAACTGGGACTTGAAGCCGACGATCTTGGTGTCCTCCCGACTGTCCTCGAATCGGCCCAAGAACATGGAGTTGTGCCGGTGCGTCAGGTCGCGCCGGGCCACGGTCGGGAAGAGGCCGACGCCGTCGAAGCCGGAGCCGTCCTCCCGTTCGATCCGGGCGCCCAAGACCTCCAGGGCGTTGCCGGTGGCGAGCAGGCAGACGCCGGCCTCGATCAATTCCTCCAGTCGCTCGCGCCAGGGCCGCAGCCGGGCCGCCACCTGTTCCTGGGCCGACTCGGTCATCGAGCCCAAGCTGATCAAGGCCGGGCGTTCGGTGGCGAAGAGCGGGGTCTGGCCCAGGGCGGTGGAGCGGAGCTCCAGGTCGGGAGCGGAGCGGACCAGGTACTGGGCGTTGACCAGGTCGGCGTAGAGCGAGCAGCGCTCGGGGAAGAGGGCTTCGACGATCATGGCCGGACCGCCTCGACCGGAGCCGGCGTCGCAGCCTCGGCTCGATCCAGCGCCTCGGCTGGGACTGGAGCCTGGGCCTGGGCTTGGGCGCGGGCGACCAGACGCCGGCGGGTGCGTTCGGCGAAGGGCAGGCCGTCCATGCTGTAGAGGATGAAGAGCGGCTGCTCCGGGTCGAGGGTGGCCAGCTCGGCCGCCTCGGCCTCGGTCCGGGCCACCTCGACCTTGGACATGTCGCAGCCGGCCCAGAGCAAGCGCAACAAGACATCCTCGATCCGAGGCGACCACAGCACCAACTGGCTGATGGAGGGGTCGGCCAGGAACTCGAAGTCGGCGCACCACATCCAGTAGGTGTTCTCCGACCAGTCCTTAGAGTAGGCGAAGTAATTGGTGGCGGCGACCACCACCTTGCGGCCGGGATAGCGCCTGACGTGGTCGAAGACGCGCGAACAGGCCAAGGCGTTCTCATCTTTCATCAGCTGGGTCATGATGGTCACCCCGCCGGCTTCGACCTGGCCGAAGCGGGTGGCGACGATGGAGACCTGGGCCAGCAGCTGGGCGATCCGGTCGTGGGTCAGGCCGAGCCGGCGCAGGGCCGCGATGGCGGCCATCTGGTTGTAGGCGTTGACCAGAGAGTCGGACACCAAGCGGTAGGGCCAGGACTGGCCGGCTTCGAGCACGGCCATGGTCCGGCCGGTCAGGTCGACCGGTTGGCCCAGATACTCGGCCTGGGGCGAGGCGAAGCCGCAGGCCGGGCAGTGGGCGTGGCCGATGTGGTGGTAGCGACGGTAGTCGAAGACCAATTCGGTCTGGCACTTGGGACAGCAGGTGATGTCGACGATCAAGTTCTCCGATTCCGTGACATCGGAGTCGAGCCGGCCCAGGGCGAAGTGGCAGCGCCGGTTGGCCGGGGCCAGAGCGGAGGAGATCAGATCGTCGGCGTTCAAGATCAGCTCGGTCTGGGCCGGGATGGCCGAGTTCAAGAAATCGACCATGAACTCGGTGTGGGCGTTGCGCATGATGGTGTCGCGGAAGAGATTGGTCACGACCAGCAGATCCGGCGGCAGGTGGGGATAGATCAGGCGGCTGGAGCGCTCGTCGACCTCGAAGACGGCGATGTCATGGCGCGACCGGCCGGTCCAGCTGGCCCCGGCCGCCAGGCAGGCGCACAACCCGACCAGGGTGTTGGAGCCGTAGTCGTTGGCCAGGACGCGGCGAGAGTCCAGCTGCAAAGCGTCGATGATCAGGTTGCAGACGGTGGTCTTGCCGTTGGTGCCGGTGACGGCCAGGACCCGGTCCGGCCGTCCGACCTGGGCCAGGAAGCCGGGGCAGAGCTTGAGCGCCACCCGGCCGGGCACCTGGGTGCCCCTCCGGCGCAGCAGCCTCAGCCCCAGCCGGGTGGCCTTGGCCGCCCACAGGGCGACCAGGAATCGTAGTCGGGCCACGCTTCTCCTTTGTTACGCGATCAGCCTAATGGGGCGCTCGGACAACTCGGCCCGCCCGGCCGTCGGTCCAGCGGGCCAACCGGATCAGAGGGGTCCAGCGGCGAAGCGGTCGGTGGCGCGCACCAGTTCCGCCGCGATGGCCGGCTCGAAGACGGAGTGGCCGGCCAAGACTAGGCGCAGGTCGGCCTCGGGCCAGGCTTGGGCCAGATCCCAGGCGGTCCGAGGCGGGCAGCAGAGGTCGTAGCGGCCCTGCACGATGACGGCTGGGATGTGACGCACCCGGTCGATCTGAGCGATCAATTGGCCCTCCTCGAGCCAGGCCGCATTGACGAAATAATGATTCTCGATCCGGGAGAAGGCCAAGGCCTGACGGGGGTCGCCGGCTTGAGCGATCCGGGCCGGCGTCACGGTCAAGGCCGAGGTCATGGCCTCCCAGACCGTCCAGGCCAGGCCGGCGGCGCTGGCGACGGCCGGGTCCGGATGCCAGAGCAGGTCATGATAGGCGGCGATGTTGTCGCGACGGGCCGGGTGGCCAGCCGGCCGGTCGAGCTCCGAGGCCAACCATTCGACCGGCTCCCAACCGGCCGCCAGCAGGGGCTGGCAGAAGACCTGCCAGGCCTCGGGGGCCATCCGCCCGGCCGGACCGTTGTAGAACCAGTCCAACTCCCAGCGGCGCAAGGTGAAGACCCCGCGCAAGATCAGCTCCGTCACCTGGTCGGGGTAGGTCTCGGCGTAAGCCAAGGCCAGGGCCGAGCCCCAGGAACCGCCGAAGACCTGCCAGGACTCGATGCCCAGGGCGGTCCGGATGGTGTCGACGTCGCGCACCAGGCGCCAGGTCGAGTTGAGACTCATGTCGACATCGGGATCGCTGGCGTGGGGAGTGGACTGGCCGCAACCGCGCTGGTCGAAGCAGACGATCCGGTAGCGCTCCGGGTCGAAGAAACGCCGTTGGTCGGGAGAGCTGCCCCCGCCCGGCCCGCCGTGCAGGAAGACGACCGGCTTGCCGTCGGGGCGGCCGGACTGCTCGACCCGCAGCGTTTGGCCGTCGCCCACTGCCAGCCGGTCGACGGCGTACGGCTCGATCGGCCCGTACAGGCCGGGATCGGATTCAGTCATGGCTGCCTCCTGGACCGCGTCCGGTCAGTCTTCGTCCCCGTCGTCGGCCTCGCTGGCCGACTCGATGATATGCATGGCGGCTTCCTCGGCGCTGGCCCCGCCGCCGTCGATGCCGACATCGGTGGCCAAGGTGTCGGGGGCCGAACTCGACCCCGCGCCGCCGTCGACGGCCACCAGCCGACCGGCCCGCCGGCCGCCGACCTGCTGGGCCTGGCCCGGCTCGGGCCGCCAGTCGGCCGGTTCGGTCACGACCTCCGGTTGCTCGGCCGCCACCTGGCGATCGATCGACTCGCCTTGACGCAGCTCGGCCGCTGTGTTGCCGTAGGTCTGCAGGACCGACCAGTGGTCGGGAGCGATGTAGCCCTCGTCCAAAACGTCGTCGACGCCACGGTCGATCAGGGTCTGGTCGCTCTGGAGCTGGTCCAGCTGCTCAGAGGCCTGCGGGACGAAGGGGTTGTCACTCATGTGCCGATCTTGCCACATCGGTCCAAGTCAGAACCAGAGCCTGATCCAGCTCAGGCGCCGTCCGCCTCGTCGGCCCGCCGCTGAAACGATCCCGATTGGTTAGGCTGGAGAATCAGACCGGCCCAGGCCGAGTCGCGGGCCCGGCCACGCCCAGCCGGGTGGCGCGGCCGGCGGCCCCGCCCGAGAGGAAGATGATTTTGTCCGTCGCCAGCCCAGCCAGCGCCGTCCCGCCCCCGCCCCGGCGGGCGACCTTGGACGAAGTGGCCCGCAGCGCTGGCGTGTCGCGTTCGACCGCCTCCCGCGCCCTCAGCGGCGGGGTGGCCTCGGCGGCGGCCGTCGACGCCGTGCGGCGGGCCACCGAGCGGCTCGGTTTCGTGCCCAATCGGGCGGCCCGCGGGTTGGCCCGGCAACGCACCGACGCCATCGCCCTGGTCATCCCGGAGACGCCGTCCTTCATCTTCTACGACCCCTTCCTGGCCATCGTCACCAGCACCGTCTCGGCCGCCTGTTGGAAGGCCGGCCTGCAGCCCATGATGGTGCTGATGGACCCGGACGATCCGGTCCACACCATCGAACGTTTCCTCCACCTCGGCAACGTCGACGGCATGATCGTGACCAGCTTCCACCACAACCGGCCGGTGGAGGATCTGCTGAAGACGGCCTCGCTGCCGGCCGTCTTCATCGGCCGCCCGCCCAGCGGCAGCGGCTTCCCCTACGTCGACGTGGCCAACCGAGCCGGCGCCCGCAGCGCCACCGAGCACCTGCTCGGCCGGGGCCGGCGCCACATCGCCTGCCTGAGCGGCTCCTTCGACATGGCGGCGGCGGTGGACCGGCGGGACGGTTTCTGGGACGCCCACCGGAGCGCCGGAGTCGAACCGGGGCCATGTTTGGAAGGCGCCTTCACGGCCCGCTCCGGCTTGATCCTGGCCCGCCGGCTCTTGGCCGAGCACCCGGAGACGGACGCCATCTTCGCCCAATCCGACGCCTTGGCCGCCGGCGCCATCCAAGCTCTGACCGCCGCCGGCCGGCTGGTGCCGGACGACCTGGCCGTGGTCGGCTTCGACGACTTCTCCACCGCCACCGAAGTCTTCCCCAACCTGACCACGGTGGCCCAGCCGGTGACCGAGTTGGCCCAGGCCGCCGCCGATCTCATGATCGGGCACTTGGAGACCGGCCAGTGGGGCGACTGGCCCCAGATCCTGCCCACCGAGCTGGTCGTCCGCCAATCGGCTTAGGGCGAATCGATCAGGGCCAGCCAGGGCTCTCCCCCGACCCCGGGCCGCGCCAGCCGAGCCATCTGACGGCGTCGTAGCCGGGCCCGGCCGGACGCGCTGAACCGGTTCGGCCGTCTTCTCAGCCAAGTGGTTTGACAGCGCTCCCGGGAGTTCTTAAAGTTTCGGCTGGAAGCGCTTCCAGTGGCTCAAGGGACGGCCACCGATCGCCTCCTCGACCGATTGGAGACCGCCCGACATGACCCCCCGCAGCTTCCCGGCCGACTTCGTCTGGGGCACGGCCACCGCCGCCTACCAAGTCGAGGGCGCCACCACCGCCGACGGTCGCACCCCTTCGATCTGGGACACCTTCTGCGCTAGGCCCGGCGCCATCGCCGACGGCGGCAGCGGCCAGGTGGCCTGCGATCAATACCACCGCTACTTGGACGACATCGCCTTGATGGCCGAGTTGGGGGTCAAGGCCTACCGCTTCTCGATCGCTTGGCCCCGCATCCAACCGACGGCGGACGGGACCTTGAACCAGGCCGGGCTGGACCACTATTCCCGCCTGACCGACGCTCTGCTGGCCCACGGCATCGCCCCGGTCGCGACCTTGTACCACTGGGACCTGCCGCAGTACTTGGAGGACGCCGGCGGTTGGCCGGCCCGGGACACGGCCGCCCGCTTCGGCGACTACGCCGCCGTCGTGGCCGGCGCCTTGGGCGACCGGATCGACACCTGGACGACCTTGAACGAGCCCTGGTGCAGCGCCTATCTGGGCTACGCCGACGGCGAGCACGCGCCCGGCCGGCGGGACCACCCAGCCGCCCTAGCCGCCGCCCATCACCTCAACCTGGCCCATGGCCTGGGCGTCCAGGCCATCCGGGCCCAGGCCGGCGGTACCGCCCGGACTTCGATCACCCTCAACTTGCAGGTCCTGCGCCCGGCCACCGACTCGGCGGCCGACCAGCGGGCCGTGGCCCAGTTGGAGCGGATCGGCAACGACATCTGGCTGGGGCCGCTGCTGGACGGCCGCTACGACGAGCGGCTCTTCAGCGACACCGCCCACGTCAGCGACTGGTCCTTCCTGCGCGACGGCGATCTGGCCCAGATCCACCAACCGCTGTCCCTACTGGGGATCAACTATTACTCCAGCAGCACGGTCCGCCAGCGGGCCGGAGCCGTCCCGCCGACCTGGCCAGAGGCTCACAGCCGGCCCTGGCGCGGAGCCTGGCCCGGCTGTGAGACCGTCGAGTTCCTGCCCCCGACCGGCCCGTTGACGGCGATGGGCTGGAACCAGGACCCGTCCGGCCTGACCGAGCTGCTGCTGTCGGTGCACCGGCGCTGGCCCGAACTGGAGCTGATGGTGACCGAGAACGGCTCCGCCTTCGACGACCAGGTGGCGGACGACGGCTCGATCCACGACCGAGAGCGAGTGGCTTATCTAGCGGCCCACATCGAGGCCTTGGGGCAGGCCATGGCGGCCGGGGCGCCGGTCCGGGGCTACTTCGCCTGGAGCCTGATCGACAATTTCGAATGGGCCTGCGGCTACACCAAACGGTTCGGACTGTTCGGCGTCGATTTCCAGACCCAGGCCCGCATCTGGAAGGACTCGGCCCGGTGGTACCAAGCCTTGGTCCGGACCGGCCAGACCCCCGCCGCCGACCCGGCCGACTAGACCCGACCGCTCCTCTCCAGCGGTCCCTCCCCTGGGCTGTCGCTGGGCCGGCCCGGACCGGCCCAGCGGCGCCTGGCGGCTACGATCATGACGTGTCCACCGCCAGCCCGCCCCGCTCCCCCGCTCGGGACGACGCCGCCGGGGTGATCCAGACCGTCTTCTGCGCCCTCCTGTTGGTGGCCAACGTGGCCGCCACCAAGCTGATCGTCCTGGGCCCGACCTGGTCGCCGGGCGGCTGGTCCGTCCTGCCCCTGGTCTTCGACGGCGGGGCCGTCGTCTTCCCTTTGACCTACGTCTTGGGCGACGTGCTGGCCGAGGTCTACGGCTACCGGGCGGCCCGGCGCGCCATCTGGCTCGGCTTCGCCCTCTCCGCCCTGGCGGCCGGCACGCTGGCCTTGGTCGACTGGGCCCCAGCGGCGCCGGATTGGCCCCACCAAGCCGCCTGGCACGCCGTCCTCGGTTTCGTGCCCCGGATCGTGGCCGCTTCCCTGATCGGCTACCTGGCCGGCCAACTGCTCAACGCCCGCGTCCTGGTGGCCCTGCGCGACCGCAGCCGGCCCGGCTCGCTCTGGTTCCGCCTGCTCGGCTCGACCGCTCTGGGCGGGGCCGTCGACACCGTCTTGTTCTGCGGCATCGCCTATCTGGCGGTGGTGCCGACCCGGACCCTGCTCAACTACATCGTGGTCGGATACCTCTACAAGCTGGTTCTAGAAGCCCTCCTGCTGCCCTGCACCACCCGCTTGGTCGGCTACCTCAAGCGGCGTCAGGCCCGGCCCAGTCAAGCCTGAGCCCGTAGCGGAGTCCGGCCCCGGTCCGGCTCAGCCGTTGACGGCGGCCGCGTAGGCCTCCGACTGGAGTTGGTTGAGCAGGTCGAGCAACTGGTTGCGGGCCTCCCAATCGCCGCTGACCGGATCGGGCTCGGCGATGGTCAGATAGGGGAAGGCGGGAGCCGGATAATCGGTGTCGCCCTGGGCCCAGGCCTCGGCCGCCACGGCGTAACCGGCCGCGTCGTAGGGCGGGCAGGCGGTCAAGAGGGCTCGTAGCCCGGCCTCGTCGATGCGGCTGGGGATGACCACCTCGCTCAAGCCGCTGAGACCGACCGGTCCGGCGTCGGCCACATCGGGCCAACCGTTTAGCCGAGCGCAGTCGGCCCAGCGGTTGGACTCCTGCCGGATGGCCTCGGACTGGCCGGTCCCGGCCTCGGGATCGGACACCGCCGCCGGTCGGTGATAGCCGGAGGCGTCCAGGCAGACGGCGTAAGCGTCCGAATAGTCGACGCCGTCGACCACCAGCACCACCACGGTCCCGTCCTCGACCGCCCGGCCGCTGCTGAGAGCGGCCTCCGTGACCTCGGGGGCCACTGGTTCGGCCCCGGGCACGCTGTAGATCAGCTCTTGGCCGTCCTGGTCCCGGGCCACCACCGATGAGATCGGCTCCCACACCACCAGCGACCCCTCCATCTCGAAGTCGCGCAGGCTGGCTGGCACCGCGTAGTCGGACAGACAGAGCAAGAACTCGTCGGCCGAACGCTTCTGGTCGACCAGCGCGGCCGAGGCGTCGGCGCTGGGGTCGGTCGGCTGGTCGGAGCCGCCGCAGCCGGCCGCCCCTAGAGCCAAGCCGAGCAGAAGGGCCGGGCCGACTAAGCGGGTCAGGCCTGGTCTTCTCATCGCTGAGTCCTCTCGATCTGGGGTGCTGGTCCTATCTTGGGCCACGGGGTTGAAATCCGGCGACCGGTCCGAGGCCGGCGCCCGGGGCGGTCAGGCCGCTTAGCCGAATCCTAACTAGCTGGGTTCTGAGCCAACGAGGCCGGCACAGCCAAGTGGCGGGCCACCTCTTCGATGGGCCGTTCCAAGCCGACCTCGACATCGGCCCGCGTGCCCCAACCGGTGCGGCGCAAGGTGAACAAGGCGTACAAGCGCAGCCAGACCAGCAGGAAGACGTGCAGCAAAGCGTACAAGGGGGCCAGGGCGAAGCCGAACCAGCGGTCCTTCCAAGACCGCAGCTCCGGCTGCTCCAGGTAGGTGAAACAGCGGGCGTAGGCCAACAAGCTGACGTAGGCGGCGTAGATGCCGTAGAGCGAGAAGCCGAAGAGGAAGGGCACCACCAGCAGGGCCAGCATGACGGGGAAACTGATACAGGTCCAAGTCAGTTCGATCAGAGTCAGCCAGAAGGCCGGCCGGCGCATCGGCAGATGGTGCACCACCCAGAAGGACTCACGGAAGAAGGACCGCCCCCAGCGGACCTGTTGGCGCAGGAAATGGCCCATCCGCTCTGGCACCATGGTCTGGGCCATGGCCGTCTCCTGCAGCACGGTGCGGCCTTCGAGCAGGCCGTAATTGGTCAACCGGCGGTCGTCGCCGGCCACGGCCCGCTGCCCCATGAAGACTTGGTTCAAGAAGTCATCTTTGTATTTACGCACCACGTCGGCCCGGTACATGGCCAGAGAGCCGCAGGCGCACAGCATCGAGCCGAGGGTGGAATAAGCCGCCCGCTCCCCCATGAAGGCCTGGCTGTAACGCACGTCGATCAGACGCGACAAGATGGTGGCGTCGTAGTTCAAGGCCATCACCAAGCCGGTCGCGACCGTCGTCCGAGGATCGTCGAAGGGCAAGATCAACTGCCCCACGGCGTCTTGGTCGAGCTTGGTGTCGGAGTCGATCCCCAACAACAGATCGGTCTCGGGATGGCGGTCCAGGCCGGCCATCATGGCCTCGCGCTTGCCCCGGTTGACCGGGAAGGCCAGGACTTGGTAATCGACGCCCCGGACATGGAAACGGGCCTGCCAGCGCCGGGCCTCGGCCAGGGCTCGCTGATCGGTCGAGCCGTCGTCCACCACCACGATCGATTGGGGCAGCCGGGTCTGCCGCAGCAACGACTCCAAACAGGTCGCCATGACCTGGGGGTCCTCGTTGAAGACTGGCACCACGGCGTTGACCCAGCGCCGGTCCAGTTCGGCCGTGTCGACCTCTGCCACGGCCTGGGGCCGGTGCCCCCGGGCCATGACGATCTTGATCGCCAACAGGCCGATGGCGATGACGCCATAGCCAGACGGCCCGCCGGCCCTGTACCACAGGTAAGTGACGCAGCAGGTCGCCAGCAGCAGCACCGTCAAACCGGCTCTTCTCATGCCTGGGACTCCTTCTGATGGTGGCGGATCAGACGTTGCCTGATCCGGCCCACCGCCACCACCGCGGCCAGGCCCAGGACCACGATGGCTATGATCAGCCAACGCAGCTTGGCCCAGGTCCCGACCGCGGTCAGGCTGGCGACGAGCAGAGCGGATTGGTTCGTCATGGCCTGGCGGCTATCCGGCCCGCCCCGGGCACCGGCCCGGGGCCTCGATCCCACTAGGTGTCCCTTCCTCCGCTCCCGCGCCTCGGGCCAGGCAGGGTCCCCGCCTGGCCCCGGACCGGAGCGACAGCGGAGGAAGGACACTTCGTGGCATGGCTAGTGACCCGGGTCGACGACCGTCAGGGCCGGCGAATAGCGCGTCACCGTGGGCGAGCCCGGCGTCGTGATGGTGACCTTGAGTTTGAGGTCGGCCCCGACGTCCTGGGCTTGGACGGCGTATTGCAGACCGATCACACCGTTCAGATAGGTGGTGCCGCGATACCAGTCGTAGCGCACCGTGGCGCCATCCGGCAGGGTCAAGCCGACCGTGGCTATGACCGCGCCGCCGCGCTGGCTCAGGACCACCGAGGTGACGGCCGGGGCGGGCGGGGCGGGCTCCCCGGGCACGACGGCGCTCTCCGCATATTTCACCGTATCGGCCACAGGCGTTGACACGGTCACCTTGACCTTGATGGCAAAGGCCGCGTCGGCCGTCTGGATGGTGTAGGTGGGGCCATTGGTCACGATGTGGGTGGCCACCCCGTCCTTGACCCGGAACCAGTCGTATTTGACTTCGGCCGGATCCGGTATGAAGGGGATCTGGACGGTCAAGACCGCACCGACCTCGGTCTCACCGGACAGGGTCGGGTTCCCGAGGATGCCGACGCTGGCGTACTGCGACACCGTGCCGGTCCAGCCGACCCTGGCGATGGTCGTCTTGACCTTGACGGTCTGACCGGTGTCGGCCGGTAGGACGGTGTAGGTGGACGAGCCGGCCGCCTGGGAGATGTAGGTGACCACGTTGGTGGACGAGACCCGGTACCAGTCGTACGAGACGGTGGCGTCGGCCGGTAGGACGGTCGCCGTCACGCTCAACTGCTGGCCGATCTGGCCCACCCCGGTGAGGGTCAGGTCCCGGATCGTCAGCTGCTGGTCCACCAGGACGTGGTTGGAGTACTTGGTGACTATCTCGCTGATGACCGTCCCGTCGTCATCCAGCAGCCTGGCGGTGACCTTGACCGTGATGTCCTTGTGGGCGTCCCCCGGCTGCAGCACATAGGTCGACTGACTAGTGGTGGTGCCCGGGATGACGACAGCGTCTCGGAACCAGACATAGGTGAGATCGGCTTCAGCCGGGTCGACACTGTCGACCGTCACGGTCAAGGTGTCGCCCACCTTGACCCGCAGCAGACCGCCCACGACTTGCCCCTGCCCGTCGCCCGCGCTGAGGACCGGCGTCGCCAGCGTCACGCGATAGAGCAAACCGGCCTGGGCCGCGTTCAATTGGTCGATCCGTTCCGTCACCACGGCCCGCTCGACCGGCTCGCCGTCCAAGACCTCCCAAGCCTGGGCCCGGGCCAGGGCGAAGACCTGCCAGGAGGCGAAGGTGTACGGCGCCGAGGTCAGGTCGGACAGTTCGTCCATCAGCTCGATCAAGGGCTGGCGGGAGTCCACCAGGGCGGACAGGGCCCCTTCGAGCGGAGCCACGACGGCGTCGACCTCGGCCTGACTGGCGTTCGGGTCGTCCAAGACGGCCTGGGCGGCGGCCAAGGCGGCGGTCAACGGGCCGACCAAGGCGTCCCACGAGTCAGCCGTGTAGTGCTGCTCGTTGAGGGCGCTGGCCTGGGCCACGGCGTCGGCCAGGGCCGAGCGGTCGACCAGGGCGCTGACGGCCAGCCAGCTCAGAACCGGCAACTGGTTGCCGCCGGTGTTCATAGCGGCCTGGAAGGTGGCGTAGCCGTCTTCCGCCAGGGTGAAGGTGATGTTGGAGGTGGCGGTCGACCCGGCCCCCGAGATGACGGCATTGGGACCGGTCGTGGTGATCCCATCGGCCACCACCCGGGGCGTGATGGTGCGACCGTTCCACCACTCGCAGAAGCCCGCCGTCAAGGTGTAGCTACCGGCCGGCAGCCAGAGCTTGTAGTCGGTGGTGGCGTTGCGGTAAGTGTTGGCGCTACCGGCGGTGTACCAACCGGTGGTGCAGAACTTGTCGTAGGTCCCGCCGCTGGCGGTCTTGGGCCAAGTGTTGCCATTGCCGTTGCCCAGGGTCGAGGACATGCCATAGCTCTGTCCCGGGTCGGGATCAGGGAAGAACTGGTCCGGCGTCTGGTTCAGCAACTGCTGGCCGACCAGGTCTTGGACCGCCAGCCAAGCCGGCGAGTCGGCCCCGTAGGTGTCGGTGTGGCTGCCCGGGAAGGCGTTGGCGTCCAGGAAGTAGACCAGATCCTTGGGCACCACCTCGACCACCAGGGTGATCGGAGACAAGCCCGACGTGCCCCGCACGGTGACATTGGCGTAAGGCGTGTTGAAGAGGGCCGGGTCTGGCGTCTGCCAGGTCACCGGGGCCTGTTGGGTCTGGCCCGAGATCGTCTTCAAGGTGATGGTGGCGGGCAGTTGAGGCGCCTGGCCGGCGTAGGTGGCCAAACGATAGTCGGGCAGGGTCAGGTAAGCCACCTCGACCAACTGGTCCAAGGCCGCTTGCAGGTCCTCGGCCGCCTGGTCGATCTGGTCCTGAGTGGCGGTGGGATCGTCGTGGACGGCCTTGGCCGCCAGGGCGACCTGGCGCAGGATCTGCCAGGTCTCGGCCGTGTAGCCGATGGCCGGGGAGTTCTGGGCCTGATCCAGCAAGCCGGCCAAGACGCTGCGGTCAACGCTGGGCCCGCCCTCGATCACGCGGGCGATGCCGATGAAGCTGACGGCCGGGCTCTCGGTCGAGGTCTTCTCGTTGATGTAGACGACGGTGGTGGGCTCGGTCAGGCTGAACCGGCCCGACACCACCTGGATCTGACCGGCCGTGCCGTTGGGGAAGGCGTACGAACCCAAGGTCGTGATCTCATCATCGATCGAGACCTGGACGTTGGCGTTCCGGGCCTTGCCACTGCCGGCGGTCCACCACTCGGTGTGGCCGGAGGTCAGTTCGTAATCGCCGGCCGGCAGCGGGAAGTAACAGCGCAGCGTGTCGCCGTAGCGGCCAGTCTCACGAGTCTTGTCGTAGGGCTGCTCGTTCATCCGGCCCTTGGCGCTGGGGGCGGAGCAGCCCCAGTCCGAACCGGTCGAGTTCTGGTCGGCCACAGCGTTCAGCAAGGGATCGGCCCCTGCCCCGGCCAGCAAGGCCACCACGGCCGGGTAGACCACGGCGTCGGCCCCGACCGCGGGCGCGTTGGCGTCCAGGAAGTAGACCGCGCCCTGGGGCACGACCTCGACCTGGGCCTGGACCGTCAGGCTCGTATTGTTGTCGAAGGAACCAGTCACAGTGACGCGCTGCCAGGGTGTGGCGAAGGCGTTGACCGGGATCTGCCAGGTCACGTCGGCGCTGATGGCGCCGCCGGCGGCCGAGGTGGCCTGGAGCTGGGCCGGCAAGGCCGGCGTTTGGCCGACGAAGGTGGCGTAGCGAGGCAGGGCCTCGGTCACCGCCACCGGCTTCTCCTCGTCCGGCACGCTGGGCGGGGTCACCACGGCCCCGCCGTGCAGGATCTCGACGCTGTCCAGCGTGAAGGTGCCCTGGGTGACCGTGGCGGTGAAGGTGTGCGGCTCATCGCTCAGGCCGCGCAACCAGTACGAGGTCCTCCGGTCGCCGACGGCGGCGATCTGGACCGTCTGGGCCGTCCCGCCGTCGACGCTGACCGACAAACGGCTAGCGGCGGTGTTGCCGGTCAGGTTGAGACCGGTGCCGGTGAAGCTGAAGCTGAAGGAGCGGCCGTTGCTGAGCGAGTGCTGGGTGCGGTTGTAATGGGCGTAGCCAGCTTGAGTCCAGCTGAAAGCGGAGTAAGAGATACGGGCGTCGGCCTCGTCGATCTTGGTCAACTCCCAGGCCACGTCCTCGATCGGGGTGACCTGCAGGTTGTCGAACATGGTGTTGTAATAACCGCTGCCCAGGGCCAGGCGTCCGGCCATGGTCGGGCCGGCGGCGGTGTCGGTGTACTGGGTCAGCTGCTGACCGTCGACCCAAGCCGTGATGACATTCTCATTGCCTTGGATGGCGAAGTCGTGCCATTGGCTGGGATCGAACATGAACAGGGTGCCGGAGGCGACCTGGGAGTCGTAACGGCGCAGGGACCAACGGCCGTCGCTGTAGACCCGGATGGCGTAAGAGGCCTGGTCGCCGCCGCGGGCGTAGGTCTGCCTGAGGCCCAGAGAGGCGTAGTTGCTGAGGCTGGAGTTCAGGATCACAGTGTCGAGCTTGAAGTCGGCGCTGACGGTGTAATTGGCCCAGGACTGCTCGCCCAGCACGGTGGTGGGCTCGGTCGTGACCAGAGTGGCCTGGCCGCCGCCGCCCCAGACGCCCCACTGATAGCCCCGGGTCAGAGCGGTGTTCTGCTGGCGCAGGACGTAACCGTGGTCCGGATCGCCGCTGGCCACCACCTCGAAGGCGCCGTTCTGGTCGGCCGTGTAACGCGGCGTGCCGCCCCGGCTCTCGACGTAGTTCATGGACTGGCCGGCCACCGTGACGACCGGATAGTCGGCGTACTCGAAGTCGTCGCTGTAAGGCAGCGGCAAAGCGGTGTCGGAGGCGGTAGGGCCGAAGTCGCCCGGCTGATAGGACTCGGTGGAGTCGTTGAGGCCGTTCTCCAGGGTCGAGACAGTCAGGATCGACCAGGGCTTGACGTCGATGCGGTAGGTGTCCCAGGTCACGCCGTCGACTTCCTCGGTGCTGACCGGCGCGAAGTAGCCGATCTTCTGGAAGTAGTTGGCGTCGTAGCTCTGACCGGCCTCTGGGCCGATGGTCTGCCAAGCGTAGAGCGGCCGGCCGGTCTCGCCCATCCGGGCCACCTTGACCTCGTAGTAACGCTGCTTGGAGGTGTTGTTGGGATAGACCTGCGAGAACTCGACCGGGCCTTCGTCTGAGGCCGGGGTGCGGGTGGTCAAGACGGTGATGGTCGAGGTGTCGACGTTGACGCCGCCGTCGCCCTTGCTGCCGTCCGAGGTGCTGGCGGACTCGATGTACTCCCAGCCATGGGCCATGAACTGGTGGAAGTGGCGCACCGTGACGACGCCGATGTCGCCCTCCCAGTAGCCCGACCAGGGGTCGGAGGCGCGGATCAGGTGCTTGGGCAGGTATTGCGTGCCCTCGTACATGGCCGAGACGGCGGGCTGGAAGAGGAAGGTCGACATGTGGGCCGGATTAGCGTCCGAGGTGGCGTTGCCACCGGTCCAGCGGTAGGCGTTGATGAAACGCTCGGCGATGTCGGCCGCGCCCTGGCCGCCGCCGACGCCGCCCCGAGCCGGTTCGACGTTCAGGCGGTACTGCGGATCGATCATGGGGGCGATGCCCTCGGAGTCGATGATCGGCATGCCGTACTGCTTGTTCAGGGTCGTGATGCTGGCCGCGCCCTCGATGTCGTAGTGGTAGCCGAAGCCGTCGACGTACTGCAGAGCCTCCGGGTTGGCCAGGATGGCCCGAGCGGCAGCGTCGCCGGCCCGGTAAGTGTCCAGAGCCATGATCTGGATCTCGTTGTAGTCGTAGCGGGCGTCGGGGGCGGTGGCGTCGCGCTCCAGCCACTTGGCGAACTGGACCACCCAGTTCAGCTCGGCGGTGTAGGACGAGACGCTGGTCGAACCGCCGGCGATCTCGTTCTGGGACGGGCTCATCCAGTCGAACTTGATGCCGAAGATGTCCCAGGCGGCGTCGATGGTCTCTTTGTACCACTGGTAACGCTTGGCCCAGTCGGTGCCGGTCCAGCTGGGCTCGCCCCAACGCAGGGCCTCGACCTCGATGTCGGGGTTGATCGAAAGAGCGTCGGCCAGGAACCAGAAGCCGGCTCCGCGCAAGACGTTGGCGGGCTCGTCTTGGGTCCGCTTGGTGGCGGGCTCGGCCCCGGAGGAGGAGTTCGAGTCGGCCCCCATCTCGACCTTGATGTGGCGCAGCCCGGCGCCGGTGTCAGGGTTGAAGAGAGCGTTCATGATGGCCCAATAGGCCGCCGGGTTCTCCGTCTTGTAGTCCACCAGCAGATTGGAGGTGTTATTGCAGGAGACCGCCCCGTAACCGCCGAAGGTGTTGTAGGGGGTGCCGTCGTCCCGGCGTTCGACGTCGTCGCCGTCGACCAGGAGCTGCTGCCAGGTGACCGTGCCCTCAGGCAGAGTCAAATCGGTCAGGGGGGGGGGATCGTCGGCGCGAGCAATTTCAGCTGGCCCGACGGCGACCAGGCCGACCGCCAGGAGCGAAGCTGATATGACACTGAGTGCGGCCCTTGTGAGCCAAGATCGCTGAAGGAACACGGAACAACCTTCTTTACGCTACGGGAGCTGTGAATGTTCTCTTGTAATTGAGTCAGGACGCGGATGCGGCATGGTCGGCGATGACCATTACGAGACCGAATCTAGAGGATGGGACAAGCTAGCGCAAGTACTTACAGAATAGAATTTTTTCGGACATTTTCGGACATTAGTCTAGCCGAGCGCCTACTCTCGCGCCTGAGCCAAGCTCTGGCTTCTCCCGGGGTCCCCGAAAAGTACCGGACCGGAGCACAGCGGAGGGAGGACACTTTTTGGGGTGAGTCTCCCGGGGTCCCCGAAAAGTACCGGACCGGAGCACAGCGGAGGGAGGACACTTTTTGGGGTGAGTCTCCCGGGGTCCCCGAAAAGTACCGGACCGGAGCACAGCGGAGGGAGGAC
>JAISCA010000005.1 GCA_031265875.1 Propionibacteriaceae bacterium
ACACCGCTGACATCATCCCCATGATCCGGCCAGAACAGCCGGCGCCTCGGCCGGCTTCGGCCATGGTCGTCGCCGAGGCTCTACGTCACGCCGATCCCCGGATCACAGTCATGCTGCGCTTGGCCAACGAACTGGGCATGCGGCGCGGCGAGGTGGCACAGGTCTGGCCGGAAGAGGATCTCATCCGCGACAGTCTCGGGTGGGCGCTGGTGGTGCATGGGAAGGGCTCCCGCGAGCGCGTCCTCCCGCTTCCGGACGACCTGGCGTCGGCGCTCCTGCGAGCCCCTGCGGGCTACCTGTTCCCCCGTCGGGACGGCGGCCATCTGTCCGCGCACTGGGTCGGGACTCTGGTCAGGCGGGCCCTTGGCGATGGGACGACCATGCACCAATTGCGGCACCTGTGCGCCACCGAGGTCCACGCGCAGACCCACGATCTGCGCCTCGTCCAAACGATGCTGGGCCACGCATCGTTGTCAACCACGCAGCGGTACATCGCCGTGGAGGGCCGCGCCGTCAGGGACGCGATCGCCAATCGCTCCCGCCGGTGGCAGGAGCAGCGGCCGAATCGTGTCGGATCACCCCGCGTCGGAGACGTCGCTTGGGCTGGGGCCGAGGCGGTGGCGTCGTGACCGCCCGGGCTCCCGAATGGGGGAAGCGCTTCGTCGATCTCATCCGCGGATCTGGTCAGAGTCCTGTCTGGCGGTGCAGCTGCCCGCCCCTCGCCCCCATTTGCGCGGCTGTGGGTTGCGCCATGGCTGTCACGGAGCGTCTGGTGGTCGCCCCTGGTGTCTTGAGCGAGGTCGGGTTTTGTTTCAGGCACGCGGGAGTTGTGAACCGTTGTGTGGCCGCGTTGGACGCCTTGGACCTCCTGGACGGGCTCCGTCGGGCGGGTGGCGAGTCATGAGCGGCGCGTCGGGCGCCGGCCGGGCGACGTTGAGACTCAAGTCCGACACCGTCCTGCAAGTGATGTGGAACCTCGGAATCAGATCCCAGAGACAGCTCGCGGCTGAGGTCGGCGTTTCCCTGCCGACCGTCAAGCGGGCGTTGAGTGGTCGCCATGCCCCTGAGTCGGCGTTGACCGCTGGTCTGAGTCGGAGGCTCGGTTTGACCTTCGACGAGCTGCTTGAGGCCGTCCCTAGGGAGGTCGTGTCATGAGCGGTGGCTCAAGTCTTCTTGAGCGGCAGACGGACGATTTCTCTCTCGTTCTCGTGGTGGCGCGCAACATGGTCGATGATCTGTTGACGCGGGGACTGATCGGCCGTGACGCAATCGATCCAAGCCCGGAACCGAACGGTCACCGGGATTCGTCTGTTGATGCCGGGATACATCTGCGACAGGGCGTCCCACGGCTGGTCGCGCACTTTCCGGGTGTGTTCGTCTCGGGCGGTCGCAAGATCGAGCGTGACCTGGCCGAAACCGGGTACTTTCTCTTGCCGAAGATCGAGTGCCGGACGCTCATCCACCGTGACACGGATGGAGACCTGAAAAGCGGTACTCGGACCGTGATTCGTGATGGCGACAGGGAACCCCATCTCGTCGGTCTCGAACTGCCAGGCGTACTGGACGATGTCGCGTTCGAGTCGAAGCTGTCGTTCGGCGACGCCACGCGCGGCCTTTGCTATCTGATTTGCCTCGTCTGCGAGGCGATTCGCTTCGGCGGCTTCTCTGACTGCTTGCGCGCTGGCCTGGTTCGCAGCCTTGGCCGCCTTGTTCGCTTGGCGGGCTTGTATGACGGCGGTGACGGCCCCTGCGAGGCCGATGACGGCGGCGACGATGACGCCGAGGGCGGTCCAGTCGATTCCCATACCCAGACTTTAGAGGAGGTCACAGCATGACCACGGATCTTCAGCCGTTCGAGTTCCGGGGCGACCGGGTTCGGGTAGAGTCGTCCTCAGAACATAGACGACCCCCAGGGGTGTTACCAGCACCACCTGAGGGTCTGACCATAAACGAAGGGCATTTCGTCATGGCTGACCACAACCCTACCCTCCTCGCCTCCGGTCGCGTGGACTCCGTCTTCGAACGGGCCGTCGAGCTGCTCTGGCGCAGGCCGCCGTGCCGTTGGGTCGACCGGACCAGCTATCACGGCTGCCAGACGCACGGGTGCGGGCGGCCGTCTGAGAAGCGTCTGGTGGACGGCTGGGACAAGGCCATGCACGCGCCGTTCTGTGCCGCGTGCGCCCGTCGGGCCTCGGTGGAGGCCGAGAGGCGGGCGGCCGTGCTTGAGGCGGAGTCGGCCGCTTGGGACGCCGCCCACGCGGCCGAGCGGGCCGAGCGTGACGCCGCCTGGCGGGCTGAGCTGGCGAAGCTTGAGGAGGTCACAGCATGACCACCGATCTTCAGCCGTTCGAGTTCCGGGGCGACCGGGTCCGGGTCCTCATCGATGACCTCGGTGAGTCTTGGTGGGTCCTGGCGGACGTGTGCGCCGTGCTCGGGATCTCGAATTCGCGCAATGTGGCCGCCCGCCTGGACGCCGACGAGAGGGGTGTCCACGAAACGGACACCCTTGGCGGTCGGCAGTCCGTGACGACCGTCAACGAACCCGGCTTGTACGCGGTCGTCAACCGATCTAACTCTCCATTTGCGAAACCTTTCCAACGCTGGGTTAATCATGTTGTGTTGCCGTCTATTCGGCGCAACGGTTTCTATGCCCCCGCTGTCTCACCGTCGGTGCCTGAGGTGGCTTGGGCGCGTCTTGTGGATCGGATCGAGGAGTTGGTGGCGGCCAGGATCGAGGCGGCGCTTGACGAGCGCTTGTCCGCCGCGTTGCAGGAGGGGTTCGACCGGGGGCGGGCGGTGGCGCGTGTGGCGGCGAAGATTGAGCGTGCCATGGTGCGCGCCGGTGGCGGGTTGACGCGCCGACAGATCAGCAACGTGTTGGGTGATCGTGACCGTCCTTTGATGGATGGGGCGTTGGTGGTGTTGGAGCGTGATGGTTGCCGTTGGGTGGCGAGGCCTAATCCGAGGCGTGTGTTCGTCCGGCCTGGTTGTCCGGTGGCCGAGGGGGTGGCGTCGTGAGTGGGCGGATCGACATGGGACATCTCGATTTCAAAGGCTGCGTCGAATTGCTGGACGTGACCGATCCCATCGCCGAGGCGTTGCTGAAGGCGGCCAAAAAGGCGGGAGCCCGATTCCAGTCAGCGATGGTCGATGGGACGGTCGCCGAGTTCGCTTTGGCCGCCGCTTGGGCGGACGCACTGGAAGACGCCGCCAGGCCGATTCGACAGTTCACACAAGCAATCCACCGCAGAACTAAAGAGATCGAAGAGGAGGCAAAGTCATGAGCCTGTTTTGGAACGGCGTCGATGTCGCCGACGCCATGAAGGACGCGCGCGACTCCTTGGCCAGGATCGTGTCGGACCTGGCGGACGCCCTCGCCCTGTTGGAGGCCGACGAGGGCTTGTCGGACAGTCGGCCCATCGACTTGGTTGAGAGCGCCTTGTCCGCCGCCCGGATCGGGCTGGACGAGACTATCGCGAATTGTCAGGCGGTGAGCGAGTCATGAGCGCCGTCGTGAGGTGGCGGCCTGATTTGAAGCGGGCGACCAAGGCCGAGTGCGTCTGGTGGATCGATCATCTTGAAGACGTCCTCGAACTGGCCGACATTGAAACGGATCGGCGAGAACAGGCGATGGGCGCCGCCCGTGGGACCGGCCGCCCTGGCGACATGACCGTGGCCGAGTTCGACCTGATCGACATCCGGGACACCGCCAAGGAGTGGCGGGGCCTCTGGTTTGACGCCATGCGCCGTCTGCTCGAACTCGACAAGGCCGAGTCGTGAGCGGCAGCGAGTGCAAGGCGGCGATGCGGCGTGTGGGCGAGCGCAGGATCGTGGCGGTTTTGGCGGCCCGGTGGGCGCGACAGTTGGACGTCCTGGCGGGGGACGTGGATCGGGCGCGGATCGAGGGCGAGTTCATGGGTTGGCACATCGTGGGGCGGATGGCCGATGGGGTGTGGCGGGACGTGTGCGAGGCCGTCGTGGGTTTGGCGGTCGAGGCGGCGGACGCGGCCCACGCGGCCAATATGGCGGCCAACGTGGCGGCTGGCGCGGCCGATGGTGTCGTGGGTGGCGCTGGTTTCGCTGATTTGGCGCGGGCTTGGGCGGATGACGCCCGGGCGGCTGCCGGCCGGGTCGCGGATTTGCGGGCGCCGTGTGACCAGTCACTGGCCGTCGATGAGGCGACTGTGGGCTCTGCGTATGACGGTGACCGGGTCGACGCCGATGACGGAACACAGGTTGTAGAACACGTCGAGGGGCATCTGTCTGCGGCCTTTCAGGTGCAGGTCGAGGCTGGATCTGGACATGTGGGCGTCACGGGCCAACCGTGTGATCGACAGGTCTCGGGCGGCGGCCTCGGCTTTGAGTTGGGCCATGACGGCTGACACCTCGGCCGTCTGATCTTTCACGCGGCCGAGGATAACACGAACGGATTAGAAATTATCACTTTTGAAGGAGGATTAGTTCAGATGGATGAGTATGTGATTCGGATGGAGACGATGATGCGCGCCAAAAAGGCTTTGCACGCGTCCGGGATGACGGTGGAGGAGCTTGAGTTGGCGACCGATGGGGCGTTCGTTCGGGGGAAGTTGCGGCGGCTTTTGGCGGGGCAGTGCGGCTGGTCCGTTTGGGATGTGATCGCCGTCGCCAAAGGTTTGGGTGTGGAGCCGGCCGTGTTGCTGCCGACCTGGGCCGACCTCGACGGCATGGATGGCTTGGGTGGTTTGGCGGTGGCGTCGTGACCGGGCTGGGCTTGGCGGTTTTGAGCGTCGCCATGGACGCCTTGTCGTGGGCTGGCCTGCTGCTCGTGGTCGTGGTCGGCGCGGTCATCGTGCACGACATGTCCGACGGCGGCAAAGGGGACCGGTGATGAGCGCCCTCGGATTCGCCGAGGCGTTCATTGTTTGTTCGCTCGGTGTGGTGATGGTGGTGTGCGCGTTCGCCGCCGCCTGGCTCGCCATCCAACCAAAAACGAAGGAGAAGAAATGAGTATTTATGTTACGGCTGGCGCGTTGAAAAAGTGCGTCGCCGGAGTCGTCAAATTCACAGACTCAGACAAGATGGCATTCACGCCTTTCAATTGTTTCCAGGTCTCCCAGCGGGGTCCGATCCTTCAACTGGAGGCGACTGACCGTTACACCGTGGGGCGTTTCGGGGTGAAGTCTGACCCGGGGCTTTGGGACGGCGAAGATTGGGCCGCTGCGGTCGACCGGGGGTTCGCACCCGCGTTGTGCGCGTTTCTCACCTCTGTCGGCGCTCGCGTCACAGTCAAGTTGGATTTTGAGAGTCGTAAACCAAATGGTGTTTTAGTCGTGTCCGTCCACTACGGGCCAGAGCTGAGATTGCCTGACGTGGAAAGCCCTCTGCCGTGGCCTGATCTGGGCGCGGTGTTGAGGGGTGGCCAGGGCGGGGGAGGGCAAGCCGGCCATGCGGTGGTCCCACTGTCGAGAATGTCCAAGTTCGCCGGCTCCGGGTGGGACGTCAGGGTGACGCTGGGCCCCAGCCCCGAGTCGCCCGTCATGGTGCGTTCCGCCAGAGACATCGAGCAGGCGCCGCCTGGGGAAATTGTGTTCGCCGGCGCCATCGCCTCGCTCAAACCGTCGACCACGCCCGACCAGGAGTGGCCGTGATGGGTGAGTGGGGGCGCTGCCGCGCGGCCCGGGCGGGCGGCAGATGCCAGCTGCCCGCAGGTCACCACAACCGGCACATGACACACATCGAGGCGGCCCACTCGGGGCGGGCCATGCGACAGCCGATCTTCTGGAAGGAGGCAATGAAATGATTCATGCGATGGGGGTCGTGAAACGACTGGAGCCACTGGCTGAAGAGTTGTATTCCTGGGCGGCCGGTCTTGGTCCGACTGACGACGAGGTGGAGCTGACCGGGGCCGTCAACGATCTGGTCGACCAAATCGACTATGTCGTCGGTCTGATCCGGGGCGACGAAGAGGAGGATGGCTGATGGCTGGCCGGAGGGCCGCCGGTGGTGTGGCTTGTGTGGTGACGGTGGAGCCGGAGTTCCTCGACCGCGCGTCGGCTGCGAGCCTGCTCGGCATCGGGCTGACCAGTCTGGATCAGCTGCGCTGCGACGGGAAGTTAACACCAGTTTACTTCGGTGGGTTGAATCGTAAACCATTGTATCCGCTGGATGAGTTGCGGGAGTTGGCGGCTGAGATGAAGAGGAGTAGGCGGTGAGAGACGACGAGTGGTGGCTGGCGTTGCCTTGGGATGTGGCGGACGCGCACGACACCGACCTGGTCGAGTGGGACGAGGCGACCCACTCGGGGCAGGTGGCGTGCTCCTGCGGGGCCGTTTGGGACTTCACAATTTCGGAGAAACGGGACTTTGGCTTGGAGTGGGGTCGGGCGGAGCGGGCGCACGTCGCCGAGATGGCCGTCAAGGCGACGCTGCGTCAGGTCGCTGCGGAACTGGCCGGCTTGGGCGGCCCACGGTGACAGAGTCCAGCCTCGTCGCCAGGTTGCGGCGTGACCTGCGGGCCACCGTCGCGCTGGTCGGGCTGATCCCGGACATGGTCACCACGGTGACGCCGGGCGACCACGACGGCCGCCGGGGGAGGGCGTCGGGTCCGGCCGCCCCCGTCCGCCTGGAGGCGTTGTGCCTGGGGTCGGACGGTTTCGCGGCCCCAGGCCTGGGCCGGCCACTCGTCACCGACCCGCTGACCGTCGATGGCGCTCAGGTGTGGGGGGCGCACGGCGTCCTCTGGGGGTGGCTGTGCTGGCTCTCCGTGGCCCGGGTCCAAGCGGGTTTGCCGCCAGCCGAGGCGACGGGGGAGGCGTGCGCGGCCGGTGTCGCGCAGGCCCTGCTCGGCCTGTGCGACTGGGTCGACACGACTGACCTGATCGACCAATCGCATTTGGACGGTCTGGGTCGTGACGTGGCCGTTCTGGCCGCCAGATGCCGCCGTCTGTGCGGCGAGCGCCCGGGTTGGGACCCCGACGACAGCACGCCTGTCCCCAGGGCCTGGTGTCCGTCGTGCGGCCGGCCAGGGCTGGTCGCGGCCGGACGCGACCTGTCGTGTGTCGCCTGCGGTTGGCGGCGCACCGCGCCGGCGCTGCTGACCGCCACGGAGCTGGCCGCCAAGCTCGGCGTCCCGCCGAGGACGGTCCGCCGATGGGCGGCCCGCAACAAACTGATCCCCCCACCCGGCGAGACCGGTGTGTACACGCTGGCGGACGGCCGGAAGCTACTCGAATCGACAAGAGGGCGGCAAGCATGACTGATTGGCGATACACGTCGGGTGGTTCGACCGAGGTGGAGCGTGACCGGTGGGGCCGGCCTTTGATCGTCCCGCCCGGGGGCGGCAAACCGGTCGCTTACACCCGTGTGACAACTTTCATTAAAGCGGTGGATGATCAGACGAATTTGACTGGCTGGAAGCAACGCCAGGTCGTGGTCGGTTTGGTCGCGCGGAACGATCTGCGGCTGCGCGCGGCCTCTTTGGGGTCGCAGCCCTTGGATGAGGTCGACGCGAAGCGTTGGCGGGCGCAGATGGGCGAGGTGTGTGAGGACGCGATGAAGGCCGCCGGGTCGGACGCGGCGGCGACTGTCGGCACCGCCCTGCACGCCTTCACAGAGGCCCTGGACAAAGGCGAGAAACCGCATATTCCCGACGACCTGGTCGGGCATATGAAAAACTATCGGGCGGCCACATCGGGGTTCAAAGTCGCCCACATCGAACGTCTTTTGGTGTGTGACGAATTCAAGACGGCTGGTACGGCGGACCGGATTTGGGAAATCGACGGCCGCCTCGTCATAGGCGATATCAAAACTGGGAACGTGGATTATCCGAGCGCCGTCCAATCGTTCGCCATGCAACTCGGTTTGTACGCGCATTCGATGATTTACGATCCGGCCACGGCGGCCCGGTCGCCACTGGACGGCATCCGCCTGGACTGGGGCCTGGTGGCCGCCTTGGACGCTAAAACTGGCGACTGTCGGCTGTTGGAGGTCGATATCGCGCGAGGGTGGGAAGCCGTCCAGTTGGCCGCCCAAGTGCGGGAGTGGCGGAGATCCAAGGGGCTGACCAAGCCATTCAAGGCCGCGCCCCAGGACGCGCTTCTCCCTGCCTCTGGGGCGCCCGGGCTTGCGCCTGTGGGTGCGCGGAACAACCTTCTGCCCGACCCGGCGGGACCGCGCTTGGAGGCAGTGGCGGCGCTCCGGACGGCCCGGTCCGTCCCGGAGCTGACCGCCACGGCCGAGCGGATCAAGGCCTCTGGCCTGTGGGACCAGGGCCTGAACAATGCGGCGTCCCAAAGGTGGGGCGAGCTGACCGGCACACCACCATTCTGACCTAATACCGATCCACCATCTATAAGCATCTGTCGAAAAGGAGAATGAAATGACAGAAATCAATTGGGATAACATCCCCCCGGTCGACGTTCCGGCTGGGAGTTTCATCGGCTGGGGGCTGCAAGCCGGCCAGCATGTCACCGGCCGCGTCGTGGCGTACAGCTACGACGGGGGGACGGATTTCAACGACAATCCGTGCCCGCGCCTGGACGTCGAGTTGACGTTGCCGGCGGCGTCTTTCGACAAAGACGGCGTCCGCTCCGACTTCCAAGTCGGCGCGCTCGTCAGCCTGACCTGTGGGCAGGCCCGTCTGAAGGCTGGTGTGAGGGCGATGGACCCCAGCCCGGGGGATCTGGTGCGGATCGTCATGACGGGGTTGGAGAAGACGCCGAAGGGGGCGATGAAGTTGTTCAGTTTCCAGAAGGCTCCGGCTTCGGCCGCGCCGCGGCCGGCCGCCCCATCGCCGACCCCGGCGTCGGCCGCCCCGGCGGCCACGCCTGATCCGTGGCAGGCCACGCAGACGGCCCAAGCGGCGGGCGGCAACCCGTTCGATCAGCCGTTCTGACGACCACAGCCGTGGCCCCGCCCGTTTCGCTTCCGGGCGGGGCCACCCCACCACACCAGCGACAGGAAAGGTTCACTATGTTGCTCGCGATCGACCCTGGTCCCACAGTGTCGGCTTGGATCGTCGTCTCCGACGACAGCGAGCCATCGCACTTCGGCAAGGACGACAACGCATCCCTGAGGGAAATCGTGCTTGGGTTGGCTCCGCCTCGAGGTTTCGACCGTGTCGCGATTGAGAACGTCACTTCCTACGGGCAGACGGTGGGCCGTGAGGTTTTCGACACTTGCCGTTGGATCGGTCGTTTCGAGGAGGCCGCCGAGGCCACGGGCCGGCGGGTCGAGCTGGTGCCCCGGCGGGCCGTCCGCCGGCACCACTGCGACCCGTCCAGCCAAGGCTCGGACCGTGAAGTGATCTGGGCCTTGTGTGACCGGTTCGCCCCCGGGCAGCCCAACTTTGGCAAAGGCACCGTCAAAGCCCCTGGTTTCTTCCACGGGTTCAAAAAGGATGTTTGGCAGGCGTACGCGCTCGCCGTCTATGTGAACGACAAGAAGATGGTGAGCTTACTCTAATGTGGCAATATTGTTCCCGTTGTGGGGTGCGGGTGGGTTGGGTGACGGTCGGCCCGATCAAGGTCGCCGGCCAGCCGCGCTGGTGGGCGGGCGACGGGACCGTGACGTGGTGGCGGGGCAGCCAAGGCGGCCCAGGAAGCCACGCCGTCGGCTTCTGCGACTGGCGTCGGGCCAGACGCCATCTTGGCCTGCGGCATGTTTGTCGGCCGGCCGAGGGGGCCGGCCGGTGACCGCCACAGCGGCCGGAGCGGCCAGACTGGATCTCTTGGCGGAGGCGCTAGCCGCGGCCCGCGCGGGGGATTGGGCTGGGGCGGAGCGGGTCTGCGACCAATGGGACGAGATTGACGCCGCCAACCGCAAACCGCCGCCCACCCCGCTGCAAGCCGCTTTGTGGTATGTGTCGCTCGGACTCAAAGTCTTCCCCCTCCAGCCGGAGCGGAAGATTCCTTTCCCGGGGTCGCATGGTGTGAAAGACGCCACCTCCGACGCCGCTCTGGTTCGCCGCTGGTGGGCGGTCGCGCCCACCGCCAATGTGGCGGTCGCGACCGGGCATCTGGTCGATGTGATCGACGTGGACGGTCTGACCGGCGTCCTGAGCCTCGATCGTGGTGTTTTGGCCGGGCTGCCGCCCACCGTCGGCCGGGTCAAGACACCGAGGCCGGGCGGCTGCCACTTGTGGATCGAGGCGATGGGGTCGCCGTGCCGCGCCGGGATCGTGCCCGGCATCGACACCAGAGGTTTGGGCGGCTACGTCGTCGCTCCACCCTCCCACGTCACCACCAGCGACTACAATGGTTTCTATCGTTGGGATGAGGCTTTGACGCTCCCCAGGGGGGGCGATGCCGGACTACGCTGATCTGATCCGCCCGGCTCCGGCCGGGCCGCCCGAGCCCGCACAAGCGGACGGAACCGACACGCCATACGGGTTGTCGGCTTTGGGCGCTGAATGCGACCGACTCGCCTTGGCCGTCCAAGGCGAACGCAACGACACGCTCAACCGGGCCGCCTTCAACATCAACCAACTCGTGTTGGCGGGGAAGTTGATGGAAGGGACGGCGACGGCGGCCTTGTGGGACGCCGCCGGCCAGTGCGGGCTGACCAGGGAGGAGCCGTCGGCGACCCGTGCGACCATCCGATCGGCCATCCGGGGGGCCAGACAAAAACCGCGCGTGAACGTGCCGGAGACGGCTGACAGGGCCGCGCCGCCGGTCACGGTCGGTTGGCTCGATCCGGCCGACGCCGGCGTCACCAACCACACCAGCGTCACCGTGGCGGCCGACCAAGACCACCCCTGGTGGGCCGGCCGGCCCGAACTGGAGCACATCGTCCTGTTCGCCCGGTCGAGGATGACGGCGTGGCCGGCCGTCATGATGTGCGTCATCCTGCGGGCGCTCGCGCACACGCCACCCTTGGTCGTGTTGCCGCCGATGATCGGCGGCCCCGGATCTCTGAACCTGTTCGCCGCTTTGGTCGGCTCGTCCGGGGCGGGCAAAGGGGCGGCGATGAGCGCCGCCCGCGATTGCGTGGATTGGCCGACGGCCAGCGGCGACCGGCCTCTCTTCGAGGCCACGTTAGGGACGGGCGAGGGCATGACGCGCGCCTACAAATCGTGGGGCAAGGATGGTTGGGTTTGGGATCGTCGTGAGGTGTTGTGGACGGTGCCCGAGGTCGACGCTTTGACGGCGTTGAGCGGCCGCACGGGCGCGACCCTCATGCCACAGCTGCGCAACGCTTATTCTGGTGAGGCGTTGGGGTTCATGTACGCCGACACACAACGCCGATGCCTGTTGGGCGCGCACGAATACAGGTTCACTCTACAGATGGGTGTGCAGCCCGAGCGGGCCGCCTCTCTGCTTGAGGACGCCGACGGCGGGACGACGCAACGCTTCCTCTGGGCTCCGGCGTGGGACCCGGAGATCACCGCAGACCCGCCCGAGGAGCCCCCGGCGTGGTCGTGGCGGCCCCCGGCGTTCACCGACCTTCTGCGCCCCGACCGTCAAGGCCGGCTCGTCATCGACGTGCCAGGCGACATTGTCGGGATCGTGCGTGAGGCCCACGCCGCCCGAGCCCGAGGCGAAGGCACAGCCCTGGACGGGCACGCCATCCTGACCCGCCTGAAAGTCGCTGAGGGCCTAGCTGTCCTGGCCGGGCGGCCCAGCCTCGACTGGTCAGATTGGGACCTGTCCGGCCAAGTCATGTCGATGTCCGATCGGTGTCGTTTCGGCGTCCAGCGCACACTCGCCCAAGCCCGGTTGAGGCAGGAGACGGCGGCGGTCGAGCGTGACGCCAGGCGCTCGGATCAGCTGGACGCGCACCAGGTCGCCCGGGTGGCCGAGAAGCTCGCCCGGGCGGTCGTCAAGGCCGGCCCCGACGGCCTCAACCGGCGCGGTTTGACTTTGGCGCTGAACGCACGGGACAGGCCGTTCCTGGCCGACGCTTTGGTGCTCGCCCAAGCCAAACATCATATCACAACACAGATTATCGATGGGCGGACCGTGTACGTGGCCGCCGACAAGGAAGGAAAAGAATAATGTCCAAGCGAGAATTGAGTTCGGACGTGGTGGCCTTGCTGGCGCTCACTCGAACGCATGACACCATCTGGCGGTGGTGGGTTGTTTTCAACGCGCAGCATCGAGTCACGGTGCGAGACGGTGAAATCATCTGCGCTGATTGCGGCTCGGGGTTCCCTTGCCTGGAATGGAAGAGAAACAACATGATGAGACATGATATCAATAAAATCTGTGTCACGACGCTCAAATCGTTGACGAAGCGGGTGAAGTCGTGAGCGCCACCGGAGACCTGATCGTCACACTGCTCAACCTGATCGACAAGACACGCAAACGGATTGAGCTTGAACTTGACATCATCTGCGATCTGCATTCCGATTCCGGCCACGACGACCCCGACGGTGAATGCCAGGAGTACCATCAACACTGGCCTTGCCAAACTGTCACCGTGGCTCAGAATGCGCGCGTCGAACTGGACGGCGACAAATTCATGCTCAACGTCAGATTGGAGCTAGTCGATGAGTAAAATTCGCGTTTGGGTTGAGAAGGTCGGGGCGTACATGAGCGTCGACCCGAACAATGACCCGGAGGGGATTTTCCCGGTCAACGCGACCGCGCAGCAGTGGGCGAAGCACGTCGGCGGGTGCGCGTGCGGGGAAGACGACTGTCACCCTGGCGTCCCATGCCGCAACGACAAAGAAGACAATAAACTGTGTCGTTTTTGTCCTGGCTCGGTGGGGAGGGCGACGGCCGCCACGCGGCTAGCCGAGTTTCAGCGGCGGCGTGACGCGCGCCAGCCGCGCGTCCCAGTCGGCCAGGAGGCACTGCTGTGATCCTTGATGAGCCAAACTACAGCCACTGTGGCTATGCGGATTGCTCGGGGTGGTGTCATCCGGGTTTGGGGTGCGACATCGTGTCTGAGTCGGAGGCGAATCTTCCTACGTCGCCGACCTCGGAATGGTCGGTTTATTTCGATGAGCTGGTTTGTCGTTTCTGTCCGTCCAGTGTCGGCGCTGATCAGGCTGGGCGGAACGTGGCCGAGGCGCGGCACAAGGCCGCCAGGCGGCCATTGAAGGGGCAGAGGAGACTGTTTTGATCACGCGCGTCGACCCGGCGGAAGCCAAACGCATCCTCGACGGGGCGGAGAAGATGCGCCAGTGTGGTTTCGAGTTGGCCCCGATCGCTGACCGGTTCGGCGTCTCGGTCAACACTCTCGTCTGGCTCGCACGCAAACACGGTCGCGCCGAGGCGCTCCACGTCGCCCGCTCGCCCGTGTCCAGGTGCAAGGGCTGCCAAGGGCCTCACACTCAGGTTTGTCCCCTCTCTTTCGACGGCTGGTGCCGTTGGTGTCGCGCCCACGTCCGTTGCCCCAAGTGCGGCGGGGTGAGGGACGCTGATCCGCGCGACGGCCGGTTCGTCCTCCACGACCACGGTGGGGAGCTGTCGCTGTGACCGAGCCGCGCGTCTGCCCACCCGACCACAAGCACAACATGAACTGCTACCGTTATCACAAGTGTCGCTGTGATTCGTGTCGTCAGGCGAATCGTGACATGGGGCGGAAGGCGCGCCTTGGGCGTCCACGGTCGCATTTCCGCCCGTCGCCCGACGATGGCATCTTGGATGAGGTCGCGATCACCCGTGCCGCAGCTGGCGAGCGGCTGCCGTTGACGCTGCCCGAGGCTAAGGCCGTCGCCGCCAGGTTGACCGCTGCGGGCCGCAGCTCCTGCGCCATCGCCACCGTGATCGGCTGCGATCAGACGACCGTCGACGTGTGGCGGCGACAGTGGTCAGCCGAGCAGGAGGCCGCCCAACTGTGACATGGCGTCGGCCGCCATCGGCGGCGCGACATGGGTGTAGCCGGCCGTCGTCGTGGCGGCCGAGTGCCCGAGGATGGCCTGGCGGGTCTCCGGCGGGACGCCAAGCTCGAAAAGCAGCGTGGCGGTGGTGTGCCGGGCAGAGTGCAGGGGCACGGGCGGCAATCCGGCCGCCTGGAGGTCCGTTCGCCACGCGGCCGAGTCGGCCCGGCGCGTCACCGGCCGCCCCGCCGGATCGGTGAAAACGAGCCCGTGGGGCGCGCCGGGGCGGACGGCCAGCCATGCGGCCAGCCGGTCGGCCAAAGGCCCGCAGACGGGCACCTGCCGCCAGCCGGCACGGCTTTTGGGCCGCAGCAGCCACAAAGCCCCGTCGACGTGGCGGGCCTCCAGGCTGGCGGGCACGGGGGTGACGCGTTGGGGGCAGGACGCGCCCCTCGACTGGCCGCAACCGTCTCCGTCGCAGCCGTGCGCCCAAGCGACTTCCTGCGCCGCCCACGACACGGTCAAGACGCCACGGTCGAGATCCAGCGCGTCTGATTCGAGGCCCAAGCGTTCGCCCTGCCGGAGCCCGGTCAGGAGGGCTGTGGCGATCGTGGCCGACCGGGCTGGGTCGCCGGCCACCGACGCGAGCAGACGCTTGGCCTGGTCGGCCGTCAACGCCGGGCGCGTCTCCGACCGGCCGGCGGGCGGGCCGACGGTCTGGGCCATGTTGCGGTCGAGCAGGCCGTCTCTGACGGCCGCCTGGAGGGCGGCTGAGAGGAGCGCGTGGGCTCGTTTCGCGGTGGTCGCGTGGCCGGCGTCGATCGCCGCCCGGTGCAGGGCCCTGACATGGTCGCCGGTGAGCTGGTCGAGGCGGACGCGGCCGAGGACGGGGACGATCCAGGCTCGGGCGAGGGAGCGCTGGCCCTCGTGCGTGTGCGGTTTGAGCCGGTCGGCTTGCCGGCCGAGGTGCGTGTCGATCCATTGGGCGACGGTGGGCGCGGCCCGGGGTTTGCCCGTTTTGGCCGGGCCGTCGATGAGTGTGCGGAGGGCGGCCATGGCTTGGGCTTTGGTGCGGCGTTTCGCGGTGGCGCGGCGCTGTCGGCCGTCTCCGGCCGGTGGGAGTGTGACGGCCGCGACCCATTGGCCGGCGGCCGTCCGGTAGACACTGCCCGCCCCGTTAGCCCTTTTGATCGTCGGCACGGCCGCCAATCTACCACCCCCAGGGTAGCTACCGGGGTAGCTACCGGAGCGGGCTTTCACGGGATTCCACGGTGCGTTTTCGCTTCTGGCGTCTGTCATGGGACAGAGTCGGCGTCAGTGTTTCGCCTAGTGGGAGCCGTATTCGGCCTAGTGGGAGCGGGAATGGAAAAGCTCCCCCGCCTGGACTCGAACCAGGAACCCTCTGATTAACAGTCAGATGCTCTGCCAATTGAGCTACAGGGGACTGCAGCCATCGCAGATTAGCAGAAAGCGGCCTCGGCTGTCGTCTCGAGGCCGGGCCTCAGGACTGGGCCGGGCCTGCGGTCGGGGATGGCTGGGCGGCCGGGCCTGCGGCTTGGGCCAACTGGGCGGCCAGGGCCTCGGCGGCGGGGCGGGCCGGGCCGGACAATCCGATCAAGGCGACCACGCCCATGCTGTCCAGCATCCGCGCCATGGGCGGTCCCATGTGGCCGGTCAGGACGGCCTCGACGGATTGGTCGCGCAGGAAGCGGACGATGCGGGCGTGGTGGGAACCGTGGCTGGGAGCGTTGTCGTGGGACTGGTCCCAGCCCACCTCGTGCTCGGTCCAACTGGCGATCTGGCCGTTAGCCAAATCGGCCACGGCGATGCGCCGGGCTCGTCCCCAGCCACCGCCGATGAGGTCCCCGTCCAGGTTGATGGCCACCTTCGTCATGGCGTCATTATGCCGCTTCCAGGGGCTGCCACTGGCGGCGCAGTCGAGTCAGGGCCTGTCGTTCCAGACGCCGCACCCCGGCCACAGTCAGGTCGAGGCGGCGGGCGATCTGGGGCAGGCTGGCCGGCTCGCCCACCCAGCCGTGGCGCCAGAGCATGACCTGGCGCTCGGCGGCGGGCAGGTGGCGCAGGCTGGAGCTGAGGTCGCGCCGGGTCAAACGGGCGTCGATCTCGGTCACGGCCTCGTCGTCGACCAGGTCGTCGGGCAGGGCGCTGGTGGGCGGTGGCTGTCGCCGGCGCAGGGCTTGCCTGATCCAGACGGCGGCGTAGGGACCGAGCCGACCGCGCCGGAAGTCGAACCGCATGATGGCGTGCTCCAGGGCCAGGCAGCCGTCTTGGAAGAGATCGGACGAGGTCCCGGGGCGGGCGAAGTCGCGCACGATGACCCGGACCAAGCCGATGTTGGCCAAGACCATGGCCTGGCGGGCCGCTTCGCCCTGGCGCGCTAGAGCCTCCAACTCGGCCTGGCTGGCTGGGACCGCCGCACCGGCCAGCCCGGCCCGGTCGGTCGGGTCCGGGTCGGTCTGGTTGGTCTGGGAACGGGCTTCGAGGGCGGCGCGGGCCAGCAGGCCGGCCTCGATGCGCCAGGCCAGCTGGCGCTCTTGGTCGGCGCTGAGACGGGGGTTGTCCATGGCCCCACTCTGGCCTGGGCCCAAGGGCGCGGTCCAGCTCTGGCACAGGCCGGTCCGGGCCGCATCTGGACAACACCGGGACGGTGGATGGGCTCACAGCTCGCGCCGGCGCCTCCGTCGCTCGGCGGTGGAGCGGCTGGGCGCTGGATCGATGGATATGACAGTCGGGCGAACGGGTCTGGGTGGTCCGTCGACCGCTCGGCGATGGACCGGGTTGGGCGAGGTCCATCGGTACGGAGTACCTTTGTCAGGAGTCAATGACCGTATTTCAGGCGGCGCCGTGGCCCCGCCACCCGGACAAGTTTTGGAGATCGAGATGAGCAGCGACATCAATGTTTCAGCCCCCTCCGGCGTGCCTCAGTCGGTGGTCGACTGGGTGGCTCAGGTGGCCGGGTTGACTCAGCCGGACAGCGTCTACTGGTGCGATGGATCGATTGAGGAACGGGACCGGTTGTACGACCAGATGGTGGCCGCCGGGACCTTGATCAAACTCAACCAAGAGCTGCGGCCGGGGTGCTACCTGGCCCGCTCCCTGCCCTCCGACGTGGCCCGGGTGGAGGCCCGTACCTTCATCTGCTCGGAGTTGGAGTCCGACGCCGGCCCGACCAATAACTGGGCCGCTCCGGGCGAGATGCGCCAGACCTTGGCCCAGGTCTTCGCCGGTTCGATGCGGGGCCGGACGATGTACGTCATCCCCTTCTCGATGGGCCCCTTGGGCGGCGACATCTCCAAGCTCGGCATCGAGATCACCGACTCGCCCTACGTCGTCGTCTCGATGCGCATCATGACCCGGGTCGGCCTGGGCCCCTTGGCCGCCATCTCGGCCGGGCAGCCCTGGGTGCCGGCCGTCCACTCGGTCGGGTACCCGCTGCTCGACGCCGACGGTCAGACCCGGCCCGACGTGGCTTGGCCCTGCAACGAAGAGAAGTACATCACCCACTTCCCGGAGACGCGCGAGATCTGGTCCTACGGCTCCGGCTACGGCGGCAACGCCCTCCTGGGCAAGAAGTGTTACGCGCTGCGCATCGCCTCGGTCCTAGCCCGCGACGAGGGCTGGCTGGCCGAGCACATGTTGATTCTGCGGATCACCGGGCCCAGCGGGCGCGTCTTCAACCTCAGCGCCGCCTTCCCCTCGGCCTGCGGCAAGACCAACCTGGCCATGCTGCGGCCGACCATCCCGGGTTGGAAGGTCGAGACCGTCGGCGACGACATCGCCTGGATGCGACCCGGTCCGGACGGTCGGCTGCACGCCATCAACCCCGAAGCCGGTTTCTTCGGCGTCGCCCCGGGCACCTCGGAGAAGACCAATCCGACCTGTCTGCACGCCCTCAGCCACGACACCATCTTCACCAACGTCGGCTTGACCGACGACGGCGACGTCTGGTGGGAGGGCATGACTGACGAGCCGCCGGCCCACCTGATCGATTGGCAGGGCCAGGACTGGACGCCGGACTGCGGCCGGGTGGCCGCCCACCCCAACTCTCGTTTCACGGTCAACGCGGCCCAGGCCGAGTCGATCTCGCCCAACTGGGAGGACCCGGCCGGGGTGCCGATCGACGTCATCTTGTTCGGTGGCCGGCGCTCGACCAATGTGCCGCTGATCTCGGAATCCTATAGCTGGGAGCATGGCGTCTTCGTCGGCGCCACGGTCTCCTCCGAGCAGACCGCCGCCGCCGAGGGCAAGGTCGGCGATCTGCGCCGCGACCCCTTCGCCATGTTGCCCTTCTGCGGTTACAACATGGCCGATTACTGGGCTCACTGGCTCGAACTGGGTCAGAGCCTGGGCGACAAGGCGCCTCGGATCTTCCAGGTCAACTGGTTCAGGCGCGACGCCGAGGGCAATTGGCTGTGGCCGGGCTTCGGCGACAACTCCCGTCCGATCGAGTGGGCCTTGCGTCGGATCGCGGGGGAGGTCGACGCCCGCGACGTCATCTCCGGGCGGATCCCGGTGCCGGGCGATCTCAACATCGACGGCCTCGACATCACCAACGCCCAATTGGACGCTCTCTTCGCCCTCGATCCGGAGGCCTGGTCCTACGAGGCCGATCTGACTCAGACTTATTTCGAGCAGTTCGGCGACAAGGCGCCGCCGGCCCTGTGGGGTCAGCTCGATCAGTTGCGGCAGCGCATCGCCCAGGCCGCCTCTAAGGCCTGAGCTTGGTCTTAGACCGGGTCGCTCGGCCCGGTCTAAGGCGCCCTGAGTCAGGACGTGGGACGAAAGACGAGGTGCTAGATGCGGATCGCTGTCTTCGGCGTTTTGGGCCGGATGGGGCAGGAGGTCTGTCGGGCCGTCACCGCCGCCGACGACCTCGAGCTGGTGGCGGGGGTCGACATCGGCGACTCCAAGGAGGTCGCCCGCTCCGCCCAAGTGATCGTCGACTTCACCCACCCGGACTCGGTCATGGACAATATCGACTGGTGTCTGGAGCATGACATCCATGTCGTGGTGGGCACCACCGGATTCACGGCCGAACGCTTGGAGCAGGTCCGGCGCCGGGCCGCCGCCAAGCCCGCCGTCAGCGTCGTGATCGCCGCCAACTACTCGATCGGGGCGGTCTTGATGATGCACTTCGCCAAATTGGCGGCCCCGCACTTCGACTCGGTCGAGATCGTCGAGCTGCACCACGCCCAGAAGATCGACGCCCCCTCCGGCACGGCCCGCCAGACCGCCGAGGTGGTGGCCGCCGCCCGCCGTCGAGCCGGCCGGCCGGCCATGCCGGACGCCACCACCCACGCCGAACCGGGCGCCCGGGGGGCCGACATCGCCGGCGTCCGGGTCCACTCCCTGCGCTTGGCCGGCTTGTTGGCCAGCCAAGAGGTCCACTTCACCTCGGTGGGCGAGACCCTGGTGGTGCGGGACGACGCCCGCGACCGTTCCAGCTTCATGCCCGGCGTCCTAGCGGCCGTGCGCTGGGCCCCCCAGCACCCTGGCCTGACGGTCGGCCTTGAGGCCATCCTGGGGCTTTGAGCCTCATGTTCGCTCGCTTGCCCCGGCCGGTCCTAGCCGATCTGCGTCGCCACCGGCCCGGCGCCCGGGCGCTGGCTTGGGCCGAGACCGAGCAGGGATACGTCGTCGCTTTACCCGGCCATCTGGCCTTGGGATCAGGGCCGGAGCCCCGCACCTGGCGACTGATCGGGTGGCACGACATCGTGCGGGGTGGTTGGGACCCGGATTCGGGTCGGCTGCGCTGGTGTGACGGGGAGGGCGAGGCGGACCAGGTCGAGCTGATCCGGCCGGGGCGGTTGCCGCTCGTCTTCCAAGACCGGGTCGAGGCCACCTTCGCGCTGGAGCGCCGCTTAGGCCAAGGCCCGGAGGAGATCGTGCTGTCGGCCCAGCGCCGCCTGGACGACGACCAGGCCGATCTGATCTGGCGTATCACTCCACTCGACCCGGCCTCGCTCCCGCCCGCCCGCTTAGCCGAGGCCGAGAGCCTCCTGGAACGACTGCGACTGTCCTATGACTGAGACGTATGAGGCTATGGCTGGGACATCCGCCGGTCCGCTCGGAGCCCTGACGCCGGTCGTGTCGGTACGCGGCCTCCAGGTCCGCCGGGGCCGGACCCAGGTCTTCGACGGCCTCGACTTGGACATCGCGGCCGGCCGGTTGACCGGCTTGCTCGGTCCCTCCGGCTGCGGCAAATCGACTTTGATCCGGGCCATCGTCGGATTACAGCGCATCCAAGCCGGGCAGGTCCAGGTGGGCGGTCTTCCGGCCGGCCACCCGGATCTACGGCGCCGCCTGAATTACAGCTCTCAAGCCGACGGGGTCTATCTCGACCTGACGGTGTCCCAGAACGTGGCCCACTTCGCCCGCCTGGCCGCCCAGCCGTCCAGCGAGGTCGAGCGGGTCATACAGGCGGTCGACCTGTCCGCTCAGGCCCGTCAGTTGGCCGGTCGGCTGTCGGGCGGGCAGTTACGCCGGGTCTCCTTGGCCATCGCCCTGATCGGCGCCCCCGAGTTGATCGTGCTAGACGAGCCCACGGTCGGCCTCGATCCGGTCTTACGGGTGCGGCTGTGGGACCTTTTCGCCGACCTGGCCGCCCAGGGGGCCTCGGTGCTGGTGTCCAGCCACGTCATGGACGAGGCCAGCCGCTGCGACGACCTCTTGTTGCTGCGAGCCGGTCATCTGGTGGCGGCCTGTGGCCCGGCCGACTTGTTGGCCCGGACCGGCCAGCCAGACGCCGAACGGGCTTTCTTGGAGCTGATCCGCCGCGATCGAGCGGACCGGCCCGACGCCGTCACGGCGGTGGCCCGATGAGGTCGCGCTGGTTGGTGACGGCGGGCCGGGTCCTGACCCAGTTGAGCCATGACCACCGCACTGTCGCCCTGCTGCTGGTGGTGCCCGCCTTGTTGGTCGGCCTGTTCGCCTGGTTGTTCCAATCCGACCAGGTCTTCCAGCGGGTCGGCCCGATGGTGATGGCGCTCTTCCCCTTCATCATGATGTTCCTGGTCACCAGCATCGTCACTCTCCGGGAACGCCGCTCCGGCACCTTGGACCGGCTCATGACGACGCCGCTCAGCAAGGCCGACCTGATCGGCGGCTACGCCTTGGCCTTCGCTCTGGTGGCGGCGGCGCAGACGGGGATCACGGTCTGTTTCGGCGTCTACGTCTGCGGCCTCGAATTAGCTGGGTCGATAATCCAGCTGTTGGGCGTGGCGGTGGTCGACGCCATCCTCGGCACCGCCCTCGGCCTGCTGGTCTCGGCTTTCGCCCGGACCGAGTTCCAGGCCGTCCAATTCCTGCCCCTCTTCGTCTTCCCCCAGGTCATTCTGGGCGGTGTCTTCATGCCCCGCCAGCAGATGCCCCGGGCCTTGGAAGCGATCTCCGACTTCATGCCGCTGAGTTACGCCATCGACGGGGTCTCCAACGTCGCCCTGGGCCTAGGCGGCTGGGATGTCGCCCGCCCCTTGCTGGTCATGGCCGCCTTCGCCGCCGGCTGCCTAGCGCTGGCCTCTTTGACCTTGTCCAGGCGTACGCCCTGAGCCCGACCAGCCATTGACCACAGGTGTGTACACTGGTAGGCACATTTCCGGCGCGGCTGTCCGTGCCCAGGAGACCGCCGCTCTGATCGCCGTCTGGCCAGGGCGGCTGACCGGCCAGCGAGCAGAAGGATGAAGATGACCCCCGCCCGGGACGAGATTTGGAGCCGTATTCGCACCGAGGCGGCCAATGACGCCAAACGCGAACCGGCCCTGGCCAGCTTCCTCCACACCGTCATCTTGTCGCACGAGCGCTTGGAGGACGCCCTCAGCTTCATCCTGGCCGGCAAGCTGGGCTCCGACACCATCAGCCCGTTGACGCTGCGCGACCTGATCGACCGCGCTTTCGAGGCCGATCCCAGTGTCGGCCTGGCGGTGCGGGAGGACCTGCGGGCCGTGCTCAGCCGCGACCCGGCCTGCCGGGGTTATTCCACGCCGTTGCTCTACTTCAAAGGCTTCCACGCCCTGCAGGGCTATCGGGTGGCCCATTATTACTGGCGCACCGGTCGTCAGGCCCTGGCCTTGTGGTTGCAGAGCCAGATCTCGGAGGTCTTCGCCGTCGACATCCACCCCGGAGCCCGGATCGGCAAGGGCATCCTGTTCGATCACGCCACCTCGGTCGTGATCGGGGAGACGGCCGTGGTGGGGGACGATTTCTCGATGTTGCACGAAGTCACCCTGGGCGGCACCGGCAAGGTCGGCGGCGACCGCCACCCCAAGGTCGGCCGGGGCGTCATGATCGGCGCCGGAGCCAAGGTGCTGGGCAATATCAGCGTCGGCGAGGGGGCCAAGATCGGAGCCGGCAGCGTGGTGCTGGAAGACGTCGAGCCATACAGCACGGTGGCCGGGGTGCCAGCCCAACCCGTCACTTATCCGGTCAACGCCCATCCGGCCCTGGACGCCGACTATCTGGTGATATGACGGACGTGCTGGCCGGGTCCGCCAACGCCGCCGGGGGCCGGCCTCCACTGCGGTGGCTGACCGGCGGCGCGAGACAGTGACAGTAGGAGCCAGCCATGCGGGTGTTGGTGACCGGGGGCGGCACATCTGAGGCGATCGACCGGGTGCGGCGGGTCACCAACAATGCCAGCGGTCGGTTGGGAGCCTTGCTGGCCGACCGCTTCGCCGCTCAGCCCGGCGTCAGCCAGGTGGTCCACCTGTGCGCCGTCGACTCCGTCAGACCGCAGTCCAGCGGCGTCGAGGTCGAGACCGTCACCACGGTGGCCGAGTTGGCTCAGGCGGTCCGGCGCCGCTTGACCGGAGCGACGGTCGACGTCGTGGTCCACTCCATGGCGGTGTCGGATTACCGGGTCGAGCGGGTCACCACGGCCGCCGACTTGGCCCAAGCCCTGGTCGGACAAGACGACCCGGAGGCCATCCGGCGGGCCATCTTGGCCGTTCCCGGCTTGGACGCCAGCCACAAGGTCAGTTCGGCCCACGACGACCTGGTGGTGATCCTGAGACCGGCCCTCAAAGTCATCTCCCTGTTCAAGGAGTTGGCCCCTGAGGCCCAGCTGGTCGGCTTCAAATTGCTCGACCAGGTTCCCCTGGAGCAGCTGCTGGAACAGGCCCGTCGGCTGATGGAGGTCAACGGTTGCGACTGGGTCTTGGCCAACGATCTCAGCCAGATCGGCCCCGACCGCCACGTCGGCCACCTACTCGACCGGTCCGGTCGGGTCCAACGTTTCGAGAGCAAGCCGGCCATCGCCGAGGGTATAGTCCGAGCCGTCGTCGAAAGCCGGTCTCAGACCGGTTCGGTCCCGGCCCTAGACGACCCAGTCGGTCGAAGGAGTTGAGATGGGCAATGTCCTGCTCGGAGTCTCCGGCAGCGTGGCCGCCTACAAGGCCATCGACCTGGCCCATCGCTTGACTCAAGCCGGGTGGGCGGTCGATGTCGTCTTGACGGCGGCGGCCCGGCGTTTCGTGACCGAGCTGACTTTCCAGTCGTTGACCCGCCGGCCCGTCCTGAGCGACCAATTCGAGGTGGTGGACCCGTCCGAGATCCTCCACGTCGACCTGGCCCGGCGGGCCGACCTGGCCATTCTGGCCCCAGCCACGGCTGATCTGATCGGACAATTGGCCAATGGTCTGGCCCCAGATCTGCTGACCAGCGCCATGCTGGCTTGGCGGGGTCGACCGGTCATCTTGGCCCCGGCCATGAACACCGCCATGTGGGAGCACCGGCTGGTCCAAGCCAATCTGCGTCGCCTGCTCGATCTGGGCTACGACTTGGTCGAACCCCAGGTCGCGACCCTGGCCTGCGGCGAGGTCGGGCGCGGCGCTCTGGCCTCGGTGGATCAGATCATGGATCGGGTCGAGGCTTTGACCGGTGGCCTAGATGATTCGGTCGTCTGAGAGTGGAAGCCGTCGACATCGCCGCTCTGACGGGTTTTCGGATCGGCCAAGTCTCCGACCAGGCGGCCGTCACCGGTTGCACCGTCGTGATCTGTCCGGCTGGCGCGGTGGCCGGGGTCGACGTCCGGGGCGGTTCGCCCGGCACTCGCGAGACCGACGCTTTGCACCCGGTCATGAACCGGCGGGTCGTCCACGCCGTCCTGCTAGCCGGCGGTAGCGCTTTCGGGCTGGACGCCGCCGCCGGAGTCATGCGCGACTTGGAGGAGCGCGGTGTCGGCCGCGACGTCGGCGTCACGGTGGTGCCGAACGTCAGCGCCGCCGTCTTATTCGACTTGGCGGTGGGCCGCTCCGACGTCAGGCCCGACGCCGACATGGGCTACGAGGCCTGCCAGCGGGCTTGGGCCGGGCAGGCCTTCCAATCCGGCAGCCACGGCGTCGGCGTCGGGGCCACGGTGGGCAAGAGTCTGGGCCTGGGGCGAGCCATGAAGGGCGGTCAAGGGGCGGCCGCCTTCCGGCAGGACGAACTGCTGGTGGGAGCGCTGGCCGCCGTCAACTGCGTCGGCGACGTCGTGGTCGACGGGCGGGTCCTGGCCGGCGCGCGCGGGCCGGACGAGGCCTTCGTCGACAGCGCCGAGATCATCGCCCAGTCCTACCGTCAGCGACGTGACCTCTTCAGCGGGGACGGCCCTGGCGCGGAGGCCGGCCGAGACGGCGGCAACACGGTCTTGATCTGTCTGCTGTCGAACGCCCGACTGAACAAGGCCGAGGCCACCAAGCTGGCCCAGATCGGCCACGACGGCTTGGCCCGGCGGGTCCGGCCGGCCCATTCGGTCTTCGACGGCGACACCTGTTTCGCGCTCTGCTCCGGGTCGGTCGACACGACCTTGGACGCCGTCTGTGTGATGGCGGCGGCGGCCGTCGAGGCCGCCATCGTGGACGCGGTCGTCTCCGCCAGCGGTTGGGCCGGTTTGCCGGCTCAGCGGGACCGGGCTTTTGGAGCCGAGACTGGCCCAGCTGAGCGGTCAAGCCGATCCGACTACCTGAGTACGTGAGAGGGATCGGCCGGGTGAGGGGTCCGGCCCAGCTCAGCTGATGTCGCGCCGCCAGGTGGTGAAGAAGCCCACAGCGGCGAAGACCAAGCCGTAGCCGGTCAAGCATAAGGTGGCCAGCGGCCAATCCAGCGGCGAGCCCAGCAGCGGGGAGAAGCCGCTGTACAGGCTGGCCCCGCTGACGGCCTCGCCCAGCGCGCCGGGCAGGTAGTCGAAGACGGCCCAGGACTGGCCGGTCAGGGCCGGGATCAGACGGACCATCGGCTCCAGCAGTTGGGTGAAGGCCAGCAGGACGACGATGGCGCCGACTTGCTGATGGATCACCAGCCCCAAGCCGACCCCGAAGACGCCCCAGATGGCGAAAGCGGCCACGCTGCGTCCGAGCGACACCCAAGTGGCGGGCTGGTCGAGGCCGGTCGGTTGGCCCAGCAGGGCCAAGGTGGCCGCTCCCAGGCCGACGCCGACGACGGTCAAGAGGACGCCGAAGGCGCCGGACAAGGGCAGCACGGCGATCAACTTGGCCACCAAGACTCGCCCGCGCCTGGGCTCGGCCAACAGGGTCGGCGTGATGGTCTGGTGACGGAACTCGGTCGTCACGGTCAAGGCCCCCAGGATGGCCGGGAAGACGTAGCCCAGACTGGGGCCGACGGCGTAGACGACCCGGGCCAGCTGGACTCCGGTCAAGCCGCTCAAGTCGCCCATGTCGCCCATATCGCCGCTGGCGGAGGCGAAATGGAAGCTGGCCGCCAGCCCGGCCGCCGTCAACCCGATGTACCCGGCCGCCGCCAGGGTCCACCACAGTCTGGTCGAAGTGGTCTTGCGCCATTCCGAGCGCAGCAGGGCGATCATCGGGCCGTCTCCGCTGGGGCCGGCCCCTCGGTCAGAGCCAAGAAAGTGGCTTCGAGGCCCGGCCGGCGGCTGGCCAACTGATGCAGCTCGAGACCGGCCAGGCAGCAGACATGGCCGATCTCGGCCGCCGTCGGACCGGTCACCTCGACCCCTTCCGGGAGCGGGCTCAGGGCCCAGGAGCGTTGGCGGGCCAGATCGGCGAAGGCCGTCGGATCGCCGGGCTGAACCAGGGTGTGGGGCTGGTCCAGTTGGGCCAAGTCGGCCAGCGGCCCGGTCAAGACCAGACGGCCGTGGGCGATGATGACGATGTCGTCGACGCTCTGTTGGACCTCGGACAGCAGATGGCTGGAGATCAAGACGGTGCGACCGGCCTGGGCCAGGCGACGCAGCAGATCGCGCAGCCAGGCGATGCCTTCGGGATCGAGACCGTTGGTGGGCTCGTCCAGCAGCAGCGTCTCAGGGTCGCCCAGCAAGGCGGTGGCCAGAGACAGCCGTCCGCGCATGCCGAGCGAGAACTGGCCCACCCGCCGCCGGGCCGCTCCGCTCAGGCCGACCAACTCCAAGACCTCGGCACAACGCCGGTCGGGCGCCCCCAGGACCGGGGCCAGGTCGCGCAGATGGTCCAAGGCGCTGCGTCCGGGATGGAAACTGGCGGCCTCCAAACTGGCCCCGACCTGACGGGCCGGCCGGCGCAGACGGCCGTAGGGCTGATCGTCGAAGGTGACCGACCCGGCGCTGGCCTTGACCAAGCCCAAAGCGATCCGCAGGGTGGTCGTCTTGCCGGCTCCGTTGGGTCCCAGGAACCCGGTCACCCGGCCCGGCTGGACCACGAAACTGAGATCGTCGACCGCCGTCAGCGCGCCGTAACGCTTGGTCAGATGGTCGACGCGGAGCATGGCTCAATCCTACGTGACCGGGTTGCGCGGCCGGGCGGCCCACAGAGGGCTGGCGCATTCGTCGGGGAACCTGGCGCGATCGGGCCCAGGGTCGGGCGGGTCTCCACAGGACCATCTGGACTCGGGCTGGCGGGGCCGCCGCAGTCTCACCGGTCGCGCCCGAGGGCCAAGGTCAGTGACTGAAGGTCTGGGCGCCAGGTCTGGGCCGCCTGTGCCGACCAGACTAGGCTGACATCCGTCACCACAGGCCGACAGGATGGGTGCGAGTCATGCGCTGCTTGATTCATAAATGGGAGGGTGGCTGCGGGTGCTCGCGCTGCGGGCGGATCCGTGACGAGTGCCATAACTGGAATCACTGTGTCTGTGCGGAGTGTGGCGCGACATGGGAACCATATAAATGCACGAAATGTGGACACAGCCTAGAGACCGGCGTAGGCCGCCAGTATGACTGGGTCTAGTATCCAACGCGAAAAGCGAGTTATCGGACAGAATGTGTGTCCGGTTGAGGGATGTATGACCTAGCCAGGGGCTGAAAATTGGGGTCTGTCATGCCCTCAAGCTCATAGCTATGGGAGATCCTGGCAATCGGGCGT
>JAISCA010000013.1 GCA_031265875.1 Propionibacteriaceae bacterium
ACACCGCTGACATCATCCCCATGATCCGGCCAGAACAGCCGGCGCCTCGGCCGGCTTCGGCCATGGTCGTCGCCGAGGCTCTACGTCACGCCGATCCCCGGATCACAGTCATGCTGCGCCTGGCCAACGAACTGGGCATGCGGCGCGGCGAGGTGGCACAGGTCTGGCCGGAAGAGGACCTCATCCGCGACAGTCTCGGGTGGGCGCTCGTGGTGCATGGGAAGGGCTCCCGCGAGCGCGTCCTCCCGCTTCCGGACGACCTGGCGTCGGCGCTCCTGCAAGCCCCTGCGGGCTACCTGTTCCCCGGTCGAGACGGCAGTCATCTGTCCGCACACTGGGTCGGGACTCTGGTCACGCGGGCCCTTGGCGATGGGACAACCATGCACCAACTGCGGCACCTGTGCGCCACCGAGGTCCACGCGCAGACCCACGACCTGCGCCTCGTCCAAACGATGCTGGGCCACGCATCGTTGTCAACCACGCAGCGGTACATCGCCGTGGAGGACTGCGCCGTCAGGGACGCGATCGCCAATCGCTCCCGCCGGTGGCAGGAACAGTGAAGCACCGCGCCTGGTGACTGCCAGGCGCGACCGCTGACGAACTGCCTCAGAAGGAGCGCATATTCCACCAGTTGGGGCTATCTCGATGAGACAATGACCAGGTGGGCGTTGAGATCGTGGGCAGAAGGACGCAGGCCAGTCCAGTTCGCCGCTACGCCGTCGCGTCGGCGCAGAGGCGATGCCTCATCCCAAGGATTGGATAGGTGGATCACAGTGAGCGACCTTGTTGTGCCCGAGGGCGGCGACCTAGAGACCGACGTCAAGCGACTGTTCGAGCGGATCACCAGTCTGGTCGAGCAGGCCCGCCGCTTGGCCAGCCGTCAGGTCAACACGACGCTGGCGCTGCGCAACTGGCACACGGGACAGCTAATCTCGGAGGCCTTATCGTGACCTTGCTACCCGTCAAGTCAGATCAAGGACGCCGATGAGTGAACTTCTGCCCACCCTCCAAGCCGGTGCCATCCGCCATTCGTTGACGGACTACTTGACGACCACCTTCGCTTTGACGGACGCCGGGGCCCGGTCGGCCTTGGACGACTTCCTGTCCCATCCCGAGCACGGCATGTTCAAGGGACCGTACGTCCGGCTGCGGCTGCCGTTCCGCCCCGCCGAGGCTGGGACGGCGCAGGTTCTGGAGTGGGATGGCGGGTTCACGCCCTATGGGCATCAGGCGGCGGCTTTCGCCCGGCTGGTCTCGCAGGTCGATGGCCAGCCGCGTCGTCCACTGCCGACCTTGGTGACGACGGGCACGGGCTCGGGTAAGACCGAGGCGTTCTTGTATCCGATCCTCGATCATGTGTTGCGGGCCAGGAAACGGGGTGTGAGTGGGACGAAGGCGTTGATCCTGTATCCGATGAACGCCTTGGCCAACGACCAGGCGGGCCGCTTGTCGAAGCTCATCACTTCCCGGCCCGAGTTGGCTGCGGTGACCGCTGGCCTTTACATCGGCCAGAAACAGCTGTCCCAGCGGCGGAAGGTGACTGCGGAGGGGCTCATCACCGACCGCTACGAGATGCGGGAGAACCCGCCCGACATCCTCTTGACGAACTACAAGATGCTGGACCAGCTTCTCCTGAGGGAACCTGATCAGTCGATCTGGCGGGAGAGCGCCCACAGCCTCCAGTACTTGGTGTTGGACGAGTTCCACACCTACGACGGGGCCCAGGGCACGGACGTGGCGATGTTGCTGCGCCGCTTCGGTCTGACTTTGAAGGCTTTCGGGGCCGGACCACTGTCGGAGGAGGCTGGCCGTCCGTTGGGCCGGGTCACTCCGGTGGCCACATCGGCGACCTTGGGGGGCGAGGATCCGGCCCGGATGTTGGAGTTCGCCACGACCGTGTTCGGCGAGGAGTTCACGGTTGATTCGATTATCACTGAGTCCCGCTTGAGCCTGGCGGAGTGGGTCGGCGATGCCGAGGCCCGCTTGCCTGAAACGGGCAGGCAAGTTGTCAGCCCTAGCGCCGTCCGCGTGAGCGATGTCGCCGAGGCGATCAACCGGATCGGCGACAATCCGGACGTGAGAGAGCTGACCCGCTTGGTGCTCGGCTCCTTGTTTCAAGGTGTCGCCGCCGATGGCTCGCCCGCCGAGCAGGAGCATCTCTTGAAGGCTCATCCCCTGGTGCAGAAGCTGGTGAGCTTAACTGGCGAGGCGAGGCCCTTGGACGCCTTGCCCGGCGAGGTGTTGGGCCAGACCTTCACGCCGATGTTGGCGGCGACCGGCCGGGACACGGATTGGACGACAGTGTTGAGCGCTGTCATCGCTGCGTTGGGGCATGTCCGGGCCGAGGTGGGCCGGTCGGCGGTGTCGGTCGAGGTCCACTACTGGCTGCGTGAGTTGACCCGGATCGACCGGGTGGCCGACACGGCGGCGGAGTTCCGCTGGTCGGACGACGGCCCGGCCCTGGCCGACGAGGCGACAGCGCAGACTCGTCCGGCCTTCCCAGCGGTGTTCTGCCGTCGCTGTGGCCGCTCCGGCTGGGCGGTCAAGCTGGCCCCCGTCGGCAGTGATCTGGCGGCCGACGACTCGACCATTCGGCGCGACCAAATGACGGGCAGTGGCCGGGTGCGGGCGCTGATCCATGCTCTCAGTGAGGCCGAGGTCGCCCACCACGACGGTGTCGAGATCGAGGGGTTGCGCTGGTTCTCAGTCAAAGACCGCCAGATTCTCGACCGTGCCCCCGACGATAACGATCCTGATTTCGTGGGCGGTTGGGTGCTGCCGGTGCTGGTCGTCGTAGGCGACCAAGCGGACGACGAGGCGTCGAAGGAGACCTGCCCTTCCTGCGGGACGGTGGACGCTATCCGCTTCCTCGGCTCGGCCATCGCCACGCTGCTGTCGGTGTCGTTGTCCACGCTGTTCGGCTCGCCGACCTTGGACGCGCGGGAGAAGCGGGCACTTGTGTTCACCGACTCGGTGCAGGACGCTGCCCACCGGGCCGGTTTCGTGCAGGCTCGCGCCCACACCATGACGTTGCGGTCGATTCTTCGAGCCGCCTTGGAAGGTGGCGAGTTGACCCTCGACGCCCTGATCGAGCAGGTGGTCGGCCATGCGGGAGATGACCGTTCCAACCGATATCGGCTGTTGCCTCCTGATTGCGCCGAACGCGAGGGCTTTAACCCATTCTGGGAGAAGGCGACGTTGCGCAGTGTGCCCGCGCCGGTCCGACGGCGAGTGACCCGGAGGATGGCGTTCGATGCGGCCCTGGAGTTCGGTCTGAACTCTCGGCTTGGCCGCACCTTGGAGTTGACCGGTTCAGCGGCCGCCGAGGTCGAGGCAGGACCGGCCAGCCGTATCGCGCAAATCGCCCGTGAGGCCATCGACTCGGCAGGGTGGCAGAGCATGTTAGCCGAGGACGATGCGCTCCAGGTCAGTGATCCGCAGCTTGTCGCGTGGGTGCGAGGCGTGCTCGACCGGATGCGTACCCAGGGCGGGATCAACCATCCCTGGTTGGAGCGGTACCAACAGGAGGATGGCCGCCGGTTCCTGATCTGGGGTGGCCGCCGCCGTGACGAAGGGATGCCCGCCTTCCCGAAAGGCCGTCCCGCTCCGGCGTTTCCTCGGGTGTCGTCGATGTCGTCAACCAGGCCGTCGGGCGATGGTCTGGACGGGGTGGGCAACGCCCAGTCGTGGTACGCCATCTGGACGGCCAAGGCGCTCGGTATCACGCCGCATGACGGGGGCCGCGTCGCCCAGCACTTGTTGAAGCAGCTTGCCCGTGAACAGGTGCTGACCGAGATTGTCAGCAAGTCCGGCGCGAAGGTGTACGGTATCCCGGCGACTAACATTGTTCTGAGCCCAGTTGCCGACGACGACCTGGCGGCGGGCCACCACATGGTGGAGTGCTCGACCTGCAGGGCGTTGACTCCGGGCAGCCGCGACAGCGTGGCGCAGCTTGTCGGCGCGCCTTGTCTGGCGGCCCGCTGCCAGGGGCGCCTGGAGCGCAAGCCCGCTGACGAGGGCTTCTACCGGCGCATGTACGGGTCGTTCTCAATGCGGCGGATCGTGGCCCGCGAGCACACGGGCCTGTTGGACGACAAGACCCGCCTGGAGTATGAGAACGGGTTCAAGAAGGCCGACGCAGAGCCGCAAGCTCCCAACGTGCTGGTCGCCACTCCGACGTTGGAGATGGGCATCGATATCGGGGACCTGTCGGCGGTGTTCCTGGCCTCCCTGCCGAAGACCGTCGCCGCCTACACCCAGCGGGTGGGTCGGGCCGGGCGGTTGACGGGTAATGCGCTGGCGATGACGTATGTCACCGGCAGGGGCGAGCACCTGCCGAAGCTGGGCGACCCGCTGTCCGTGATCGACGGGGAGGTCCGCCCGCCCGCCACCTATCTGGCCGCCGAGGAGATTCTGCGCCGCCAGTACACCGCCGCACTGATCGACACGTTCGCCCGGCAACCGGATCGGTTCCACCCCAAGAAGGCCTCGGGCGCTTTTCGTACGTCAACCAAGGGTTCGTTCCTCGACGAGTTGATCGAGCTGGGTGAGCGGCGCGGACCCGAGTTCGACCTATTCGCCGAGGCGTTCACGGGCGTGAGCAGCGAATCTATGGACATGTTGAGCCGGTGGCTCGACCCGGCGGACGGTCCGGGTACGAGCCGGTTCGCCCAGCATTTGATGAAAGCGAGCCAGGCATGGCACAAGCTGGTCGAGTTGTTGACGTTACGTATCCAGAAGGTCGATGACCTGTTGCCGGAGTTGTTCAAGCAGGCCGAGTCTCCGGCGACGACCGAGGACGACAAGCGGGCATTGCGCTCGGCGCAGGCTGCGCGGAAGCTGGCCGCCGGGCGGCGCAAGCACATCATGGACGACTACTGGATTTCCGTACTGGAGGAGTACGGCGTTCTGCCGAACTACACCCTGCTGGATGAGACGGCCACCCTGGACGTGGGCCTGAGCTGGACTGACCCGGAGACCGACCAGTTCGAGACCGACCATCTGGAATTCACCCGTGGCGCGACCTTGGCGTTGCGGGAGTTCGCGCCGGGAGCCCAGTTCTACGCGCGGGGGTTGCAGATCGCGGTCGATGCGGTGGACTTGGGCCAGGACGCCGAGTCCATCCACCCATGGGCGTTGTGCGCCGCGTGCGGATACGCCGAACAACTCGACCTCCTGGAGGACTCCCACACCCCTTCGTCCTGCCCGCGCTGCGGGGACACAGGGATCGCTGATTCCGGACAGCGGTTGGAGATCGTGGAGCTCACCCACTCGACCGCTGAGATTCGCCGCGACGAGGCCATGATCTCCGACCGGGACGACGAACGCGACCGCTCCAACTTCGAGGTGTTCACCGTCGCCGACCTAAACCCTGACGACATGGGCAGCCGCTGGGCCGAGGAACGCTCCGAGTTCAGTTGCTGCTACTACTCCGGGCTCACTATCCGGTGGATCAACGTCGGGAAGCCACCGCACGGGGCGACCTTCCTGGCTGGCGGTGAGTCCAGGCCGGCCAAGCTGTTCCGGGTCTGTGAGGGCTGCGGCAAGCTCGACCGGGACACCGGCCTGAACAATCCACACGAGCACCGCGCCTGGTGCCCCCACCGCGACCAATATGAGGAACAGACCCGCACCATCGCTTTGTCTCACACCCTGCACACCCAGGGGTTGGTGTTGAGGCTGCCGCAGGCGATCACGTTGGCCGACGAGTTCTCCCTGCCTAGCCTGTCCGCCGCGATTCAGCTTGGGCTGCGTGAGCGGATCGGCGGTGAACCCGACCATCTGTCCATCGTCCCGATCAAAGCCCCCGCCGCCAACGGCGCTGGCGTCTCCGACGCTCTGCTTTTGCACGACCTGGTGCCGGGTGGCACGGGCTACCTGACAGACTGGGCGATCCCGGAGAAGCTGCATGCCCTGTTCCTGTCGGCCTGGCGGGTGGTCAAGGATTGCGACTGCCAGACAGAGGGCCGTCTGGCTTGCCACAAGTGCCTGCTGCCGTTCACCCCCTCCAGCAGAGTCAACTTGGTTTCCCGTGCCACCGCTGAGCGGCACCTGGCCAAGCTGCTCGGTATCGACGAGGGCAACCCGAAACCCGATTTCGGGCGGTGGGTGCTGACCGAGGACCTCGACGTGGACTCCGGCGGCGAGGTGGAATCGGTCCTCGAACAACACTTCCGCAACACCCTGCTGAACCGGCTCAAGTCCATGGGCGCGACAGTCAAGGAGACCCCCGGCCCGCTTGGCAACACCGCCTCGATCACCCTGGCAGGCTCTCCCCGACGGTGGACGCTGCGCCCCCAGGTGTACGTGGGGAACACTCGGCCCGACTTCGTGTTCGAGTCGTCGGACACCAACGTGCCCTGGGTCATGATCTACACCGACGGCTGGCTCTACCATGCCAGCCCGGCCCACAACCGGCTGGCCGACGACGCCGCCAAACGCGCCGGATTGCGCCAGGAAGGCTACGTAGTGTTGTCGGTCACCGCCGCCGACGTAGAGAAGGCCCTGGCCGCACAACCAGGCCAGCCCGTGCTGACCTCGGAGTTGATCGGCCAGGCCATGCGACAGCCAGAGCTTCAGGCCACCCCGAAGGCCTATCAACTCCTCGGAATCAACCCCATCGACTGGCTGACCGAATGGGTCACTAACCCCGACCGAGACAACCTCCGCAAAGCCGCCCGCGCCGTCCCGCTGGCATTCCAGGGAGCACAACCCGCAGCGGTCGCCAAAGACGAGCACCTCTCGTCGGCGGCAGCCAGGGCTCTGCTAGGCCAACCGGTCTCTTCGCGCATCGACCCGAAGCGGCAAGTGGTGGTGTGGCAACAGGGACGGCTGGCCGCCGCCATCGAGTTCCTCGGCACGATGTTCGCCGTCAGCCTGGTCGTCGATGACGACACCGACACCCTGACTTCCTCCGACACCGAAGCGTGGCGGGAGTGGCTGCGTTTCTCCAACGCCATGGCGCTACGCGACTGGCCCACCACCGTCACCACCGCGTCACTGGTTGAATCCGGCGAGACCATCGAGGCGCGCCTCGATGACACGGATGACACGTTGACCACGTTGACCACCGCGAGCAGCGGCCTGCCCGAAGCATGGGTCCAGTTAATGAAGGGCGCGGCCAGTCCCGCCGAACTGGCCCTGTTGACCAGATTGGCCGAATCCGGCGTGAAGATGCTGCCCGTCCTCGGAGAGGAAGGCCCCAAGGGCATTCCCATGGATGTCGTGTGGCTCTCGGCCAAGGTGATCATCGAGATCGAGCCCATGACCGCACAGGAGCGCCAGGACTTGGCTGTTGAGGGCTGGACGGTCCTCGACGCCGAACTAGAGCAACTCTTCGACGCGCTGGCCCTGGCGGGCGTGAGCTAGCAGGACCCAAGAAGGGAGAGAAGTGCCGACGATCATCTTCGACAAGCTGGCCACCAAGATGGACGGCTCGGTCAAGGCCGCCGTGTGGAGCTTCCTGGAGAAGCTCAACGAAGACGACACCCTGCCCGGCCTTCACATCGAACCCATCAAACAGGCTGCCGATCCGCGTGTGCGCACGGGGAGAGTTAATCAGGACTTGCGTGCCGTGCTGTTCAAACTGACCGGAGAAGGCGACCCACACTACCTTTTCCACGGCGTCTGGCCACATGACGATGCCATCGTCAAGGCCTCCACCCTCACCCTGACGCTCAACCCGATCAACGGCCAGGCCATGATCCGGCAGGCCACCCAACAGACCTCGCAAGCGCAAGCAGCGGCTCCTGACTACAGTCAGCTGCCCTCGGTTGGAGCCTGGCTGGAGCAGCGCGGCTTCTTCGCCGACGGATTGGTCCGGCAACTCGGCCTCCCGGAGGAAGTCGCGGCGCGGGCGCTGGCCGTCACTACAGAGGACGGGTTGATGACTCTGGCCGAGCAGGAGGAAGGCTGGATAGCCGACGTCCTCCTCGACCTCGCCGCCGAGACGCCGCTCAGCGAGATCGTCGCCAAACTCGGTCTCGACAGCAAGCCCGTGTCTGCGGGCGACGAGGACGACAGCCTGATCCAGGCCCTCCAAACCCCGACGGCGCAGGCACAGTTCGTGTTCATCGGCAGTCAGGACGAACTGCGCCACGTCATTGAGGACGGTGACTTCGGCCAATGGCGGGTCTTCCTCCACCCCGAGCAGCGCCGCTACGCCACCAGCGGCTACAAGGGCTCGTTCCGGCTGACCGGTGCGGCCGGCACCGGCAAGACCGTCGTGCTCATCCACCGGGCCAAGACGCTGGCCCAGCGCGATCCGAAGGCGCGGATCGTCATGACGACGTTCACCCGCAACTTGTCCGACTCGCTGCGCGAATCCCTGGCCGAGTTGGACAACAACATCCCATTAGTCCAGTTCGGGCAATCGGGTGTCAGCGTCCACGGCGTGGATGCCCTGGTCGCCGCCGTCCTCAAACAAGCCGGAGACAGCGTCTCGCCCGCTGTCGCCGACGTGTTGGGACAGCCTAGAACCGATGTGCGGCGCCGTACCAACGAGACCGCGTGGAGCGACGTGATCGACCTGGCTATGGCGAGCCTGCCGCCAGAGATCGCCAACGAGACCTTTTTCCAGGCCGAATACGCCAGTGTGATACTGCCCAAGTGGATAACCAGATTGGACGAATATCTGCGGGTGCGCCGGCCTGGGCGCGGCGTGGCCCTCAACCGTGACAAGCGCGCTGCCGTGTGGGATGTCGTCGCAGCCTACCGCAGCGAAGCCCGCGCGCTAGGCTCAGTTGACTTCGCCGAAGCCGCCGCCATCGCCGCCGCCCACCTCGAACGCCGTGAATACGCCGACCCGCTCGCGAACCACGTCCTCGTGGACGAGGGCCAAGACCTGTCGGCACCACAATGGCAGTTCCTCCGGGCGCTCGTCCCCGCCGGCCCCGACGACTTGTTCATCGCCGAAGACGCCCACCAGCGCATCTATGGGCAGCGCATCATCCTCGGCCATTGCGGCATCCGAACCGTGGGCCGCTCCCGCCGATTGACTCTCAACTACCGCACCACCGCCCAGAACCTCCGAGCGGCGCTCACCACTTTGGAAGGCGGCGACTACCGCGATATCGAGGACGAAAACCAAGCTGTTGACGTCAAGGGTTACCGCTCGGCCCGCTCCGGCCCTGAACCCGTCTACGTGGCGGTAGCCAGCCGCAGCGAGGAAGCCGCCGAAGTGGCAACACGGATCAAGGTCTGGCTGGAGGCAGACCCCAGTCTTGAGCCCAGCACCATCGCCGTCCTGGTCCATGACCAGCGCAGCCGTGACCGGATGGTCGAAGACATCGCCAGCCACGGCGTCGCCGTTCGCAGCATTGACCGCGAACGCCCCCTGTCGGGCAAGGTTCTCGTGATGACCATGCACCGAGCGAAGGGACTGGAGTTCTCCAAGGTCGTCATCGCCGGACACGGAGCCTGGCCCGGCTACTTCAAGGGTCTCATCAAGGACTGGGACACCAGCCTCCAAGACGAAGCCGACCTCCGTGAACGTTCCCTGATCTACGTCGCCATGACCCGAGCCCGCGATGAGCTTGTCGTCATCACACGATAAGGCCGCTGACCCGCCGTATTAAGTTCACGGCAGTTCCCAGCCCGGCGTACGGTGGGGGCATGACGCTGGATCGGCCCGACCTGGAGGGATACGGGCTTTTGTCCGACCGGGCCTGGGCCGTGCTCAGTTTGGTCGAGACCATCCCGGCCGGGTCTGTCACCACTTACGGCGACATCGCCGCCGCCCTGGGCCGGGGCGGGCCCGGCTCGGCCCGTCAGGTCGGTCAGGTGATGGCCCGTTACGGCGGTGGCGTGCCCTGGTGGCGGGTGGTCAACGCGTCCGGCCGGGTCGCCCCCGGCCACAGCGCCACCGCCCTGGCCCGCTTGGCCGATGAGGGCTGCCCGTTGGCCAATGGTCGGGTGGTGCTGGCGCGGGCCCGCTGGCGACCGCTCAGACCGGTAGATGACGTTGGATCGACCAGGGCAGATGCTTGAGCCCCAGCATGATCCAATGGAACACGCCCGGGGTCCAGACCACTGATCGGCCGCGGCGGGCGGCGGCCACGATGTCGGTGGCCGCCCGGGCCGGTGCGATGGTGAGAGGGGCGGGGGCCAAGTGGGCGATCATCTTGGTCTTGACCCGGCCGGGGCGGGCCACCGTGACGGACAGGCCGGTTCCCTTCAGGACCGTGCCCAGATGGTGGTAGAAGGCGTCCAGGCCGGCTTTGGTCGAGCCGTAGACGAAGTTGGACGGCCGCACCACCTCGCCCGCCACCGAGGCCAAGACGATGAGTTGGCCGTGGCCTTGGGGCAACATGCGTCCGACCAGCAGGGCGCCGACGCTGGCCGCGCCGGTGAAATTGACGCCGATGAAGTCGATCAGCCGGGGTTGGTCGCGCCAGAGCCGGTCCGTGTCGCCCAATAGGCCGAAGGCGATGATGGCCAGATCGACTGCGCCACCGGCGAAGACCTGGTCCACGGCCTTAGGGTGGCCGGCGTAGTCGAGGGCGTCGAAGTCGACTTGCTCGACCGAGCTGGCCCCCCGGTCGAGCAGGTCCTGGGCGGCGGCCGATCGGCTGGGCTGGTCCCGCCCGACTAGGACGACCCGAGCGGGGGCCCGGGCCAGATATTCGGCCACGATGGCCAAACCGATCTCGGAAGTGGCGCCGAAAAGAGCGATGACGCCGGGGTTCCCGGTGGTGTTGGTCACAGCGCCTCCCATCGTCGGGCTTGATCGGAGCGGAGGATTTGGCCCGGACCGACTGGACACCAGCTCAGTCTATCGCCGCCAGATCCGAACGGCCGGTCTCAGTCGAGGCCCCAAAAGAGCCGGTCCACCACCTTGCGGGCCCGCCGGGCCACCTTGGTCCAGGCCTCGTTCAGATGGGAGGCGCCGCCGCGCTCGAAGCCCAGCATCTGTCCGACCTGGCCAGCCTGGCCAGCGTCGTTGGGGATGACGTCCGCGGCCTTGCCCCGAAGCAACATGATGGCGTTACGGACGCGGCTGGCCAGGGTCCAGGCCTCGGCCAGGGCGACGGCGTCGTCGGCCTCGATCAAATCGGCCCGCTGGGCCGCCGCCAGCGCCTCCAGAGTGTTGGTGGTGCGCAGGGCGGTCAGCTCGTGGCCATGCTGGAGTTGGGTCAATTGGATCGTCCACTCCACGTCGACCAGGCCGCCGGGTCCTAATTTGACGTGCTGACGCGGATCGACTCCACGGGGTAGACGTTCCGACTCGATACGGGCTTTGATCTTGCGAATCTCGACCAGCTGGGCCGGGCTGAGGCCGCCCACCGGATAGCGCAGAGGGTCGATCAGCTCGAGGAATGCCTGGCCCAACTCGGTTCTCCCAGCGCCGCAGCGGGCCCGGATCAATGCCTGGGCTTCCCAGACCTGGGCCCAGCGGGCGTAATAAGCCCGGTAAGAGCCGAGGCTGCGCACGATCGGGCCGTCTTTGCCTTCCGGGCGCAGGTCGGTGTCCAGCTCGAGGTCGGGATCTGGCCCGGGGGCTTTGAGCAGGTCGCGCATCAGGCTGACGATCTGGCCGGCTTGGCTCAAAGCCGCGGGTTCGATTCCGTCCGGGGCGATGAAGACGAGGTCGGCGTCCGAGGCGTACGACATCTCGCCGCCGCCCCACCGGCCCAGGGCGATGACGGCCAGTTCCGGCACCTCGGGCCAACGGCGGCGGGCGGTGGCCAAGGCGGCCTCGATCGAGGCGTCGGCGATGTCGGACAGCCCGGCTCCGACCTGGCCGAGGTCGATCTCGCCCAGGATGTCGGCCATGGCCACCCGCAGCAGTTCGCGCCGCCGGACTGTTCGCAGGGCCCGACTGGAGCCAGCGGGGTCATGGTGGCCCAGCACGGTGGTCATCTCGGCCACCAAGGCGGTCCGGTCCTTGCTGGGGGCGATGTCCGGGCTGGCCAGTAGCTCGACACTGGCCGGAGCGCGTAACAGCAAGTTGCTGGCGTAGCGCGAGGTGGACAGGATCCGAGCCAAGCGCTGGGCCATGGCCCCCTCGTCGCGCAGGGCCCTCAGATAGAAGGGGGAATTGCCGAGGGCGTCCGACACCTGACGGAAGGCCAGCAGCCCGAGGTCGGGATTGGGCCCGTCCGCGAACCAGCCCAACATGGCCGGCAGCAGTTGACGTTGGATCTCGGCCCGGCGCGACAGCCCGGCGCTGAGCGCCTCGATGTGGCGCAGGGCGGCCACCGGATCGCCGTAGCCGAGGGCGCTCAGCCTGGTCTGGGCCGCGTCGGCGGTCAAATGGACCTGATCGCTCGGGATCCGGGCGACCGCCTCCAACAGGGGGGAGAAGAAGACCCGCCGGTGGAGGCGCTGGACCACTCGGGTGGAGTCGCGCCAGGCTCGCCTGACCTGTCCCGGATCGCTCAGATGGACGGCCCGGGCCAGTCGGCGCAGCCCCTCGTCGTCCGTCGGCATGAGGTGGCTACGGCGGAGCTGGTAGAGCTGGACCCGATGCTCCAACAAGCGCTGGAAACGGTAGGCCTGGTCCAGTTCGGCTCCCTCCGCCCGGCCGATGTAACCGAGGTCGATCAGAGCGGCCAAGGCCGGCCAGGTGCCGCGCTGGCGCAGCCTGAGATCGGTCCGGCCATGCACCAGCTGGAGCAATTGGACGGAGAACTCAGTGTCGCGCAGACCACCGGAGCCGAGTTTGATCTCCCGTTCGGCTTGTTTGGCCGGGATCAAGGAGATGACCCTCTGACGCATGGCCTGGGCCTGAGCCACGAAAGCCTCCCGTTGGGCGGCTCGCCAGACCAGGGGGGCGAGCAGGTCGACATAGCTCTGCCCCAGGGCCAGGTCGCCGGCCATGGGACGGGCCTTCAGCATGGCCTGGTATTCCCAGTTCTGAGCCCAACGGGTGTAATAACGATCCATCGAAGCCAAAGAGCGGACCAATGGGCCGGCCGCGCCCTCGGGCCGCAGATTGGCGTCGATGGTCCAGATCGTTCCGGCGGCGGTCTGGGCCGAGCAGGCCTGAGTCAGACGGGCCACCAAGCGGGTGGCCAGCTCGACCGCCTGGTCGGACGAACAGACCGGCTGTCCGGAGCGGTCCAAGGCCGGTTCGGCCACGTAACAGAGATCGACGTCGGAGACGTAGTTGAGCTCCTGGGCTCCGGCTTTGCCCAAGGCGATGACGGCCAAGCGGACCTGGGGCCAATCGGGCAGGTCGCGCCGGGCGATGGCCAGAGCGGCGGTGACGGTGGCGTCGGCCAGATCGGACAGTTCGCCGGTCAGACTGGGTAAGAGCTGGCTGGCGTCCGGATCGGTCAGGTCACGGGCGGCCACCCGCACCAGTTGGCGACGGTAAGCCAAACGCAGGGCGTCGTCCGCCGCACCGGCTGCGGCCACCGGCTCGGCTTGATCGGGATCGGCTCCGACCGCCCGCAGCAGAGCGGCTCTGATCCGTTCGGCCGGCCAGCGCTCGGGCTCCGGCTCCAAGGCCGCCAAGGCGTCCGGGTGGCGGGTCAACCATTGGCCCAGCTCGGCCGAGCCACCAGCCAGCGCGGTCAGACGGACGGCTAGACCGGGCTCGGTCATCAGGGCGGCCCAGTCCGGGCCCAGTCCGGACAGGCGGGCGACGGTTGTGAGGGCCTGATCCGGGTCGGCCGCCGCCACACAACCGGACAGCAGGCCGGCGGCGCCGTCCGGAACGGCCTCGACCACCCGTTGGGCGTCGGCCAAGGCCCGCTCCGGGGACAGGAAGCCCAAGCGGGCCAAGTCGGCTCGGCTCCATGAGGTCGTCACCTGGTCACTGTAACGCCGTCCGGCCGGACTGGCCTAGGCCGTGGCGGCGGGCCGGTAGCCTGGTCGGGTGCCCACCGCCGCCCAACGCCAACGAGCCGCCCTGGCTGGCGCTATGACTGAATTGGCGGACCGCCTCGGCCTCGATCCCGGGCCAGTCGGCCCGGTCGGCCTGGCCGAGCTGATCGGTCGGGCCGGTGCCGCCGGTTTGACCGTGGCCGGGCCGGTCCAGGCCCTGGCCGTGCGGACGATCCTGGCCGAGTTGGCCCGTCGCCAGCCCGGCCGTAGCGTCGAGTTACGGGTGCCGCCCTGGGCGGCCGTCCAATTGGGCGCCGGCGGCTTAGGGCCGGGGGCCGGACCGAAACATCACCGGGGCACTCCCCCGGCCGTGGTGGAGACCGATCCGGACACCCTCTTAGCTTTGGCGACCGGTCGGACGAGTTGGACCCAAGCCCTTCGTCAAGGCCGTCTGGACGCGTCCGGCGCTCACGCCGACCTGTCCGGACTCTTTCCCCTGACCGACGGCCTTTCGACCGACTGATTCAACAGCAAGGCCACGGTCGGGCGGTCCGGGGCTGAGAAATCCAGTTCCGCCAAGTCCTCCAACCGCTGCCAGACCAAGAGGTCGTGGTCCCGGCTGGTCATCTGATCGCACCGATAGCCGTCCGACTGGCCAGTGGTGTGATCGCCAGGCTCCGGCGCGACCAAGCGGGCCTCATAACAGACCAATTCGATCAGCCGGCCCTCCGCGGTGGCGCTGACGGTCTGACTGAGCCGGGAGCCGACTTCGATCAGGACGCCCAACTCTTCGGCCAGCTCACGGGCCAAGGCTGGCTGATCCGATTCGCCGGCTTCGACCTTGCCGCCGGGGAACTCCCACTGGCCGGCCTGGCTGAGCCCGGCCCGCCGTCGGCCGCACAGCACCCGGTCCTGGCGCCGGATGACCGCGCCGACCACGCGCGTGATCACAGCAGGGGCAACAGCCGGGTCAGCTCCCAGGGCGTGACCTGGCGACGGTACTCCTCGAACTCGGCCCGCTTGTTCTTGAGGAAGTAGTCGAAGACGTGCTCGCCCAGGGTCTCAGCCGCCAACTCGGAGCGCTCCATGGCGGAGATGGCCTCATCCAAATTGCGCGGCAACGGGGCGATGCCCATGGCCTTGCGCTCCCGGTCGGTCAGGCTCCAAACGTCGTCCTCCGCCCCCGGCGGCAATTCCAGTCCCCGGTCGATGCCGTCCAAGCCAGCGCTCAAGATCAAGGCGAAGGCCAGGTAGGGGTTGGCGGCGGCGTCGATCGAACGTAACTCGATGCGGGCCGAGGCTCCCTTGTTGGGCTTGTAGCTGGGGATCCGAATCAGAGCCGATCGGTTGTTCTGGCCCCAGCAGATGTAAGACGGAGCCTCGCCACCGGAGGCCAACCGGACGTAGGAGTTGACCCACTGGTTGGTGACGGCCGAGATCTCGGCCGCATGAATCAGCAGACCGGCCACGAACTGGCGGCCCAACTTGGACAGACGGAACTCGTCCGAGGCGTCGAAGAAAGCGTTGCTGTCACCCTCGAACAGGGACATGTGAGTGTGCATGCCCGACCCCGGCGCGTCCGCCAACGGCTTGGGCATGAAGGAGGCGTGGATGCCGAGACTGGCGGCGACCTCCTTGACCACCACCCGGAAGGTCATGATGTTGTCGGCCATGGAGAGAGCGTCGGCGTAGCGCAGGTCGATCTCATGCTGGCCGGGGCCGGCCTCGTGATGGGAGAACTCGACCGAGATGCCCATTTGCTCCAGCATCGAGATGGTCTTGCGGCGGAAGTCCGAGCCTTGGCCCAAGGTGGTGTGATCGAAGTAGCCGCCGTCGTCCAGCGGTTTGGGCGGACGGCCCGGCTCCAGTGGGGTTTGGAATAGGAAGAACTCGATCTCCGGGTGGGTGTAGAAGGTGAAGCCCCGGTCGGCCGCCTTGCCCAGGGCCCGTTTCAAGACGAAGCGGGGATCGGCGTAAGAGGGCGACCCGTCGGGCAGCCGGATATCGCAGAACATGCGCGCGGTCGGTCTGATCTGATCACGCCAAGGCAGAGTCTGGAAGGTCGAGGGATCGGGGTGGGCCACCATGTCGGACTCATAGACCCGCGCGAAGCCCTCGATGCTGGAGCCGTCGAAGCCGATGCCTTCGGCGAAGGCCCCTTCGACTTCAGCCGGAGAGATGGCGACTGATTTAAGAAAACCGAGGACGTCTGAGAACCACAACCTGACAAAGCTGACGTCTCTTTCTTCCATGGCGCGCAAGACGAACTCAGTCTGCTTATCCATGGCGGCAAGTCTCGCCCGACAGGTGTTTCAGGCGCATTACGGCGTCAGCGCCGCCGGCCCCGCCCGGCCGGTGACTCAGGCCGGAAGCGCCCGACCGGACTACCATAAGTGGACGTGAGTCCCATCAAGCCCTACCCGGTCTCCCCCACCCGAGAGGTCCCGTCTGGCATCGCCCGGCCCGAGTACGTCGGCCGGCCGGGCCCTAGACCGTATCTCGGTTCGCACGTCCAGACGCCGGAGACGATCGAGAGAATTCGTCGAGCCGGCCGGATCGCGGCCCAAGCCATCGCCGAGACGGCCCGCCACATCGCCCCCGGCGTCACCACCGACCAGCTCGACGCCGTGGCCCACGAATTCATCTGCGACCACGGGGCCTACCCCTCCTGCCTGGGCTACCGGGGCTTCCCCAAATCGATCTGCACCTCCGTCAACGAGGTGATCTGTCACGGCATCCCGGACGCCCGCCCGCTGGAGTCCGGCGATCTGGTCAAGATCGACATCACCTGCTTCAAGGACGGTGTCCACGGTGACAATTGCGCTAGCTTCGGCTGCGGCCCGCTCGATCAGGCCTCGGCCGATCTGCTGACACGGACCAAGGAGGCCATGGAGCGGGGCATCCGGGCGGTCAAGCCGGGCCGTCAATTCAATGTCATCGGTCGGGTCATCTCGGCTTACGCCGACCGCTTCGGCTACGGCGTGGTGCGCGACTACACCGGCCACGGAGTGCACAGCGCCTTCCATTCCGGCCTGGTCGTGCTGCACTACGACGAACCCGGTCTGACCACCGTGATCGAGCCCGGCATGACCTTCACCATCGAACCCATGCTGACCCTGGGCGACTACCACTCGCACTGCTGGGACGACGGCTGGACCGTGGTGACGAACGACCTCTCCCGCTGCGCCCAATTCGAGCAGACCATCGTCGTGACCGAGACCGGCGCCGAGATCCTGACCCAACCCTGAGAGCGCGCAGCAGCGGCGTCGAGCTGGTCGCGGATCTGGTGAAGGCCCGCCGCCGCTGGGGCAGGGACAAACGCCATGACGCCCACCCGAGGCATCGCCCTCAGAGGCCCACGTCCGCCATGCGCGCGAACACCTTTTCCTCCCTAGCCGCCAAGTCGGCGCCGTCCGAGAAGCCCAGCGGCAGGTCGGAGACTAGACGGCCGTCTTTGGTGAAGAGCACCCGGTCGGCCCGGGCGGCCACCTTGGCGTCATGGGTGACCAGCAGAATGGCCGTGCCATCCCGGTTGATCTCCACCAGCAAGTTCAAGATCTCCTCGGCCGACTTCGAGTCGAGCGCGCCGGTGGGCTCGTCGGCGAACAGGACCGGCGGCTTGTTCATCAAAGCCCGGCAGATCCCGGCTCGTTGAAGTTGGCCGCCGGACACCTCGGTCACGGCCCGCGCCTCGAGTCCGGCGATGCCGGTCTTCTCCATAAGGGCTCTGGCCTCTGCCACTAGCGCGTCCGTCTTTCTCCGGTCCTGCGCGGCGGGGAGGATGATGTTGTCCAGCAGGTTCAGGTTCTTCAGCATGGTCGGCTGCTGGAAGACGAAGCCCATCTTGGTGCGGCGGGTGTCGGCCAGCTGCTTCTCGTTCAGTTCGGACAATTCGACGCCATCGAATCTGACCGAGCCGCTGGTGACGGTGTCCAGGCCGGAGAGCGCGAACAGCAGGGTGGACTTGCCGGAGCCGGACGGTCCCATCACGGCGACGAACTCACCGGCCCCGATCGCCACGTCCACTCCGGCCAGCGCCTTCGTCCGCTCTTCGCCTAGGCCGAAAGCCTTGACGATGTCAGTTCCCGCGATGATCGCTCGCATGGGTCATGCCTCCTTGATGTGTTCAGAGATTTTGAGTGGACGGATGTCACGCAGGCCGAGCCGAGTGGCGGCCCAGACGCCGACCCCGATCAGCCCAGGCGCGAGCAGGTAGGCGTACCACGGATCGACCACGAAGCGGAAGGTCGTGGCGCCGAGCGAGGAGATCAAGATCCCGCCGGCCACCTCGCCCAGCGTGTTGGCTAAGACGACTCCGATGATGACACCGAGCGCGGCCACCACCAGGGACCGCGTCATGAACTGCTGGCGGATGTCCCGGCTGGTGCAGCCGAGGGACTTCAACACGGCGATGGAGCGGCTGTCCTTCGCCACCAGCATCTTCATGAACATCCATGTCACTAGGACGGTCAGCAGGACGCTGGCGGCGATGGCGGCGTAGGACGCCTTCTGGATGGCGTCGAGCGTGCCGCCGAAGGTCTGGCGGACGTACTGGTCAGTGACCGCGACCGTGGCGGAGGGGAACCTGTCCTGATACCGCGCCGCCGTTCGCGCCGTGGTCGTCTGGTCGCGCAGTTCCACTGGGATGACCACCCGCATCAGGTCCGCCTCGGTCGCCGTGAAGGCGGCCTTGGCCGTCTTGCCGGCGTTGGTGATGTCGGAGTAGATGCCGCAGACGGTCAAGCGCTTCGGCTGGCCGTCCACGATCAGGGTCACCTCGTCACCGAGCGTCTTACCGAGTTCTTCCGCGTTGAGGGAGGACAGGGCGATCTCCGTGGCGGTCGCCGGCGGGCCGCCCAGCGCATAGGCGACCGGGAAGGCGGTGTGGTCGCCCAAATCCACCCGCAGCCGCTCCACGAGGCCGTCCCCAGTCGGCATGTTGAAGACTCGGCCGGAAAGCACCGTGAACCTAGCCACGTCCTGGTCGGCCGCCAGCGCCGCGGCGATGTCCGCCGCCGCTCGGGGAACGTCGTCCACCTGGGTTTGGGACAGCTGGACCGAGATGTCGCTCTCCCCCACCCCCAGGTAGGTCATGAAGCTCCGGTCCGAGATCGTGTGATGGATGTTCTGGGGGACGACCAGGATGAAAGCCGAGACGACCAGCACCAGGAACATGGTCACGTAGAGTCTGGTGCGGGCGAGCACGTCCTTGAGACCGAGGAAGACATTGCGCGGCAGGAGCCGGTTCTGGCTCAGGCGGAACCTCTTGGCCGCCTTCGATGTCTCCTGCGGGGCGCCGAAACGGACGGCTTCGGCGGCCGAGATTCTGCGGAAGCGCCGCAAGACGACTCTCACATACAGCATCACCAGGCCGAAGATCAGCGCCGCGCCCAGAGCGCCTATGAGCGGGGCGACCGCGCCCCGGCCGCTCTCCCCCAGGTAGAGCCTGATGTTCTCCATCAAGGGGACGCCGAGCGGCAGGGAGAGCAGGAAGCCCAAGGCGCAGGCGACTCCCGCGATCAGGCCGTACTTCGCGGTGTACAGCTGGGCGATCTGGGAGGCCCGCAGGCCGACGGCTTTGAGCACGCCGATCTCTTTGTAGTCCTCCTCGATCTTGGCCAACAACGTGAAACGGATGCTGAGGAAGGCGACCACGATGACAAGGGCGGCGATGAGGACCAGCACCGCGATCATCAGGCCGTCCGTGATCGCGTTCATCATCATGAGCAGGGGGCGGCTGATGACGGGCGGACCATTGGACGGCAGTCCGGCCGCGAAATACTCCGACTGGAAAGCCGAGAACGATCCCGGGTCCTTGAGACGGAACTCGATCAGGTATTCCATGCTGCCGAAGGGTTCCAGGCGGAGGAAGTCAGGCTGGCTGACCAGGAACCGCTTGGAGCCGGCCAAGTCGGCGTTCATCGCGGAGTCGCGCAGGAACCCGGCCACCGTCAACGTCACCCCGCCCACGGTCAGCTGGTCGCCCAGCTGGGCGCCGCCGTCCTTCAGATAGCCCAGGGGAACCCAGACCTGGCCGTCCGCCGGATGGATGACCTCGCCGTTCAAGTCGAGCAGGAAGTCGAACCGCTCGTTCTGGGTGGAGAAGGCGTTGTCTTGGACGCTCCCCTCCAGAGAGCTTCCCCCGATGATGATCTCCGAGGCGTCCACATTGAGGAAGCGGGCCAGTTGATAGGCCTCCACTTCGGCCTGGGCGTCGGCGAAGTCTTGGAGTCGTTCCTGGTCGATCGCTCCGGAGTGCATCTGCAAGAAGTCGACCGCTCTGGCCTGCTCCATCAGATGGTCGATCGCCCCGAACAGGTTGACCCCCACCATCGCCGCCACCGCGGTGAGCATGGCCGCCACCGTGATGAAGGCCGCCACGGTGGCAGCGATCAGCTTTCCCTGACGGATGTCGTTCTTGATCAGTCGGCCGTACAATACGTGACCTCTTTCTCCAACAGACTCATTTATTCAATACTTACTTTAGATCTAAAAGAATGGGCGGGTCACAAGTGTACGGCAGGTTCGTCGAACCGTGATCGCAGGTGGCTCCGCCGGTCCTCCGGCGGCCTCGCCCAGACTGGTCAGGTCACTGATCGCCAGGGCTTTCGAGCGCCGCGCAGACGGCGGCGAAGCCGTCCAACACCTTCAACCCTACGGCTGGCATCCCGACCAGGGCGGCGGACTTGATCTCCTCGTCCGTGGCTCCGGCCCGCTGGGCCAAACCGACGTGGAAGCCCAGACCGCCGGTCATCCCAGCGGCCGAGAGCACAGCCAGATAGGCCAGGTGGTCGGTCTTGGCGTCCAGCGCCGACTCCTCGGCCTTGGCCCGCAGGAACGCCATGTGGGCGGCGGCGGTCTGGGGGAATTGTTGGCCGAACAGCACGAACCCGTTGGTGACCTTCATCTCTTCTCCTGCCTGTGGCTGGTTTCGACGCGGCTCAGACCGCCTGGTTGGCCGGGCGGACCGGTGATTTCAACCATCGTTCCAGTATTACGCCGCCGGACCGGGCGAACAGGTTGGTGGGCCCCGCCGCAGGCGACAGTTTTGACGACTATCCCGCCAATCACGGCCCGCATCCACGGTCGGCGGCGCCGGTCTGGCAAGATGGCATGTTGTGAATGAATTGACAATCCGTGATGAGACCCCCGACGACGTCGACGCGATCTTCGCCCTGACCGAGGCGGCCTTCCGTGACTCCGGGCTGCCCGGCCAGCGCACCGAACAGTACGTGATCACCGGGCTGCGCGCGGCCGGGGCGCTGACCATCTCCCTAGTGGCCGAAGAAGCGGGCCGGATAGTCGGACACATCGCCTTCTCCCCCGCGGCGATCAGCGATGGCACGACCGGCTGGCACACCCTCGGCCCGGTCTCGGTCCTGCCTGAAGGCCAAGGCCAAGGCGTCGGCTCGGCCCTGATCCGTCAGGGCCTGGACCGGCTGAGGGCTTTAGGCGCTAAAGGCAGCGTCCTGGTCGGACACCCCGGCTACTACCCGAGATTCGGGTTCGTCCACCGCGACGACCTCGGCTACGAGGGAATCCCGCCCCAGGTGGTCTTCGCCCTGTCCTTCGACGGCCACTACCCCGCTGGCGTCGTCACCGACCATCCGGCGTTCCACGAGGCGGGTCAGTCGTGAGCGTCACCATCAGACAAGTCGGCATCGACACGACGGATCCTCAGCGGCTGGCCAACTGGTGGGCCGAACAAACCGGCGGTGTCATCTACGCCGATACGGGCCAGTACGCGATGGTCGGCATCGGCAGCCAGGACGACGGTTTCAGCTTGTGCTTCCAGCAGGTGGATGAGCCAACCTCCGGCAAGAACCGCGTCCATCTGGACTGCGCTACCCCAGACCTGGAGGTCGAGACGCGGCGGCTAGTCGCGGCCGGGGCGGCGTTCGTCGCTGAACACGAGACAGACGGCTTCGCTTGGGTGGTGCTGGCCGATCCGGACGGGAACCAGTTCTGCGTCACTTCCAGCCAATAGTCAGAAGGCGCATTAGGTCGATTGAGGCAGTGAGAAGGCAGTTCGATAGCGGGTGGGGGTGGTTCCGACCAAGGGGCAGAAGTGCTTGCGCAGCAGGTCGGCGGAGCCGAAACCGACCCGACTGGCGACTTGGCTGACATCCAGCGCAGAGGATTCCAAGAGTTCCTGGGCGGCCCGCACCCGTTCGCGAATGAGCCAGGCGGACGGGCTCAGGCCGACTTGCTCGGCGAATCGACGTTGCAGGCTGCGGATGGACAGGTGGCCGGTCTCGGCCATGTCCGCCAGCGTCCAGGCGCGGCCCAAGTCCTGTCTGACCTCCTCGCAGAGGGCTGCGAGGTCGGCTCCGGCGGTCTCCTGTTCGGTGAATCGGGGTGGGATGTACTGGGCTTGGCCGCCGTGGCGGGCGGCCGGGAGCACCATGGAACGGGCCACGGTGGCGGCGGCGGCCGCCCCGTGGCGGTTGGCTTTGATGGCGATGCAGAGGTCGATACCGGCGGTCACTCCAGCCGAGGTCCAGACTTGGCGGGCGGCGTCGTGGGTGTAGAGCACGTCGGGGCGGACGCGGACGCGCGGGTGCTGCTCGGCCAGGGTCTGGCAGGCGCCCCAGTGGGTCGTGGCCTCCAAGCCGTCCAGCAGTCCGGCTTTGGCCAAGACGAAGGCGCCCGTGCAGACCGAAGCGATCTCGGCCCCGCCGCTGTGGGACTCGACCAGGGCGGCGGCCAGGTCCGAGGGAACGACGAGGTCGGCCCAACCGGGACGCCGTTGCCCCGCGTAAGGGCTGGCCGGTGTCACGGTGGACGGATAGGCGTCCAGATTGGCGAAACCGGGCACCACGACCAACTCACAGCCCGCCAAGGCCTGTAGCGGACCGGTGGCGAGCCCGAGTCCGTGGTCCAGCGTGACATGTCCGGTCGTTGAGACGAGCCGAACGTCGTCTCTGGGCACTCCGGAGACAGTGCGGTCGTAGGCGAACACCTCGAGGGCCGCGCCGACGTCGAACGAGCGCATCGCGTCAGCCAGTAAAAGCCCAACTATCATGATCACAGTCTCCTTGTCATTGGTCGGCGGTCATTCCTGTAGGGCCTCGATGACGTTCAGCCGCCTGATCCGGCCCTGGGCGATCCAGGTGGCGGCGAACACGATGACGAGCACGCCTAAGACGCTGATCCCGACGGCGGTCCAGGGGTAGGCGAAGCCGAACTCCACGGATCCCATGAAGCCCTTGTAGAGGATGTAGGCGAGCGCTGAACCGAGGGGAATCCCGTACAGCAAGGCCCGGGCCGAGGACAGGAGGCTCTCGTAGCCCAGCATCCTCGAGAAGTTCCGCTTGGACATCCCGATGCCTCGCAGCAAAGCGAACTCACGCTGGCGCAGACGCAGATTCGTCACCACCGTGCTGATGACGTTGGTGACGGCGATCAACGTCAGCAGAGCGACGAAGCCGTACGCGAACAGCCTGACCGCGAGCATGATCGCTCTTTGCCCGGCCGTGATCTGGGAGGCGTCGTAGGTGTTCAGTCGGTACTCGCCGGCTGACGGCGCTCCGATGACTTGGTCGAGCACGGACCTGGCATAGGCCCTGAACCCTGCCACATCGTCGGTCTCGGCCAGCCACACGGTCAAGGCTTGGCCGTCTTCGGTGGTTTCTTCCAGGTGGATGACGGCGCCGGGATACTCGGCCAACCGGTCAGCCACACGGGCGCTCACTGGGGGTGGCAGGCGGCGGTCCTCGGCCGCGATGTATTCCGCTCCGGCGGTGACGCCCGCGTAGGGCAGCGCGGCCGCCATCGACCGCTCCATCCCGCTGGCGAAGAATGAGACCGCTATGAACAAGATGACGCTGATGGCCAGAGCCGTCACCGTCGCCCGGTAGCTGCGGCGGTGGCGCTTGGCGTACTTGGCGGCCAGCCCGCCCTCGCACCCGAACAGCCGTCTGGTCAGAGGGGACAGCTGGACGGACTGGGCCGACGCCGGGCTCGGCCTGGTCTGGCGGATGGCGTCGATGGGCGAGACTCGGGAGGCTTGGCGGGCGGGGAGCCAGGCCGAGATCAGGACGGTGGCGAAGGATACGACCACGGCCAGCGCCGTGGCCGGCCAGGAGAACACATAGATGAAATGGAGTTCGCTGGCGCCGTTCGCGCCGTGGACCATTCTGGCGGCGTTGACCTCCCCGAACAGCGCGTCGACGATGCCCGCGCCCGCCAGGTGGATGGCGTTGCCGACCAGCAGGCCCAGGGGTATGCCCAGGGCGCACAGGAAGACGCCCTCGTAGACCACCGCCGCTGAGATTTGCTTCCGTGTCGCGCCGACAGCCCCGAGGAGGCCGAACTGCCTGGTCCGTTCCCCCGCGCTGGCTCGGAAAGCGTTCGACGCGATGATGATGGAGGTCGCCACCAGGATGGCGCCGAAGACCGCTGCGACGGTGTACACCGTGGCGCTGTAGAGCTGCGCCTCCATGACGTCCTGGCCCAGGAAGTCGAACACCATCTGCCGTCCGCTGGCGGCGAACCCGCAGACGGCTGAGATCATGGCCGCAGACAGCGTGATGGCCAAGACGGTGAAAAGGGTGTGGCTGCGGTTCTGTTTGAGGGAGCGCCGCGTGACGCGGCGGATGGCTCTGTCGTGGCTTCCGGTCACGAGGCGATCCTGCCGTCCTCGATCCGGATGATGCGGTCGGCCATCTGCGCGATCTGAGGGTTGTGGGTGATCAGGACGATGGTCTGGCCGAACCTCTCACCGCTGATTTTCAGCAGTCCCATGACGTCCAGGCCGCCGCGGCTGTCGAGGTTCCCGGTCGGCTCGTCGGCCAAGACGATGGCGGGCTTGGCGGCCAAGGCACGGGCGATGGCGACCCGCTGCTGCTGGCCGCCGGACAGCTGGTTCGGCAGGGAGCGCCTTCGGTCCGACAGCCCGAGCAGGTCGATGACTTGGCTGATGAATGGCCCGTCCGGTTCGCTCCCGTCGAGTTCCAGCGGCAGCCGAATGTTCTCCTCTACGGTCAGGACCGGGACCAGGTTGTAGCTCTGGAAGACGAACCCGATGTGGCGGCGGCGGAAGATGGTCAGCTCGTCGTCCCGCATCGCGAAGATCGGCTGACCGCTGATCTCGACTGATCCCGCCGTGGGCCGATCCAGCCCGCCCAGCATGTGCAAGAGGGTGGACTTGCCGCTGCCCGAGCTGCCCACCACGGACACGAATTCGCCCTGTTCGACGGCCAGGTCGACGCCGTCCAGCGCCCGGACCAGTGCGGCCCCGGAGGGCGGGCCGCCGTAATGCTTCTTCAGGTCCGCCGTTCTCAATATGTTCACTGTGGTCCTCCCGACTGCTGGCTTGGGCTTGCCTCACCAGCCTGGACCTGGGTTCTTGCGGGGGTCTTTCGACCGTCTTTCACTTTTGACAGGAAGACCGAGAAGACACTCCCCCGTCCAGGGGCTGACCGGGCGTGGATGTACCCGCCGCAGCCGGTCACGATCTGGCGGGCGAGATACAGGCCCAAGCCCGCACCGGGATGGTCCGCCGATTCCACCGCGCGCCAGAAGCGCCCGAACACTTTCGGCAGGTCGGCCTCGGCGATGCCACGTCCGCTGTCCGCCACGTCGATTCGGACGAACATCTCGTAGGCGACGGCGCAGACGCGCACCTCACCGCCGGCGGGCGTGTACTTGATCGCGTTGTCGATGATGTTGACCAGCGCCTCGCCGCACCAGCGCGGATCGAAACTAGCCATCAGCGGGCTGTCGCCGACAGCGGCGACCAGTCGTATGCCCTTCGAGTCGGCGTCTGACTCGCAGCCGGCGGCGGCGGCGCGAATCAGTTCCCGCGCGTCGGCCAGCCTGGGCGCCATCCGGATCAGGCCGCTCTCCAGCCGTGAGGTGTTGACCAGCTGTTGGATGAGGAAGTCGAGCTTCTCCGTGTTCGTGACGATCTGCCTGGCCAGCCTGGCTTGTGGCTCGTCCAGTCCCTGTTCCATCAGAAGCTGCGCGTACAGCGAGACGTTCGCCAGCGGCGTTCTGGTCTGGTGGGAGATGTCACTGATCAGCGAGTGGACGCGCCGCTGCTCGTCGGCGACCCGCGCCTGCTGCGAACGGGAGGCGTCGAGCAGTTTGGCCATCTTCGACTCGATCTTGGACACGATGGTCTCGTCGTAGTCCCGGACGCTGAAAGTGCCAGCCAGCGCGTCGTCCAGCATGGCGTCGAGCCTCTGCGCCGAGCGGCGGCCGGTCCTCATATGCCCCCGACCCACTTGTAGCCGATGCCATGAACAGTTTTGATGTGCCGGGGCCGCGACGGCTCGTCTTCCAGTAGGTTGCGCAGCCGTCGCACCGCCACCGACAGCGCGTTCGGATCCACATACTCCGCGCCGTTCGGCCAAACCAGCCGCGACAATCGCTGGCGGGTCATAGTCCGCCCCGGGTGCGTGAACAGCGCCCGTAGGAGCCGGGCCTCCGTCTTCGGCAATTCGATCGGCCGGCCGTCTTTCTCGAACCGCTGGGCCTCGAAGTCGAACCGGAAGCCGTCGATTCGGGCGACGTTTGAATAGTGGCCGCGCCTGAGCAAGGCGTCCACCCTGGCGCGCAGCACGGCCAGCGAGAACGGCTTGGTGACGTAGTCGTCCGCGCCGCTGGCCAAACCGGTCACCAGGTCGAGCTCAGTGTCGTTGACGGTCAGCATGAGAACGGGAGCGTTGTGCCCAGCGGCGCGTAGACGGGCGCAGAAGTCCAGCCCCGAACCGTCCGGCAGGTTGATGTCCAGCAGGAATAAGTCGGGGTCGTGCTGGCGCAGCTCTGCGGTCGCGGCGGCCACGGTCTGGCAGCGCAGGAAGGTCCGGTCAGCCGATTCGAGCGCCAGTTCGATCCCGTGGGAAAGGCCAGCGTCGTCTTCCAAGATGAGTATCGTCATGGCTCTCCTAACCGTCAGACCTCCATCTTGTCGACCCGGCTGGCCAGGACGCCGAGCAGGATCGCGGCGGCTATCGCGGCCACGGCCAGCGCGGCGACCATGAGCGCCGGGGAACCGAAGTTCGACACCGGGCAGCACAAGACGACAGCAGCCACTATGGCGACCGGCACGGACTTGCGCCAGAACCCCAAGAACAGGCCGATCAGGCCGATGGCCACGGCCAGGAAGGCCTCCACCAGGATCAAGAGAGCGGCTTGGCGGATCGCGTCGGACAGCACGCCCTCCCGCACGATCGGAGCGAAGCGCTCGGTCAGATTGAACAACCCGAACACGACCGTGTCGCTGATCAGGCGCCCGGCGAAGACGAAGCCGCAGACGAAGACGAGCTTCGCCGCCAACACCCTTCTGCGGTCGATCGGATACGAGAACAGCAGGATGGCCCGTTTCCCGGCGTATTCGCTTATCACGAAGCGGGAGAACATCACCGCCGCCAAGACGCAGAACGACGCCATGGAGAGGACCGAAACGACGAGGATCACATCGAGATAGGTCCCGAACTCAGCCGTTTCTTCCATATTGGGAACTTCCGCGAAGAAGTAGGTGAATCCAATCATGGCGGCGGTGATCCCCAGCACGGCCAACAGGTAGGGACGGATGTCGTTCTTGGCCAGTTCCAGTCGGATCAGCTTAAGCATGGGCCATCCTTCCGCTCATCAGGTCGATCAGGTGGTCTTCCAGCCCGTCCGGGCACTCTTCCAACAGCGCCGCCATAGGGGTCTGGCACATCATGGTCCCGTCCGCGATGACGCCTATGGTGTCCGCGACGTGCTCGATCTCGGAGATGATGTGGCTGGAGATCATGATGGTCACGCCCTCGTCCCGGGACAGCGCCTTGAGCAATCCGCGCATTTCCCTGATCCCGGCCGGGTCGAGACCGTTGATCGGCTCGTCCAGCAACAGGATCTCAGGTCGGTGGATGATCGCCCGGGCTATGCCCAAGCGCTGGCGCATCCCCAGCGAGAAGGTGGAGACCTTCTGGTCACTGCTGCGCGGCAGCCCGACCCGCGCCAGCGCGTCCGCCACCTCGGCCCGGCCCTCAAACCCGAGGTAGGCCAGGTGGATGCGCAGGTTCTCAGCGGCGGAAAGATGCTCGTAGAACAGCGGGACCTCGATGATGCTGCCGATCTTCGCCAGCACGGCCTCCCGGTTGGCCGCCACGTCCAGCCCCGCGACCTCTATCCAACCCAGGGTTGGACGCAGGAGGCCTGAGATTAGTTTCAGCACGGTCGTCTTCCCGGCCCCGTTGGCGCCCAGGAAGCCGTAGATCTCGCCCTTCTTGACCGACAGGCCGCAATCGCGGATCACCTCCTTGTCCCCGAATGCCTTGCTCAGGCTATGCGTCTCGATGACTGCGTTCATGCGCTAAATTCCATTCCTTTCCGCGCGGTCTGGCTTTGGCCTGAGGTGGTCTGTGGCGACAGTGGCCCGACCCTCCTACGGCGACGGGATAGGCCTTGCTCTTCGTCACATCGATTCCCCTCTGAGGGTCGTCCGGCCGAACAGGGCGGCGAACAGGTCCACCCGGCCGGTGCTGTCCAGGATGTGGAGCGAGAGGGCGAAGCGCAGCAGCGTCGAGCCCAGCACGGTGACGATCTGTCCGGTCAGCAACAGCCGGAAATCCCTCGGCTGCGGCCGGGCTAAAGTCTCGGGTTCACTCGCCTTCATCGGGCCCGTTCGCCTGGTCCAGTCCGTCGAACAGGCGGATCAGGCCGCCCAGGCTCCCGCTCTTGGCCCCGAGCAGACGCTCGACCGCCCAGATGAGACTCTGGGCCTTCTTGATCTCCGCCACCGTTCCAGTATGTCGTCGCTGGGCAAAGCGAACCTGCTGGCAGGACCATCCGAAGGCGACAGCTTTGACGACTTTCCCGCCAAGAGTTCCTTTTGACCCATACTTCTTTTGACCCATGTACCTTGTAGTGCAAGGATATAGGTTATGCCTACTAGTGACCGTTCCAGGCAGCTCCGTAAAGGCGTGATCGAGCTGGCGATCCTCGCGGTGCTCGACCGGGAGGAGTGTTACTCGATCGAGATCATCGATCGACTCGACGCTTTCCCGGCGCTGAGAGCGACACCAGGCACCGTGTATCCGCTGCTGGCGCGGTTGGACAAGGCCGGACTGGTCACGACGCGTTGGGTTGAGGCCGCCGGCGGTCCACCCAGGAAGTACTACCGACTGACCTTAGAAGGGCGCGCGTCGCTGACCGAAGGTGTCGTCGCCTGGGGCGCGCTGAGCGGCGCGATGGCAGAGATTCTCAGGGAGGGGAAGTCATGACAGTGGAGTACCTGCGCGCTGTGCATGCGCGTCTGGGAGGTCTGTCCCGCGCGGATCGTAGGCGGGCACTGGAGGCCTTGTCGGCGCAGCTCGAAGAGCTGGCTGAGGTCGGCGGCGATCCCGTCGCCGTGTTGGGTGAGCCAGGGCATTACGCCGCCGACTTGCTGGATGCGCTGGCTGACGAGTCATCCGATAGTTCACCTAGCTGGCGCGTGTTCGGTGTTCCGATTGAGACGCGTGGGCCTGTAAGCGCCGAGGTTCGCTCCCGGGTGTGGGACCCGGCCAATCCCCGCCTGTTCGTGCCCCGTTTGTTCGGCGTCGGCTGGTCGCTCAATCTCGGCGCCGTCGCGGTGCGGACGGGCCTGATCCGTCCTGATGACGCTGACGCCGACGTGCTCCGTTCCATCCCCGAACCTGATCTGAGCGCTGTGAGGCGCGTTCCGCTGATTATCGCGGGGATGACGGCAGCGACTCTGGCCCTTCTTTGGCGCTCGTTGCCATCGTCCGTCGCATCGGGATTCGGAATAACGGGCCAGCCTCGGGGCGACGCGCCCAAGTGGACCTTGCTCGGCGCGGTCGCGCTTGGCCTCGGCCCAGCCCTCTGGGCGCGACGGAGGAACGTGCCGGTCGAGGATCGGCTCGTGCGGGCGGCGAGAGCGACGTCGCTCTCTGTGATATCAGCCAGTGTCGTCGCCGCCACGGTCGCGCAAGCCCGTCGTCCCGGCGGCCGGTGGGGACTGCTCACAGTCGCCGCGCTCCCCGCCGCCTTAGCCGGCTCACTGGCCGTCATCGTCATGCCGCTGCGTTCGGGGCTGCGGCGGGCCTGGCACGCCGCCAGCGCATCACCAAGCCAGAGCGCTCCATCGAAGGATGAGACCCCATGAGCCTCGACCTGTCCGCCCAGAGAGCGCCGCAGGACATCATCGTCACCGCGTCAGCGTTGTCAAAGGGGTTCGGCGACCACCAGGTCGTCTCGAACCTCTCGTTCAGCGTCGCACGAGGTCGTGCATACGGCTTGCTCGGGCCCAACGGCTCGGGCAAGACCACCACCCTCCGGCTGCTGACAGGGCTCCTCACACCCGATCAGGGCGAAGTCACACTGTTCGGCGAATCGGTTAGCGCCAACAATGCCGATAGGCTCCGGGGCCGGATCGGCGTGCAGACCGACACGAGCCTCTACGACAGCCTCAACGCCCGCGAGAACCTGCGTATCTGGGGAGCCCTCTACGGGGTCAGGCCCAAGGCGCTGGCCGGGCGAGTCGATCAGGTGCTGGATGTGCTCGGCCTGTCCGCGCGGGCGGACTCCCTCGTCGGCGAGTTCAGCAAGGGCATGAAGCAGAAGCTCGCCATCGGACGGGCCATACTTCATCAGCCCGAGCTGTTGTTCCTCGATGAGCCCACCGCAGGGCTCGACCCGGAGGCGTCGGCCGATCTGATCGAGTACCTCAAGCAGATGATCCGCTCTCTCAACACCACGGTCATCATTTGCACCCATCAGCTCCACGGCCTCGAAACCCTCTGTGACGACATCGGTATCATCCGCTCCGGTGAACTGCTCAGCACAGGTGCGGTGGACGAGCTGCTCCGCCGACGCTGGCCCGAGCATCGCTACACCCTCACGGTCGGTGGCGACCTCGCACGGGCTGCGCAGGTCGTCACATCCAGCATCGGCAGGACGCCAGAGACAAGCTCGGCCGGCGCACTCGCGTTCTCGACGCCAGACAAAGCCCGCGTCCCCGAGCTCGTCACCGCACTCGTCGCCGAGCGCATCCCGGTGCAAGCCATAGCGCCGGTGACGCCGACGATCGAGCAGTACTACTTCGCCACGCTCAACGAGGAGGTCTTGTGATGATCGACTGGCAGCGCGTCTGGGCCGTGATGCGGAAAGACTGGCTCGAAGTCGTGAGGAACAAGCAGCTCCTCACCTCGCTGGCCATCGTGCCGCTCGTGTTCGCCGTCCTCATCCCCAGCGCAGTCGTCCTGCTGGGAGGCAGCGGTATCCTCACCTCGACGACCGGCGAGTGGCAGGGCTTCCTCGACAATTTGCCTTCTGGTATCGTCCCAGCCGGCTACACTGCGGATCAGACGATCATCTATACGGTCATCGTCTTCGTCCTCGCCCCCTTCTTCCTCATCATCCCTGTGATGACGGCCTCGATCACAGCCAGCTCCAGCTTCGTCGGGGAGAAAGAACGCAAGACCATCGAAGGGCTCCTGTACACGCCCCTCACTAACCGGGAACTCGTGCTCGCGAAGGTGCTGGGCTCAGTCATACCGGCCGTCTTTCTGACTTGGGCCGCGTTCATCCTCTACGCGACCATCGTCAACCTCCTCGGCGGACCGGCGATGGGCGGCGTCTTCTTCCCCACCTGGACTTGGGCGGTGCTGGTCGTCGTCCTCGTCCCGCTCGTTGGGTTCCTCGCCACCAGCCTCATCGTCGCCGTCTCCGGGCGATCCAGCACGATGCAGGGTGCGCAGGGAGCGGCGATGTTCATCGTCTTCCCGATCCTGGCTCTCATCGTCAGCCAGGCGACCGGGCTCATGCTCTTCGATGTTCCGGTCGCGCTCATCGCCGCCGCGGCACTAGTCATCATCGACCTGGCCACCTTCTTCTTCGTTGTCGCCCGATTCCACCGCGAACGCATCGTCACACGCCTGTGAGTTGGGCTGCAGCGAAGCCCCGGTCGCCGATCGGGTCGAAGCCGCACTGACTGCGAAGGAATCAGCGCTCCTTACAGCGATCGAGACCATCCGCAGTTTGCCGACGAGTCGTGCGATCTTCGGTGACGCCAAGATCGTCCACGCCGTGTCGTAGCGCCCAGGGGGTTGACCTGCTTCAGGTCAACCGGAGAAGGTGCGCTTGTGCTTGCGTAGCTTCTTCATGGCCCAGTCGTAGTGGCTCGATGTCGCGCTGACGAAGTAGGCGCCGAGGGTTGTCGATTTGGTCCATGGATACACGCCACGTGAAAAGAGCTCGTCGTTGGTGTG
>JAISCA010000052.1 GCA_031265875.1 Propionibacteriaceae bacterium
CTTTCGGTGAGCGATCTCGAGGACCACCCACCGGGCGCCCCCGCAGACCTCGGCGGGTTTAAGAACGCTCGCTGCCAGTTGGTTCTCGGGCTCACTCAGCCACTGAATCGTGACCGTCGACTACCGTTGCGGGTCAGCGCCGGATTTCGACCGGCTTCCCCAACAAAACAGCGTTAACACTTCAATCGGCGCACCCACAAGCGTCAGCGCTCGACGTTCGCCTCAATCGTGTTTTATTCAGTTGTACGACTGGTGGCAGCCCGAAGGCCGACGGAGAAGGCCAGATGGCGGGCACGCTACGCCCCCCGTCGCCCTGTCAACAGCACGACGGGGGGGACAACGAGACTGGCGGCGAGAGCGGTGTGCCGCCAGACCATCCGCTCGGTGACCCGGGCGATCACCCGAGACCGTCTCGCGCGCCGTAGATAAGTCTCCCTGATCCTTGTCCCATAGCACCACCCATATGTATGGCATAGTGGGTGGCATGACTAAGACGACGGTGTACCTGGACGACAGCCGCAAAGAGGCCTTGGAGCAGGCGGCGCAGTTGTCGGGCCGCAGCCAGGCGGACTTGATCCGGGATGGGATCGACCACGTCGTGCAGCAGCTCCTGCGTCAGCGACCGCCACTCCAGACCGCCTCCCCGGGGCCGACCGTCCTCGACCGCTACGACGAGCTCATGGCCGGGTTCGGCCAATGAGGATCGTGGCCGACACCAGCGGCGTCGTCGCCGCCATCGTCGCGGCCGAGCCCGCGCACGAGGGCTGCCGCCAAGCGCTGGAGGACGCCTCCGAGGTGTTCATCAGCCCCTGCGTCGTGACAGAGACCTGCTATCTCCTCCGGGCTGGTGGGCACGCCGGCGCCGTCTCCGGCTTCCTGGCCAACCTGGCCGAGGGCTTCTACACGATCGTCCCCCTGGTGGCGGAGGACTGTGGTCTGATGGACTCGCTGCTGAAGTCCTACGCGGATCAGCTACGCCGCCAGCGCCCCAAGCCGGGGACCATCGACGTCGCGGACGCCCACAACGTCGTGATCGCCGCCCAGGCCGAGACCACGTTGCTCCTCACCCTGGACCAGGACTACCGCGCCATCCGCCCTCTGGCCGGCCCGCCCTTCTTCACCCTCGTCCCCGCCGATCTGGGCCCCTGAGGCGCAGAAGCCACCGGCAGATTCGCTTTTTTGGTCGAGCGCTTCTACTCGTAGGGGCCGAGGAAGCGTTCGCCGTTGAAGTGGATGAGGTGGGTTGGGTCGTCGGCGCACCAGACCTCGGTCTCCCATGCGATCAGCGTGAGGTACTTACGCATGATGGCGCGTGACGGGAAGCAGGACACATAGACCAGCCCGGCGGTCGAGTCGGAGAACATGGCCGACAGTTCAGAGTGGCGCTGACCATCGACGGGGCCGTGGCTGGCGGCGGCTTCGAGCAGGACGAGCCAGTTCTTGTCGGGCAGGTAGACCACGAGGTCCGGCATCTTGCCATGCTTGTCCAGGGTGACGCCGAGGGCCGCCAGTTCGTCCTCGTGGAAGACTGCCCACTTCTCGTCCGCGTCGCCGACGTACAGGACGCGGCCACCAGGAGCGTAGTAGGAGCAGAAGTCGTCCACCATGTCTTTGATGAGCACGTTCTGTCCGCCGGGACTGAGCGTCACCGGGCTGCCGTCGGGCAGCACCACGGGAATTCGGGCAATCTCCCGCTCGGAAGCGTATTGGGCGACCAGGCCGGAGGAGGTATGGAGATAGTCGGCCAAGAGTCGGTCGTAATCATCGGAGCCTTGCGCTCGGATGACGGCCAGGGCCTCCGTTCTGACTTGGTAGCACCACTTGGGCGAGTTGACGGGCCGGGCCGGGTCGTCTGGGTTCTCGACCACCAACCCGGCGTCCACGAACTGATGGAGGGTGAACCGGCGGACTTTCTCACGAGTGTTCGGCGCGTAGGTGACGCCGTACTCGTCCCTGATCCAGTCCATGATGGCCCGTGTCCCGAGCGGCGACGCTTGGGCGTCCCGCCAGGGGTCGTCGGGATTCAGACGCAGAAGAGCCAGCAGCACGAGAGCGGAACGTTCGTTGGATCGCTCGGCGTCGAACCCGAGTGACTCCAAGATGATGCGGGTGTCCTCAACCCGGTCTGCCGCCTCTTCTTTCATGCTGCTGCCGTCTCTAACGTCATCTTGCTGACCAGTTGGTCCAGCTCTTCCTGACCAGGCAGGCTGTCAAGTTCATGGCCCAGTCGGCGTAGCGCTTCCTCGCCGGGATAATTCATCGACCGCAGGTCTGTGGCGTTGACCTGGGTGTGGCCGGAGAAGGTGCGGAAGTACCGGTCCACCACAGAGCTGTTGAGCCATCCGCACAACCCCCACGCCAGTTCACGGTCGAGACCTTCCCCTCCCGCGTGAAACACGTTGAGATGGTTCTCGAAGGCGACGGGCTGGTCGCCATGCTGTGTGGGGTCCCACACGGCGGCGACGATACGACGCCGCTCCTCCTTGGCGGAGAACCGCTTCACCACAACGTAAAAGCCGCTGGGTAACAAAGCCTTGGCGTCGGCTTCATGAAGCAACTGGAAGCCTTGCGCCTTGCCGATAGAACGGGGCCACTGGATCCGGCCGCCTCGAAGGTTGCCCGGATATACCAACGGCAGGCTTCCAGAGGCCGGGGTGTCTTGCAAGTTCTGCCGCGCCCGGAAATCGACCACACGGCCCGTGGACACCTTCACCGCCAAAGTGGACAATGACGCTGGGAGTGACCGCATCGCTTTGACCGCACGGTCGTCATCGTTGTCGGTGGTGATCCGAATGAACCGGTGCCTGTCGTCGGGGGAAACCAGTTCCTCATAGCGGACCGTTCGCTCGCTGAGACCATCGGTGTGGTCATGCGATGACGTGATGGTCACCCGGCGGGGCGCTCCGCCCTTGGTGGCGGTGAAAACAACATTTTCTTGAAGGACGCCGGTGTCTGCGAACACGGTTGAACGTGACTCGAACGTGTGGAGCCGGTCGAACACGACCTGGCTGAGGAGGCGCTGGCGGAACCGCTCGAAGTACGGGCCATTGGCGAACGAGCGCGGGGTGATAGCGACAAGTTGACCACCCGGTCCAAGCGAATCGACGCCCAATGCCAGGAACGCGGCATACAAGTTCCCGGTCTCCCAACCCATGGCCGCCATCGCCCGCCGCTGCCACGAAAGCGCGGCCAACTTCTTGTACGGCGGGTTCATGATGACCAGATCGAAATCATCACCCAGTTCGGCCTCTAAACCTGTCTGGAGAGTGATGAAATCACCCTGGACGACTTTGACCTCAACCTCAACACCGGTCCGTAGTCCATGCTGTCGGCACAACTCAGCGGTCTTGGCGAGCGTGGAGATGAGCGTCGAGTCGAGTTCGACGGCGGTGACCTCAAGCCGGGCAATCAAGCCTTCGCGGCAGACGCGGTCCACGATGGCCGCAGTCAACATACCCGAGCCAGCGCCCGGATCAAGGATTCGCAACGACTCGGCCCGCGACAGCCTCGGCAGCGAGGCGACCAGCGCGGAGGCTCGCTCTGGCGTGAAGTACTGCCCCTGAGCAGACTGAGCGGCCTGATCGAGGCCGCTCATGGCCTCGAGCCTCACCCACTCCGCCTGGTGCAGCAGTCCATCCATCACGTCTCCCAGCTTACGTGCCGCCACCGACACAATCCGGCCTGACATCCAGACCCTGGGCCAGACGGCCGAGAACGAGCGGGTTGAACCGCCGCCGGGGCACCGCAAGCGTCTCTAATGCAACGGTCCCCCGACGGCGGCCCCTAGCGCCTAGCCGCTGAGACAGCCAGACGCTAGGGCGGTGGTCCGGCACTTAGTTTGAGCCCC